>CAVWWE010000001.1:0-87116 GCA_963758575.1 uncultured Actinomycetes bacterium
CTGCGTCGGTGAAACATTGCCTCACCGGTATGCAGCAATGTTTCAGCGACGTAGTTGGAGACCGGGGCGGCGAGTGGCGCGGCGGCGCACGCACACCGGCGCGGTACTGGCGTTACGTGCTATTTGTGGGGTTTTTGGGACCGGGGATGATGGGGGGATGCGGCGGAAGGTGGCGTGGATGGCGCCGGCGCGGGACTGGCCGGTGCTGGCGGGGTGCTGCCGGTCGGCCGGGCCACGCTGACCCGGGACGTGCTGGCCGGGGTCACCCTGGCCGCGCTCGGCGTTCCCGAGGTGCTCGGCTACGCCCGGATCGCCGGGATGCCGGTGGTGACCGGCCTGTACACGCTGCTGCTGCCGCTGGCCGTGTTCGCCGTGCTGGGCGCGTCCCGGCACCTGGTGGTGGCGGCCGACTCGGCCACCGCCGCGCTGCTGGCCGGCGCGCTGGTCCGGCTGGCCGCGCCCAGGTCAGCTGCCTATGTGGGACTGGCCGGGCTGGTCGCGCTGCTCACCGGCGGGCTGCTGCTGGTGGCCCGGCTGGCCCGGCTGGCTTCCTGGCCAACTTCCTGTCCCGCACCGTGCTGCTCGGCTTCCTCACCGGGGTGGGCATCCAGGTGGCCATCGGCCAGCTGCCGGACATGCTCGGGGTGACCGCGGCCAGCTCCACACGGTGATCAAGCTGGCCGACACGTTGGCCGCGTGGGCGGGCCCATCCGGCCACGGTGGCCGTATCGCTCGGCGTGATCGCGGTGGTCATGGCGGCCAAGATGTTCGCCCGCTGGGTCCCGGCGGCTGCTCGCGGTGGCCGCGCGATCGTGGTGAGCTGGGCGGTGCACCTGGCCGCGCATGGGGTGACCGTGCTCGGCCCGGTGCCGCGCGGGCTGCCCGGGTTCAGCGCGGCCCACGCTGCAGCTGCATGACGCGGTCGCGCTGCTCGGCACGGCCGCGTCGATCGGCGTCGTCATCCTGGCCCAGAGCGCGGCGACCGCACGCGCCTACGCGGTCAAGCACGACGAGCCGATGATACCGACACCGACCTGACCGGGCTGGGGCGGCCAATGTGGCGGCCGCGTTCACCGGCACGTTTGTCGTCAACGGCAGCCCGACCAAGACCCAGATCGTCGACGACGCGGGCGGCCACGGCCAGCTCGCCTCGCTCACCACCGGCGCGATCGCGGTGGTCGTGCTGCTCGTCGCCACCGGGCCGTTGCGCTACCTGCCGACGCCGCGCTGGCCGCGGTGGTCTTCCTGATCGGCGCCGAACTGGTGGACTGCGCGGGCTGCACCGCCTCCGCGTGGTCCGGCGCGGCGAGTTCGCCGTCGCGGTAGTCACCGCGGCCGCCGTGATCGGGCTGAACGTGCAGTACGGCATCGGGGTAGCCATCGCCGCGTCGATCATCGACCACCTGCGGCACAGCGACCCGCGCAGCTACGTGCTGGTCAAGTCGGCCGCCGGGCACTGGATGACGGCCCCGGTCGAGCCCGGCGCGCGGACGGCCGGGCTGGTCGTGTACCGGTTCGGCACCAGCCTGTACTTCGCCAACGCCAGCCGGTTCGTGGAGGACGTGGTCGCGCTGACCCGGCACGGTGACCCGCTGCGCTGGCTGGTGCTGGACGCAGCGGCCATCGGTGACGTGGACTACACCGCGTCCAGCGTGCTCAGCCGGGCCTTCGAGCAGCTGCACGAGGAGGGCCACATCCACGTCGTGATGACCAGCGTGGTGCAGCCGGTGCGGGACCAGCTGCGCCACTACGGGCTGACCGGCGAGCACGGGCCGGATGCGTTCTACGACACCCCGGGTGAGGCGCTGGCCGCGTTCCACGCGAGCGGGCCGGGCTGATCCGCCGCGGCGGCGGTGATCCGGCGGGCCGCGCAGCCGAACTCGATCCGCGAGCCACCGGGGCCGGGCGCGGACCCGGACAGGATGACCGTGTCGCCGTCGGCCAGATAGCCGTGCGGCTGGCCGTCCGGCAGCAGCAGCGGTTCCCGGCCGCCCGCGGTCAGTTCGAGCAGCGAGCCCATCTCGTCCCGGCGGAACCCGGACACCGTGCCGGAGCCGTACAGGTCGCCGGTGCGCAGCGCGGCACCGTTCACCGTCAGGTGCGCCAGTTGCTGCGCCGCGGTCCAGTACATGGTGGCGAATCGCGGCCGGCATAGCAGCTGGCCGTTGAGGTGCACCGCCAGCTCGATGTCCAGCCCCCACGGCTGGCTGGCCCGCAGGTAGTCGAGCGGCGGCGGATCCTGGGCGGGCGGCCGGACCCGGGCCTGGTCCAGCGCGGCCAGCGGGATGACCCAGGGCGAGATCGTGGTGGCGAACGACTTGGCCAGGAACGGGCCGAGCGGCCGGGACTCGAACGCCTGGATGTCCCGGGCGCTCCAGTCGATCAGCAGCACCACGCCGAACACGTGCTCAGCGAAGTCGTCGATCGGCACCGGCCGCCCGGGCGCGGAACCGGTGCCGACCACGAAGCCGAGCTCGGCCTCGAAGTCCAGCTTGCGGGTGGGCGCCAGGCCGGGCCGGGCGTGCCCGGGGGCGATCTGGCCGTGCGGGCGGGCCACCGGGGTGCCGCTGACCACCACGGTGCCGGCCCGCCCGTGATAGCCGACCGGCATCTCCCGCCAGTTCCGGGCCAGACCCGGGTCGTCCGGGCGGAGGATCCGGCCCGCGTTGGTGGCGTGTTCCAGCGAGGAGTAGAAGTCGGCGAAGTCGGCCACCTCGACCGGCAGGTGCAGGGTGGCCTCGGCGATCGGCACGGTCTCGGTGAGCTGGCCGCCCCGGATGAAGCCGAGCAGCCGCTCCCGGGTCCGCTGCCAGGCCCGCGGCCCGCGGGCCAGGAAACCGTTCAGCGACGGCGCGGCGAAGATCTTGTCACCGAACGCCAGTTCCAGGTCGATGATGTGCGTGCCGAGCCCGGCCCCGACCCGTGGCTGGCCACCACCATGCGAGAACACGCAGTACGGCAGCGTGTGCTCGGTAAACGTCGGTAACGTCAAGGAATGTCCAGTGAGATCGCGAATGTGAAGCGGTCGCCACGGTAGTGGATCCGGGCGACGTCCACTGGAGTCCCACCCGCCGCATAGGTCACATTTTCCGATCGCAAGACCGGGCTGAGCACATCCATCCGCAGCAGCGCGGCCAGTTCGGCGGGCGCGGTGCACGCGGAGACCTCGTTGTCGATTCTGGTCAGCGGCAGCGCCAGCGCGTCCCGGAGGATCTTGGTGACCGGCGCCACGGTGAGGTCCGCGTCACTGATCCGCGCGGCGTGCTCGGGGCGCAGGTAGTTCTCCGCGTAGCTGACCGGCTCACCGCCGTCCAGCCGGAGCCGGCGGATCAGCACCGCATGCCCGGTGATGCCGAGCCGGGCCGCCGGGGCCGCGCCCGCCGCGACCTGGTCCCGGCCGAGCACCCGCACCTCGTCGCCGGACTGCTGGGCCATCACCGCGTCGGCCGAGCCGAGCACCCGCAGTGCCCGGGAGCGGAGCGCCGCCGGGTTGACGAACGTGCCGCGGCGCCGGTGCCGGCTGATCAGCCCGTCGGCGGCCAGCGAGCCGAGCGCCTGGCGCACCGTGGTCAGGCTGACCCCGTAGTGCCGGGCGAACTCCACCTCGGTGGGCAGCCGGGAGGGGCCGTCCTGACCCAGGCCCAGGATGGCGGTGCGCAGGCTCTGCGCCAGCTGGTACCACAGCGGCAGGCTGCCGGAGAACCGCGGCGGCGTCATGGCCAGCAGGGCCTGCCCGGTGACCGGGGCGGCCGGCCCGGGCGGCCCGGCCGAGGTGGGCGGCGCGGCCGTCACTGGCCGGCGCCGAACCGCCGGGGCAGGCCGGCCCATACCGCGTCGTAGTCGGCCTGCCGGTGCCCGGCTTCCATCGCCTGCCGGGTCGGGATGATCATCCACCGGCTCTCGAACATGAAGGCCAGCGAGCCGGTGATCTTCTGCGGCGCCAGCTCGGCCTCACTGGCCCGGGTGAACGTCTCCAGGTCCGGCCCGTGCGCGTTGAACGTGTTGTGCAGGCTGGCCCCGCCGGGCAGGAAGCCCTCGGCCTTGGCGTCGTACGCGCCGTGCACCAGGCCCATGAACTCGGACATGATGTTGCGGTGGAACCACGGCGGCCGGAACGTGTCCTCGCCGACCAGCCAGCGCGGCGGGAAGATGACGAAATCCACGTTGGCCAGCCCGGATAGCTCGCTCGGCGAGGTGAGCACGGTGTAGATGGACGGGTCCGGATGGTCGAAGCTGACCGTGCCGATGACCATGAAGTTGGCCGTGTCGTACTTCACCGGCGCGTAGTTGCCGTGCCAGGCGACCACATCCAGCGGTGAGTGGTCGTAGTCGGCGGCCCACAGGTTGCCGCCGAACTTCTGCACCACCTGCACCTGCTGCCCGCCCGGCCCCCGGTCCTCGAAGGCCGCGGCCGGGGCCAGGAAGTCCCGCTCGCTGGCCAGCCCGTTGGCGCCGATCGGGCCGCGCTCCGGCAGGGTGAACGGCGCGCCGTAGTTCTCGCACAGGTAGCCGCGGGCCGGGCCGTCCAGCAGCTCCACCCGGAACCGGATGCCGCGCGGGATGACCGCGATCTCCCCCGGCGCCAGCCGCAGCGGGCCGAGCTCGGTGTGCAGGGCCAGCACGCCGGCCTGCGGCACGAACAGCAGCTCGCCGTCGGCGTCCACGAAATAGCGGTCGGTCATGGACGTGCTGGCCGCGTACAGGTGGACAGCCATCCCGCTGCGCGTCCTGGTGTCCCCGTTGCCCGCCATCGTGTACAGCCCATCGATGAAGTCGGCCGGGCCGCCGGGCAGCGGCAGCGGGTCCCAGCGCAGCCGGTTCGGGTCCGGCTCGATCTCGTCGAACGGCCCGGCGCGCAGCGCACCGTTGCCGATCCGGCTGAACCGCGGGTGCGCCGCGGACGGCATCATCCGGTACACCCAGGTGCGCCGGTTGGCCGCCCGGGGCTGGGTGAACGCGGTGCCGCTGAGCTGCTCGGCGTACAGGCCCAGCGGGGCGCGCTGTGGGGAGTTCCGGCCTGCCGGCAGCGCGCCAGCCACCGCCTCGCTGACGAACTCGTTCCCGAAGCCGGGCTGGTACCGGTAGCCGTCCTGGGCCGCGGTGGCTGCGGCGTCTGCGGGCATGACCCCTCCCCGGCGTTCCTGCGATTCCTCTGCTCAATGCGAGCATTCACCCCGTGCGATAACTGTACCGAGCGGGGTTCAGCCGCCGTGGGTAGATGCGGTCAGCCGGTCGGGCGGTCTGGCCGTCAGGCGGTCCGGCCGTCAGGCGGTCAGCCTGGGCAGCAGGCTGCGCCCGGCCGCCGTCATCTCGGCGGCCTGGGCCGCGTCCAGCGGCCCGGACAGCAGGTAACCCTGCCCGTACTGGCAGCCCATCGACACCAGCAGGTCCCGCTGCACCTCGCTCTCGATCCCCTCGGCCACCACGGTCAGCCGGAGCGTCCGGGCGATCCGGACGATCACTTCCACCAGGGCCCGGCGCCGCCGGTCGACCGCGATGCCGTCCACGAACGACTTGTCCACCTTGAGCATGCTGATCGGCAGCTCACGCAGGTAGCTGAGCGATGAGTAGCCGGTGCCGAAGTCGTCGATGGCCAGCCGCACGCCCATCCGGCGCAGCTCGGCCAGGTCGGCCCGGATCCGCTGGTCCGGCCGGAGCAGCACGCTCTCGGTCAGTTCCAGCAGCAGCATGTCCGGGGGCAGCCCGGTGCTGGCCAGGATGCGCTGCACCCCGGGCACGAATCCCGGGTCGCGGCAGCAGCCAGACGACGTACCCCGCCGCCACCTGCCGCTGCCGCCACTGCACGCGCTACCCCCTTGGCGTGCCGCCCGAGCATGCCCCCAGGAGCGCAGGCACAACTGTCACAGCCGACGCGCTTGACTCTGCTCTACCAATATTAAACAGAGAGTAACAGCATGCCTGCGGACAGTGCTGAGCTGCCGGTCAGCGGGGCCCGGCGGTCCCAGGCCCGCCGGAGCTCGTCAGCGGGGCCCGGCGGTCCCAGGCCCGGCCGGTGCTGGTCAGCGGACCCGGCGGTCCCAGGCCCGCCCGGTGCTGGTCAGCGGGCCCGGCGGTCCCGGGTTTCCGCGGCCGACCCGCCGGTCAGGCCCGCCCGGCGCAGCGCGTCGGCCATGGCGCCGCCGGCCGACGGCTCATCCCGCCGGTCCCGGCCACCGCCCTGCCCGCGGTCCCGGCCACCGCCCTGCCCGCGGTCCCGGCCACCGCCCTGCCCGCGGTCCCGGCCACCGCCCTGACCGCGATCCCGGCCCGGCCGGTCCCGGGCGCCCTGGTCGCGCTCCGGCCGGTCCCGCTCCGGCTGATCGCGGCGCGGCCGGTCCCGCCCGGGCTGGCCGCCCGGCTCGTCGTCCAGCCGCATGCTGAGCCCGATGCGCTTGCGCGGGATATCCACGCTGAGCACCCGGACCCGGACCACATCACCCGGCTTGGCCACCTGCCGCGGGTCGCTGACGAAGTCCCGCGACATGGCGGACACGTGCACCAGGCCGTCCTGGTGCACGCCGACGTCCACGAACGCGCCGAACGCGGCCACGTTGGTCACCACGCCTTCCAGCACCATGCCGGGGGCCAGGTCCTGCAGCGTCTCCACGCCCTCGGCGAACGTCGCGGTGGTGAACGCGGGGCGCGGGTCACGGCCCGGCTTCTCCAGTTCGCGGAGGATGTCACTGACCGTCGGCAGGCCGAACCGGTCGTCGGTGAAGTCGGCCGACCGCAGCCCGCGCAGCACCGCGGTGTTGCCGATCAGGCCGGGCATGCCGGTGCCCGCCGCTTTCAGGATGCGGCGGACCACCGGGTACGCCTCCGGGTGCACGCTGGAACTGTCCAGCGGGTCGTCTCCATCCGGGATGCGCAGGAAGCCCGCGCACTGCTCGAACGCCTTCGGGCCGAGCCGGGGCACCTCGCGCAGCGCCTGCCGGCTGCGGAACGGCCCGGCCTCGTCCCGGCGCGCCACCACGGCGGTGGCCAGCCCCTCGCTGACCCCGGACACCCGGGCCAGCAGCGGGACCGACGCCGTGTTGACGTCCACCCCGACCGCGTTCACGCAGTCCTCGACCACCGCGTCCAGCGACCGGGACAGCTTGGTCTCGGCCACGTCGTGCTGGTACTGGCCGACCCCGATCGACTTTGGGTCGATCTTGACCAGCTCGGCCAGCGGGTCCTGCAGCCGCCGGGCGATGGACACCGCGCCGCGCAGCGACACGTCCATCCCGGGCAGTTCCCGGGACGCGTACGCGGACGCGGAGTACACCGACGCGCCCGCCTCGGACACCACGACCTTGGTCAGCGGCAACTCCGGGTGCGCCTTGATCAGGTCCGCGGCGAGCCGGTCGGTCTCCCGCGACGCGGTGCCGTTGCCGATCGCGATGAGCTCTACCTGATGCGCCGCGGCCAGCCGGGCCAGCGTGGCGATGGACTGATCCCACTGCCGCTTCGGCTCGTGCGGGAAAATCGTCCCGGTGGCGACCGGCTTGCCGGTGCCGTCCAGCACGGCCACCTTGACCCCGGTGCGGAACCCGGGGTCCAGGCCCATCGTGGGCCGGCTGCCGGCCGGCGCAGCCAGCAGCAGGTCACGCAGGTTGGCCGCGAACACGGCCACCGCCTCGTCCTCGGCCCGCTGCCACAGCCGCATCCGCAGGTCCACGCTCAGGTGCACGGCGATCCGGGTGCGCCAGGCCCAGCGCACCGTCTCGGCCAGCCAGCGGTCGGCCGGCTGGCCCTGGTCGGTGATCCCGGCCCGGCCGGCGATCCGGGTCTCGTACTCGCTGGGCGCGCCGTCATCCCCGGGGTCCATGGTGAGCTCCAGGACCTGTTCCTTCTCGCCGCGCATCATGGCCAGGATCCGGTGCGAGGGCAGCGCGGTGAACGGCTCGTCGAACTCGAAGTAGTCGGCGAACTTGGCCCCTGCCTGCTCGCCGCCCTCGCGCACCCGGGAGACCAGCCGGCCGCGCGACCACATCAGCTCGCGCAGCTCGCCGATCAGGTCGGCGTCCTCGGCGAACCGCTCGGCCAGGATGGCCCGCGCCCCGTCCAGCGCGGCGGCTGCGTCCGGCACGCCCCGCTCCGGGTCCACGAAACCGGCCGCCGCTTCCTGCGGCCCGCGGCCGGGATCGGCCAGCAGCAGGTCGGCCAGCGGCTCCAGCCCGGCCTCCCGGGCGAACTGCGCCTTGGTCCGCCGTTTCGGCTTGTACGGCAGGTAGATGTCCTCCAGCCGGGCCTTGGAGTCCGCGGCCATGATCCGCTCGGTGAGCGCGTCGTCCAGCTTGCCCTGGGCGCGGATCGAGTCCAGGATCGCGGCCCGCCGCTCCTCCAGCTCGCGCAGGTAGCGCAGCCGCTCCTCCAGGGTGCGCAGCTGCGCGTCGTCCAGCCCGCCGGTCACCTCCTTGCGGTAGCGCGCGATGAACGGCACCGTGGCGCCGCCGTCGAGCAGCCCGACCGCCGCCGCCACCTGGCCCTCCCGCACGGCGAGCTCGCCGGCGATGCGGCGCTGGACGGGAACTGGGGCCTGGACAGGGAGAGCCACGACCATATGGTAGGTCCGAGGCGCTCGTTACCAAGGGAGATAGCGATGGCACGGTCCCCCAGGAGGTATTCGCACACCACGTCCAGGCGCTCGGCGCCGGCGACCTCGACGAGATCGTCGCGGACTACGCCGCCGACGCGGTGATCATCTCGCCGACCGGTGTGCTGCGCGGCCTGGACGGCGTCCGGGCGAACTTCACCCAGCTGCTGGCCGACCTGCCCAACGCCAGCTGGGACCTGAAGACGCAGATCTACAAGGGCGACGTGCTGTTTCCTGGAATGGGCGGCGGACGCCGGGTCCACCCGGACGGATGACGGCATCGACACGTTCGTGTTCCGCGACGGCCTGATCCAGACCCAGACCCTCCGCTACACGCTGCAGCAGGTCCGCTGAGCTCAGCCCGCAAGCCCAGCCCCGGTTTAGCCGCCGGGGCCCGGGGCAGTTCAGCGGGCACCATGACACCTGCTCCGCTGGCCAGCTAGCCATGGCCAAATCCGGCTCGGGCGGCGAAACCCAGCGCACGGTCCTGGTGGCGGGGGCGGCCAACATCGTCGTCATGCTGGCCAAACTGGTGGCCGGCGTGCTCACCGGGTCCAGTGCCATGCTGGCCGAAGCCGCGCACTCCTTCGCCGACACGCTCAACCAGGCGTTCCTGTTCACCTCGGTGCGCCAGGGCGACCGCCCGGCCGACCGCACCCACCCGTTCGGCTACGGCCAGGAACGTTACTTCTGGTCGCTGCTGGCCGCGTTCGGCATCTTCGTGGCCGGGGCCGGGTTCTCGATATTCGAGGGCATCCTGTCGCTGCACAGCCAGACGCACAGCTACGTCGTCGCGTACGTGGTGCTGGGCGTGTGCGCGGTGGCCGAGGGCACCTCGCTGATCCGGGCCACCCACCAAGTAAGCGGCGAGGCCCGGCGCGACCAGACCGAGCTGCTCGAGCACGTCAAGACCAGCCCGGACACCACGGTCAAGGCGGCGCTGTTCGAGGACACCGCGGCCGTCATCGGCCTGGCCCTGGCCGCCGCGGGCCTGCTGCTGGAGCAGCTGACCGGGTCCCCGGTGTTCGACGGCGCCGCGTCCATCGCCATCGGCGTGCTGCTGATCGTGGTGGCGGTCCGGCTCGGCCTGGACAGCCGCGAGCTGCTCATCGGCCGGGCCGCCGACCCGAAACTGCAGCAGCTCATCCGGGACGAGATCGAGGGCACCCCGGGGGTGGAGCGACTGCTCGAGCTGCAGACCATGCATATGGGCCCGGATAGCATCATCGTCGCGGCCCGGGTGGACCTGAGCGACGAGTCGCGTGGCGACCAGGTGGAGAACCTGGCCGAGGACATCGACCGGCGGCTGGCCGAGCGGCTGCCGGTCAGCGCGCACGTGTTCGTGGACCCGACGCCCGGCGGGCGGCAGGCGCCGGCCCGGCCAGCGCCTGGGCCAGCGGACCCAGCTTCTCGTGGCGCTGTGTGACCGTTTTAATTCGCGGCCGGCGGGTAGCGGGAAGTGACAGGCAAGTGCCGGGGAGCACAGCACCCACGCCGAACTACCGGAGATCACGGATGAGCCTGCCAGCCAGCGAGCAGCGCGTCCTGGAGACGATCGACAGCGATCTGCGCGCCGCGGACAAACGGCTGGCCAGCATGTTCCGCGTGTTCACCGAGCTGACCCGGCTGGAGAGGATGCCGCGGACCGAGACGTTCCAGCCGGTCAGCTGGTGGGCCCGGGCCGCCCGGCGGCAGCGCGGCTGCGCACTGCCGGGCTGCCGCCGCCCCGGCCACCGGGGCCTGAGCTGGCCATGGCAGCGCACCGGCCGCAACCGGCTGGGCGCGCTGGTGCTGGTGCCGCTGCTGCTCGCGGCCACACTGAGCCTGCTGCTGCTCACTGTGCTGACCACCAGCCCGGTCCGCTCCGGCCGCTGCGCCCAGACGACGTTGTTCACCGCGCCGGTCCGGCTGGCTGGCACCGGCTGCACAACCGGTAGCGCGCCGCACTCCGCCCCGGCCGGCGGGTAGCCGTGGGCAGTGACATCCGGCTGACCGAGCCGTCCGGCCAGCCCGACCCGGGCCGCCAGCCCGAGCCGGGCCAGCCCGAGCCGGGCCAGCCCGAGCCGGGCCGCCAGCCCGACCGGATGCAGCAGGCGGTGGACCAGGCGGCCTCCATCGCTGATGAGACCGGCGGGCTGGGCCGCCTGGGCCGCCCGATGAACCGGCGCTCGCCGTTCTTCGTCGGCATGGCCGCGGCGGCCGGGGTGGCGGTCACCTACGGGCTGGTCGAGCTGGTCATCCGGGCCCGGTCCGTACTGGTGCTGATCGGCCTGGCTCTGTTCATCGCGGCCGGCCTCGACCCGGCGGTCGGCTGGCTGACCCGGCGCCGGCTGCCCCGCTGGTCCGCCGTGATCGTGATTCTGCTGGTCGTGGCCGGCGTCGTGGCCGGGTTCGCGGCCGCTGCCATCCCGCCGCTCACCACCCAGATCAGCGCGCTGGTGCACGAACTGCCGCACTACATGCATACGCTGCAGGACCACAACTCGGCGCTGGGCAAGCTGAACGCCCGCTACCACGTCGAGCAGCGGCTGAGCAAGCTGCTGTCCAGCAAGGGCACCGCGCTGGTCGGCGGCGTGCTCGGGGCCGGCGAACTGGTACTCAGCGCGGCCAGCGCGATGGTGATCGTGACCGTGCTGGTGGTCTACTTCCTGGCCGCCATGCCGCACATCAAGCTGTTCCTCTACCGGCTCGCCCCGGCCTCCCGGCGGGCCCGGGTCATCCTGATCGGCGACGAGATCTTCGTCAAGGTCGGCGGCTACATGCTGGGGAACTTCGTCACCTCGCTGATCGCCGGGGTGGGCACCTGGGCCTGGCTGGAGATCTTCAGCGTGCCCTACCCGGTGCTGCTCGGCCTGCTGGTGGCGCTGCTCGACCTGATCCCGATGATCGGCTCGACCATCGGGGGGGCGATCGTCTCGCTGGTCGCGCTGACCGTGTCGCTGCCGGTCGCGGTGGCCACCCTGGCCTTCTACATCGGCTACCGGCTGGCCGAGGACTACCTGATCGTGCCCCGGATCATGGGCCGGACGGTGGCCGTGCCGGCCGTGGTGACCATAGTCGCGGTGCTGCTCGGCGGGGCGCTGATGGGGCTGATCGGCGCGCTGGTGGCCATCCCGGCCGCCGCCGCGCTCCGGCTGCTGCTGCAAGAGGTGACGTTCCGGCGGCTGGACGCGAGCTGAACCGGGCGGACTCCACCCGGCCGTCGCTGTGGGACCGGGCGAAGCGGCGGCCGGTGCGAAAGCTGGTGCTGCTGCTCATCCTGGCCCTGGTCGTCGAGTACCTGGTCATCCCGGAACTGGTCGGGGCGAGCAAGGACCTGTACCTGCTCGGCCGGATCGGCGTGCTGTGGACGGTAGCAGGCACCGCACTGGAAGCGGCCTCGCTGTTCTGCTACGCGCTGCTGACCCGGGTGCTGCTGCCCGCCGACGGCCGCCCTGGCATCGGCCGGCTGTTCGGCATCGACCTGTCCGCCGCCGCGGTCGCGCACGTCATCCCGGCCGGCACCATCGGCAGCGCCGGCGTCGGCTACCAGCTGTTCACCGGGGAAGGCGTGGACGGCACCGACGTCGGCGTGATGATGGCGACCAAAGGCATGGGCTCCACGGTCGTGCTGAACGTGCTGCTCTGGCTGGCCCTGATCATCTCCATCCCGCTGGCCGGCTTCCGGCCGCTGTACGGGACGGTGGCCATCGTCGGCGCGGCCCTGCTGGCCGGGTGCGCGGCGCTGGTGATCGGGTTCACCCGCGGCGGCGCCCGGGCCGCGCGCATGCTGCGCGCGGTCGGGGACAAGATCCCCCGGGTCGGCGGCGAGCGGCTGGAGAAGATCGTGCTGCAGGCCAGCGACGCGCTGCGCCAGCTCGCCACCAACCGGCGCGTCCTGGTCTGGTCGCTGACCTGGGCCTCGCTCAACTGGCTGCTCGACGCGGCGTCGCTGTGGTGCTTCATCGCCGCGTTCGGCAGCTTCGCCAACCCGGTGGAGCTGTTCGCCGCCTACGGCATCGCCAACGTGCTGGGCGCCATCCCGATCAGCCCGGCCGGCCTCGGCGTCGTCGATTCGGTCACCCCGGTGCTGCTGGTCAGCTTCGGGCTGACCAGGAGCGTGGCCACGCTGGGCGTGCTCGGCTGGCGGCTGGTCAACTTCTGGCTGCCCATCCCGGCCGGCGCCGCCGCGTATGTGTGGCTCAAGGCGCCGCGCGGCGCTGGCCTGGCCGCGGTCCGGCGCACGCTGGCCGACCTGACCCACCGCCGCTGACCCAGCGCGGACCGCCGCCGGGCCGATAGGATGCGGCGGTGGGCGAGCACGGCACGCCGGGCGAGCCGGGCCCCGGCAGCGGCCTGGTCCTTGACGACGGGACGCTGCGGATCACCTGGCGCAGCGGCGAGCCGCCCATCATGGTGCTGGCCGGCGAGGTGGACGAAGCCAGCTATCCCGGGCTGGTCGCCGCGCTCACCGGGGCGGCGGCGCACTACGACGAGATACACCTGGACCTGGCCGCCCTGGGCTACTGCGACCTGGCCGGGCTGCGCGCGATCGTGCGGCTGGCCGGCCCGGACGTAGCCGACGGGGGGGCGGTCAAGCAGGTGGTGCTGCACCGGGTGCCGGATTCGGTGCGCACCGTGCTGCACATCGTGGGCTGGGACGCGGCCGCCCGGCTGACCATGGCCGACGGCTGAGCGATTCGGGCTACCGGCGCGGCAGCCGGACCACCGAGACGAAGAACTCGTCGATCTGCCGCACCGCCGAGATGAACTGGGCGACGTCCACCGGCTTGGTCACATACGCGTTCGCGTGCAGCCGGTAGCTGCGCAGGATGTCCTCCTCGGACGAGGACGTGGTCAGGATCACCACCGGCACGTGGGACAGGTCGGGGTCCGACTTGATCTGCTCCAGGATCTGCCGGCCGTCGTACTTCGGCAGGTTGAGGTCCAGCAGCACCAGGTTGACCCGGGGTGCCTCGGTGTGCTCGCCGCGCCGGTACAGGAAATCCAGTGCCTCCTCGCCGTCGTGCGCGACGTGCAGCCGGTTGCCGATCTTGTTGTCCTCGAACGCCTCCCGGGTCATCAGCTCGTCGCCGGGGTCATCCTCGACGAGCAGCACCTCGACCGGCCTCAGCTCGGACATCATCATGCGGTGATCCCTTCGGGAGCTTCGCTGTCGGTACTGGTCCGGCTGTCCGGCGCCGGGTCCGCGGCGGGCAGCGTGAAGGCGATCCGGGTGCCGTCAGCGTACGTGGTGTCCAGGCGCATCTCACCGCCGTGCTGCTCGACGATCCGCTTGCACAGCGCCAGGCCGATCCCGGTGCCCGGGTACACCCCGCGGCCGTGCAGCCGCTGGAAGATGACGAACACCTTGTCGGCGAACTCCGGTGGGATGCCGATGCCGTTGTCGGTCACCGCGAACTCCCAGCTGCCATCCGGCCGCGCTGCCGCGGTGATCTGCACCACCGGCGGCCGCCCCGGGGCCCGGAACTTGATCGCGTTGCCGATCAGGTTCTGCCACAGCATGGCCAGCAGGGTCGGGTCGCCGATCACCTCGGGCAGCTGCTCCGGGCGCTCGATGACCGCGTCCGCGTCCTCGATCGCGACCGACAGCGCGCTGAGCGCCGTGTCCAGCGGCTGGCCCAGCGACAGCCGCTCGTGCAGCTCACTGGACCGGCCAACCCGGGAGAAGGTGAGCAGGTCATTGATCAGCACCTGCATCCGCTTGGCCCCGTCCACGGCGAACGCGATGTACTGCAGGCCGCGCTCGTCCAGCTGGTCGCCGTACCGCTTCTCCAGCAGCTGGCAGAACGAGGCCACCTTGCGCAGCGGCTCCTGCAGGTCGTGTGAGGCGACGTAGGCGAACTGCTCAAGCTCGGCGTTGGACCGGCGCAGCTCGACGGCCTGGGCGTCCAGGTCGGCGGCCTGCTGGGCGGTCACCTCGGCGGCCGCCCGGCTGTCGTCCAGCGCGGTGACCAGGGCGCTGCGCATGCCTTCCACCGACACCGCCAGCGACCACAGGTCGGCCGGCCCGCCCGGCTCGATGTGGTGGCTGTAGTCACCGTCCGCCACCAGCCGGGCCGCCCCGGTCAGCCGGCGCAGCGGCCGGACCACCGCGCGCTGCAGCGCCACCGCCAGCCCGGCCGCCACCAGCAGGAAGACGGCCAGGATCGCGCCGTAGACCCAGTCCTGCAGGGTACGGTCCCGGGACACGGTGGCCGAGGCGGCCGCCGATGCGGCGGCCAGATGGAGGTTCTGCGTTGCGAATAGCGCCCGCAGATGGTCGAAGGACTGCTTGCTGGCGGTGACCTGAGCCAGGTCGTGGCCGTTCAGCGGGCCATGCGAGGCCAGGTTGATCAGCGGCAGTGCGTACGTGTGCCGCCAGGCGTTGGCCGCCCGTTCCAGCCGGGAAAGATCACCGGCCATCGGCTGCGTGCCGCCAATCAGCGCGCGGATCCGTGCCGCGGCGCTGGTCTCGATGGCCCGGCCACTGGTGTACGGGGACAGGAACCGGATGTCGCCGGTGATCGCGTAGCCGCGCACCCCGGTCTCCTGGTTGACCAGGGCGCCCTGCAGCCGGTACGCCTGGGCCTGGGCCGGCTCGATCGAGTCGGCCAGGTTGCTGACCGCCGCGCGGTTCTGGCTGAGCAGCGCCAGCACCAGCAGCGCGGCCGCCAGCACCAGGACGCCCAGCACCAGCAGGGCCAGCCGGAACCAGCCCTCCGCGGTCAGCTCGCGCAGCCGGCCCCGCTCGGCCGTGGCCGGCGGGCTCACCACGGCGCCTTCCAGCGCAGGTGGACGATGGCCACGTCGTCGGCCAGGCCGCCATACTGGCCGGCCACCGCCTCAGTCCGCTCCAGCAGCGTGTCCACGAACGCGGCCGACGGCAAGGCAGCCAGGTCGGCGGCCAGGTCGGCCAGGCCGTGCTCGCCCAGCCGCTCATTGCCCGGCCCGGTCCGGCCCTCAAACAGCCCGTCGGTGAACAGCACCAGGCCGGCCCCGGACGGCAGGGTCAGCTCGGTCTCGGTCCACTCCGGGCTGGGCACCAGGCCGACCGCGGGCCCCGCCGCTCCCTCGATCAGCTCGACACCAGCGTGGCTGCGCAGCAGCAGGCCCGGATGCCCGGCCCGGAGCAGCCGGACATGCTGGTGGTCGGGGCTGAAGGCGAGATGGGTCAGGGTGGCAAAGACGTATTCGTCCGCCCGCTCGGCCATCAGCAGCTGCTCCAGCAGCCGCATCATGGCTAGCGGCGTGGCCCCGGCCAGGACCAGCGAGCGCCAGGCCACCCGGAGGCAGACCCCGAGCGCCGCCTCGGCCACGCCGTGCCCGCAGACATCGCCGATGACCGCGTGCACAGTGCCGTCCGAGGTCTCCACCACGTCGTAGAAGTCGCCGCCGAGCAGCGCGTGGGCCCGGCCCGGGCGGTACCGGGTGACCACCTCGAGATCGCCGGTGCGGATCAGCGGGGTGGGCAGCAGGGCCCGCTCCAGCCGCGCGTTCTCCTCCGCCCGCAGCGCGCTGACCTGCAGCTCCGCAGACGCCTGCTCGACCTGCTTGCGCTGCGCGGCGTACCGGATGGCGCGGCCGAACACATCTGGCGGGGCCTGCCCCTTGATCAGGTAGTCCTGGGCGCCGGCCGCGACCGCGGCCAGCCCGGCGCTCTCCTCGGCCAGCCCGGTGAGCACCACCACCGGGGCGGTTGGCGCGGCGGCCAGCAGCTGGGTGACCGCGTCGATCCCCTGCACATCGGGCAGGTGCAGGTCGAGCAGGACGCAGCCCGGGGCCGGCCTCCGGGCGGTCACCTCCTTGGCCTCGGCCAGCGACCGCACCCAGGTCAGCGTGGCCTGCATGCCGCTGTCCGCGAGCAGTTCCTCGACCAGCAGCGCATCCCCCGCGTCATCCTCGACCAGCAGCACCGTGTCCGGCTCGGCGAGCCATTCCGGGCTGTCCCGGTCGGCGCCGCTCCCCCCGGCGGCTGGCTCCGCGTGCCGGTGCGGGGCCGGCTCGCCGGGCCGGACCGGCACGGTCACCGCCCACCCACGTGACGTGCACCCAACGAACTGCTCCTCAAGCTGGCTGACGGACCGCCCACCCCGGCGGGACGCAGGCCGCGACCTGGCCTGGCGACACACTCTGGCGACACAATAATCGGCCATATCTAGTGGCCTGTCGCTGTTTCGGCGCGGCCGGAATGAAACCGCGACCGGCCGCGGGCGGGACGAACCCGCCGCTGCCATGTTCCACGGTTTCCGCGGCCGAAACATCGAAGCGGTGCGGTCCGGGAACGGACCGCACCGCGTGGTACTCGTTCAGCCGGCCAGCTGCGCCGTCTGGCTACGGCGGGCCAGCCGCCGCTCCTCCTCCGTGGTGCCGCCCCAGATGCCGTGATCCTGGGCGGTCTGCATGGCATAATCCAGGCACTCGGCGCGCACCGGGCAGCCCCGGCAGACGGCCTTGGCCGCCGCCACCTGGGGCACCGCCGGCCCGGCCGCGGACAGCGGGAAGAACAGTTCCGGTTCCGCGGACCGGCAGGCACCGCGGTCCATCCAGGACAGGCCGGCGGGCGGGAGCCGGGGGAAATCCCGCCCGCCGGGCCGCCGCCGGTTCAGGCCGCCATCCCGCTGGTCTCCGCCTCCGGGTCGGCCATGATCCGGTCCCGGAGGTAGCCGAGGGCGTGCGCCAGCAGCCGGGACACGTGCATCTGGGAGATGCCCAGCGACTTCCCGATCTCGGCCTGGGTCATGTCGCCGTAGAACCGCATCAGCAGGATGCGCTGCTCACGGCGGGGCAGCTCACCCCAGTGCACGGCCAGTGCGGCCATGGACAGGGTGTGCTCCATCTGCGGGTCCTCGTCGCCGAGCAGGTCGGCCAGGGTGGCCGTCTCCGGCTGGCCGGCCAGCGGCGCGTCCAGCGAGGCAGGCTGCAGCAGCAGGTCCACGCTGCGCGCCTCGCGCACCTCGGCCTCGGTGAAGCCGAGATGGCCGGCCAGTTCGGCGTCGCCCGGCAGGCGGCCGAGCTGCTGAGTGAGCTGGCGGATCCCCTCGCGGAGTTCGAGCAGCCGCTCCTGCAGCGGCCGCTCCACGTGCACCTGCCAGCGCTTGTCCCGGAAGTACCGCTTGATCTCGCCGGTGATGCACGGCTGCGCGTACGCGGCCAGGCTCCGGCCGACCTGCGGGTCGAAGTTGTTGATCGCCTTGAGCAAGCCCACGTACCCGACCTGCATCAGGTCTTCGGGCGACTCGGGGCTGCGGCGGTACCGGTTGGCGCAAGACCGGACCAGGGTCCGGTACCGGTTCACCAGCACCTCACATGCGGCCGACCGCTGGGCGCTGCCCTGCGGCTCCGACTGGATCGTGCCGAGCAGCTCGTCGTCTGAACGCTGCTCCAGGTCCGCAGACAGGTCCCGGAACGGGTGCAGTTCCGCATCGGTGTGCTCGGCGATCCCGCCGTGGACTGCAAATGTTTCCATGGGGAAAGAGTGCCACCGTCTTCGTCTGCATGGCAAGTGTTTCCACGAGGAAAAAATTTCAGGAGATCAACCGAACTGACCGGGGCATCTGTTTCAGCTGCTCAGGGCCCAGTCTCGGGCGGCCAGGCCGACGTGCGAGTTCGGCTAGGCCAGCAACACGAAATTAGCCAGCCTGGGTGGCGAGTTCGCCCAAGCCGCGCACCAGCGCCTCGCGGCCCTCGGGGCTCATCGCCTTGAGCAGGTCGGAGAGCGCGGCGCGGCGCTGCTCGCGGACCCACTCCGCCAGCCGGCGCCCGGACTCGGTGAGCAGCAGCACGATCTCCCGGCGGCTGCCCACGGCCCGGTCCCTGGTCAGCAGGCCGGCCACTTCCATCCGGTCACACAGCCTGCTGGTGGCCGAGGCCGACGCGCCGATCTGGGCGGCCAGCTTGTTCAGGTTCAGGCTGCCCACCCGGTCGATGATGAGCAGCGCGCGCAGCTGAGCGGGCGGCACCGATGAGCTGATCTTCTCAACGGCCCGCTCGGCCGCCTCGACCAGGGCGGTCAGGCCGCGTTCCGCCGACCCAGCGCCGTCCTGGCTCTGGCCAGCTCCCCCGAGCATGTCAGCGTCCATCTGGAATCACCGCCGGGCCAGCCCGCCGCGTGCCGCCACGCAACCGCCACCTAGCCCAAGCCAGCACGCGTCACCTCCCGGTTTCTGCACGGCACCATGTCCCGGCTACCCGCCTCGGCCGGTTCATTCCGTTCCGCGGCCAAACTATTCCAGCCGCCGGCAATGCGGCCCAGCGCCGTCCGCCTGCCCGTAGGAGAGCCGATGGAGCTTATCAGCGCGGGCCGCCCCCTTCCTGGCTCAGCCGGGCTTACCTGCATCATCCGTGCCGCCCGACTACCCAGGGCTCGGCCGCCTACACAGGTCAGCCGGATGGCGCCCGGCCCATGGCCGGGCGTTTACCGATCATCGTGGCGGGCAGCGGAAGCGGGTTGACCCCAATCGGGCGAGCCGGAGGACCCTACCCCATGCGAGTCGCCCTGATCACCGACCATGCCAGCCCGCTGGCTGCCCCCGGGGACGCTTACCCGGCCGACCCTGGCACCGGCCTGGGCGCCCTGGCTACCGCTCTGGCCGGGCTCGGCGCGCAGGTCACGATGTACGCCGGGGTGCCTGTCCCGCCCGGCCGCGGCCGGGCGGCCTGCCCGGCCCGGCCGCGGCGCAGCAAGCTGTGCCCGGGCGCCGTGCTGGAGCCGCTGAGCATCCAGGCGGCGGAACCGGCCAGCGGCCGCACCGGCGACCGCGACCTGACCGCGCTGCGCATCCGTGAGCTGGCCAGCCAGCTCACGGCCCGCTGGCAGGACAGCCCGCCCGACCTAGTGCACGCGCATTCCTGGGCGGCCGGCGTGGCCGCGCAGGCCAGCGGGCGCGGGCTGAACCTGCCGCAGGTGCAGACGTTCTACTCGCTGGCCGTGCAGGACGGCCCCCGCGCGGGCGCCCGGCGGGCCCGGCTGGAGCTGGCCCTGGCCCGCAGCGCCCGGGCCGTGCTGGTCGGCGCGTCGGCGGAAGGCTCCGCGCTGGCCCGGCTGGGCGTGCCGCAGGCCGCCATCCGGGTCGTGCCACCCGGCGTGGACACCGGCCTGTTCCAGCCGGACGGGCCGATCGCGGAGCGGGGCGACCGGCCCCGGCTGCTGATGGTGGTGACCGGCCTGACCGCAGACCGCGGCCCGGCCGCCGCTCTGCACGCGCTGGCCGCCGTGCCGGGCGCCGAGCTGTTCATCGCAGGCGGTCCGCCCGCCGCCGAACTGGCCGGCGACCCGGGCCAGCAGGCGCTCAGCCAGCTGGCCGGCCAGCTGGGCGTGGCCGACCGGGTGACCATCGCCGGCCAGGTCACCCGGGCCGGCATACCGGCCCTGATGCGCTCGGCGGACGTGCTGCTGAACCTCAGCGCGGGCGAGCCGATGGCCCGGGTGACGATCGAGGCCATGGCCTGCGGTGTCCCGGTCATCGCGCTCGGCACCAGCGCGCACCGGGACGCCGTGCTCGACGGAACCACCGGCTATCTGATGGCCAGCACCCAGCCGGCCCCGCTGGCCCGCCGGATCCGCCAGCTGCTGGCCAGCCCGCTGCGCGAGGGCATGGCCATCGCCGCGGCCAGCCGCGCCCGGGACCGGTACTCCTGGGAGCGGATCGGCACCGAGACGCTGGCCGTGTACGAGACGGCCGCGCCCGGCACGGCCCAGGCGGCCGGGGAGCCGGCCGAAGCCAGCGGTGCCTAGGACACCAGCACTGGGCGCGGCGGCGGATTTCCCGCCGCACGTGCTGCGTGAGTACGCGCTGCTGGCCGACGGGGAGCGCGGCGCCGTGGTCGGTCCGCGCGGCGACGTGGCCTGGATGTGCGCGCCCAGCTGGGACGACGACGCGGTGTTCGGCTGCCTGATCGGCGGCCGTGGCGTCTACGCCGTCACACCGGACCGGACCCGGTTCGTCTGGGGCGGCTACTACGAGGGCGGCTCGCTGATCTGGCGCAGCCGGTGGGTCACCGCCAGTGGCTTCACCGAGTGCCGGGAGGCGCTCGGCTACCCGGGCGATCCAGATACCGCGGTGCTGCTCCGCCGGGTGCTGGCGGTGGACGGGCCGGCCCGGGTCAAGGTCGTGCTGGACCTGCGGGCCGGCTTCGGGCGGCACCGGATGACCCAGCTCCGGTCGGCCGATGGGATCTGGACCGCGCGCAGCGGGCCGCTCCGGATGCGCTGGACCGGCGGGGCCGGGGCCCGGGTCCGGCCCGACGGCGCGCTGGAGCTGGCCGTGGCGCTGGACGAGGGCCAGCAGCACGACCTGGTGCTCGAACTGTCCAGCCGGCCGCTGCCCCGCCAGCCGGCCGACCCGGCCGCCGCCTGGCAGGCCACCGAGCGGGCCTGGGCGGACGCCGTGCCCAAGCTGGGCGCGAGCCTGGCCCCGGCAGCCAGCCAGCACAGCTACGCCGTGCTGCGCGGGCTGACCAGCCAGAGCGGGGGGATGGTGGCCGCCGCCACCATGTCGCTGCCGGAACGCTCCAAGGCCAGCCGTAACTACGACTACCGCTATGTGTGGATCCGCGACGAGTGCTACACCGGCCAGGCGGTGGCGGCCGACGGGCCGCACCGGCTGCTGGACGACGCGGTGGACTTCGTGGCCGAACGGGTGCTGGCCGACGGGCCGGAGCTGAAGCCCGCCTACACGGTGCGCCGCGGCCCGGTGCCGGACGAGCGCCCGCTGCGCACGCTGGCCGGCTACCCGGGCGGCGCGGACAAGGCCGGCAACTGGGTCAACCGGCAGTTCCAGCTGGACGCGCTGGGCGGCGCGCTGCAGCTGTTCGCCGCCGCGGCCCGGCACGACCACCTGGACACTGGGCACTGGCGCGCGGCCGAGGCGGCGGTGCGCGCCATCGAGGCCCGCTGGGCCGACCCGGACGCCGGGGTGTGGGAGCTGGACAACCACCACTGGGCCCAGTCCCGGCTGATGTGCGTGGCCGGCCTGCGCGCGATGGCGGCCGCGGGCGCGGCGCCGGCCCAGGCGGCGGCCTGGCAGACGCTGGCCGACACCATCCTGGCCGACGTGGCCGCGGACAGCGTGCACCCGTCCGGCCGGTGGCAGCGCGCCCCGGATGACGAGCGGGTGGACGCGGCGCTGCTGCTGGCCGCGATCCGGGACGCCGTCCCGGCCGGGGACCCGCGCAGCCTGGCCACGCTGCGGGCGGTCACCGACGACCTGGCCCGGGACGGCTACCTGTACCGGTTCCGGCACGACCAGCGGCCGCTGCAGCAGGCCGAGGGCGCATTCGTGATGTGCGGCTTCCTGATGGCGCTGGCCCTGCACCAGCAGGGCCAGGAGACCGAGGCGGTCGGCTGGTTCGAGCGGAACCGGGCCGCCTGCGGGCCCCCCGCGCTGTTCACCGAGGAGTTCGACACGCACCAGCACCAGTTGCGCGGGAACCTGCCGCAGGCGTTCGTGCATGCGCTCATGTTCGAGTCCGCGGCCCGGCTGACCCGGCCCTGGTCTGCGCTCGCGGCACCGGCGTAGCCGGTCTTGCCCTGGGGCGGACGCTGGCCACGGCCCGGGCCAGTGCCAGTATGCTGCCCCGGACCGCTCCCGGCGGGCGGCTATTCCCGGGTGAGACGAGGGAGGTGGATCCGCGATGGTCACCGGCCACTGTGTGTACGACGACGGGGTGCTGCGGATCAGCCGCACCGCGGACCCGCCCGGCCTGGCCATCGCCGGGGAAATCGACGAGTCAACCTACCCGGCGCTGCTCGGTGCGCTGCGGGAACTCCCGGACACGCCACCCGAGGTACACCTCGACCTGGCTGACGTCAGCTACTGCGACCTGGCCGGGTTGCGCGCGATCGTGCGCCTGGCCAACCCGGGCGGCGCGGGCACCGGCCGGCCGGTCGTGCTGCACAAGGTCCCGGAGCAGCTGCGGGCCGTGCTCACGATCATCGGCTGGGACGCCATCTCCGGGCTGACCGTGGCCGATCCGGGCTAGCTGGCCGGCGCACTAGCTGGCCATCTGCCGCGCCGTCAGCCGGCCAGGCCGCCGAGAACGGCGAGCGGCGGCGCAGGTCATCCCGCACATCCTGACCCAGCCGCCGGGTCTCGTGCCGGTTCAGCAGCGCGCCCGCCGCCGCCCCGGTGAGCAGCGGGCCGAGCGAGGCGGCGCTGCGCCCGGCCCGGGCGAGGAGCCGCCGCTGCAGCCGCCGGCGCAGCGGCGAGCCCACGGCCAGGGCCAGCCCGCCGGGCACCAGCGCCACCCCGCTCCGGTCGGCCCAGGCGGCCACGTAGGCCAGCATCCGCTCGGCCACCGGCCCTGGCGCCCGCATCCCGTACACCTCGTGCAGTTCGGCCACCAGCTTGATCTCGATGCCCACCACGGCCAGCGTCTCGACCAGCACCTCGACCGGGGCCGCGGGCAGCGGCAGGAACATGGCCGCGCCGACCGCGGCGCCGACCGACGCGGCCGCCCGTGACGAGCCCTGGATCAGCTTGTCGGCCAGCTCCTCCGGGGTCAGCCCGGGGAACTGGGCGCGCAGCGTGGCCTGGCTGCGTACCGGCAGCCGGGGCGCCATCGCGAGCACCTGGGCGGTCAGCCAGCGGCCCCCGGAGCCCACCCGGGCCCCGCCGGCCCGGCTCGCCCGGCCGCTGCGGCGCACCAGCCGGGTGGCCGCGTCCTGGAACCGCCGCCACCGCGACGGGGTGACTTCCTCGGCCTCGGCCAGCTCACCGGCCAGCCGGGCGACCTCCTGGGTCAGCGCGTCCTGGGTCATGACCTCGCCGGTCACCTGACTGTCAGCCGCAACCTCACTGGACGCGGCGTCCCCTGCCTGGCTCGCCCGGCGGCGCCGGACCCGGCCCGGTATCTTCATCCGCTTCGGCTACCCTTCTCCGGCCGCCGTACGCCGCGCGGCCGGCCGAGCACCCCAGGCTACCTAGCGCGGTGACCTGCTCGGGGTGTGGCAGCACGGCCCACGCGGGTAGGTCCCGGGCTGGTGACGGGAGGTGCCGGATGCCCGGGAAACTGGCCGGTTATCAGCGCAAGCGCGATTTCAGCCGGACCCCGGAGCCGGCCGGGCAGGCCGGGCAGGCCGGGCCGGCCGCGCCGGACGGCGCGCCGCGGTTCGTGGTGCAGCGGCACCGGGCCCGGCGGCTGCACTACGACCTGCGCTTCGAGATCGACGGTGTGCTGGTCAGCTGGGCCGTGCCCCGGGGCCCCACACTGGACCCGGACGTGCGGCGCACCGCGGTGCACGTCGAGGACCACCCCATCGAGTACCTGGACTTCGAGGGGGTGATCCCGCGCGGCGAGTACGGCGGCGGTGATGTGATCGTCTGGGACCGGGGCACCTGGGAGCCGCACGCCACCGATGATCCGGCGGCCGCGGTGCGGGGCGGCGATTTCCACGCTGACCTGTTCGGCGAGAAGCTGCGCGGCCGGTTCATCCTGATCCGCCGGGACGGCGACCAGTGGCTGCTGCTGCACAAGCACGACGAGTACGCGGTCAAGGGCTGGAACCCCGAGGACTACCCGGCCTCGGTGCTCAGCGGGCGGACCAACGACGAGGTCAAGGCCGACCCGGAGCGGATGTGGCGGTCCGACCTGCCCGCTGCCCAGGCCTCGGTGCGGCTCCGCCCACCGGAGCCGGCCGGGCCGGACCCGGATGAGCTGGCCAGCCTGGACGCGCTGGGCAACGGCGGCAGCTGGGCCGTGTTCGGGCGGCAGCTCAAGCTGACCAACCTGGACAAGGAGCTGTTCCCGGCGCGCGACGGCGCGGCACCGGTGACCAAGCGGGAGCTGATCCGGTACGCCGCGCAGATCGCCCCGGCCGCGCTGCCCTACCTGGCCGACCGGGCGCTGAACATGCACCGCTTCCCGGGCGGCGCGGACACCGCCGGGTTCTGGCACAAGCAGCTCCCCGACCACGCACCGGGCTGGCTGCCGCGCTGGACCGACCCGGCCGCGGAACCCGGCAAGACCAGCACCTACCTGGTGGTGGACGAGCCGGCCGCGCTGGTCTGGGCGGCTAACTTCGGCGCGCTGGAATGGCACGCCTGGACGGCCCGGACCGACCAGCCGGACAAGCCGGACTACGCGCTGATCGACATCGACCCCGGGCAGACCACGTCCTGGGCCGACATCCTGGTGCTGGCCCGGCTGCACCGCACCGCCCTGGACCACCTGGGGGTACGCGGGCAGCCCAAGCTGACCGGCCGGCGCGGCCTGCAGATCTGGATCCCGGTGGCCCGGGGGCCCAGCTTCGCGGACACCCGGGCCTGGGTCGAGCAGCTGTCCAAGGCGATCGGCGCGGTCGTGCCCGACCTGGTCAGCTGGAAGTGGGACGTGCGGGAGCGCGGCGGCCGGGCCCGGCTGGACTACACCCAGAACGTGCACAACAAGACGCTGGTCGCGCCCTACAGCCCGCGGGCCGCGGCCGGGGCGCCGGTGTCCGCGCCGATCGGCTGGGACGAACTGGACGACCCGGGCCTGCGGCCGGACGGCATCACGATCCGGGACATGCCGGCCCGGCTGGCCGCGCGCGGCGATCTGTTCGCCACCGTGCTCGACCGTGACCAGACCCTGCCAGAGATTAGCTAGCGGAGGATTAGCCAGCAGAAGATTTGCTAACAGAGCTCAGCTGGGCGGGCGCCCGGTCGCGGCGGTGTCCGCTGCCGCCGCGGCCGGGCGCGGCTCGGCCGGCTCGGCCGGGGCCGCCGGGGTGAACCGGGCCGACACCACGTAGGCCACCACGACGGCCACGATGGCCAGCGGCATGACCTGCAGGCCGTCGGACGACAGCAGCAGCGTGGCCAGCAGCACCGAGGTGAACGGCAGCCGGAGCATGACCGCGCACATCGCGCCGATGCCCATGGCCGCGCCCGCCACCAGCGGCAGGCCGGGCAGGTGGGACAGGGCGATCCCGCCGGCCGCGCCGAGGAACATGGACGGGAACACCGGCCCGCCGCGGAACGAGCTCAGCGACCCGCCGTAGGCCAGCCCCTTGCACGCGATGAGCAGCAGCAGCGCACCCACCGTGTAACCGGACGCGTGGTCGATCAGCGGGCCGAGCGCGTCCTGCCCGGAGAACAGCACCTCGCTAGAACCCTTCCCGGTGCCCGCCGCGAACGCGATGGCCAGCCCCGCGATGGCCAGGCCAATCACCGGGCCGGCCACAGCACCCACCGTGCGGTACGGTCCCGCAGGACCAGGCCGAACCGGTGGATTCCGGTGCCGATGATCGCGGCCGCGACACCGATCACCAGCGCCCAGCCAAACTCGCCGACGGTAGGTGGGCCGAGGTGTGGCAGGTGCGGGATGGCCAGGGAAAACGTGCCAAGCCCGGTGGCCGAGTCGAGCCCGATGAAGATCAGCGAGCCGACGCCGGCCGCGAGCAGGCCGGGCAGCAGCACCAGTTCCAGCGTGGCGCCACCGAGTCCGGACGCTTCCATCAGCAGGAACGCGCCGAGCAGCGGCGAGCCGAGCAGCGTGCTGATGGCCGCGAAGCTGCCCGCCGCCGCGACCATCGCGGTGACCCGGTCCGGCGCGTCCCGCTTGACCAACTTGATGGCGCAGATGCCCAGGCCAGCGCCCAGCGCGATCAGCGGGGCCTCCGGCCCGAGCACCACGCCCAGGCTCAGGGTGGCCAGCGCGGCCAGCACCACGCCGGGCAGTTCGGCCGGCCGCGGGCCACCACCCCCGGCCTTGAACCCGTCGGCCGGGGAATGCCCGCCGGTACCCGGCAGGTACTTGATGGCCAGCGGGACCAGCACCCCGGCCAGCAGCAGCGGCAGCAGCGGCCACCACAGCGGCTCGGCGTGGAAGCCCAGTGCGTGCGGCAGCGACGAGAAGATCCACCCCTGCAGCTTGCTGACCAGTGCGAGGAAGAAGTAGGCGGTCGCCGAGATGGGCGCGCCGATGAGCCCGGCGAGCACCAGCAAAACTAGGTAGCTGCGGCTGCGCAGCAAAGCCAGGGGATCAGCCGGCATGCCGCCACGATGCCCGGCGGCCGGGGCCGCCCGCCTCACCCACCGGGGGTGAGGCGGGCCCTAGCGCCCTCCGGCGGGCGCCAGCTAGTTGGTTGGCGTGCCGGTCCCGGTGGCGATGGCGAAGATGTGCATGGCGTTCACGCCGTTGCCCACCCCGCTGCTGATCGTCGGCAGGGTGACCGACGCCACCGTCTTGCCCGCGGCCAGCGGCACCGAGGCGAAGTAGACGCTCACCGGGTGGCTGGTCTGCGTGCTGCTGGCGAAGTTCCAGCTGGACGTGGTGTCGGCCACCCGGGCGCCGTCACCCGCTTCCGCCGCGTTGTTGTACCAGTCGGGCATGCTCAGGCTGAACGACTGGGTGGTGCCGTCGGTGTAGGTGATGGTGCCGGCCCCGGTGGCCTCGCCGAACCCGGCCGCACCCAGGAAGCCGAGGTCGGTGCCGGACCCGGACACGTCGATGACCTGGCCATCGGCGATCACGTTGTCCGCCACCCCCGCGGCCGGCCAGCTGAACGTGGTGCCGCCGACAGTGGCCTGGCTGCCCGAGGTGAGCGCGGTCGGCGACCCGGCCGCCAGCGCCTGCGCCGAGAAGCTCTCCCCGGTGCCGTCGAAGTCAGCCACGGACGGGTTGGAGTTGTCGCTGATGCCCACGTTGTCGAACGCGGCGGACACCGACGAGTACGGCGCCCCGGCGCTCGGCGTGCCGGACCCGATGGCCATGGCGAAGATGTGCATGGCCGTGGTCCCGCCGGAGTTCTCCAGCGTGGGCAGCGTGACGTAGGCCACGGTCTTGCCCTTGTCCAGCGGCACCGACGCGAAATACAGGCTGACCGGGTGCGCGCCGAGCGAGTTGCTCTGGAAGTTCCAGCTCGACGTGGTGGTCAGCAACTGGTTCCCCACCGCCGGGGCGTTGGCGTACCAGTCGGCCATGTTCAGCGACGTGGACGACGTGCTGCCGTCCGTGTAGTGCACGGTGACCGTGCCGGTGGCGGTGCCGTTCTGGCTGGCGCCGATGAACCCGAGGTCGGTCCCGGAACCGGACAGCCGCACCGTCTGCCCCGCGGCCACCACGTTATCCGGGGTGCCCGCGGCCACGTTCGGCCAGGTGAGCGTCGTCCCGCCCACGGTGACCTGGGACCCCGGGGTAAGCGCGTTCGGGGTGCCCGCGGCCAGCGCCTGCGCGGAGAAGCTGTCCCCCACGCCGTCGTAATTGGCCGCGGCCTCATTCGAGTTGTCGCTGATACCGGTGTTGTTGTACGCGGCGCTCAGGGTGGCGTCGGCCACGTCGGTCGTGGTCGTCGCCACCACCGTCCCGCCGCCCGGACCGCCGGCCACCACCCGCGCGGTCAGCGTGGTGCTGCCCGGCTGGGCGCCCGCGGGCACGCTCACCTGGAAGCTCCGGGTGACCGTCTGGCCCGCGCCGATGGTGACCGGGGCCGGGCCGCTGACGTGCCAGCCGGCCGGGACATCCAGCGAGAACCGCGCGCCGGGCATCGGGTAGTCGCCGTTGTTCACCACGGTGGCCGACACGGAGGCGGTGCTGCCCGCGGACACCGCCGCGGGCGCGCTGGCCGTGGCGTACCGCGCACCGATGGTGCGGGTGACGGTGAACCCGCCGTGCAGCGGCAGGTTGGCCAGCGCGGACGAGTCGCCCACGTAGACCTGATACTGGCCGTCCGGCAGCACCCAGCCGTTGGCCGCGCTGTCCCAGTAGGACAGGTCGTGCCCGGTGAGCGTGAAGCGCACCGTGGTGGACTGCCCGGGCTGCAGAGTGACCTTGCCGAACCCCTTCAGCTGGCGGGGCGGCTCACCGGCGGCCGCCGGGTCGCCCAGGTACAGCTGCGCGACCTCCGATCCGGCCACCTTGCCCGTGTTCGTCACGGTGGCCGAGACGGTCACCTGGTGGCTGCCCTGGCCATCACACCGGCAGGACGTGGGCCCCGGATTGGAACTGGCGTTCTGTATCTGCTGGGGGGTTACCTGCAGATGGCTGAACGAGAAGTTCGTGTACGACAGGCCATAACCAAACGGGAACAGTGGGGTTTCATTGTTCGCGTCGTAGTACCGGTAGCCGACGTCGATGCCCTCGGAGTACTGCACCTGGCCGCCGGTGCCCGGGAACTGGCTTGGGCTGGACGCGGGCACCTGAGACAGGTCCACCGGGAAGGTGACCGGCAGGTGGCCGGACGGGTCGGTCTGGCCGAACAGCACGTTGGCCAGCGCGGTGCCGTTGCTCTCCCCCGGGTACCAGGCGTCCACCACGGCCGACACCTGGCTGAGCCACGGCATGACCACCGGCGCGCCCGCGTCGATCACCACCACGGTGTGCGGGTTGGCCGCAGCCACCGCCGAGATCAGCTCGTTCTGCGCGGACGGCAGGTTGAGGCTGGCCCGGTCGGCCGCCTCGGACTCGGTGTCGTCGGACACCACGACCACCGCGGTCTTGGCCGCCTTGGCCGCGGCCACCGCGGCGCTGATGTCCGGCGCCAGGTCGGACGGGGTGGCCCAGCTCAGGTTGGCCGACGGGCCGCCGCCGTTGAGCGTCAGCGTGTACGTCTGGCCCGCCACCAGGTTCACCCCGACCGAGTAGGTGGACACCGGCGGGGTGCCCGGGTTGGCCAGGATGATCTTGCCGTTGAGCGACAGGTTGGTGACGGTGTAGCTGCCCGGGTTCTGGAACGCCAGCACGTAGGTCCCGGTCTCCGGCGCGGTGAGCGTGCCGGTGTAGCTGCCGCCGTAGTTGGTGGCCGAGTAGGCCGGGCTCAGGTCCGCGCTCGGGATGGCGCTGAGCGAGGTGTCGGTGGGCAGTCCCTGGGTGTACGACACGGTGGTGCCCGAGCCCGCCGCGGCCTGCAGCCCCTGCAGCGGGGTGACGTGGAACGGCGCGGTCACGTACGCGCTGCCGCCGCCGGTGTAGTCCGGCTGGGCCGACGCGGCCGGGCCGATCACCGCCACCGAGCCGCCGTTGGCGGCGGACAGCGGCAGCGTGCCGCCGCCGTTCTTCAGCAGCACCGTGCCGTTCTCGGCCACCGTGGTCGCGGTGTGCTGGTGCGCGGTGGTGGTGACGGTGGCGCTGGTGCTGCCGGTCGGCGGGTCGTTGAACTCGTTGAAGCGGAACAGCTCGTACAGGATCCGGGACACCATGCCATCCAGCGTGGCCATGCTGACCTCGCCGTCCTCGACCGCGGTCTGCAGCGCGGAGCCGTAGTAGACCGGGCCGGGCATCTCCTGGTCCATGCCCGCGTCGGCCGAGCCCACCGTGGAGTGGGTGGCGTCGTAGTCGGACGTGACGAAGCCGGGGAAGCCCCACTGCTGATCCAGCGTGGTGTGCAGCAGGTAATCGTTCTGGCACGCGTACTGCCCGTTGATCGTGCTGTAGGCGCACATCACCGAGGACGCGTGGGCCAGGTTGGTAGCCGACCAGAACGCCGGCAGGTAGATCTCGTGCAGCGCCCGCTGGCTGACGATGGCATCGTCCGCGGCGGTGTTCCGGTTCGTCTCCTGGTTGTACACCGCGAAGTGCTTGACCTGGGACATCTCGCCGGTGCTCTGCACCCCGTCGATCTCGCTGGTGGCCAGCGAGGCGTTCAGGTACGGATCCTCGGTGAACGACTCGAACTCGCGGCCCCAGCGCGGGTCCCGGTCGATGTTGACCGTGGGGCCGAGGTTGACCATGGCCCCCTTGCCGCGTTCCTCAGACCCGATGACCTGGCCGTACTGACTGGCCATGGACGGGTCCCAGGTGGCGGCCAGCGACTGGGCGGCCGGCAGCTCGGTCACCCCGGTGAGCCCGTCGCCCACGCCGAGTGGCCCGTCCTCCTCGCCCATGGCCGGCACGCACAGGCTCGGGATGGCCGGGATGTAGAACACGTACGGCTCGCTGGTGCCGCCGCCGGTGACCATGTTGATCTTGTTGGCCAGGGTCATCTGGGCCAGCAGCATGTGCACCCGCTGGCTGATCGAGAGCGACTGGTTCAGCCAGGGGCAGTTCGCGGTGGAGCTGGCTGAGCGCGACCCGCTCGCTAAGCTCGCGCCCCGCGCGGCCGGGGCCGCGCTGGCCGGCGCCAGCGAAACGGCGGGCGCCAGGGCGACAGCCAGTAAAATGGCGGCGGCCGCCATTCCCGGGAAGTGCCATCTGCGTCGACTGCTGCTGGTACGTGCGGAACGTGACATGCCACGGCCTCCGTTGCCCACGGTGAATGACGGCCCTCGGGCAACCCCGGCTGGCCGGGGGCGCACAGCCCGATGCCGCACTGCACAGTCAAACGCTGCCCGGGCGGGCTGCCAATGGGCGGCCGTGGCAATAATTCGTAAATGATCTGCCGGCCGGAGTTAGCGCAGGCCAGCGAACAGATCGTCTTCAGGCACCGGGGCGCCGGTACGGTCCACCGCCCGAATGAAACTCTCCTGGCCGAACACCTGCTCAGCGACGTCCGGCGGGATCTTGCTGAACCACGAGTCGTTGATCTGGCTGGCGTGCGACAGCAGCGCGGCCTGCTTCCGGCTGAGCACCGGGCGGATGTCCACCGTGGTGGTGATGCGCGCCTCGGCCGCCTCCATCTGGCGCCGGGACTCCTCGGGGAAGTCGCCGCGGTCGGGCACGTCCACTCCGGCCTCGCGGAGCGCGGTCCACAGCTTGGCCCAGTCGCTGATCCGCATCGCGGTCAGGTACAGCTTGGCCGGGATGCCGGTATCGGCCACCGCGGCGGCCGCGGCCCGCGCGGCGTGCACGTGGTCCGGGTGCTGATAGCCGCCATTCTCGTCATAGGTCACCACGACCTGCGGCCGGTACTCCTCGATCAGCCCGCCGATCCGGGCCGAAACGGTGGCCAGCGGCACGTTGCAGAATGCGTCCGGCCGGGCCTTGTAGTCCCATTCCACCATGCCGGAGTCGTGATAGCCGAGCAGTTCCAGGTCGGTGACGCCGAGGTGCTTGACTGACTCCCGCAGCTCGGCCAGCCGGATCTGCGCCACCTGGTCCTCGTCGTGCCCGTCATCGCCCGGCTTGACCCCGCCCGGCGTGTCCCCGAACTCGCCGTTGGTGCAGGTGACGACCACGGTGCGCACGCCTTCGCTGGAATACCGGGCCAGCACGCCGCCGGTGCTCGACGCCTCATCGTCGGGGTGCGCGTGCACTGCCATCAGGGTGAGATTCTCCGCCATGGCATAAGCGTGCCTGACGGCACCGACACTCCGCCGGCCGGCACCTAGGTAGCAGTTGGCTGGCCGGCACCCGGGTAGCCCGGTTCCGGACCGGTTGCCCGCGGGCCGCGGCTATCGTTAGGCCCCGTGAGCCATGCCAGGACTCCCCCATCCGCAGGCATCCCGGCCCCGGGCTACGGGCCGCCGGGGCCGCCCGCCCCGCCCGGCCAGCGCCGGCCCCGGCGGCGGCGCACGATCATCGTGATCGTCACCGTGGCCGCGCTGGTCGTGGTGCTGGGCGCCGGCGCGGCCGGGTACTTGCTGCTGCGCACCACCGGCAGCCCGCAGCAGACCGCGGCCAGTTACCTGGCCGGCTGGCAGCGCGGCGACTACCCGGCCATGGACAAGGTCAGCGTGGACGTGCCGCACGGCGGGCTGGCCGGCCCGCTGCATCAGTACGCGGCCCAGCTGGGCCAGCGCACCCTGCACACCAGGCTCGGCCCGGTGACGTCGTCCGGCGGGACCGCGACAGCCCAGTTCACCGGCGCGGTCACTATGGCCAGCGGGCACACCTGGACCTATCACGGCCAGCTCAGCCTGGTGGACCGGAACCGGCGCTGGTGGGTGAGCTGGAGCCCGGCCGCCGTCTATCCTGGCCTGCGGTCTGGCGAGCACTTCGCGCTCAGCGCGGTCTGGCCGGCCCGGGCCGCCATCCTGGCCGCCGACGGCACCACCCAGCTCAGCTCGTCCGCCATGCAGGCCCAGTCCGGCTCCCTGCAGCTGCTCACCGGCACGGTAGTCGCTGCCACCAAAGCCCAGGCCAGGGCGCTGGGCGCGCCGTACCAGGCCGGCGACCAGATCGGCTCGGGCGGCATCGAGCAGTCCTATCAGGCCCAGCTGGCCGGGCGGCCGTCGCTGACCATCGCGGTCGAGGGCCCGGGCAAGCATGTGGACAAGACCGCGGCGCGGTTCCCGGCCGTGCCCGGCAAGCCGGTGCGGACCAGCATCGACATGCAGATGCAGATGGCCGCGTCGGCCGCGGTGTCGTCAGCCGGCACGAACAAGCCGATCGACATGGTGGTCACCCAGCCGTCCACCGGCAAGGTGCTGGCGGTGGTGGAGCGGCCCGGCGGCTTCGACCGGGCGCTGGCGGGCATCTTCCCGCCCGGCTCCACGTTCAAGGTGGTCACCGCGTCCGGGCTGGCCGAGAAGGGGATGACGCCGTCCAGCACGGTGCAGTGCCCGAGCACGGCCGACCTGGGCGGCCGGGTGTTCCACAACGACGACAACGAGCACCTGGGCACGACGAACCTGCAGACCGCGTTCGCGGTGTCCTGCAACACCACGTTCGCCATGCTCGGCTCGGAGCGGCTGGGCGGGCCGGCGATGGCCGCGATGGCCCGCACATTCGGCTTCAACGCGCAGGCCAACCTGGGTATCCCGGCCACGCTCGGCCACTTCAGCACGCCGCACCAGCCAGTCGACCTGGCCGCGGACGCGTTCGGCCAGGGCACCGACCTGGTCAACCCGCTCAGCCAGGCCACCGTGGCGGCGGCCATCGAGGACGGCACCTGGCGGCCGCCGCTGCTGGTGACCGACCCGATGCCGAAGCAGACCGCCACGCCGCACAAGCTGAGCGCGGCCATCCTGAACACGCTGCGGCCGATGATGCGGGCCGTGGTGACCAGCGGCACCGCGGCCGGGGTCGGCTTCGGGCCGGGCGTCTACGGCAAGACCGGGACCGCCCAGTACGGGAACGGCAAGAACTCGCACGGCTGGTTCATCGGCTACCGCGGCGACCTGGCCTTCGCGGTCCTGGTCGAGGGCGGCGGCTTCGGCGCCAACAGCGCCGGGCCGGTGGCCAAGGCGTTCCTGTCCAGGGTGGCTGGCTGATCAGCTGAACGTCACCGTGACGCGCTGGAAACCCAGCGAGTGCAGCATCCCGGTCAGCATGCCGACCGTGTTGTGCTGCGCCTGGGCCAGCAGCGCGCTGCGGCGGGCCGCATACTCGATCTTCTGCTGGGCCAGGATGTAGACCTGCTGCTCGCTGTTCGGGTTGCCGGCGAAGAAGTTCCCGATCCGGTTCAGCAGCCCCTGCTGCTGGGCGACCACGTAGGACTGCCGGACGTTGAGCACGGCCGGCTCGAGCTGGGCCCGGGGCAGCCGGATGGTGACCGACCGCCGGTCCGCCGACACCTTGATGGCCGAGCCCTTCAGCTGGCCGAAATTCACGTAGGCGATCTCGCTGCCCTGGCCGATGAACAGCGTCTGGCTGCCCTCCAGGAACGACGGCAGGTAGGCCGTCTTCTTGGTCAGGTCCACCACGACCTGGAACGACCCACTGGCCGCCTGGTACCGGCTGAGCGCCGTGATCGACTTCAGCAGCACCGGCTGGCTGCGTACCGAGGTGCTCTCCGCGAACGGGTTGCGCAGCGAGGGCAGCAGGTGGACCGCGGACAGCGCGATGACCAGCACGGCCACCGCGACGACCGCGCCGGCCGCCACCGCTAGCTTGCCGATTAAGCCTCGCCCGGGAGCACTGCGGGTCGCGTCCTGACCGGGCACGGTGCGTGTCATGGTGCCTCCATCCTGGCGCCGGGCGCGCACGGTTCACCGCCGCGTGCTTTAGCCAGCTACCCGGCAGGCGCTGGTTAATCGGCGCGGATGGCGGGTACAGACCGGGGCCGGTCACCGCGTGGAGGAGCCATGTTCGGCTGGTTACTACGAGAACGGCCCCGGCGCAGGCGCCGCGGGCGGGGCGGGCGGCCCCGGCGCCGGATCGGCTGCCTGGGCTGGCTGCTCATGCTGGTCGCTGTACTGGTGCTGCTGCTGGTGCTGTCGGTGCTGTTCGGCGAATGGCAGCCGGGCACCAAGGCCGGGCTGGCCCAGCGGGCCGCCGCAGCCGCGACGGGCTACCAGCCGTAGATGCGGGTCGGCAGCCGCTGCAACGACCGCTCGTCCGGGCCGGGGTAGGCGATCATCACCACGGTGTCGTCCGGGTCGTGCCCCTCCACCAGGACAATCCCGTCGCTGGCCCGGGTGTCCCGGTAGGCCGAGCGCTCCTTGAGCACCCGCTCGCAGCGCTCCAGGTCCTCCCGGTCAGCCGCGGTCCAGATCACGTACTGGACGCCGATCGCACCCAGCGGGTGCGCCCCAGTGCTGCCCATAGCCCGCAGGATCAGTTCGGAACCTTCTGGGCTGACCAGCAGCGCAGCGGTCGGGCTCTGATCGGTGACCTGCAACCCCAGGAGGTCCTGATAGAAGCGGATCGACCGGGCGAGCTGCTGCACGAACATCACCACGGAGCCGATCCGGGTACCCTTCGCCATCTGCTGACCCTTCTGATCCCGCCGACTGGGCTAGCACCAGTCTTGCGCACCGTGCCCCGGCCGGTCTCTGGTGTCCCCACGTAAGGTCGTTGAATGGACTATCGCACTCTGGGCCGCAGCGGCTGCGCGGTTTCCAGCTTCTGCCTGGGCACGATGACGTTCGGCACCGAAACCGATGAGCCGGGCGCACACGAGCAGCTCGACCACTTCGCGGCGGCCGGCGGCACGTTCATCGACACGGCCGACGTGTACAGCCAGGGCCGGTCCGAGGAGATCATCGGCCGCTGGTTCGCGAACCGGCCCGCCGTCGTCACCGAGCCGATGGTGCTGGCCACCAAGGCCCGCTTCCCGACCGATGGCTCACCCAACGGCGGCGGGCTGTCCGCGCGCCACCTGACCCGGGCCCTGGACGCGTCGCTGGGCCGGCTGGGCGGCACGGCGATCGACCTGTACCAGGTGCACGCGTTCGACCCGTGGACCCCGCTGGACGAGACGCTGCGCACGCTGGACGGCTTCGTCCGGTCGGGCAAGATCCGCTACTACGGTTTCTCCAACTTCACCGGCTGGCAGCTGACCAAGGCCGTGCACCTGGCCCGGGAACTGAACCTGGCCCCGCCGGTCACCGTGCAGCCGCAGTACAGCCTGCTGGTCCGGGAGACCGAGTGGGAGATCGTGCCCGCCGCCCAGGACGCCGGCCTGGGTATCCTGCCGTGGAGCCCGCTCGGCGGCGGCTGGCTGTCCGGCAAGTACTCGCCCAGCCAGCGCCCGGCGGGCGCCACCCGGCTGGGCGACGACCCGGGCCGCGGCATGGAGGCCTACGACCGCCGCGGCGTGCAGCGGACCTGGGACGTTATCGACGCGGTGCACAAGGTGGCCAGCCAGCGCGGCGTGTCGATGGCCGAGGTCGCGCTGGCCTGGGTGACCGACCGGCCGGGGGTGACGGCCACCATCCTGGGCGCCCGCAGCACCAGCCAGCTGGACACCAACCTGCGGGCGGCCGGGCTGCACCTCAGCCCGGCCGAGACCGACGCGCTGGACGCGGCCAGCGACCCGCGCCCGCCCGACTACCCGTATGGCGAGCTGGGCCGGGAGCAGCGCGACCGGCAGCTGGCCGGCGGTAGCTAGGCGGCCCCCTCCGCCGGTACCGCGCGTTCCGTGATCGGCGTGCCCAGCTCCACCGTGCGGCCCACCGTGCACAGCCGGTCGTGCGACTTCCGGATCGCATCCGGCAGCACCGCCCGCGCCGCGTCACCGTCCGCACCAGCAGGAAACACGATATTGAACGCCACCTCGATGCCAGTCAGGTGATTACCGCTGGTGTCCCGTACCTTGTCGGCGTCGACCGAGACGTGGAACGACCCGGGCTCGGCCCGCCGCGAGGTCAGGATGTCCACGTCGATCGCGGTGCAGCAGCCGATCGCGGCCAGCAGCAGCTCGGTCGGGGTGAACCGCTCGTCGCCGCCGGTGCCCAGGGTGATCCGGCCGCCGCGGTCGTTGATCGCGGTGAACCGGCCGGGAGCGGTGCGCTCGATGGTCACCGCCCGGTGTGCTGAGTCAGTCGCCATGCCGTCCACTGTGCCATCTGGCCCGTGTGCCGTCTGGCCCGTGTGCCATCTGGCCCGTGTGCCGTCTGACCCGTGTGCCAGCTGACCCGTGTGCCATCCGGGGCGCCAGCCGGCCCCGCCGGGCGGCGGGTCAGGGCTGGCGGCCCAGGAACCCGGCCAGCCGGTCGATCGCGGGCGCGCCGGCCGGTACCGGCACCTCGGCGGCGAACGGTGCGCCCGGCCTGTCCGGCGGGCCAGCCAGCCCCTTCCGGGCCTGGGCCAGCGCCCGCTCCACCAGGCCGCCGGGGTACTCGGCGGGCTGGCCGGTGGCCCGGGCCAGATCCCAGCCGTGGCCGAGCAGTTCCACGATGCGCACCTGGACCAGGAACACCCCGGTCGGCCGGCCCGAGCGGGCCCTGGTAGGTCTCGGCCAGCGCCCCCGGCCCGCCGAACGCCTGGCGCAGCGCCTGCCCGGTGCGCCGGAACGCGGCCGCCGGGTCTTCGCCCAGGTGGTCCGCAGCCCGGTCCGGGATCGGCAGGCCCTGCACCCGGGCGATGAACACCAGATGCCCGGTGACCAGGTGGCCGACGACGGCCCGGACGTCCAGGCCGCGGCACGCCGTGGGCACCGACCACTGGCCCGGCTTGATGCCGGAGACGATCCGGTCCGTGTCCGCGAGCGCCTGGTCAAAGTCGGCCAGCACGTCAGGATCTGCCATCTGCAAAGCATTGCAGAGCAATTGCTTCGCTAACAGGCAAACCGCCCGCCAGGTCTTCCCGGGCCCGCCCGCCAGGTCTCGCCGACCCCGGCCGCCAGGTCTTCCCGAGCCCCTGACCAGTTTGGCCGGCCATCTGGCCGCCGGGCCGTCACTAACTCCCGCGGAGGGCGCGGCCTGGGCCGGGTCCGGCGAGGGCAGGCAGTTCATGTCGCTGAGCAGCGGCCGGTGGCGGGACGCGAGCATCGCGGCCGGCACCGACCCAGCCGACGCGCACGCCTCGGCCGGCCGGACCCTGGCCGCCTACACGGGCCAGCCCGGCAGCACGGGCGCGGATGGGACCGGCTCCGCCACCCAGTAGCCGGCCTGCACAGCTTCCCCCTGTGACAGGTCACCAATCCGGCCGTGCACCGGCTGCGAAGAGTGCAGCAGAGGGGTGATCCGGGGCGGCACGGCCCGGGCGTGGGTCGTGGTCTCCGCGATGTGCCTGTCCATCAGCCCAGGGGGAATTGTCATGCCCAATCACGATGCCGCGCCCGCCCCGGATCCGGGACGCCGCATGTCCCGGCGCTCGCTGCTGCGCGGCGCCGCCACCGCTGGTGCGGCCGGCCTGGCCGCCACCGCGATGGGCGGGGCGGTCAGCCAGGCAGCCGCCGCTACCCGCCGGCCGGACCTGGCGCACAGTCATGCCCCGGCCGAGCCGATCATGGTGCACGTGCGCGACGCGCGGTCCGGGGACATCGAGCTGTTCGCCGGGACCAGCCAGACCCGGGTACACGACAAGGACCTGGCCGCCCGGATCACCCGGGCCCTCACCGGGCGAGGTAACTGACATGTCATCGCACCGCGAGGCGCCGGAGGTCTCGAAGGACCCGGTGGCCGACAGCACTGACCTGTACGCGTTCGTCAGCCCGGACAAGAAAGACACCGTCACCCTCATCGCCAACTACATCCCGCTGCAGCTGCCGGCCGGCGGGCCGAACTTCTATGAGTTCGGCGACGACGTGCTGTACCAGATCCATATCGACAACAACGGCGACGGCCGGGCCGAGATCTCCTACCAGTTCCGGTTCCACACCGAGCTGACCGACCCGGGCAGCTTTCTGTACAACACGGGCCCCATCGAGTCGATCGGCAGCCCGAACTGGAACCGTCGCCAGTTCTACGACGTCACCGTCGTGAATGGCCGGGCACCGCGCACCCTGGGCAGCCACCTGGCCTGCCCGCCATGCAACATCGGGCCGCTGTCCACGCCGACCGCGGACTACCCGGGCATCGCCGCCGCCGCCGTGCACGACCTGGCCGGCGGGGTCACCGTTTTCGCCGGGCAGCGGGCCGAGGCCTTCTACGTCGACCTGGGCTCCATCTTCGACCTGGGCAACCTGCGGCCGTTCCAGAACCTGCACACCACGTTCAGCATTCCTGGCCTCAAACTCCCGGCCGCGCCGGGAGTGAATGCCACCAACAACCTGAACGTGCATTCCATCGCGATCCAGGTACCGGTCTCGTCGGTGACCAGGAAGGGGCACCCGACCATCGGCGTGTGGACCACGGCCAGCCGCCAGCGGGTCAGGCTGTGGGACGCCGACAAGGGCGAGAACGTGAATAGCGGACCGTTCCGGCAGGTATCGCGGCTCGGCAACCCGCTGTTCAACGAGGTCCTGGTCCCGCTCGGGAAGAAGGACCTGTGGAACTCGCTGCCGCCCGCCGACGACAGGCTGTTCGCGCAGTACGTCACCCATCCTGAGCTGGCCGGGCTGCTCCCGGTGCTGTATCCCGGGGTGTTCCCGCACCTGGCCGCGCTGGACGCGGCGAAGAAGCCGCGCGCCGATCTGGAGGCGATCCTGCTCACCGGGATACCGGCCGGCATCGTCCCGGGTTTCACCAACTTCACCGGGACAGTGCTGGCCGACATGCTCCGGCTGAACACCTCGATCCCGCCTACCCCGGCGGGCAAGGCGAGCATCTTCGGGCTGCTCGGCGGAGACGCAGGCGGCTTCCCGAACGGCCGCCGGGTGACCGACGACGTGGTGGCGATCGAGTTGCGCGCCATCGCCGGCGTCACGTTCGCGCTGATCGACAAGACGTTCAAGCCCGACGCGGCGGCCGGCCAGCTCACCGACGGGCTGACCCCGGCCAGCGTGCACGCGTCCCCGCTCGGCCACTTCCCCTACCTCGGCGTCCCGTACAGCGGGTACGACGAGCCGTCCTGAGGGGGCGCGGCATGAGCGAGCCGGCCGCCGGCCCGTCCGGTCCCGGCAGCGTGGTGCTGAACCTCGGTGCCGGGGTCGGCGCACTGGTCCTGTTCACCCCGGCCGGCCTGGACGGCGCGGAGATCGAGATCAGCCGGGGCGATGACCCCGGCGCGCGGCGGACGCACGCCCAGGTCCGGCCGCGGCGGCTGCCCGGTCAGACCAGGTACGCGGCGGTCTACCAGGACCTGGCCGCCGGGCGGTACACGATCTGGCGCGATCAGGACTCCCCGGCGGCGGCCGTCACCGTCGCCGGGGGCCAGGTCACCAGCTGCCAATGGCCCCAGTAACGGTGCTCAGAGCTGCCGCCCGACCTGGCCAAGTTCGGCCAGCGCGGTCTCCAGGTCGTCGGCCCCGCCGCGGCTGACGATCCGCGCGAACAGCGGATCACCGGCCGCGGCCAGGCTGCGCAGCCCGGCCACGTGCGCCTGGATCCGGTCCCGCACCACGTCCAGGAACCCGGCCACCGGTCCGGTCCAGCCATACGCGGCCAGGAACAGCCGCAGCCGCTCCGGCCGGGCCGCGAAGTCGGTGAACCCCTCCCGGGCCACCACCCGGCGAGCGTGCAGCGGAACCCAGCTGAACGCGGCGTAGGCCAGATCCCAGCCCGGGCTGACCGGGCCGGCCATGTCCCAGTCGATGAACCCGGCCAGCCGCCCGCCCCGCCATACCGCGTTGTAGGGCGCCGCGTCGTTGTGCCCGATGACCAGCCCGGGCGCCCAGTCCCCGGCCATCCGCCAGCGCGCCCCGGCGGGCGGCACGAAGCCGGCCACCGCGTCGTGGTAGCCGCGCAGCCAGCGGGCCACCTGGACCAAGGTGCCCGGGTCGTGCGCCCAGCCGGGCCAGGGCAGCCTGCTGCCCACGGTCTCGCCGGGCAGGAACGTGAGCACCTCGCGGCCCTGCTCGTCCAGGCCCAGCGGGCGCGGGCTGCCGGCGAAATCCTGGCTGGCCAGGTGGGCCAGCAGCGCGTGCACCGCCGGGGTCCACGGCCCGGCCACCCGGCGGACCGTATCGCCCACCCGCACGGCCCCGCCCGCGTTCCCCCCGTCCAGCCGCTGCTCGGTCACCACCGCGTCCAGTCTGCCCCGCCGGGCTAGAGGGGTTTCTTCATCTGCTGGGCGGTGACCTGGTAGCCCAGGCCCTCGTAGAGCGACCGGGCGACCGTATTGCTGCCGTGCACGTTCAGCCCGACCGAGCGCATCCCCCGGGCCCGGGCCTCCGCCTCGGCCAGCAGCATCGCCTCCCGGCCGTACCCGCGGCCGCGGAACGCCTCGTCCACCTCAACCACGTTCACCCAGGCCATGTCCGGGTCGCCGGACGGGCCGGGGATGGCCAGCCACAGCCAGCCCACCGGCTGGCCGTCGGCGACCAGCCGCCAGAGCAGCTGCCCGGCGGTGTCCAGCCCGTCGGGCAGCGCCCGGTCGTGATCCTGGTGGGCCTTGGCCATCGCCGCCTCGGGAGACAGCTCTCCCGAGGCGGCGATCTGGGCCGCGTAACCGGCCACCGCGTGCGACGCCCAGGCTTCGTACTCGGTGCCGGTGGCCGGCCGCAACGTCAGCGGCATGGGCCCTACGTTACCGAGGGCGCCCCGGGCTAAGCGGCGAGCTGGGAGTAGTGGCTCGCGTCGCCCTTGCGCACCACGCTGCTGTCGCCGTTGATGCCGACCGGGACGTCGCCGGCGATGGTGACCCGGTGCAGCAGCCGGGCCAGGTCGTCGTAGTCCGACACCGCGTAGTGCTGGGTGGCCCGGTTGTCCCAGATCGCGATGTCGCCGTCCCGCCAGGTCCAGCGCACCGTGTTCTCCAGCCGGGTGATGTGCCGCTGCAGCAGGGCGAACAGGTCGGCCGAGTCCGCCGTGCTCAGCCCGGTGAACGAGCGCACGAAGTGGCCGAGCAGCAGGGTGGGCTCGCCGGTCTCCGGGTGGATCCGGACCACCGGGTGCTCGGTCTCGAACTCCAGGTGCCGGAACTCGGCCCGGTAGTCCTCTTCCTTCACGTCCACCCCGCCGATCTGCGGCCGGTCGGCGGCGTAGTCGTACAGGTTTGTGTGCACCGCGCGGAGGCCGGCCAGCGCCTGCAGCGCCGGGTGCAGCCGCCGGTAGGCCGCGGCGGTGTTGGCCCACACGGTCGTGCCGCCGTACGGCGGCAGCGTGATCGCGCGCAGCACGCTGATGGCCGGCACCCGGTCCACGAACGTCACGTCGGTGTGCCAGCTGTTCGCCTTGCCCTGCTCCGAGTCGATCGGCAGCACCGCGGTGCCGTCACCGGCCACGGTCGGGTGCGGCTTGGTCAGCGGGCCGAGCAGCTCGGCGAACGCACGCTGGTCCGCGTCGGTGGCGTGCTGCTGGTCGCGCAGGAAGACCACCCTGTGCCGGAGCAGCGCGGCGCGCAGTTCCGCCACCGCGGCCAGATCGACGCCGCCGCCGGCCCGGATGCCGCCGACCACGGCGCCGATGACGCCACCGACCTGGGTGACGGAAATCTGCTGGTACGAGGGCTCGCCGCGGAGAGCCACCGGGCGGTCCTGGACGCTGGTCATGCGAGGGCACCTTTCGGACGGCGTTGGGTTCTCTTGCCTGCAGCCTGCGCCGCCCGTCAGCCTATGTCAAGTATCTCGATCGGTTTAGTATGAAATTCGATTATGCCGAACGGCCGTGCCTGCTCACTGCCGTCGCGGGCGCTCAGCCCGCGCTGGCCGGCTCCAGCACGAACACCGGGATCACCCGCGATGTCTTCTGCTGGTACTCGGCGTATGGCGGGTAGGCCGCGACCGCCCGGGCCCACCACTCGGCGCGCTCGTCGCCGGTCAGTTCCCGGGCCACCATGGCCTGCTTGCGCGGGCCGTCCTGGAGTTCCACCCGCGGTTCGGCCCGGAAGTTGTACACCCAGTTCGGATCGGCTGGGGCGCCGCCCTGCGAGCCGACCGCGGCGTACCGGCCATCGTGCTCGACCCGCATCAGCGGGGTCTTGCGCACCTTTCCGCTGCGCACCCCGCGGTTAGTGATGACGACGACCGGCAGCCCGGTGTCGGCCAGCGTGGTGGCCCGGGTACCGCCGGAACTCTCGTACTCCGCGACCTGGTCGCGCACCCAGCCTCGCGGACTGGGCTCATAGTCACCCTCGATCGGCATACCTTTAGTCAACCATGAGCCCAGCACGTGACCCCCTGCTCGCCGCCGTCCAGGCCCGGCTCGACCAGGTCATCCGGTATGACGACGAGTCCATCGTGCACGACAAGTGGATCCGGCAGCGGTATGACTGCGGCTGCTTCCCGAGCCTGATCCCGGCCCGGCGGGCCACCGTCGAGACGGCCTGGCACGAGGCCGGCCACGCGGTCGCCGCGCTGGCCGTCGGGGCCCAGTTCAGCTCGGCCAGCATCCACCACAGCCGGACGTCGGACGGCCGGGTGCACGGCATCAGCGGCGGCCGCCGCGACCAGGCGTTCGTGATCGATGCGGCTGGGCAGATCGGCCAGCAGCTGCGCGACTGGACCATGCTGGACGGCGACGACGAACTGCGTGCCTGGCTGCCCACCTGGAAGAGCGACGGCGGCGACGCGCGGCGATTCCGCCGGGCCATCGGCCGCCGGGACGAGATCTCCGCGTGGCGGCGCAGCGAGGCCGTGCTGACCCCGCTGCGGCTGCAGATCCGCCAGGTGGCCCGGGCCCTGCTGGTGCATCCCCGGCACCTGCCCTACCACGTGGTGGCGGCGGTCGCGGCCGGCGGCTGAGTCAGGGCACCACGGTTACCGGCCAGCGGCTGGCCCGGACCAGGTGCACCGCCAGCGAGCCGACGAACCGGTGGCCGGCCTTGGTCGAGGCGCCGACGATCACCGCGTCGGCGCGCACCTCGTCGGCCAGCCGGACGATCTCGTGGAACGGGTTGCCGGTCCGCTCGACGAACTGGGCGTCGATGCCCAGCCGGACGGTCTGCGTCTCGACCTGCTCCCGGAGCTCCTCGGCCACCTCGTCGTACGCTTCGTTCATGGAGACGGCCGCGCCCGCGCCGATGCCGGTCATGGCGCTGAACGGCCGGACGTACAGCACGACCAGCCGGGCGCGCTGACGGCGGGCCATCCCGGCCGCGTAAGCACCGGCCCGCAGGGAGGTATCCGAGCCATCGATACCTACCAGCAGCACGGCCGGGCCGTCCCACGGCTGATCGCTCACGGGGCTAACGGTAGCGGGCAAAAGCGACGAGGGAGGAAGCGCCATCGCCGTCGATGAGGAACGGGCCGGGGTATCGCTGACCAACCTTGGCCAGCCGCTGTTCGACGGGGCCGCGGCGACCAAGCGCGACCTGGTCAACTACCTGGACGCGGCGGCCGCGCACCTGCTCGGCGAGCTGCGTGACCGGCCGCTGTCGGTGATCCGGGTGCTCCGTGGCCAGCCGCCGTTCATGCAGAAGAACCTGCCCAGGTACACCCCGGAGTGGGTGCACACGGTGACGCTGTGGGCGGAGAGCTCGCGGCGCGAGGTGTGCTATGCGCTGTGCGACGACCGGCGCACGCTGCTCTGGTTCGGCAACCAGCGGGCGATCGAGTACCACCCGACCCTGATCCGGGCCGGCCACTGGGACCAGCCGGAGTACCTGGTGCTGGACATCGACCCGCCGGAGGGCGGCGCGTTCCGGCTGGCGGTCCGCGCGGCCGGCCTGGTTCGCCAGGCGCTGGCCGAGGCCGGGCTGGCCGGCGCGGTCAAGACCAGCGGGGCCAAGGGGGTGCACGTGTTCGTGCCGCTGGACGGCTCGGCCACGCTGGCCGAGGCGGCCGCGGCCACCCGGGCGCTCGCCGCGCGGGCCGAGCGGCTGGATCCGGCGCTGGCCACCACGGCGTTCATCCGGGCCGACCGCGAGGGGAAGGTGTTCCTCGACCCGACCCGGGCGGGCGGCGCGACCGTGGTGGCCGCGTACAGCCCGCGGGTCCGGCCCGGCACGCCGGTGTCCTTCCCGGTGCCCTGGGACGAGCTCGACCAGGTCACCCCGGCCGACTTCACGCTGCGCACCGCGGCCGGGCAGCTCGGCCCGGCCGGCCGCTGGGGTGGCCTGCTGCCCGCCCCGCAGCGGCTCAGCGCGGAGCTGATCGCCGAGGGGCACACCATCCCGGTACCCCGGGTGCAGGCCATGCACGAGGGCAAACGGCGCGCCCGCGCCCGCCGCCAGGCCGAGTGAGGCCTGGCGGCGGGCGGTGGGTCCCGTCGGTCAGTCGCGGTAGCCCCGGTGACGGCGGCCGAACCGCAGCCAGAGGAAGACCAGCAGCGCGATCAGCAGCCACGGTCCGGGCCACATCCAGCCCCAGAACCAGCCGAACGGCCAGAACAGGGCGCCGATGCCGCCCAGCAGGCGCAGGCCGACCAGGACGAGCACGACGATCAGCACGACGCGCAGCCAGTTGTGCCGCCGCGGCTCGCGTAGCCGGGGTGGCGGCGGCTGGCGCCGCGGCGCTGGTTGTTCCATCCGGGTCACCCCCGTATCAGGTAGATCATGCAGCAGGCCGTCCAGGTCGCCCCGGGTCTTGGCGCTCATCGCCCGGCCCAGCCGGTCGTCCAGCTCGGCCTGGTCGAGCCGGCCGTCCCCGTAGTGCTGAGCGAGGCGGTCCGCCACCTCGGCCCGGTCGGCATCGGACACCCGCATGAGGGGGTCGGCGGCCGCGCGGCGGCGCGTGTCGTATCCCCGCCTCCCTAGCCCTGGCATCTGGAAGGACCTCCCCGTTTCTCTCTCTGGTCCGGCTCAGTGCTGCCGGGACTGGATGAATCCGCTGGCGATGGACTGGTCGCTGCCCTCTTCCGGGATGAGCAGCCAGCCGGCCAGGTAGACCAGCACGGCGGCCCCGCCGAACAGGGTGAGCACGGCGAACGCGATCCGGATCAGGGTCGGGTCCACGTCGAGGTACTGCGCGATGCCGGCCGCGACACCAGCCAGCATCCGGTCGTCCTTGGGACGGCACAGCACGCGCGGCTGGCGCGCTGCGGTGGGCTGCTGCCAGGTCTGGTCACTGGCGCCTGGGTTCGTGGTTGTTTCCATGGCTCCAGCCTGCGCGTACCGGCCGCGGCAGACCATTCGGAACAACCCTGACCCGGCCCTGATGTTGTCCCGGCCGGGATCAGGGTTGTCCCTGATGGCCACTCCGGCCCGGGCGCGGGATGATAGGGGGATGCGGGATCGAACCGACACCATGACGGCACCCTGGGAGCACCGGTGGGCCGGGCGCCCGCGCCCGCGGGGCCGCTGGCTGCGCGGGCCGCGGGACGGCGGCCCACTGCGGCGGCCGCAGGACGGCCGGCTGGCGGCCGGGGTGGCCGCCGGGCTGGCTGCCCGGCTGGGCCTGGACGTCACGCTGGTCCGTACCGCGTTCGTGGTGGCCACCATCTTCAGTGGCTTCGGCACGGCCGCCTACGTGGTGAGCTGGCTGCTCATCCCGGAGGCCGGGTCCAGCAGCAACGTCGCCACCCGGGCGCTGGCCGACCGGCGCGGCATCGCGCTCGCGGCCGGCCTCGGTTCGCTGCTGGCCATCCTGCTCATCCTGGGCTCCGCGCTCGGCGCCACCTGGCTGGGCACGGCGGCCTGGCCGCTGGTGGTCAGCCTGGCCGGCCTGGTGCTCATCTGGCGGAACGCCCCCCAGCGGGAGCAGGCGCTGCTGCGCCGGTTCACCGACCCGCTGCTCGGCCTGGCCGGCGGCGGCAGCCGGACCCGGATCGTGCTCCGGGTGCTGATCTCTATCGTGCTGATCGGCATCGGGATGGGCCTGGTCTTCACCGGGCACCCGAACCACTACGCGCTGCGCGGGCTGGCCGGGGTGGCCCTGCTGCTCGCCGCGGTGGTGATCATGCTCGGGCCGTGGTGGCTGCGCATCGCCCGCGACCTGGTGGTGGAGCGGCAGGCCAGGGTCCGGGCCGAGGAGCGGGCCGATATGGCCGCCCGGGTGCACGACTCGGTGCTGCAGACGCTGGCCCTGATCCAGCGCCGGGCCGATGACCCGCAGCAGGTGGTCCAGCTGGCCCGGGCCCAGGAACGGGAGCTGCGCAGCTGGCTGTTCGACGACCGGGCGCCCGGCTCGCTGGACGGCCAGGCCGCCACCCTGGCCGACGGCATCCGGCTGATCCAGCAGGAGGTGGAGGCGCAGCACGGGATACCGGTCGAGGCGATCACGGTGGGCGACTGCGCGCTGGACGACGACCTGACCGCGCTGCTAGCCGCGGCCCGCGAGGCCACGGTGAACGCGGTGAAGTGGTCCGGCGCCGAGGTGGTGTCGCTGTTCGCCGAGGTCGAGCCGGCCGAGGTGGCGGTGTATGTGCGGGATCGCGGCCGCGGCTTCGACCCGGCCGCGGTGCCCGGCGACCGCAAGGGGCTGGCCGAGTCGATCCACGCCCGGATGGCCCGGCGCGGCGGTTCCGCGGTAGTGCGGACCGCCCCGGGCGACGGCACCGAGGTAACGCTGCGGATGCCGCGGGTGGCCGGGGAACGGCAGCCGAGCCGGACATGAGCACACCGGCACTCCCCCGGGTCATGATCGTCGACGATCATGGCCTGTTCCGGTCCGGTGTCCGGGCCGAACTCGGTGACCAGGTGAACGTGGTCGGCGAGGCGGGCGACGTGACCCCGGCCATCGAGCTGATCGGCGAACTGCTGCCGGACGTGGTGCTGCTCGACGTGCACCTGCCGGGCGGCGGCGGGCAGCTGGTGGTCAGCGCGATCCGGGCGGCGCATCCCGGGGTGCGGTTCCTGGCCCTGTCCGCGTCGGACGCCCCGGAAGACGTGATCGCGGTCATCCGGGCCGGCGCTCGCGGCTACGTGACCAAGACGATCTCTGGCCCGGACCTGGTGGACGCCATCCGCCGGGTCGCCGCCGGGGACACCGTGTTCTCGCCCCGGCTGGCCGGTTTCGTACTGGACGCGTTCGCGTCCGGCGGCCCGGGCCAGCCCTCGCAGGACCCGGAGCTGGACCAGCTGACACCCCGGGAGCGGGAAGTGCTCCGGCTCATCGCCCGCGGCTACACCTACAAGGAGATCGCCCGCGAGCTGTACATCTCGGCCAAGACCGTGGAGAGCCACGTGTCGTCGGTGCTGCGCAAGCTGCAGCTGTCCACCCGGCATCAGCTCACCCGCTGGGCTACCGAGCGCCGGCTGGCTTAGGCTCTTGCTACGGTATTCGCTCCCGGCCCGGCCCAGCGGCGGCCGGTGAGCTTACGGGGACTGACGCTGGAGGCACTGGTGGCTGAGGATCTACCTGCTGGGTTAATCGATTTCAGCGCGGGCGCGCAGATAGCCAGTTACCAGCTCGAAGAGGAGATCGGCCGGGGCGGCATGGCGGTGGTCTACCGGGCCCGGGACGTCCGGCTGGACCGCTGGGTGGCGCTCAAGGTGCTGGCCCTGGACTACGCGCAGGACGAGGCGTTCCGGCAGCGGTTCATCCGGGAGTCCAGGACGGCCGCGTCGGTCAACCACCCCAACATCATCCCGATCTTCGATGCGGGTGAGGCCGGCGGGGTGCTGTACATCGCGATGCGCTACGTGGCCGGCCAGGATGTGCACAGCCTGCTGCATTCGGCTGGGCCGCTGCCGCTGGCCCGGGCCCTCAGCATCGTCGGCCAGGTCGCGTCCGCGCTGGACGCGGCGCACGCCTGCGGCCTGGTGCACCGGGACGTGAAACCGGCCAACATGCTGCTCGGCGGGGTGGCCGACACGGGCCGGGCCGACCACGTGTACCTGTCCGACTTCGGCATCAGCAAGCAGCTCAACGCCACGTCCAGCCTGACGATGACCGGCCAGGTGCTCGGCACGCTGAACTACCTGGCCCCGGAGCAGATCGAGGGCCGCCAGGTGGATGGGCGCTCCGACGCCTACGCGCTGGCCTGTACCGCCTTCGAACTGCTGGGCGGCTCGGCCCCGTTCCGCCGGGACGAGAACATGGCCGTGATGTGGGCCCAGCTGAACGCGGCACCGCCCCAGCTGACCAGCCTCCGGCCCGACCTGCCGCCCGCCGTGGACCGGGTGCTGGCCCGCGGGCTGGCCAAGTCCCCGGCCGAGCGTTTCCCCAGCTGTCTCGCGTTCAGTGCGGCGCTGCACCAGGCCTGCGCGCCGGCACTGGACGGGACGGCCGGGCCGGTGCCGGGCAGCGCACCGCCGCGGGCCGCCCAGCCCGCCGCGCCGACCGCCGCCGACCCGGCCCCGGCACCCGCCCCGGCCCCGTCCGCCCTGCCCGGCGCCCCGGCCAGCCAGCCGGCCCGGCCCGCGACCACGCCGATGCCAGTGCTACCGGACCGCGGCGGCTTGCCGCCGCTGGGCGCGCAGCGGCGATCGGGGGCCCGGGTCCCCGGGGGTCGTCCCGCGGGGAAACAGAGCGGCGGGCCGTCCCCCCGGGCTAGCAGGCGCCGGGGGCTGGCCGCGGCCGCCTGCGTGGCCGTGCTCGCGGTGGGTGGCGGGGTGTACGCGGTGCTGCACGACTCCGCGCTGCGCAACGGGACGTCGGCCTCGGCCGGGTCGAGCGGGGCCAGCACCCCGCCGTCCGGCGCGGCCGCGGCCACCTCGGCCGGCACGGTACAGGCCTACTACGCGGCGATCAGCCGCCACCAGTACCTGCGGGCCTGGAACCTGGGCGGCAAGAACAGCGGCGGCGGCCTCACGTTCAGCCAGTTCGAGGACGGGTTCAGCACGACCAAGGCGGACAAGGTGACGATCGTCAGCCACGCCGGGGACGCGGTGACGGCCCGGCTGGCCGCGCTGCAGACCGACGGGTCGGTCAAGAACTTCGTCGGCAAGTACGTGGTGCAGGACGGGGTCATCACCACGTTCGAGGTCGCCCCGGTCAGCTGAGCCGATCCGCCGCCGCCACCAGCGCCGGCTGCCGCCGGCCGGCTCCGCGCTGATCAGCCCGGCAGGCAGCCGGCCCGCCAGGGCCAGCGCGGCCAGCGCGGCCAGCGAGCTGATCACGAACGCGGCGGCCACCCCGGCGCGCAGGCCGGCGCCCGGGCCGGGGCTGAGGCTGGCGGCGGCGGCCACGGCCGCACCGCCGACCCCGATGCCGGTGGCGGTGCCGAGCACGTCGGCCAGGTTCAGCGACGCGGACGCCCAGCCTTCCCGGCCCGGCGGCGCCTCCCGCAGCATCATCAGTGTGGTCGGCGCGTAGCCCACGCCCATGCCCAGCCCGGCCAGCGTCCAGGCGGCCAGCCCGGCGAGCACCGGCACGTCCGGATCCAGCACGGTGGTCATCCCGCCGATCCCGGCCAGGATGATGACCAGCCCGGTGCGCACCAGGCGGCGGCCCGGCCAGCTGGCGCTGAGCTGGGCCTGGATCCAGGCGCCGACCGTCCAGGCCAGCGTGGAGCCGGTCACCGCGACGCCGGCCAGCACCGGACTGTGGTGCCGGAGCACGGTGATGGTCAGCGTCACGTAGGCGTCGGCGCCGAAGAACGCGAACGTGAGTAGGCCCCGGGTGAGCACGGTGGCCGGCAGCCCGGCCCGGGCCCGGCCGGTCCCGGCCGGGACCAGCCGGCGTAGCGAGGGCAGCGCGGTCGCCCCGCCCAGCAGGATCAACGCGGCCCCGATCAGCCCGCTGACCGGACCACCGCGGAGCCCGGCCAGCGCGCAGCCCCCCGCGGCCACGGTCAGGCCGGCCAGAATCAGCGCGGTCCCAGCCGCCACCCGGACCCCATCGATCAGCCGGTGCCCGCCAGCATGCCGGGTGCCCGGCGGCCCGAGCCGGCGCAGCGAGGGCAGCGCGATCAGCCCAGCCACGGCGACCAGCGGCAGCAGGCCGAGGAAGACCCAGCGCCAGCCGAACAAGTGGGCCACCTCGGCGCTGAGCGCCGGCCCGGCCAGCCCGGGCACGACCCAGGCGGTGGACAGCACCGCCATCATCCGGGCCCGCAGCCGGCCGGGCAGGCCGCGGCCGATCGAGGCGTAGGCCACCGCGGGCACCGCGCCGCCGCCGATGCCCTGCAGCGCCCGGCCCAGAACCAGGATCTGCATGCTCGGGGCCAGGCCCGCCACCGCCAGCCCAGCGCTGAACAGCACCAGCCCGGCCAGGAACGGGACGGCGGGGCCGTGCCGGTCAGCCTCCCGTCCTGCCGTCACGATGCCGACGATGCTGCCCAGCATGAACGCGCTGAACACCCAGCCGTACAGCCACAGCCCGCCGAGGTCACGCGCGACCACTGGCATGACCGTGATCACGGCCAGCGCCTCGACCGCGACGAAGGTGATGGCCAGCACGAGACCAGTGGTCAGCGCACGATTCGGCGGCGCCCACAAGCCTTCACGCATCGCGGCCTCCCCCTGACCCACCTCACAATGACTGGGGCCGGGGCGCAACCCTGTACCGGCCGGTAGTTCGGTCAGCGCGGGCGGTAAGCCGCGACCGTGACCGACGTGGTCACGGTCAGCGGGTCAGCCAGTGCGGCGATCCGGTCAGCCAGCTGGGCCGCACTGATGTGATGGGCGCTCGGCCCCATGCTGACCAGGTCATGGACGGCGGTATGACCGACCCGCAGCGGGTACGTCAGGTCTTCACCGGCGACCTGCTCGAGGCCGGCCGTGGCCGCGGCCACCCGCTGCGGCTTGGCCGTGTCCACGCTGAGCAGGCCGAGCGCCCCAACCAGCTCGGCCAGGTGCCGCGGGCCCGGGGTGACCAACAGGAAAATCCCGGCCGGGCCGAGGACCCGGATCGTCTCGGCCAGGTGACGCGGGCCGAATACGCTCAGCACGATCGCGGCCGAGCCGTCGGCGAGCGGGAAGCGCCGCCACACATCGCTGCCCACCGCGACCGCCCGCGGGTGGGCCCGGGCCGCCCTGCGCAGCGCGGGCTTGGACAGGTCCAGGCAGATACCGGTCCGGCCGGGCAGCGCGGTCAGCACGGCGGCCAGGTAGTAGCCGGTCCCGCCGGCCAGATCCAGTACGATGCCCGGCCCGGCGGCGCGGCCCGTCAGCCGGGCCGCCAGCCCGCTCACCGCGGCGGCTATCGGCGCGTAGTGCCGCTGGCCGAGGAAGGCCTCCCGGGCCGCGATCATGGCGGTGGTGTCGGCCTGATGTGGCCGCCCGCCACCGGTATCCAAGTTGACGTAGCCCTGCCGGGCGATGTCGAAGGAATGGCCCCGGGCGCAGCGCAGCGCGTTGCGGCGGCCCGCCAGCGGGCTGCCGCACACCGGGCAGCGCAGCGCGGACAGCGCGTCAGTCAGGGCTGGAGTCACTGCGCACCGTGGTTATGGCTTGCGGCCCACCGCGGTGTAGGTGGGCAGCAGCGGCAGCGCGCCGACGTTGACCTGCCCGGTCCGCCAGCAGCCGAGCGGGGTCACGCCCGGCGGGACCAGCTCAAGCCCGGTGAAGAACTGGGTCATCTGCGCCTCGCTGCGCAGGTGGATGGACACCGCGGAGTGCTCGTTGTAGGTCACCGCGCCGGCCGCCACCGTCTGGGCCATGATGTCGCTCGACGCGTGCGAGATGACCAGGTAGCTGCCGGACGGCACGGCCTCCATCAGCCGGGCCACGATCCGGTGCGGGTCGTCGCTGTCTGGGATGAAGTGCAGGATGGCCAGCAGCATCACCGCGACCGGCTGGGTGAAGTCGAGCGTGTGCGCGGCCTCGCGCAGAATCGTGCCGGTGTCCTGGATGTCCGCGCTGATGTAGGCGGTCTCGCCGCGCGGGTCGCTGGTCAGCAGCGCGCGGGCGTGGGCCAGCACGATCGGGTCGTTGTCCGCGTAGACGATCCGCGAGTCCGGCGCGGCGCGCTGTGCCACCTCGTGCGTGTTGTCCGCGGTGGGCAGCCCGGTGCCGATGTCCAGGAACTGCCGGATACCCGCCTCGGCCGCCAGGTAGTGCACGGCCTGGGCCAGGAACTCGCGGCCGCCCCGGGCCACCAGCCCCATCTCCGGCATGATCTGGAGCACCCGCTCGCCGGCGGTCCGGTCGGCCGCGAAGTTGTCCTTGCCGCCGAGCAGGAAATCCCACACCCGGGCCGGGTGTGCCACGGTGGTATCGAAGTCCGCCTCGGCCTGGTCCTCGTCCCCGGCGCCCGTGTCGAAGCTGGTCAGCAAATCCTCCTCCGACACTGGCTCTGACACTGGCGTCCTCCTAAGTCAGCCCGGCCTGGATGCTCCACCTTATGCTGACCCCGGGCCACCACCGCCGGGGGAAGCAGCCAGACCAGGAAAGCGTTAGATAACCAGTGACCTCCCCGCCTATCGCGTCGCGCGCCGCCGCGCGCGCCGAGACCTGGCGTGCGGTGGCCCCGGTCATCTCCTATCCCGCCGAGCTGCCGGTCAGCCAGGTCAAGGACGAGATAGCCGCGGCCATCCGGGATCACCAGGTGGTGATCGTGGCCGGGGAGACCGGCTCGGGCAAGACCACCCAGCTGCCCAAGATCTGCCTGGAGCTGGGCCGCGGGGTGACCGGGCAGATCGGGCATACCCAGCCGCGGCGGATCGCGGCCCGCAGCGTGGCCGAGCGGATCGCCAGCGAACTCGGCACCGAACTGGGCACCGCGGTCGGCTACCAGGTGCGGTTCAACGACACCTCCAGCGACGGCACGCTGATCAAGGTGATGACCGACGGCATCCTGCTCACCGAGCTGCGCCGGGACCGTCAGCTGCGCCGCTACGACACGCTGATCATCGACGAGGCGCACGAGCGCAGCCTGAACATCGACTTCATCCTGGGCTACCTGAAGCGGCTGCTGCCCCGCCGGCCCGACCTCAAGGTCATCATCACCTCGGCCACCATCGACCCGCAGCGGTTCTCGGATGCTTTTGCCGGAGGCGAAGAAGGCAAGCAGAGCAACGACGCCCCCATTCTGGAAGTGTCTGGGCGGACCTACCCGGTCGAGGTGCGCTACCGGCCGCTGGCCGACCCGGACGACCCGGACCGCGAGCCCCGGGACCAGGTGCAGGGCATCCTGGACGCGGTGGCCGAGCTGAAGCGGGACGGGCCAGGCGACATCCTCGTCTTCCTCAGCGGCGAGCGGGAGATCCGGGACACCGCCGACGCGCTGGCCGGCCAGGACGACCTGGACGTGCTGCCGCTGTACGCCCGGCTGTCCTCGGCCGAGCAGCACCGGGTGTTCGAGCCGGGCCGGTTCGCCCACTCCCGGCTGGGCCGGCGGGTGGTGCTGGCCACCAACGTCGCGGAGACCTCGCTGACCGTCCCCGGCATCCACTACGTGGTCAACCCGGGCACGGCCCGGATCTCCCGGTACAGCCACCGCACCAAGGTGCAGCGGCTGCCCATCGAGCGGATCTCGCAGGCCTCGGCCAGCCAGCGCGCGGGCCGCTGCGGGCGGACCGCGGACGGCGTGTGCATCCGGCTGTACACCGAGGAGGACTATGCCGCCCGGCCCCCGTTCACCGACCCGGAGATCCTGCGCACCAACCTGGCCTCGGTCATCCTGCAGATGGCCGCGCTCGACCTGGGCGACATGGCCGACTTCCCGTTCATCGACCCGCCGGACTCGCGCAACATCGCGGACGGCACCCGGCTGCTGGAGGAACTCGGCGCGTTCGCACCTGGGCGGTCCAGCGGCCAGTCACAGCGGCGTCTGACGGACGTAGGCGGGAAGCTGGCCCGGCTGCCGGTGGACCCGCGGCTCGGCCGGATGATCCTGGCCGCCGGCCAGCACGGCTGCGTCCGCGAAGTGCTGATCATCGCGGCCGCGTTGTCCATCATCGACCCGCGGGAGCGGCCCACCGAGCACCGCGAGGCGGCCGACGCGATGCACCGCAGGTTCGCCGTGCCCGGGTCGGACTTCCTCGCCTTTCTCGCGATGTGGGACTACCTGCGCGCCAAGCAGGCCGAGTTGTCGGCATCCGCGTTCAGAAGGATGTGCCGGCGGGAGTATCTGCACTACCTGCGGGTGCGCGAGTGGCAGGACGTGTACGGGCAGCTGCGCCAGGCCGCCGCCGACCTCGGCGTGGTGATCGGACGGGACCGGCGCCGACCGCGGCCGGCCGAGCCGGCCGAGGGGTCCGAGGGGGGCGAGCCCGCGGACCGGTTCCCGGCCGAGCTGGCCGACCGGGTGCACATGTCGCTGCTGGCCGGGCTGCTCTCGCACATCGGGATGCAGGACACCAGGATGCAGAACACCGCAGCGGCGCAGCGCGGCAAGCGGCGCGGGCCGGCCGAGTTCTCCGGGGCGCGCGGCGCACGGTTCGCTATCTTCCCGGACTCGGTGCTGGCCCGGAAGCCGCCGTCCTGGGTGGTCGCGGCCGAGCTGGTCGAGACGTCCCGGCTGTGGGCCCGGGTGACCGCGCGGATCGACCCGGCCTGGGCCGAGCCGCTGGCCGAGCACCTGGTCCGGCGCAGCTACAGCGAGCCGCGCTGGGATGCCCGGCGCGGCGCGGTGCTGGCCACCGAGAAGGTCAGCCTGTACGGGCTGCCGATCGTGCCCGCGCGCACGGTCAACTTCGCCCGGATCGACCCGGCCGCCGCCCGTGAGCTGTTCATCCAGCACGCACTGGTGGACGGCGAGTGGCAGACCCACCACCGGTTCTTCACCCGGAACCAGCGGGTGCTGGACGAGGCGGCCAGCCTGGAGCAGAAGGCCCGGCGGCGCGGCATCGTCGCCGACGACACGGTGCTGTTCGACTTCTACGACCGGCGCATCCCGGCCTCGGTGACCTCAGCCCGGCACTTCGACAGCTGGTGGAAGAAGACCCGGGCCGACTCGCCGGATCTGCTGGACCTCACGCTGGCCGACCTGGTCGGGCCGGCCGCCGGGGAGATCGGCCCGGCCGACTACCCGGCCAGCTGGGGTGAGCTGCCGCTGTCCTACGAGTTCGCGCCGGGCACGCCGGACGACGGGGTGACCGTGGACATCCCGCTGGCCCAGCTCAACCAGGTGAACGCGGCCGAGTTCGGCTGGCAGGTTCCGGGGCTGCGCGAGGAGACGGTGACCGAGCTGATCCGGACGTTGCCGAAACAGCTCCGCACGCTGTTCGTGCCGGTGCCGGATACCGCCCGGAAGGTGCTCCCGGAACTGGGCGCGCCGGACGGCGACCTGCCCGGCGCGCTGAGCGCGGCGCTCGGCCGGCTCGGCGGCGTGCCGGTACCGCGGTCGGCGTTCGACGAGTCGCGGCTGCCCGCGCACCTGCGGGTCACGTTCCGGGTGCTGGATGACGACGGCGAGGTGCTGGCGTCCGGCAAGGACCTGGCTGAGCTGCGCCGCCAGCTCCGGCCCCGGCTGCAGGCCACGCTCACCGAGGCGGCCCGCGGGCTGACCCGGACCGGGCTGCGTGACTGGGACTTCGAGTCGCTGCCGCGGGTCTTCGAACATGGCCAGGTCCGGGCGTACCCGGCGCTGGCCGACGCCGGGAACGCGGTGGACATCCGGCTGTTCGAGACCGGGGCCGAAGCGGACGCGGCCATGCTGCAGGGCACCCGGCGGCTGCTGCTGCTCGCCGTGCCGTCCGGGGCGCGCGCGGTGGCCGGCCGCTGCCGGTCAGCGCCAAGCTGGCCATGAGCCGGCACCCGTACCGGAGCACCGACGCGCTGCTCGACGACTGCGCGGCGGCCGCCGCGGACCAGATCATCCGGGACGCGGGCGGCCCGGCCTGGGACGCAGCGGGCTTCGCGCGGCTGCTGGATTTCGCCCGGGAGCGGCTGGCCGCGGAGACCGCGGACGTGGTGGCCCGGGCCGCACAGGTGCTGGCCGAGTCGCACGCCGCCGAGGCCAGCCTGGCGGGCCGGCCGAACCCGGCGCTGGCCGCGGCGTTCGACGACATGCGCGGCCAGCTGTCAGGACTGATCTATCCCGGCTTCGTCTCGGCGACCGGGGCCCGGCGGCTGGCGGACCTGGTGCGCTATCTGCAGGCGATCACCCGCCGGCTGGAGAAAGCGCCGGAGTCACCGGCCCGGGACGCGGAGCGGATGGCGGCCGTGCACCGGGTGGCCGGGGACTACGCCGATGTGCTGGCCGAGCTGCCGCCGACCCGGCGGCAGACGGCCGACGCCCAGGCGGTGCGCTGGATGATCGAGGAGTTCCGGGTCAGCCTGTTCGCCCAGGTGCTGGGCACCCGCGGCCCGGTGTCCGAGCAGCGCATCGAGCGGGCCCTGGACCAGCTCCGCCGCTGAGCTGGGCCGGGGCGATGAGTTTGCTGCCTTCGGCTCGTCTGGACTAGACAACCACCGACCTAGGGATTAGACACCCCCTCCGACCTAGGGAGCTGACCACGGATGGCTGACCTGCTGACGGCGGATGGACTGGCCCGGCTGCACAAGGTCACGGCCGGCCACGTCGGCGCCGACCAGGTGCCCGGCCTGGTGGTGCTGGTCGCGCGCGGCGGCCAGGTGCATGCCGAGGCGCTCGGCTCGCTGACGATCGGCGGCCCTGCGGTGCAGCGTGACTCGCTGTTCCGGATCGCGTCCCTGACCAAGCCGGTGACCGGGGTGGCCACGCTGGCGCTGGCCGCCGAAGGGCTGTTCCGGCTGGACGAGCCGGTGGACCGGCTGCTGCCCGAACTGGCCAACCGCCGGGTGCTGCGCCGGATGGACGGCCCGCTGGACGACACCGTGCCGGCCCACCGCGCGATCGTCGTCCGCGACCTGCTCAACTACACGTTCGGGTTCGGTGACGAGTGGGCGATGTTCGGCGCGCCCGAGCCGTGGCCGGTGATGGCGGAGCAGAGCCGGTTGCGGCTGGCCACCCTCGGCCCGCCCGATCTGGCCCACCAGCCCGGCCCGGACACCTGGATCGCCGGGCTCGGCTCGCTGCCGCTGCTGGCCCAGCCGGGCGAACGCTGGTTCTACAACACCAGCGCGTCGGTGCTGGGCGTGCTGTGCGCCCGGGCCACCGGGCAGCCGTTCGGCGACGTGCTGCGCAGCCGGGTCTTCGAGCCGCTGGGCATGCGGGACACCGGCTTCTGGACCACCGAGACCGGCCGGCTGGCCACCGCGTACGAGCCAGCGGCAGGCGGCCTGCGGGTGTGGGACGAGCCGGCCGGCATCTACAGCCAGCCGCCACCGTTCGGCGATGGGGCCGCGGGCCTGCTATCGACCGCGGATGACCTGCTGGCGTTCAGCCGGATGCTGCTGCGCGGTGGCGCGCCGGTGCTGGCCGCGGATGCGGTGGCCGAGATGACCCGGGATCAGCTCACCCCGGAGCAGAAGTCTTACGGCGGTCTCGGGCCGGGCTTCTTCGACGCGGCGAGCTGGGGATACTCCGTGGCCGTGGTGACCGCCGGGGAGCGGGCGGGCGCGTTTGGCTGGGCCGGCGGGTTCGGCTCCACCTGGCTGGCTGACCCAGCGCGGGACCTGACCGTGCTGGTGCTGACCCAGCGGACGTTCGACGGCCCGGGTGGGCACCCGCTGCATGATGAGGTCCAGGCGGCCGCGTACGCCGCGCTCGGCTAGGGCCTAGACAGCACCGGGCCATGCAACGATTCCCCGGATAGAAGTGGTCTGTACCCGCCGGTCGCGTCGGGCGGCTGGGTTGGCGGCTCGTGATCTGATACCCGCCTATCCAAATATTGTCGGTGGCAAGCGCGATGATTCGAATATGTGTTTACCTGAGCAATCAGCACGGGAGGCGGTGCTGGCCGAGCTGGCCGCTACCGATCCCACCGCGTTAGACGCGGCCGGGCTGATGGGCGAGATCAGCGAACTGACCGCGTTCATCAGCCAGGCACAGGCCCAGCTCGCCCGGCTGGCCGGGGCGCTGGACACGACTGGCGGGGCGGCGCACGGCGGCCATAGGTCGGCGGCGGCGTTCCTGCGCACCCGGTGCGGCCTCACGGCCGGGCACGCCGCCCAGGTCATCGCGACCGGCCGGGCGCTGCGCGACCTGACCGCCACCGAGCAGGCGCTGCACGCCGGGGAGATCACATTCGACCAGGCGCACATCGTCGCCCGCACGGTGGCCAGCCTGGATGCGGACAAGGCGGGCCTGGCGGAGCAGATCCTGCTGGACAACGCGCCCGGCGTGGACACCAGCCAGTTCCGCCGGTTAGCCGTGGAGGTCAGCTACCGAGCCGACCCCGATGCCGCCGAGGAACGGGAGCGCAAGCGGTGGGAGCGGCGGCATCTGTCGTTCGGGCTCACCCTCGACGACACCGGCCTGCTGCACGGCGCCTGTGGCGACACGGCCTCGTTCGAGATCCTGCGCACCGCGGCCGAGGCCTTCGCCCCGCCCGGCGGCACGGCCGATACCCGCACGGCCGCGCAACGGCGGCTGGATGGCCTGGTCACCGCGTGCAAGATCGCCCTGGACAGTGGCCGTGCCCCGCTGCGGCACGGCAGCGCCCCGCACGTGACCGTGCTGGTCCACGACGAGACGCTGGCCCAGGCGCCCGGTGCGCCGCCGGCCGAGACCGGGCACGGGCAGGCGCTGACCGCGCGGCAGGTGCTGGCCATGTGCTGCGCCGCGCAGGTGACCGTGGTCCGCTGGGCCGACGGGCTGCCGCTGGACGTCGGCCGCGCGGCGCGCACCGAGCCGCCGGGGCTGCGCCGGGCACTGGAGGCCCGGGACCAGGGCTGCCGGTGGCCGGGCTGCGACGCGCTGGCCGCCTGGTCCACCGCCCACCACATCAAGGGCTGGCGGCATGGCGCCCGCACCGCGCTGAACGAGCTGGTGCTGTTGTGCCACGTGCACCACGCCTACTTCGTGCACCAGCTCGGCTGGAGCATCACCGGTGACCCGAACGCCACGCTGCAGTTCTCCCACCCTGGCGGCACCGTCACGGTGCGGAGCCCACTGCCCGCCGCGGCGCGGCCGGCCGCGGCCACCGGGGCGCACGCCTGACCGTGGTTGCGGCGCGGCCGGCCCCGGCCACCGGAGCGGCCACCTGGCCGCGCGGTGTCCGGCCAGGTCAGCCGGAGCTAGTTGCAAATCGGTTGCAAATACTCATCAGTGGTATCTAGCATCCGAGACATGCCCTCCTCGGTGGCTTCCCGCCAGTTCCGGCGGCAGCGCCTGCGGGCCGTCCGGTGGAACGCGCACGACCGGGAGATTCTCCGGCTGGCCGTACCGGCGTTCGGGGCACTCGTGGCCGAACCGCTGTTCCTGCTGGCGGATTCGGCCATCGTCGGGCGGCTGGGCACCGTTCCGCTCGGCGGGCTGGCCGTGGCCAGCCAGGCGCTGACCACGCTGGTCGGCATCTCGATCTTCCTGGCCTATGGGACCACCGCCGCGGTGGCCCGGCAACTCGGCGCCGGGAACCGGCAGGCCGCGATCCGCCAGGGCATCGACGGGCTGTGGCTGGCCACGCTCATCGGCGTGGCCGTGCTGGCCATCTGCTGGCCGCTGGCCGGGCAGATCGTGCACGCGTTCGGCGGCTCGCCGCAGGTGTCCGGTCAGGGCATCATCTACCTGCGGATCAGCCTGCTCGGCGCGCCCGCGATGTTGCTGGTGCTGGCCGGGACCGGGGTGCTCCGTGGGCTGCAGGACACTCGCACCCCGCTGGCCGTGGCGGTGGCCGCCAACGTGGTCAACGTGATCCTGAACGCCATCCTGGTGCTGGGCCTGCACTGGGGCATCGCCGGCTCGGCCTGGGGCACGGTCATCGCGCAGACCGCGGCGGCCGTGGCGTACCTGGCCATGGTGCTGCGCGGCGCACGGCGCGCGGGCGTGCCGTTCGGCCCGGACCGCGCTGGCCTGCGCGTCGCCGCCGTGGCGGGCTTCGCCCTGGTGGTGCGGACACTGGCGCTGCAGGCAGTGTTCATCGTGATCACGGCCATCGCGGCGCACCAGGGCAATGCCGCCATCGCCGCGCACCAGATCGCCATCCGGCTGTGGACCCTGATCGCCTTCGCCCTGGACGCGATCGCCATCGCGGGCCAGGCGATCACCGGGCGGTATCTGGGCGCCGGGGACGTCGCGGGCGCGCGGGCCGCCACCAACCGGATGATCGGCTGGGGCGTGATCTACGGCGTGGTCTTCGGCGTGCTGCTGATCGCGGCCATCCCGCTGCTGCCCAGCCTGTTCGCGGCCGCGCCCGACGTACGCCGGCTCCTGGTGGCGGTCCTGCTGGTGGCCGCGGCCCAGCAACCGGTGGCGGGCGTGGTGTTCGTGCTGGACGGCGTGCTCATCGGCGCGGGCGACCAGGATTACCTGGCCCTGGCCGGGCTGGCCGCCGGGGCCGTGTTCGCGATCGGCGCGCTGATCGTGGTACTGCAGCACGGCGGACTGGTCGCGCTGTGGCTCGCGTTCAGCGGCTGGCTGCTGGCCCGGTTCTGCACCCTGGTCTTCCGGGCGCGCGGGTCACAGTGGCTGGTCACCGGGGCGGTCCGGCCCTGATCCCTGAGCCGCTCCGCCCGGCTGGGCGCCCAGCCGCCGCGGCCGGTCTCGCGGCGCGTCGCGATTTGACAGATACCCCGTCGATACGTGATCGTGATACACCGTCCGGGGCTAACCGGCCCTTGACGTGCGAGCACCGGCCGTGATCCCCGCCATACCGGCACTTGCCACATGAACGGATTACCGGCTGCTCTATTAAAGCGCGAATGCACCCGTCGTATTGGCCCGGCCAAGCGCTTTAGTTCTGGATCTTAATTAACCATCTTCCGGTGGCGTCGCCGCGCCCGGCCCACGAGTTCTTTCCCTGGCCATACTCACCCGATCATCGCTGGTCAAATACGCAACGTCACGAAGCCGCCCCGGGCCTGCGTAAAGTTTCGATATAGTGCTGACACAGAATATTTCATGACTTCGTGTCATTGGCGATTCTTGTCACGAACAGGGCATCCACTGCGCTATTGTCTCGCTTTGCCGGCCGCATGCGCCCGCACCCCGGATGCGGGGTTCATCAGGAAACCGACTACCTGGGGACAATGAGCAGCGATATCAGCGCGGCCGAGGAAATTCCTGCGCCACCGCCCAGTGCCGTCCCGGCCGCGGCGATGCCAGCCACGGCGGCGGCGACCGCGCCTACCGGCGCCGCTGTGCCCCCCGCAGCCGCCACAGCGGCCCGATCGCGCGGCGCCGCACCGGCCGGGCCAACCGGCCGCGCGGGCCGCCGCCTCATCTGGCTCACCTGGGCCGGCATCGGCGTCGCGATCGTGATCATGGTTGCCGTCTCGCTGGTCCGCGGCGGCTGGATGCGCCCGCCGCTGGCGCTGCAGGCCGGCGGGCCGCCCTGGGAGCTGCCGGTCCGGCACGTCTCGGTTGACGTGATCACCTACCTCCTCTGGTTCGCCGCGGTGGCCAGCGCGGGCGGCGTCGTGGCCGGCCTGCTCGCCGTCCGCCGCGGCGCCCGGCTGAACGCGCGGCTGCTGCTCATCATCGGGCTGATCACGGTGGCGGTGCTGACCGTGCTGCCGCCGGCTGGCTCCACCGACCCGCTCGACTACGCCACCTACGGCCGGCTGCCTGCTGCTCGGCCACAGCCCGTACGTCTACACCCCGCACTATCTGCGCCACCTGCACGATGCGTTCGCCCAGTCCATCCCGCTGATCTGGTCGAAGTACGTCAGCGTGTACGGGCCGCTGGCCACCATGGAGCAACTGCTGGCGGCCAAGCTGGGCGGCTCGTCTCCCGCGCTGATCGTGTTCTGGCTGAAGCTGTGGAACTCGGCCGGGTTCGCCGCGGTCGCGGTCGCGATCCACCGGCTGCTCCGCGCCGACCCGGCGGCGCGGCTGCGCGGTCACCTGCTGTGGACGCTCAACCCGCTGCTGCTCTGGGATCTGGTCGAGGCCGGGCACGTCAACGTGCTGGCGGCCGCGGCGGGCCTGTTCGGCCTGCTGGTCCTGGGCCGGCAGGCGCACGGCGAACGGCCCGGGCTGGCGCGTGTGCTGGCCGCTGGCGTGCTGCTCGGGGTGGCCGCCGACATCAAGATCAATTACGCGCTGTTCGGCCTGGGCGCGGCCTGGGCGCTGCGCCGTTACCCGGCCGCGCTGGCGGCCGCGGGCGCCGCCGCGCTGGCCGTGCTGGTGCCCAGCTACGCCTATTTCGGCAGGCCGGCCGTCAGGGCACTGCTCAGCCGCCGGGACTCGGCCAGCGCGGACAACTTCTACCGGCTCATCCTGCCCAGTTACCACTTGGTCGGTATCGTCGCCGCCGTCCTGGTCATCGCGATGGCGGTCCTCACGCTGCGGCGGCTCCCGCCGGGCGACCCAGCCCGGCCGACCATCCGGCCGACCGTGGCGCTGGCCGCGGCCTGGCTGTTCCTGTGGCCCTATCAGCTGCCCTGGTACGACGCCATGATCATCTGCGTGCTGGTGCTGTACCCGGCGACCCGGCTGGACTGGCTGGTGCTGGCCCGGCTCACGGCCGGCACCCTCGCCAACATGCCAGGCAACCCGCTGCTCCCGCATGGTCACGTGCTGAGCCTGCTCGACCACTACGCGATACGCGCCGTCGCGCCGCTGGCCATCCTGGGCGCGGCGGTCGGCCTGGTCGTGCTGTGCTGGTCCGGGCGGTGGAATCCGCAGGATCCGGCCGACCCGCCGCCGGCCACCCCGACGCGGACGAGGTTCTGGTACCGGCGACCGGGTAGGCACTGCCCGCAGGCAGCGTGGCGGACCAGGCAATCTCCTGAGTTCCTGCTGCCTGAGCCCAGCTCACCCGATCCGCGCTGACATCCTGGTCCGATGCGGAATTCCCAGCTCCACATCCGGCCGGCCACGGCGGCCGACGCCGGGACGGTCGCCCGGCTCGCCGCGGAGCTGGCTCAGTCTTTCCCGTTCTCCCCGGCGGCGTTCAGACCGCGCTTACCCGGCTGTACTGGCGGCCGATGACGCCTGCCTGCTGCTGGCCGAGGACCTCGGCGCCGCAGGGCGTGCAGCCAGCCGGGCTGAGCCGCTGGGCTATCTGCTCGGCTTCTGGCATCCGGCGTTCTTCGCGGCTGGCCCGGTGGCCTGGGTGGAGGAGATCCTGGTCCGGCCGGAGTACCGGGGCGGCGGCGCCGGGCGTGCGCTGATGAGCGCGTTCGAGCAGCAGGCCGCGGACCAGGGCTGCCGTCTGGTCGCGCTGGCTACCCGGCGGGCGGCCGCGTTCTACCGCGCGCTGGGCTACCAGGAGTCGGCCGTCTACTTCCGCAAGGTGCTGGGCGAGGCCACCAGCTGACCGGCCGCCGCGCTCATGGACTGCGCCGCGGTGCTGGCCGGATCGGCCGCCCGGGCCAGCGCGGGCTGATGCCGGTACCGGCGGAACGCGGGCAGGGCCAGGCCCATCGTGGCCACCGCCACGATGGTCAGCAGGCCACCGGTGAGCGCGCTGATGGCCGGCGAGGTCAGCGAGCCGAGCGCACCGGATTCCAGGTTGCCGAGCTGCCCGCCGCCCGCACCCACCACGTAGTCGGCGGCCAGCAGGCGGCCGCGCAGCTCCTCCGGGGTGACCGCCTGCACGATGCTGATCCGGAACACCACGGTGAACGTGTCCGCCGCCCCGGCCACCGCCAGCAGGGCCAGGGTCAGCCACAGCACGGCCGGCGCGACCGCGAATCCGGCGAACGCCGCGCCCCACACGCCGACCGTGACGAGCATGGCCCGGCCCGGCCGGGACATCCGGCCGAGCGGTCCGGACAGCACCGAGCTGACCAGGCCACCCACGCCGATAGCGGTGGTGAACAATCCGAGCGTGCGGGGATCGCCGCCGAAGCGCTCCGCGTTGATGGCCGGGAACAGCGCCACCGGCAGCGCGAACACGGTCGCGGACAGATCAGCCAGGAACGCGCCGGCCAGCACCTGGCTGTGCCGGATAAACCGGATCCCCTCGGCCACCGCCCGCGGGCCGCAGCTGGGCCCGGCTGCCCTTCGGCCGCAGCGATGGCAGCCGGCCTACCCCGTACAGCGCCGCCCCATAGCTCACCGCGTCTACCAGGTAGCAGGCCCGCAAGCCCAGGTGCGGGGCCGCGGCGATGATGCCCGCGAGCGCTGGCCCGACGATCAGCATGAGCTGGAAGCTGATCTGGTTCAGCGCCAGTCCGGCGGTGACCCGGCCGGCCGGGAGCAGCGCCGGGGTGAACGTGTTACGCGCCGGACGGTCCACCGCACTGATCGCGAACTGCACGCCGACCAGCAGGTACAGCAGCCAGAGCTGGCCCAGCCCGGCGAACGCCTGGGCGGCCAGCGCCGCGGACACACCGGCCAGGCAGCTGCTGGTGACCAGGACCAGCTTGCGCCGGTCCAGCGCGTCGGTGAGCGGGCCGCCGAGCAGGCCGACCGCCAGCGTCGGCACCGCCTGCACGACGCCAAGGAAACCGACCGCGAGCGGGGACCGGGTCAGGTCGTAGACCTGGAGCATGACGGCGAAGAAGGTCAGCGAGCTGCCCACCGAGGACAGCGTGGACCCGACCCACAGGCGCCGGAACGCCGCGGACTCGCGCAGCGGGCCAATGTCGGCCAGCAGCCGCTTCCCCCACGGCATGCCCTGCTCCCTTCTCGCCCCGGGGCCCGTGCCGTCCTGCGCCGGACCCATGCCACCCTGCCCGGTTATCGTAACAGCACTTATAAAAGCACTGTTACAATTAAGCCGTGACTGAGGATCCGAGCGAGCACAGCCGGTGGCGGGAGCTGCGGCTGCTGCAGGCGGCCATGGATGCGGACATCGCCCGGGTGTACGCGGAGGCGGGCGTGGCCGGGCTCAAGCCGAGCTACGTGATGGAACTCCTCCGGCTGCACGCGCGCGGCCCGATGACCATCACCGAACTGGCCGAGTCGGTGCAGCGCACCCATTCGGCGGTCAGCCAGAAGGTGGCCGCGATGCGCACGGCCGGCCTGGTGCGCACCACCGCCGGGGCCGATGCCCGGAGCAAGACCGTGCACCTCACCCCGCGGGCGGCCCGGATGGCCAGGCTGGCGGCGGAATGGCGGGCCACCGAGGCCGCGCTGGCCGAACTCGAAGCCGAGATCCCCTACCCGCTCAGCCAGGCCGTCACCGACATCGGGCACGCGCTGGAGCGCAAGAGCTTCCACGACCGGATCGCCGAGAAGCTGGCCGAGGACCCGGCGTGGCGCTGAGCCCCCACCGCCTCTTCCCCCTTCACTGCTCGACCCGGCCGTGCGCACCGCGGTGCGGCGGGCCGCCGAAGCGCATCGCGGCACGCCGTGGGCCTGCACCGGGTTCACCGACCTGGGCGACCTGGCCGCGCACCCCTGCGGGATCTTCCACGGCCAGCCGTTCCCGGTATTCGCCAAGCTCAGCACGGCCAGCGACGCCGCCGCGCAGTTCACCGCCGAACTGGCCGGGCTGCGCCTGCTGCATGACCTGTCTGGCGTCCGGTGCCGGTCCCGGTCGCGGACGGCGTGCTCGCCGTGCCGCCCAGCTCGCACCTGTTGCTGTCCGAAGCGCTGCCCGAGCGCCGACCGGAGGTCCGCACCCCGGAGGACTGGCGATCCATCGGCCGCGCCCTGGCCACCCTGCACGCCGTATCCGGCCCGGCGTTCGGGCTGAGCAGCAACGGCTACTTCGGCCCGCTCCCCCAGGACAACACACCGGTCCGCCCCAGCAGCTGGGCGACTTTCTATGCCGAACGCCGGCTGCTGCCGCATCTCCGGCTGGCTGCCGACTCGGGTCACCTGCCCGCAAAGCTGGCTGACCGGGTAACTCAGCTCATCGGCCGGCTGCCCGCGCTGGCTGGTCCCGAACCACGCCCCGTCCTGCTGCACGGCGATGCCCAGCAGCACAATTTCGTCAGCACCCCGGCCGGTGCCGTGCTGGTGGACGCCGCGCCCTACTTCGGCCACCCGGAACTCGACCTCGCGCTGCTCGGCTACTTCGACCCGGTGCCCCGGCACGTCTTCGACGGCTACACCGAGCTCCGGCCGATCGACGGCGGCTTTCCGGAGCGCCGCGAGCTGTGGCGGCTGTTCGCCTATCTGGCCGTGCTGTCGGCGGCCGGCGGCACGCCCTTGGGGCGGCAGTTCCTGGCCCGGCTCGACCAGGCCGTCACCAGCTAGTAGGATACGCTAGGTTCCGCGCCAATCCTGGCCAGACGCCAGGTAAACACCGTGTTGCCATCCATGACATGGATGCATGGATCCCTTGCCAAAGACTCATTGGACGCATGGATCGTGGTGACCGACTATTGGTATAGACCAACGAAGACAAGGAAGAGAGAGCAATGGAGAGCATGACCCGCGGCCCGCGTCTTGCGGCCATCCGGGACGAGCTCCGTGAGGCGCGCGAGGCGCGCGCCGCCCGCAAGGCCCTGGAGCGCGACCTGGCCAGCTACACCAGGCAGACCGACCTCAACGACCTCGACGCGATCCTCGACCGGCACAGCGATGAGGAGACCGCGGACATCCGCCGCATCCTCGCTGGCCGCCGCCGGTCCGCATAGCACCGCCGCAAACGGCAGCCGCCGCAAAAAACAGTGGCCCCGGCTGCTCAGTACCGTCTCGGGCCTGAGCAGCCGGGACCTGGCGCCGGGCCTGGCGCAAGAGCCCGGCCGCCGCTAACTCAGGGCAGCGTCCACTGCTGGTTGGCGTTGCCCGTGCAATCCCAGATCTGCAACTGCGTCCCCGGCGTGGTGGACCAGTTCGTATCGTCCAGGCATTTACCGGATTGCGGGTTGTACAGCGACCCGTTGGATTCCGGGACGAAGACCTGCGCGGCGGTGTTGTTGCAGTCGTACAGGTCCACGGTGGTGCCATCGGCGGTTCCGCCGCCATTGATATCCATGCACTTGCCCAGCGCCTGCAGCGTGCTGCCCGCCTGGACCACGGTCCACTGCTGGGCCGCGGTCCCGTTGCAGGTGTACACCTGGACCGGGTTGAAGTTGGCCGTGCTGGCCCCGCGGTCATCGATGCACAGGCCGCCGTAGCCGACGATCGGGCCGGTCACGCGCCGGACCCGGTTGAGCTGCCGTTCGTCTCGTACGCCGCCACATAGGCCACGCTCATCGTGCCGCCCGAACTGGTCGCGCTGGTCGGCGACGTGCACCCGCACACCCCGTCCGGGTAGCCGCCGCCCATGGCCAGGTCGAAGATGATCGACATGTTGTGGTCGAACGCCGCCTGCCAGGTCGAGGTGCCAACCTGGCCCTCGGACACCGAGAAGTACTGGTTGCCATCCAGGTAGAACGTGATCGACTCGTCGGACGTGTTGGTCCGGTTCAGGATCATCGTGTACGTGTGATAGCCGGACTGGCAGCCTGAGCAGGCTTGCAGCCCGCTGCCAATGCCGTCCGGCTCGTTGCACGGCCCGCCTGGATCGGTCCCGCAGTGCACCGTGCCGGACAGCTCGGACAGCGCGTTGACGTCCTCCATGATGTCGATCTCGCCGTTCTCCGGCCACTGCCCCGGACCCAGCATCCAGAACGCCGGCCAGTAGCCGGTGCCGCTGGCCGGGCTGGGCTGCTTGATCGACGCGGTGACCTCGAGTTCCCCGCCGGCCGGTGCGCCCACGTTCGCGCTGGTCGTCTGGATCCGGCCGGACGTCCAGGAGCTGCCGCTGCCCAGCGCGGTGATGTCCAGGTCGCCGTTCCCATCCAGGTACACGTTGCTGGACGAGTTGGTCATCGTCTCGATCTCGCCGGTGCCGAAGCTCGACCCCGGTCCGGTGTCGTACTTCCAGGCCGACGACGGCCCGCTGCCCGCGGCCCCGTTGAAGTCGTCGCTGAACACCGTGGACCAGCCGGACGGCGGCCCCGGCACCGCGCTGGTGGCCGCGGCCGCGGGCGCCGCGGCGGGCACGACGGTCAGCAACGCCAGCACCGGGGCGACAGCCGCGGCTAACCCGATGATCCTGCGCGATAAACCAGCCATCGACGGCAACCTCCTGGTCTCGTTAACAATTCTTTTAGGAAAGTTTCCTATTTGTAGACGAGACCATAACGCCGTGCCCAGGCGCCGTCAATAAACGAGCCGTTAATAACTGAGCGCGGTCGATGCGGCTCCGGCGTCAGCTGGCCCGGCGGTACGCACGCACCGCCAGCGGAATGAACACGATGAAGATGCCGGCCAGCCAGGCGAAGCTCTGCCACAGACTGGGCTCGAGCGGGTATTGCGGACCACCCAGGGCCAGCGCGCGCATCGCGTCGACGACCTGGGTGACAGGCTGGTGGTAGGCGAAGGCCTGCAGCCAGCCGGGCATGGACGAGATCGGCACGAACGCCGAGCTGACGAACGTGAGGGGGAACAGCCAGATCAGCCCGAACGCCTGCACCGACTCCTCGTCCCCGATGGCCAGCCCGGTGAACGCGGCGATGACGCAGATCGCGATGCCGAACACGGTGGCCAGCGCGATCATCGCCACGGCCGGCCCAAAGCCGTTCAGGAACCGGAATCCGACCGCGTAGCCCACCGCGACGATGATCAGGATGGTGACGAGCATCCGCAGTGAGTCCGCGACCAGCCGGCCGGATAGCACCGCGGACCGGGCCATCGGCATCGACCGCAGCCGGTCGATGACGCCCTTCTGCAGCTCCTGGGCCAGCGCGATGGCGGTGCCGAAGCAGGCGAACGCCGCGGTCTGCGCGATGATCCCGGGCATCAGGAAGTTGACGTAGCCGCCGGGGGTGCTCACCGGGATCGCGCCGCCGAACACGTAGCGGAACAGCAGCACGAACATCACCGGCTGGATCACGGTGAACACGATGTAGGCGGGCACCCGCATCCACACCAGCAAGCCGCGCTTGGTGATGATGAGCGTGTCACTGATCGCCCAGCGAGCCCGGGTGAGCAGGCTGGGCTCGCCGCTGACCGGGCCGGGGGCGGGGGCGGTTATCTCGGCGGTGGTCATGACGACACCTTCGCATCCTGCTCGGCCTGGTCTTTCTTGCCCTGACGGCGGCCCCGCTTGGGCTTGCCGGACGTCTCGTCCTCGGCCGCGTGCCCGGTCAGCGCGAGGAACACGTCGTCCAGCGACGGCCGCCGCAGCGCCAGGCCCTGGGTCTGCACGCCTGCCGCGTCCAGGCTCGCGCACCGCGTCGATGAGCGCGTCAGAGCCGCGCCCGCCGACGCCCACGCTGATCACTCCGGTCTCGTCGTCGAAGTGCGGCTCGCCCTCGCCGACCTTGGCTATGGCGGCCACGCCATCCGCGCACCGGGCCCGGTCCGGCACCGAGAACTCCAGCACGTCCCCGCCGACCCGGCTCTTCAGTTCCTCGGACGTGCCGGCCGCGATGACCTGGCCATGGTCGATGACCACGATCTCGTCGGCCAGTTCGTCGGCCTCGTCCAGATACTGGGTGGTGAGCAGAATCGTGGTCCCGGTGGCCACCAGCGACCGGATGATGTCCCACATGCCGAGCCGGGAGCGCGGGTCCAGGCCGGTGGTCGGCTCGTCCAGGAACAGCACCTGCGGCCGGCCAACCAGGCTGGCCGCCAGGTCGAGGCGGCGCTGCATGCCACCCGAGTAAGTCTTGGCGGCCCGGTTGGCCGCATCGATCAGGTCGAACTGGTCCAGCAGCTCGGCCGCCCGGGCCTTGGCGTCCGCCTTGCGCAGGTGATACAGCCGCCCGATCATGTCCAGGTTCTCCCGGCCGGTGAGCTCTTCCTGGATGGCCGCGGACTGGCCGGACAGGCCGATCAGCCGGCGTACCGCGGCCGCCTCCCGCACCACGTCGCGCCCCTCCACCAGGGCGCGCCCACCGTCCGGCAGCAGCAGCGTGGTCAGGATGCGCACCGCCGTGGTCTTGCCCGCGCCGTTCGGGCCGAGCACGCCGAGCACCGTGCCGCGCGGTACCGACAGATCGATGCCGCGTAGCGCGCGGACCTCCCCGAACGACTTGGTCAGGCCCTCGACCAAGATGGCCGGCCCTGAGCCGTTGTCTGTCACCACATTCCTCCTGATCACCCCTCGTCACCGGCACCGAACCTACCGGCCGTGCCGCCGCGGTCGCGAATTCATTTTCGCGCCCACCGGCCGCCCACCAGGTACCGCCATACACGATGTATCGCGTCTGGCTGGGCTGTCAAGTTATATCGCGAAAACAGGGCCGCGCGCGGCCCCGTGTCATCGCACAGGTATGACGCCACGGCCGCCCGGAACTCATCGCCTGCCTTGCTGCACAGGCTAATCAGGGCGGCCGACAATCAGCCGTCAGCGGCGCACCCACAGCGTGACCCAGATGTGCCGGAAGTGGTGCCTGGCCACCAGCGTGAAGTCACTGCGCAGCAGGGCGTCCTCGTCCCGGATCCCCGGCGCGGTCAGCGCGGCGAACGGGGACCGGCCGACCACCCAGATCCGCTGGTGGGCCAGCATGAGCGGGCGGACCTGGCCGAACGGCTTGTCGGTGCCCTGGAAGTTGCCGGCCTGCTCCGGCGAGACCGCCATCGCGAAGTCGCTGACCTTACTGAAGTCGGCTGGGTAGCCGAGCCGGGCCTTGCGGAAGAACGCGCTGAAGAACAGCACACCATCACCCTGGTGCGCGTGCGCGGCTACATACCGGGACGGGCCGCCGAAGTCGTACAGCCGGCTTTGCGGGGTGCGCACCCGCTGCTGCGGCCCGAGTTCCAGTACCAGCGCGAGCACGCACACCACCGCACCCACGCCCCACACCAGCGCGGGCCAATGCACCCGACCGGCCAGCCACAGCCCGGCCCGGTAGGCGCCGGCGCCGGCCAGCAGCGCCGCGCCAGCCTGGCCGTACAGCACGTACCGGTCCACGTACAGCGGATGCGCGACCAGTGACTCAAGGCCAAGCACCAAGCCGGGCAGCACCAGCAGCGGCGCGCCCACCGACTGCACGGACAGCCCGCCGCGCCGCCACCAGGACAGCCCGGGACCATCAGGCCGCTCCGGCCACGGGCCCTGGCCGCGGCCAGGCAGCACGGCCAGCACCGCGCACAGGAGCAGCAGCACGGCCAGACCGGTGGTCGCGCCGAAGTAGTCGTGGAACAGGACCCGCACCGCGCCCGGGCCGGGCCGGGGAATCCAGGCGACGGCGGCGTCCTCCCGGGCGCTGACCACGGCCAGCGGCAGCACCAGCACCGCGGCCAGCGCGGCCGCGACCGCCCAGTGCACGAACGCGGGCCACCCGTACCGGGCCAGCAGCACCGTGACGCCGTGCGCGATCAGGGCCAGCAGCGCCATCTCGTTCAGGTACCCGGCCAGCAGCATCAGCGCGCCGTAGCCCACCCACGCCCACACCACCGGCCGGCCCTCGTGCTCCGCGCGCAATGCACGCAACAGCAGCAACGTCGCGCCGACGACACACAGATAGACAAGCGCGTAGGACCGCGCGGTCTGTGCGTAGTAGGTGATGGTCGGGGTCAGCGCCATGATCAGCCCGGCGAATAGCGCGGCCCAGCCGGACCCGGTGAGCTGCCGGGCCAGGACGGCGATCAGCCCGGCCGCGACGACCATGCTGATGAGGGACGGAATCCGCATCACGGCTGGGCTGGAGCCGATCGCCATCCAGCCGTGCATCAGCAGGTAGTACAGCCCGTGCACGGCGTCCACGTTGTTTACCAGGTGGGCCAGCTGGTGCAGCGGCAACAGCGCGGCCCAGCGGGTGGCCACCTCGTCGTTGCCCATCGACGAGTGGCGCTCCAGGCCCCACACACCGAGCACGGCCATGACCAGGACCGCGGCCAGCGCGGGCCAGTACCAGGCCGCGCCCCGCCACCGGGACGGCGCCGCGCCAGACGGCGCGGCAGGCGGCACCGACGGCGCGGGATCCCGGCCTGGCTCAGCCGGCGGGACCGGCGTGCCGCGCTGCCCGGTGGAGCTCACTGTGCCGGCCCGGGGGCGACCCCCGGAACCCCCGATGTGCCTGCCGGGGCGCCCCCCGGAACCCCCGGTGTGCAGCCCGGGGGCGACCCCCCGGAACCCCCGACTGTGCTAGCCCGGGGGGCGACCCCCCGGAACCCCCCGAGTGCCCAGCAGGTGGCTCGACGGACGCGGCGAACGTCTGCCGCCACTGCTCCGGCCCGGTGAATTCGGGCGCCGCGGCCTGGTAGTCAGCGGCCAGCTTGGCCCACTGGCGGCGCAGCCGCCGGTGCAGAACCAGGCTGCGCCGCCCCAGCGACCGGAACAGCCGCGGGTCGCGCTGATACCACGATGCGGTCGTGTTGTCGGCCGTTAACACCAGCGCGCTGTCCAGCGGGGCCAGCACAAACCAGGCCGCGTCCTGGCCCGCCAGCGCTATCTGTGGCCGGGCTTTGGCCCCCTTCCGCGGCCGCCTGAACTGGTGCACGGTGCCCGACGCCGCCTTGGTCAGCAGGTTCAGCCGGTTGGTCGGCGTGGTGGATGCCTTAACCGCCTCCGGGGCCCGCCGCCGGGGCGGCGGGAAGCTGTCCAGGTCGGCCTGGCCCCGGGCGTCGGCGTACTGCAGCCGGAACTCGCGGAGCTGCGGCAGCTTGGTGCCGATCTCCGCGTGCAGGTGGCCCGGCCCGCGCAGCACATCCTCGATGGCCAGGGCACGCAGCGCCACCGTGGAGTACTGCATCGACAGCAGGGCCTGCAGCTGCCGCTCCAGGCTTTCCGCGACCAGCTGGCCGCCGTGCGGTTCCCTCGAGTGCATCAGCGCGGAGACGAGCCGGTTGCGCAGGTGATAGTAGGCGTTCCAGTCCAGGGCGTCGTTCTTGTCCGTCCACGGTGCCTGCCAGCAGGCCACCCCGGGCAGCGACACGGTCGGGTAGCCGCGGTCCCTGGCCCGCACCCCGTACTCGGCGTCGTCCCACTTGATGAACACCGGGATCGCGAGGCCGAGTTCCTTGATCAGCTGGACCGGGATCAGGCACATCCACCAGCCGTTGTAGTCGCCGTCGGCCCGGCGGTGCAGCCACGGGGTGTTACGCAGGTTGCGGCGGCCGAAGTCGTGCCGGCTCTTGGTGTTCGGCGCGTTCCCCCACCACCACCGGTAGGGCGCGACCGCCTCGGCGTACGCGTGCAGTACCGAGCGCTCGTACTGGCTGAACATGTGGCCGCCGACGATCGTCGGCTTGCGGGCCAGGTCGGCGAAGGTGACCGCGCGGAGGATCCCCTCGGGATCGATCTCGACATCGTCGTCGGTGAGCAGCACGTAGTCGCTCTTGCCGGCCCGCACCGTCTCGTCCATGGACCGGGAGAACCCGCCCGAGCCGCCCAGATTGCCCTGCTCGATCACCTGCACCCGGCCGGCCAGCTTCTTGGCTGCATCCTCGAAACCGGGGTGGTTGCCCGCCCGGGTGGTGCCCTGGTCGACCACGTAGACGGTGTCCAGCAGGTGATGGACGTCGGTGGCGTCGCCGAGCGACCGCAGCTTCTGGACCACCTCGTCGGGCTTATTGAACGAGGTGATGCCGATGCTGAACCGGCCGGGCGGCATGGGCTCGACCTGCGCCAGCCAGTCCGCCTCGATCAGCGTCGTCCCACGGGGCCCAGCCACGATGTCGAACCAGTACCAGCCGCCGTCGATGAACGGGGCGAGCGGCAGCGTGCGCTCGATCGTCTCCGGGTCGTCCGACTCGAGGTTGATCGTCTCGATCGGGTGGCTGTGCCCCCGGGCCGTGGAACGGTACAGGATGACCTTTGACTCGCCCGCCAGGCGGATCCGGAGGGTCACCGCGTCCACGGTGGTCCACCGGCGCCAGTAGCTGGCCGGGAACGCGTTGAAGTAGGTGGCGAACGAGACCCGGCAGCCGTCAGTGATCAGCGCGCTGCGCCGCGGCCCGGCCTCCTCGATCAGCTGCGCGGGCACGTCGGCGCCGAAGCGGATGCTCGACTGCGCCTCGCCGACCGCGGCGCTGCCCGTCGCGGTGCCGCCGGTCACCTTGCGCCCGGTGAGTTCCTCCGCGGCCATCTCGGCCTCCAGCTCGGCGGCGCCGCGGTCCATCTTGGTCTCCACGTACAGCGGGACCACGTCCAGGTCGTCCCCGGGAAACACGACCCGCTGCAGCACCCGCGGGATGCGGGATGCGCTCGCCTCAGTCATCGGCCAGCCCCTTCAGCGGCGCGGCGTCGGTGAAGAACGGCCGCAGCCGGTTGTCGTACATGCTCAGCGCGGAGCCGATGGCCATGTGCATGTCCAGGTACTTGTAGGTGCCCAGCCGCCCGCCGAACAGCACCCCGTCCTCGCGGCCCGCCAGCTCCCGGTAGGTCAGCAGCCGAGCCCGGTCTTCCGGCGTATTGATCGGGTAGTACGGCTCGTCACCGTGTTCGGCGAAGCGCGAATACTCACGCATGATCACTGTCTTGTCCTTCGGGTACCAGTCGCGCTCGGGATGGAAATGCCGGAATTCGTGAATGCGGGTGTAGGGGACGTCTTCGTCGGCGTAGTTCATCACGGGGGTGCCCTGGAAATCACCGGTGGGCAGTACTTCCGTATGGAAATCGAGGGTACGCCAGCCGAGGTCGCCGGCCGCGTAACCGAAGTACGCGTCGAGCGGCCCGGTGTACACCACCGGCAGCTGGCCGACCAGGTCTGCGCGCAGGCTGGCGAACTCGGTGTCCAGCCGGACCTCGATGTTCGGGTGGTCGGCCATCCGCTCCAGCCACCTGGTGTAACCGTCTACCGGCAGGCCCTCGTGGGTGTCGCTGAAGTACCGGTTGTTGAACGTGTACCGGACCGGCAGCCGGGAGATCACCTCGGGCGGCAGGTTGACCGGGTCGGTCTGCCACTGCTTGGCCGTGTAGCCGCGGAAGAACGCCTCGTACAGCGGCCGGCCGACCAGTGAGATGGCCTTCTGCTCCAGGTTGCTCACCTGGTCCGGGTCGATCTCCGCGGCCTGCTCGGCGATCAGCGCCCGCGCCTCGTCCGGCGACATCACCTGGCCGAAGTACTCGCAGATCGTGCCCAGGTTGATCGGCAGCGGGTAGACCCGGCCCTTGTACACCGAGAACACCCGGTGCTGGTACCCGGTGAACGCGGTGAACCGGTTGACGTACTCCCAGACCCGGTCGTTCGAGGTGTGGAACAGGTGCGCGCCGTAGCGGTGCACCTCGATCCCGGTCTCCGGCTCCGGCTCGCTGTATGCGTTGCCGCCGATGTGCGGGCGGCGGTCCAGGATGAGCACCCGCAGGCCGAGGTCGGTGGCGCAGCGCTCGGCGATGGTCAGCCCGAAGAAGCCGGAGCCGACGATGGCCAGGTCGATGTTCACTGGCCCACCTGCATCGGCGGGGCGGGCTGTGCGGCAGGATCCCCCTCCGCAGGGTCCGCGTCCGAATCCGGATTATCGGTGTAGTGCGCGACCATCGGCTTGTATACCGCGCGGCGGGCCCACCACGGGATCAGCCGGTACCCGCCGCGCACCATCACGTTGCGCGCGTACTCGGCCGGCGTGGTGAACCTCTGCCGCCGGAACTCGCGCTGCAGCCGCAGTTCGGACCGGAGCAGGTCGGCGCCGCCGCGCCGCTTGAACGCGGTCGCGCCGACCCGGTAGTAGACCAGTGGCTCGGCCACGTTGACCGCCCGGGCGCCGTTCTGCAGCATGCGCGCGAACAGCGCGTAGTCCTCCATTAGCGGGAGGTCGCCGTAGCCGCCCGCCGCCTGCACTGCCTGCCGCCGGTAGACCACGGTCGGGTGGTTGAACGGGTCGTGCATCCGCGCGTAGCGCTGGATCTGCTCCGGGTCGGTCGGCGGCACCCGCTGGCCGACCACGTTCTCGATGTCATCGACGAACTCGAGCAGCCCCGCCCCGACGATGTCGGCCTCGGCGATCAGCGGGATCTCCACCTCGAACCGGTGCGGCATGGCCACGTCGTCGGCGTCCATCCGGGCGATCACGTCGAACTGGCTGGCCGCCATCCCGGCATCCAGCGCGGGCCCCAGGCCCCGGTTGCTCTCCAGCGGCACCAGCGTGACCGGCACCGGGCTGGTCTTGTGCAGGTCAGCCAGGCAGGCGTCCAGTTCGCCGCGGACCGGCCCGTCCCGCACGATGACCACCTGGGCCGGGCGCAGCGTCTGTTCATCGACCGCGCTGCAGAACGCCTGCAGCAGGTGCTCAGGCTGGTCGCCATCCCATACCGAGAGCAGGAGCGTGAAGGGCTCATGCATATGCCGAATGTGCCTTCCAGGTCTGTCGGAGCGTGCGCTCTATATATGGCGGAGCTGTGGCTACGGCGAGGGCTTCGAGAGGGCCAGCCGCCCTGGTCCCACGGTACTTTACGGCAGCTATAGGCGGAGTTGCTCCGATACCGCCGACTCCCCCGTGTCGTTGTTTTCTGGTCTACCCTTGCCGTGCAACCGGCTCACCCACGACGGATAAGGTACCCGGATGGCATCGAACGGCAGGGTTTTCCTGCACATCGGCGAGCCGAAGACCGGCACCACCTTCCTGCAGCAGGTGATGTGGGGCAACCGCGCCGAACTGGCCGCCCAGGGCCTTGTGCTGCCCGGCCATCACGCGCAGGATCACTTCCGGGCCAGCCAGGACCTGCGCGGCATCGAGAAGCTGCCCAGCGACCCGGCCGGGGCATGGTCCGGGGAGTGGGACATCCTGGCCACCCAGGCCCGGCAGGCGCCGGACCTGGCGGTCATCTCGCACGAGCTGTTCTCCGCCGCCGACGCGGACCAGGCGGCCCGGGCGGTCCACTCGCTGCAGCCCGCCGAGGTGCACGTCGTGCTGACCGTGCGGGACATGGCCTCGCTGCTGCCCGCCGAATGGCAGGAGACCATCAAGCACCGCAACGCGCGCGGCTGGACCGACTGGCTGGGCGACGTGATCGACCGGGAATCCACCGACCCGGACCGGCGCCAGTTCTGGTTCTGGCGGGTGCACGACACGCTCGCCGTGGCGGCGCTGTGGAGCCAGCACGTCCCGCCGGAGCGGGTGCACGTCATAACCATGCCTTCTCTGAACGCCAGTACCAGCGTGCTGTGGGAACGTTTCGCCGGTCTGCTCGGCATCGACGCGTCGTCCGTGGATCTGACCCGGGCCCGGCCGAACGCGTCGCTGGGCATGCCGGAAATCGAGTTCCTCCGGCGGCTCAACGAGAAGCTGCCGGACGAGGTGCCGGACTGGTTCTACATGTGGACGGTCAAGGAGGGGGTCGCGCACCGCGCGCTGGCCGACCGGCCGCGGCACGGCCGGCTGGTGCTGCCCGCCGACCGGGAGGCGTGGGTCAAGGAACAGGCCGAGGCGCTGATCGCCGGGCTGGCCGGCTCGGGCTACCAGGTCATCGGGGACCCAGACGAACTGCGGCCCCGGCCGGCGGCGCGCCCGGCTCGGACGCCGGGCAGCAGCCGCCGGACCAGGTGCTGGACGCCGCGGTGGACGCGGCCGCCGCGCTGGTCGTCAACCAGTACCGCAAGGAGTATCGCCGCGCCAAGGGGCCGGCCGGGCCCAGCCGCCACGGGCGCGGCGGGCTGGCCGGCCGGGTCGAGTCGGCGGTCGGCGCCTCGCCCCGGCTGAAGCGCACGGTCCGCGAGCTGAGCAGCCGCTACCCCGCGGTGCGCAAGCTGCGCATCATGGCCTGGCAGGCGCTGGAGCGGACCCGGACGCGGCGTGACCAAACCCACGGCCGGTCCTAGCATGGCGGGCCCTGACCCCGCCCCACGGGTGGTCGCCGTGGTGGTCACCTGGAACCGGCGGGACCTGCTGGTCGAATCGCTGGCCGCGGTGCTCGGCCAGGACCGGCCGCCGGACGCGGTGATCGCGGTGGACAACGCGTCCACCGACGGCACCGGCGACGCGGTGCGCGCCGGGTTCCCGGCCGTCCGGCTGGCCACGCTGGCGCAGAACACCGGCGGGGCGGGCGGGTTCGCCTACGGCCTGGCGCTGGCCCTGGCCGACGGCGCCGACCTGGTCTGGCTGATGGACGACGACACGGTGCCGGAGCTGGGCGCGCTGCGCGCGCTGCTGGCCGCGCGGGACCAGGCGCCGGGCGACCGTCCGGTGCTGCTGGCCAGCCGGGTGCTGTGGACCGATGGGCGCGCCCACCCGATGAACACGCCGCGGGCCAAGCCGTTCGCCACCGGGGCGGAGCAGCGCGCCGCGGCCGCGGCCGGCTGCGTGCCGATCCGGTCCGCCTCGTTCGTGTCGATCCTGGTCGATGGCGCGCTGACCCGGCAGCGCGGCCTGCCCCAGGCCGACTACTTCCTGTGGAACGACGACTTCGAGTTCACCACCCGGCTGCTGCGCGGCCAGACCGGCTGGCTCTGCCCGGCCAGCGTGGTGGTGCACAAGACCAAGACGTTCGGCAGCACCGACGCGGACCCGGGGCCGCGCTTCTTCTACGAGGTACGGAACAAGATCTGGACGCTGCGGGCCCGCGGCGCGCTGTCGCCCGCCGAGCGGGTGCTGTACGGCGGCGCCACGCTGCGCCGCTGGGCCCGCACGTTCCGCGGCTCGGCCGACCGGGGCACGCTGCGATCCTGCCTGCGGCGCGGGCTGTGGGCCGGGCTGCGCACCCGGCCGCGGCCGACCGCCGCGGTGCTCGCCGCGGCCGGCGCGCAACTGCCGGGCCCGCGCAACCCGGATCCGGTCAGCCCGCCGCCGGCGCCTCTTCCTCGTTCGACGGCCTAGCCGGACCGGCTGGGTCAGCCGGATCGGCGGGCTGGGCCGCGGCCCGGCGGCGCAGGCCGAGCAGCGCGGTCAGGGCGAGCAGCCCGGCGGGTGGCAGGGTGAGCACCGCGGGCAGCTGGTACCGCCAGGAGAACTCGTACACGTCCGGGGCCAGCAGGATCACGACGGCGACCAGGGTGAACAGCAGGCAGGCCAGCCCGGCCGCCCGGCTGCGCGGATCGGCCGAGGACCGCCGGGCCAGCGCGACGACCGACCCGGCCAGGCCGAGCACGGCCAGTACGGCGTACAGCGGGCCTGGGGTGTACCCGCCGTCCAGCTGGTAGGACCGCAGGAAGCTGGCGATGGGCCGGTTCACCTGGGCCGGGCCGCCATAGGCCGGTTTGAGCGGTTTCTGCACCAGCGCACCGAACAGCTTGGTCTGCACACCCACGATGATGGTGTTGTCCGGGCTCAGCGTGACCCAGTGCGGGAAGACCGGGTAGTGCGTCTGGAACTGCCAGCGCCACAGCGGCGTGGTGAACGGGTCTGAGGTCCGGGTCACCGCGAACAGCCGCAGCGAGTCCAGGCCGACCGCGCCGGCGATCCGCACCGGCTGCTGGCTCCAGATGGCCGAGGTCAGCTCCTTGGTCAGCGCGGCCCGGGTCGTCCCGGCCGGGACCGGGGCGGTGTGCAGCGGCGAGTACTTGGAGTGCTCGATCCAGTCCGGGCCGAATGACTGCTGGTGCGGGGTCGGGCAGAACGGCCGTACGTCGGCCGGCAGCTTGAGCGTGGCGCAGTCGGCCGCGGCCACCACCCGGCCGGTGTCCTGCTGCCCGCGGGCCAGCCGGAAATGCCCATTGCTGACGTAGGAGACCGTGCAGTAGGTGACGATCGGCACCAGGAACGCCACGATCAGCACGCCGGAAGTGGTCAGCGCGCGGCGCAGCGTCCCGGCCGTGGCCAGCAGGTAGAGCACGGCGGGCACGACCAGCACCTCACCGAGCTGGTGCACGGTGGCCGAGCCGCCGAGCAGCACCCCGGCCGCGGCGGTCAGCCGCAGCGGCGGCGCGGGCCGCCAGAGCAGCACCACCAGCCCGGCCACGACCAGCGCCTCGAACCACAGATCCGGCATGATCATCTGCTCGATCTGCACCTGGTACGCGTCGAGCAGCACCGGGGCCACGGCCAGTGCGGCCAGCCACCGGTTCAGGCCGCGGCGCAGCAGCACGGCGTACAGCGCCGCACCCAGGGCCAGCCCGACCAGGTGCTGCACGATGACGACCGTGGTCAGGTTCCCCACGGCCAGGATGGCCCGCAGGATGTACATGTAGCCGAGCGGATCGGAGCCGGGCGACGCGCCGTACAGATACTTGAGCGTGTCCACGTAGAGCAGCGCGGGCCGGTAGGCCACCGTGGCCAGCACCCGCAGCACCAGCCCGGCGGCCAGCAGCACCACTACCAGCCAGTGCCGCCGCAGCAGGCCGGGCAGCTGGCCCAGCCGCGCCCGGGCCGGCGCCGGGCCGTGGCCCGGCGGGCCGTCCTTGCTCTCGGTGCCCGGCGCGCCGCCGCGCGCGACGAGATGCGGCCCAGTCATGCGACGGGTGCGCAGGGCAGCATTCCTGGCTCCATTCGATGCGGGAGATGAGAGCAGCATCATCCCGTAACGTGCCGTCTCAGAAGCACCTCATCTTACTATTTGCGGCCTCGCCGTAACCCGGCCTGGGGGCGGTCAGCCGGGCTGCGGCCAGTACAGCACGGTGGCATCGTCGCGCAGCTTGGACCGGGGCCAGCGGGCGCCGTCCGGGTCGGCGTCCTCGGCCGCGCGGACCTGGGCCAGCAGCTCGGCCGGGCCGTCCTCACGCAGCACACCGGCCAGTTCCGGCCAGCCGAGCAGACCGTACTGCTCGGCGATCCGGGTCGCGCCGTCACTGAGCAGCGCGATGGCCTGCAGGCCCTCGCGCGGCAGGGTGTCGGTCCGGGCCTGCCCGGCCGCGCCCGGGTTGATGCTGGCCGCCCGGTGCCGGTCGGTGATGACCAGCGGTGCCCGATCCTTCCCGTAATCAGCCACGATGACCGAATCGGCCAGCGCGAGCACCTCGAACCCGTCCGGCGCGGCCCGGGCCGCCAGCACGGTCGACGCCGGGGTGAGCGGGTTGGCCAGGTCACAGCGGTCCGCGTGGCTGGCCCGCACCTGCTCGATGGCATTGGCCAGCGCCTCGGGCAGCGGGATCACCGGGTCGGCGCTGAGCTGGCCGAGCAGGATGCCGCCCAGTGCCCGGGCGTACCAGGCCACCCCGTGCAGGCACCCGGTGCTGGCGCCCCGCGGCGTGGTGGTGCAGCCGTCCAGCAGCACCGCGGCACCGGGGGCGGCGGCGGCGGCGGCGAAATCCTCGTTGGGCCAGCCCGGGGTGCCGGGCTCGGTGGCCAGTTCGACGCGCATCTGCCTCCATTGCCAGGTCGCGCTGCCGGTTCGGGGACCGGCTCAGCCTATCGGGCTGGCTGGTCAGGCCCAGATCTTGGCCGCAGTGTTGGCCACCAGTTCGAGCTTTTGTCGCTCTTCGTCCACGGTCAGCTGGTTGCCCCCGGAGGTGGACGCGAACCCGCACTGCGGGCTCAGCGCCAGGTCGGCGATCGGCACGTAGCGGGCCGCCTCGTCGATCCGGCGGCGCAGCTCGTCCGGGGATTCGAGCTGCAACCGGCGGGTCGCCGCCCGCCCGGTGCCACGGCACCCGCGGCGTACCGACCGGCGTCACTCCCCCGGTGGACTCGAAGAACCCCGCCATCCAGGTGTCCCGGCGCATCTCACCGTCGGTGAAGACCTCGATCCCGGCGTCCCGCTGCAGTTCGATGGCCTGTAACGCAGCCCGGTCCTCGGCCTCGCGCAGGGCCCCGGTATCCAGTGCGCCTTGTTTCCAGGCGGTGCGGGCATCCAGCAGCCAGGACGGCCGGAGCAGGCTGCCGACATGCTCGGCGTGGTATTTGGTGGCCAGCGTGCACTCCTCCGCGGCGGGGTCGCGATCCAGTCCAACTCTTGCCCTCCCGGCGGCCGGTGGGCAACCGGCCGGCCAGTGAGTTCTGTCAGTGCCCGGCGCTATACCTGGAGACGAGCATCGGCGAAGGGGGCGGACATGACCACGCAGGACCTGACCAGCACCGTAGTGTCCCGCGACGGCAGCACGATCGCGGTCGACCGGTACGGCTCGGGACCCGCGCTCGTGCTGGCCGGCGGCGCGTTCACCGGCCGGCCCGCGCTCGCCCCGTTCGCCCAGGCGCTGGCGCCGGATTTCACCGTGCTCGCCTACGACCGGCGCGGCCGCGGCGACAGCGGCGACACACCGCCGTACGCGATAGCCCGGGAGATCGAGGACCTGGCCGCAGTCATCGCCGCGGCGGGCGGGCCAGCCTGCGTATTCGGTCACTCCTCCGGCGCCGGCCTGGCCGTGCTGGCCGCGGCCGACGGCGTCGCCATCAGCAGGCTGGCCCTGTACGAGCCGCCGTACATGGTGGACAAGGGAGACCATCTGCCGCCCGCTGACCTGGCCGACCGGATCACCGAGCTGGCCAGTTCGGGCCGCCGCGGCGAGGCGGTCGAGTTCTGGATGAAGGTCACCGTCGGGCTGCCCGACGAGGCCATCGCGCAGATGCGGCAAGGCCCGGCGTGGCCCGCCCTAGAGGCGATCGTGCACACCGCGGCCTACGACGCCACCATCATGGCCGACCAGGAGCGTGGGGACCCGCTGCCCGCCGCCTGGGCCAGCCAGGTCACCGTGCCGACTCTGATCATGGACGGCGAGAACAGCCCAGCCTGGATGCACCACGCGATGGACGCGCTGGCCGAACTGCTGCCAGACACCCGCCGCCACACGTTCCCCGGCGCCGACCACAGCGTCCCCCCGGACGCCCTGGCCCCGGTGCTCCGCGACTTCATGCGTCCCGGCGCCTGAGCACCCAGAACGTGACGCCGAGCAGGACGGCCGCGAGCACCAGGAAGATGCCGGTCTCGATGCCCTGGAAGGCCCAGAACCGGTCGGCCGGCTGGTAGCTGAGGTACCCCCGGTAGCCGTGCGCCGCCATGCAGGGCGCGGGGTTCTGCACGGCCTTGGCGCACACGGCCGGGACCGGCGCGCCGTTGAAGATGTAGCTACTGGAGCCGGCCGGGGGCTGGCCGTTCGGGCCGACGATGCCCTGGCTGACGTTCAGGTAGGAACCCCTGGGCGGGTAGGACCCCGTGAGCTTGTAGTACACGGTGACCGGGGTCATGTAGTGCAGCCGGAGCCACTGCGCGATCAGCACCCGCAGCCCGGCGAAGCCGGCCAGCGTGACGGCCAGCGCGGGCAGCGTGCGCCGCAGTAGCGCGCCGGCGCAGATGCCGAGGGCCATCGCGAAGATCGCGTAGCTGACCGGCACGATGTCGGTGATGTCGAATCGGTTGGCCTCGAAGGCATCCAAGGTCAGCGCGTTATTCGGCCCGGACCACCAGGTGACCAGCGCTGAGACCGCGCCAGCCAGGACGGCCGCGGCGAGCAGCAGCCAGCCGGCTCGTACCGCCAGCCAGCGCCGCCGGGTGATGCTCTGCGTCCAGGCGAACTGGTTCGTTCCGGTCTCCAGTTCGTGCGCCACCATCGGGGCGCCCCAGAACAGCCCGGGCAGCAGCGGCACCGCGGACGTCGCGACGACCAGCGTCGTGAAGATCGGGCCGCTGAGCGACGGGTTGCCGCAGCCGTGCTCCGTCCGGCATCCAGCTAGCGCGGCGTGCCACACCTGCGCCGCGTGCAAGCCGGAGATCAGCAGCACGACGGCCAGCCCGGCCAGCAGCGCGGCGGCCAGCACGGCCTGATACCGGTACTGCCGCCAGGTGACCCAGGTCATCGGTCTCCCCCTACCGCCGACAGGCGGCGCGGCCGCGGGACCGGTGCCCGGCCCGGCGCCGTGTTGCGGCATGTAGCCGAGCACCATCTCCTCCAGGTTCGTTTCCTCGACGGCCCAGGCCGGGTCGATCACCGGGCCGTTCAGCCGGACCAGCAGCGTGGTCTGCCGCGCGGTGCTGTCCTCCCGCACGATGGTGTGCGCCCGCGCGATCGCCGTCGTGTCCTTGCGCGGGCCGACCAGGACCCGGTGCTCGGCGAGCAGCGCGTCGATGTCGCCGCACAGTTGCACCCGGGAATCGGCCAGCAGGATCAGGTGGTCGCAGACCCGTTCGATGTCCGTGATCAGGTGCGAGGACAGCACGATCGTCAGCTCCCCTCCTACCGCTGCCTCGGCCAGGGCCGCGAGGAAGTTCTGCCGGGCCAGCGGGTCCAGCGCGGCCAGCGGCTCGTCGAGCAGCAGCACCCGCGGCCGCTTGGCCAGGGTGAGCGCCAGCGCGACCTGGGCCCGCTGGCCGCCGGACAGCGTGCCCACCCGCTGGTCCAGCGGGATCCGCAAGCCGGCCAGCCGGGCCCGCACCGAATCGCCGTCCCAGCGCGGGTTGAGGTGGGCACCTATGCCGATGTGGTCCTGCGCGGTCAGCCGCCGGTACAGCGGGATCTCCTGGGCCAGGAAGCCGATCCCGGCCAGGTACCCGGGGTCCTGGCGCGGCGTGGCGCCGAGCACGGTGGCCCGGCCCGCGGTCGGCGCGGCCAGCCCGGTGAGCAGCCGCAGCAGCGTGGTCTTGCCCGCGCCGTTCGGCCCGACCAGCGCGGATATCCGGCCCGCCGGAACGCTGATCGTGCAGTCGCTCAGCGCGGTGACCCGCCGGTACCGCTTGGCCAGCCCGGCGGTCTCGACCGCGGCGGTGTTGCCGCCGGCAGGCGGCGCGGGGGGATAGGGGGGTCGTCCCCCCTGGGCGGCAGAGTCATGCGGTGTCCTCCTCGGCCGGCGCCTGCAGGGTTACCCGCAGCAGCGACTCGATCGCCTCGTCGTCCAGCCCGGCGGCGCGGGCCTCGCGCACCCAGGCGGCCAGCCCACGGCCCAGCCGCGAGTGCGTGCCCGGCGGGGGCCCCGGCGGCCGGGCCCGGACGAACGTGCCGTGCCCGGCCCGCGCCTCGACCAGGCCCTCGCGCTCCAGGTCGCGGTAGGCCTTCAGCACGGTGTTGGGGTTGATCGCGGTCGCCGCGACCACCTCCCGCACACTAGGCAACTGGTCGCCCACGCCGAGCACGCCCATCCGCAGCGCCTGCCGCACCTGCCGCTCGATCTGCAGGTAGGGCGGCACCGCGGACCGTCCGTCCACCCGGAATCTGATCACCCCGGCCCTCCAGTGTCTTAGGTAACTAAGACATTATGACGCTTTTCCTGCCCCGCGTCAACGGCCTGGGCCGCGAGCTGCAGGCGGGCTGCGCCGAGCCCGCTTGTCGATCAGCCGGGTGGAGACTGCCAGGCCTCGGACATGACGTCTGGATCGGCCAGGTCGGCGCCCACGATCATGAAGACCGGTCCCAGCGTCAGACCATGTCGAACTTGTCGGGGTCGGGGCCGGTGCGCTCGTTGCGGTTCAGCGCGGTGATCGTCGCCACTTCTTCGCTGGACAGCTCGAAGTCGAAGATGTTGAAGTTCTCCCGGATCCGGGCTGGGGTGACCGACTTGGGGAAGATGATGTCGCCGCGCTCGATGTGCCAGCGCAGCACGACCTGAGCCGGGGTCTTAGCGGCCCGCTCGGCGATGGTGCCGATCTCCGGGTCGGCCAGCAGTTCGCCGCCCCGGGCGAGCGGCGCCCAGCCCTCGACCGCGATCTGGTGTTCGCCGCAGAACGCCCGCAGGTCGTCCTGGGTCAGGTACGGGTGGCACTCGAACTGGTCGACGGCCGGCGGGACCTCGGTCTCGGTGTGCAGCCGGCGCAGGTGGTGGGCCTGGAAGTTGGACACCCCGATGGACCGGGCCCGGCCGTCCCGGTAGAACTCCTCCAGTGTCCGCCAGGTGGATACGAAGTCGCCGTCGTACCGGGTGGGCAGCGGCCAGTGGATCAGGAACAGGTCGAGGTAGTCGAAGCCCAGCGCGTCCAGCGACGCGTCGAACGCGCGGCGGGCGTCGTCCGGCCGGTGCGAGCTGTTGTCCAGCTTGCTGGTGACAAACACGTCCGCGCGGTCCAGGCCGGACTTGCGGAACGCCTCGCCGACCTCCTTCTCGTTGCCGTACCCCTCGGCCGTGTCGATGTGCCGGTAGCCGGCCTGCAGCGCGGCGCTCACCGCGGCCACCGTCTCGTCCGGCTCGACCAGGAAGACACCGAAGCCGAGCTGCGGGATGGTCCGGCCATTGTTCAGCATGATCTCGGGTACTGCGCTCACGAACTCGTTCTCCTCCGGTACTTGTCAGTGCTGTGTCCACTCTGCCCTGCCCACGAACGCGAGGCTCTACCGGGTCAGGTCGATCACGGTCATCCCGGCGGCGGCCGGTGGCTGGCCCAGCGCGGCCAGCGCTGCCCCGGCGCCGGCCAGCCCGATCACCTGGCCGGTCAGCCACTCCGGGCGGAGTGTCTGGTCCGCGATCAGCGCCAGCATGGCCGGGTAGTCCGACGCGGCCATGCCGTGCGACCCGTAGATCTCCAGCTCGCGCGCGATGACCAGGTCCATCGGCAGCGGCGCGGCCGCGTCCGGGCCGAGCAGCAGGCCAACCTGGACGTGCCGGCCACGGCGGCGCAGGCAGCGTACCGAATTGGCCGCGGTGACTGGTGAGCCGAACGTGTCCACCGAGACGTGCGCGCCGCCGGTCAGGTCCTGGATCGCCGCCGCCGGATCGCCCACCTGGCCCTGTCCGGCCATGATGACCTCGGCGGCACCCAGCTCGCGGGCCCGGTCCAGGGCCACCGCGGCGACATCCACCGCGATGACCCGGGCGCCCAGCGCGGCGCCGATCGCACCGCGGACAGGCCGGCTCCGCCGCAGCCGTGCACGGCCAGCCAGTCGCCGGTCCGCACCCGGCCGTGCGCGGTCAGCGCGCGGAACGCGGTGGCGAACCGGCAGCCCAGGCAGGCCGCGGTGACGAACGAGACCGCATCGGGCAGCCCGACCAGGTTGACGTCGGCGGCCGGGATGGCCACCTGCTCGGCGAACGAACCGGGGCCAGTGAAGCCGGGCTGCGTCTGCCGCGGGCACACCTGGGCCTGCCCGGCCCGGCAGTACTCGCAGCTCCCGCAGCCGCAGACGAACGGAACCGTGACCCGGTCACCCGGCCGCCACCGGGTCACCCCGGGCCCGGCCTGGGCCACGGTGCCGGCCAGTTCGTGCCCGGGGATGTGCGGCAGCGGCACCGGGTCGTGGCCCTGCCAGGCGTGCCAGTCGGACCGGCACACCCCGGTCGCGCCGACGTCGAGCACCACCCCGCCGTCCGGGCAGGCCGGCGCGCCGACCTCGGTCAGCTCAGGCATAACCCGGTACCCGGGGTAGACAACCGCCCTCATGA
>CAVWWE010000002.1:0-38958 GCA_963758575.1 uncultured Actinomycetes bacterium
CCATATGAGCATCGGTCTGCGCGTCGTGAACGTATGAAGCGTCACGAGGAATCTCACCCTGGGTGACGGTAATAGCTCGCCATTCGTTGACCCTCTGCTTGAGCGGCAAGAGCCGGCCTCGAAACGGCAGATTCAGCACACTGCCCGCTGGCCTCCGGGCAAGCGGCACTGGGCCCTCCAAAGGCATCTTTCCTGCTCAGTGGCCCGGAACTCGGCCCCAGACGGGGGATCTGCGGCCGCCGCCGTCGAGAGCGAGCCCAACTGAACGCGTGTGCGGCAGCTCAGGCGGTCCCGGTTGCTGTGCTTCCTGCTGTCTCTCGGGCCGGCTGTTCGAATTATGGCTTCGGACCATGTGGAGCTAAGGGGGCTCGAACCCTGACCCCCTGCTTGCAAACAACAGGCAACACGTCCACCCACGTCCATCCCCGCAGATCACCGTCCCAAAGCGTGTATCCGCGTCCCTCCAGATCCGTACCTGTTGCGGTATTTTCGTGCTGTACTTCCCATCTTGGTCCGCGACTGCACTGAGGCCGTGCGGTACTCCGTTGCGCTCCCCAAGGAACTCCGCCGGGCTCACGATGACAACCGACCTGATCCCGCGACAGTCACGGTAGCTGCGCAGCCCGGGGAGCTGCCACCTCTAATCTTCCTCTTCAGAACCCGCCGATCGAGTTCTGGCCGACGGCTCGTGGGCCAGAACTGCAGCGGGAGAGCCCGGCTAGGCGGTCTCGGCCCTCTCGTTGTAGACCTTCCCCGCCTCACTGGTCTCGCGGGCGCGCGGCTTGTGTGGCCCTTTCATCTCCATGCGGCCCCCGGAGATCTCAAGGATCTGCCGCACCCGGGCTTGGTGGTGAGCCCTGGGCCCGGCCGTAGAGGCTCACCCTTGGATTCGCAGCCTGAGTGCTGGGACACTGGCCTTCGGTTTCGCGGCACGCCGGGCCAGCTACCAGTGCAGTGCCGCGGTCACCTGGGGATGGGGAGAATATGACCAGGGAGGTCGAGTTGCCCGGACAACGGGCGGCAAGTTACCACGTGATAGGGGACCGCACGCCCGCGCTGATGTTCGCCGGCGGCCCGGGCTTCACCGCCGCGTACATGGATGGCGATGCAGAATTGTTCTCCGCCGTCCTGCGTCCCACCTGTTCAACCCGCAGGCTCGGAATGCTCCACACCCCCGGCCGATCCGGCCGGTTACTCACCCGAGGGCCACGCCCGCTCTATGAGGAGGTGCGCCGAGCGCTGGGGCTGCCCAAGGTCGTTGTGCTGGGCCATTCTTTCGGGGCGACCACGGCCCTCGCCTATGCTGCGCTGTTCCCGGATGCGGTGCAGGCGTGCGTGGCCGTCGCGGCCTTCGGCGTCGGCCCTGAGGCCGACGCCCGGGAAGGAGGCCAGGCCGAAGCTGAGGGTGAGGCCATGCTGCTTCGCCATGCTGACTCGCCGTGGTATACGGCAGCACGCCCGGTCATGGACGAGTGGACCGAGCGGATCCTGGGCGCCACCGACCCGTGGAGATGGAGCAGATGATGGCCATGGTCCTGCCCTTCTACCTCGCCGAACCCGACAATCCCGAGGTGGCGGCGAGGCTAGCAGACATGAGCCGGGTCATGAAGGCGGACCTGGCGGCCGGGAAAGCCTGGGAAGGCGGTCTCTACCAATCGGTTGACCTGCGGCCCCTGCTCCGCCGCATCGCCTGCCCAACGCTCATCGTGGCGCGAACTGGACTTCATCTGCGGCCCCGCCCAAGCCAGGCCAATAGCCAGCGCCATCAAACACTCCCGCCTGGTCATGCTGGCCGAATGCGGCCACATACCCAGCATCGAGCAACCCGTCCAGCACCGCCGCGAGGTGCTCGACTTCCTAGCACCTCACCTGACCCACGGGACTGTGAGCCACAGGCAGCATACCGGGCGTCAACACTGTCGCGCAGGTATCCCACCCAACGTGAACGCCGCGGCCCGCCCGGCCTCTGCCGCAGTTCTCCTACTCAACCAACACAACAACCTTCCCTGGGTGTCCGAACGAGCGAGCCAATTGACACCGGGACTGTGCAGCGAACGGCTCTGTCGCACTTTCGGTGGTGACGGCGTGTCAGGCTATGCCACGATTTGTTAGGTCTGGCATCGTCGGCCGCGTGTGACATCAGTGAACTGGCGGGAATCGTGTTCTCCGGATTGTCGTCCCTGGTCATCGAGGATGTGACCGACCGGGACGGCGTGATCGTGGTCCGGGCGCGGACCGCGGGCGGGCCGGTGCCGTGCCCGCGGTGCGGCAGCCTGACGGGCAGGTGCACGGGTACTACCAGCGGACGGTCGCCGACGTGCCCGCAGACGGGCGCCCGGTCGTGGTGCATGTGCGGGTGCGGCGGATGCGCTGCCCGGCCCTGGACTGCCCGGCGCAGACATTCCGCGAGCAAGTCCCGGGCCTGCTGGACCGTTATCAGCGGCGCACCGCGCGGCTGGCGGGCCAGGCGGGCGAGGCGGTCCGCCGGTTAGCCGGCCGCGCCGGCGCCGGGCTGCTGGCAGCGCTGGGCATCCCGCTGTCGCGGCATACCGCGCTGCGCCTGCTATTGCGGCTGCCGCTGCCGGAGGTGGCCGTGCCGCGGGTGCTGGGCGTCGATGACTTCGCGCTGCGCCGCGGCCAGGTCTACGCGACCATCTTGATCGACGCCCAGACCGGGCAGCGGGTCGATGTCCTGGCCGGCCGCAAAGCCGAGGTCCTGGAGGCCTGGCTGCGCAGCCACCCGGGCGTCGAGATCGTGTGCCGGGACGGCTCTGGCGCCTACGGCGAGGCGGTCCGCCGCGCACTGCCCGGCGCGGTCCAGGCCGGTGACCGCTGGCACATGTGGCACAGCCTGGGCGAGGCGGTGCTGAAGGAAGTGGCCGCGCACAGCTCCTGCTGGGCGGCCGCCGGGCCGCCGCTGCGCGAGGGCAGGCGGGCCCAGACGACGGCGGAGCGGTGGCGGCAGGTCCACGACCTGACCGACCGGGGCACCGGGCTGCTGGAATGCTCCCGCCGACTGGGCCTGTCGCTGAACACGGTCAAGCGCTACGCCCGCGCTGCCGAGCCTGAGCGGATGATCCGCGCCCCCGCTACCGGGCCACGCTGGTCGATCCTTACCGTGATCACCTGCGCGCCCGCCGCGCCGAAGACCCCGCCGTGCCGGTGCACCAGCTGCTCGCCGAGATCCGCGAGCTGGGCTACCCCGGCAGCATGAACCTGCTCTACCGCTACATCACCCAGGGCAGGGTGGAGGCCGACCGGCCGCACCTGTCACCCCGGCGCGTCGCCCGGATGCTGCTCACCCGGCCCGACACCCTCAGCGACAGCCAGCAGGCACTGCTCGGCAAACTAACCGCCGCCTGCCCCGAGATGACCAGCCTCGCCGGCCTGGTCCGCGACTTCGCCGCCCTGCTCACCCCGGACCCGGCGAACGAGGCCAGGCTCAGCGAATGGGCCGAAGCCGCCCGCGCCGCGGACCTGCCGAGCCTGCATGCCTTCACCCGCGGCCTGGACCTGGACACCCAGGCCGTGATCGCGGCCGTCACCCTGCCGTTTCACAACGGCCGGACCGAGGGCGTGAACACCAAGACGAAGATGATCAAGCGGCAGATGTACGGCCGGGCAGGATTCACCCTCCTACGCCACCGGATCCTGCTGGGCTAGCCACCTACCGTCACCACCGAAAGTGCGACAGAGCCGAAAGTGCGACAGAGCCGTTCGTGAGAATAGACCCTTGCCCCCGAGCATCCACTCATGCGTGTTGACTGAACAACGACATGAGTTTTCGCAGTTCAGGGACGTGCTGGCTTGTCTGTGGCATAGTCGCCGGTCATGGTTGAACGGGAATGCGTGGGATCTGGCTGGGCTGGTGGTGCCGTTGACGGGTCAGCTGGTAGCTACCGGGGATCGGTGGGAGCCTTACCGGCTGCTCGACGGCGATGGTGTGTGTGTTGAGGCGGCCGGGGCGTATTTCAGTCATCTGCAGGCAGCGGGCCGGTCGGAGGCGACTGTCCGCTCGTATGGCATGGATCTGCTCCGCTGGTTCCGGTTCTTGCAGGCGGCGGGGGTGGCGTGGGATCGGGCGAGCCGGGCCGGGGCCCGGGATTTCTGCCGGTGGCTGCTCGTCGCCGGCAAGCCGGCCGGCCGCACTGGCGTGATCGGGATCGTGGGCGGGCAGGCGCAGGCGGCCAGCCTTCGGGCCGGGCTTATGCGCCGTCGGTGCGTGCCCACAGCGAGACGGTGCTGCGCCGCTTTTCGACTTCACCTGGAGGCGGGCACGGGGCGGATGGTCAATCCGTTCCCCTCCGTCACCATCTTGCCTGCCAGCCCATCCGTGACCTGCTCGTGGATTACCTGCGGGAACGCCAGCCCACGATGGACTATGGCAGCCTGGAGCAGCTGGCTCGCCGCCTGGGCATGTTCTGGGCCGACCTGGAAGCCCACCATCCCGGCATCGACAGCCTGCACCTGAGCGCCGAGGTCGCCGACGCGTGGAAACAGCGCATGCGCACCAAGCAGACGACTATCAGCGGGCCTGGCGGCAAGACCGTGGTCGGCGTTGAGCGGATCTGCCACCGCGAGTTCCTGACCCCGGTCCGGGCCTTCAACCTCGACCTGGCCCAGTGGGCCGTCGATGACCCGGCCCGGTGGGCACAATGGGCGGTCCCCTGCCCGGTCGGACGGGCCGAGACCATCCAGGGCAAGGTCCAGCGGCACCGCAAGTCACGGATGGACGCCCGGACCCGCGAACGGCTCCCGGTCCTGCCCGCCCTGGTCCGCTCCACCACCCGCCAGCACGCCGACGCCCAGGCACTCCTGCACGCCGCCCGCGCTGCCAGGCCCGGCAGCGCCTTCACCGCTGCAGGAACGACCCTGGCCCGCTCAATCACCACGAGCACCGCCAGCATCTGGGCCGATGACCCAGCCAGCGGGAACCGGCGCAACCTCACCGCCGAGGAAGACCGCGCCTTCTGGGCCTGGGCAACCGTGGAGATCCTGCGCGCCACCGGCATCCGCGCCGAGGAACTCATCCAGCTCAGCCACCACAGCCTGGTCCAATACCGCCTTCCCGGGACCGGCGAGCTGGTGCCCCTGCTGCAGATCGCCCCGTCCAAGACGGACGCCGAACGCCTGCTGGTCATCAACCCTGAACTCGCCGACGTGCTCGCCACCATCATCAGGCGCATCCGCGGCAGCAGCCAGGCCGTCCCCCTCGTCGCCGCCTACGACGACCACGAACGCCTCTGGCTGCCCCCCGCCCCGGTGCTGTTCCAGCGGCGCATCGGCGCCGAGAACCGCGCCATCCCCGCCGCCACCGTGCGCAGCTGCTCGCCTCGGCGCTCGACCGCACCGGGCTGGCCGGCCCTGATGGCAGCCCGCTGCACTACACATTGCACGACTTCCGCAGGATGTTCCTCACCGACGTGATCATGAGCGGGCTCCCGCCGCACATCGCGCAGATCATCGCCGGGCACCGCGACATCAACGTCACCCTCGGCTACACGAAGGCTCGGGAATTGCATCAGGCGGGCGAGAAGTCGCAGGCCCGCGAGGTCGGCGCGGTGTCTTCGCGGGACTTCCGGGGGTTCTCTATAAGGTTGCCTGATCAGGCAATTTGCCAGGTCGGTCCCATCTAGTGCAAGATCTGCTCTTCAGAAGGGATGGTCTGGAGTGACGCAGCAGCACAGGATGGGGCTCGCGGGAGCGGCTTCGGTGGAGCTGGTGTCGGGTGTGGTGCAGCTGCGCCCGGAGGATGCGATGGTCGAGGCGATGCTGCGGGGGTGGCGCGCGCAGCAGGCGGCCCGCGGGCTGAAGGATGACGACACGATCGACCCGCGGGAGCGGCTGATCCGCCGGTTCCTGGAGTTCACCAACGAGTACCCGTGGGCGTGGTCGCCGGGGCACATGGACGAGTGGTCGCTGCATCTGACGGCCGAGCGGCACCTGGCGCCGTCCACGATCCGCAGCTACCAGTGCAGCCTGCGGATGTTCACCGAGTTCCTCACCGACGGGCGGTATGGGTGGGCGGTGGCGTGCGAGCAGGCGTTCGGCCCGGGGAAGCATCCGGTGGCGATCTGTCATGAGTGGAATACGATCGCCCATCTCAACGACTACGAGGGCAGCCCCGACGCCCGGCCGTTCACCCGCGCCGAGCTGCAGCGGTTCCTGGATTATGCCGATGAGCAGGTGGACCGGGCGGTGCGGGCGAAGCGCAAGGGCGCGCTGGCGGCCTACCGGGACGCCACCTTGTTCAAGGTGGTCTACGGGTGGGGGCTGCGCCGCACGAGACGTCCAAGCTGGATCTGGTGGACTTTGGCCGGAATCCGGCGGCTCTTGAGTTCGGCCGGTACGGGATGCTCAGCGTCCGCTATGGCAAGGCCAAGAGGGGCCAGCCGCCGCGGCGCCGGAATGTCGCCGCAGTGATGGGCTGGGCGGTCGAGGCGGTCGCCGATTACGTGGAGAACGTGCGGCCCCGGTTCGGCTGCGCCGATCATCCGGCGTTGTGGGTGACCGAGCGGGGCGGGCGGGTGAAACCGGCGGAGATCAACGCCCGGTTCGTCGCCTACCGGGACGCCCTCGGCCTGCCGGCCGCCCTGGTTCCCCATTCAATGAGGCATTCTTACGTCACGCATCTCACCGAGGACGGGGTCGACCGGAGATTCATCCAGGCCCAGGTGGGTCACGAATGTGATAGTTCGACGGCTGTGTATACCCACGTCAGCGACGACTTCATGAACACCGCGCTGCGCCGGGCCCTCGCCCCGGCCCTCGATGCTGGTCACGGTGCCGGAGCCGGGCCGAAGGAGCAGCGATGACGGCCAGGCTGGACTACCGGTGGCACCTGCGCCAGGTCATGGCGGCGCGGGGCATGTTCGCCACCACCGACCTGCTCGCGCCCTTGTCGCAGCGGGGCATCACGCTGTCCTCCAGCCAGGTCTACCGGCTGGTCACAGACCGGCCCGAGCGGCTCAGCCTGAAGATCTTGATGGCGCTGTTGGACATCCTGGACTGCACGATGGAGGAGCTGATCGAACCCGTCGAGGCCGCCGGGCAGGCTCGGAAGACCAAGGCGGCCGGTGGTGGGGCCGGGGTCGGGGAGCTGCGGCCGAAGCGGGCCCGGATCACCCCGGCCGGCGAGTGAGCGCCGTCTTGGACGATGAGGTCGCCGCCGGCCCGGTCGCCGTCATTGTGCGCCTGGTCGCCGAGGTTGAACGCGGTCTCACGGCCGGGCAGATCGCCGGGGTGGTCATCGCGGTGGCCGGCGGCCGGGCCACCCGGCGGCGGCTCGCCCAGGCGCTGAAGGACAACCCGCAGGTCCTGCGCACAGGCCGTCCGCCCGCGACCTTGTCGGCAGCGAGGCTGCTGCTCGCCTTGAGGAAGGCGGGAGCCACCGGGGTCTCGGCGCCCCGGTGCGGCGGGTGCAAGAGAGAACTGCGTTACGTCCGCAGCCAGGGTGGCGGCGACTGGGGCTGCAGCCCGTGCCTGGAGCGGCTCCGCACCTGCGCAGGCTGCGGCGAACAGCGGCGAGCGGTCACCCTGGACCGTCACGGGCAGCACCGCTGCCAGAGCTGCCCGGACACCGGCGGCGACCCGCTGGGGGAACTGGTGCAGCTCGTGACCGCCCTTGACCCGGGCCTTAGCAGGGAAACCATCGCGGCGACATTGCAGCAGGCCACCTCCCGCCCAGCCGGGCAGCGCCGCCTGGCCTGGGCGATCGTGGCCCGCCCCGACCTGCTCACCGGGGCGGGCACCTACGCACCGGCTCCGGCGGTGCTGCGGTTCATCGGAGGGCTCGTCGCGGCCGGCGCTGCCAAGGTCGTAAAGCCGGCCTGCCCGCGCTGCACCGAGGTGAAGGCCCTGTCGAAGCTCCTGGATGGTCAGCGGGTCTGCCGGAACTGCTTCGCCCGGTCCGCAGCCGTCGCGTGCGCACGCTGCGGCGCCGTCCGCGAGCCGGCCACCCGGGATGCTGACGGCAATCCGCTGTGTCCGAACTGCCTGATCAGCGACCCGGTCAACCTTGAGGAATGCGCGGACTGCGGGCGCCGCAGCAAGGTCGCGGTCCGGCTCGAAGACGGGCCGCGGTGCCAGAATTCCCGGCCTCGCCAGATCCTGGTCTGCGGAATCTGCGGACAGACCGCCCGATGCGAGGTATCCAAGGCCACCGGCCAGCCGTGGTGCGACCGCTGCCAGCAGTGGTGGGCTCCCTGCGCCGGGTGCGGCACCGTGGCCCCCATCCGCGGCGGTACCCGTCAGGAACCGCTATGCGCCCGGTGCCTCAACCCCGACCCCGGCTTCTGGGGCCGCTGCCCGGCCTGCAAAAAGACCTGGCAGCTGAGCCCGAGGCCCTGTCAGCGCTGCGTCCTCGATCAGAAAATCCGCGGCCTCCTCGGCGATCGGGCCGGTATCGTCCGCCCCGGCCTGGCTCCCCTGCGCCAGGCCCTGTCCAGCGTCGAGCGGCCCGACACGGCCCTGGCCTGGATAGCCAGGCCCAAGGTGCGCGAGCTCCTTAGCCAGCTCGGCAGCCAGACCCGCGGGCCGACCCACGAGATCCTTGACGATCTCCCCGCCGACAAGACACTCGCCCACCTGCGCAGCGTCCTGGTCGCCATCGGCGCATTGCCGACCCGCGACGAGCGGCTGGTGAAACTCGAACGCTGGATCACCGCCGCCATCAGCACCCGGGAAGACGCCGATGAGCGGCGTATCCTGCACGGCTACGCGATCTGGCACCACGTGCGCCGGCTCCGGCAACGGCTGGGCGAAGCCCATGCCACTCACCTGCAGGCCCTCAACGTCCGCTGCCACGTCACCGCGGCCGCCAGCTTCCTGGACTGGCTGGCCGCCGAGAACCTCACGCTGGCGTCCTGCACCCAGCCCGACCTGGACCGATGGGCATCCAGCAAAGACGTCACCTACCGGGACGAGACCGCCCACTTCGCCCGATGGTCGGTCACCCACCGGCACGCCAGCCGCCTGACGTTCGGTGCCGTCCGCTGGGAAGGCCCCCGAGGCCCGCACGATGGCGAGAAACGCTGGGACGACGCCCGGCGGCTCCTGCACGACGACACGCTGCCGACCTGCGACCGGGTCGCCGGGCTGCTCCTGCTGTTCTACGCACAGCGCATCGCCGCCATCGCCAAGCTCACCGCCAGCCACATCCACGACCACGGCGACCGGGTCGAGATCATGCTGGGCACCGCCCCGGTTGTTCTCCCCGAACCGCTGGCAGGCCTTGTCCGGGACCTCATCGCCACCCGCCAGGGTCACGCCGCCATCGGACGCCCCGGCACCACACCGTGGCTGTTCCCCGGCGGCCGCCCCGGCCAGCCCATCGGCGACGACCGCCTCGGAACACGCCTCAAGAACATCGGCCTGCACCCCGGCCAGGCCAGATCGACCGCCCTGTTCACCCTCGCCGCCGAGATCCCCGCCGCGATGCTCGCCCGTATGCTCGGCATCCACGTCCAGGTCGCCGTCCAATGGCAACGCGCCTCAGCCGGGGACTGGATGACCTACGCCGCCGACGTCAGCCGCCGGAAGAAGGACTCATGAAAGCACCGGTAGCCGTCGCGCAGATCCCCACCACCTGGGACATCGAGCAGAATCTGTCGGCCATCGCCACCATCCTGGCCGCCGCCCAGCCCGGCGAGGTCGTCGTGCTACCCGAAGGCGCCCTATCCGGCTACGGCTCCGACCTCTCGGCCCTCGACCACCTCAACCCCACAGCGCTCGCTGACGCCACTGACCGCCTCGCCACGCTGGCGCAGCAGCGAGCCGTCCACCTGTTCTGCGGCTCGCTGCTCTTTGAGCACGGCGCCTGGTGGAACGCCGCCCTCTACTTCTCTCCCCAGGGCACCAGATGGACCTACCGGAAGATCAACCTGGCGATGAACGAGCGAGACCACCTGGAAGCCGGGTCTGAACTCCCCACCCTCCAGCTCCACCTGGACCGCGGTCCCGTCACCATCGGCGTCCAGCTCTGCCGCGAGATCCGCTTCCCCGAGCAATGGCAGCACCTCGCCGACGCAGGAGCGCAGGCCTTTATCTACCTCACCAACGCTGCTAACCCCACCGAGCCTCCCGGGGTATGGCGGAGCCACCTGATCAGCCGTGCAGCAGAAAACCAGCGGTTCGTCCTCGCCGCCAACGCCGCCGACCCCCGCCAGCACTGCCCCACCACGATCATCTCCCCACGAGGTGAGGTCCTCGCCGAGCTGACCACCGGTCAAACCGCCGTACTCAGGCGCACCATCGACTTCGACGAGACCAGAACCTGGTACCTCAGCCAGCGACGGCAGGACATCATCCATCCGCGCTACAAGAACGGAACCAACTGACAGGAACCGGGCAGCCGAACGTGCTCCTCCAGCAGGCATTCAGACAGTTCCAATATCCGACGGTGCCGTTAGCCGTCTACCCCGAAGAAGCCATCCAGGCCCACCTGGCCTTCCTCGCCCGCCGTCGCGCCCAGCGGCCCAGCGAGGAATACCGCATCCCCACCGACGCCGAATGGGAAGAATTCCTCGGCCACTTCGAACGCCGCAAAGTCGCCACCGGCACCTGCGGCCGCGCGTTCGGCACTCCCTGCATCCACGAGCACAGCTGCCTCAGGTGCTCCATGCACTGGCCCGACCCCGCCCAGCGGTCCCGCATCGCCGAGATCCGCGACAACCTCACCGCCCGCATCACCGAGGCCCAGCGCGAAGGCTGGCTCGGCGAAGTCGAAGGCCTGAAAGTCAGCCTCGCCGGGGCAGAAGACAAACTCGCCCAGATCGACCGGCGCAGCCACACCACACTCGGCATGCCCGCCTTCACCCCGAACATCCCGGCACGCTGAACCAGGCGACCAGCCCAGCTCATGATCATTTTCCTAGTTCAGAGAATGCCGATGACCGCGTGGTGCTTTGGTTCATGTTGATGCCGGTCTGCACATATCTATGCACGCTCGTCGTGATCGACGGGAGCGCGCCGATTATGGGCGGCCCTTAGCGCAGATGGAGATGTTGGGCCAGGCGCACCGAACTTCCTATGCAATGTGGGCTCTCATCCGCGGAGCGGATACGAACGGCCGAGCTTCCCCACTTCTCAGGACCCGTCCGGAAAACCGGGGGAAGGTCACGGCCGTGTTGCGTTCGCTCTGTCCGCCCGGTGTCGCTTCATTGGAGTCGGCGTCAGCGGCTACTAGCTCACGTCAGTGCCGGGCCGGAGCCCATGGCGGCGCCGGGATCATCCGCTATCGCGCCACCTGCAGTAAGCCCGCAGCGTTCGGCCCGCCGGCCTCTTCGGTCCGCTGATGGCCAGTCAGCCATTCGGCCATTTCTCCCATGGCCATATAGCAGTTACCTGCGTCGGCTAACGTTAGTTAGTTCTGCAGAGGCAGATAGCTGGCTGCAGACCGCCCTTCAGTGGTGAAGCCGGACTCCAGCGGGTCGTCATGGGCGCGCTCCGCTGATGATGCGGCAGGCATTCAGGACGCACGGTCATGCGTAAGGACGCGACCAGGTCTGGGAAGGCACGTGTGACGGCGGCGGTGCGGCTGGAGACCTGCAGCCGGCCGTAGATGTTCTCCAGGTGGGTGCGCACGGTTCCTTCCGACAGGCCGAGCCGGCGGGCGATCTGGGCGTTGGTGTGCCCGGCGGCGAGCAGCCGCAGCAGGTCGGTCTGCCGGGGGGTGAGCTGAGCGACCGGGTGGCGGCGGCGTTCGGCGTCGAGGTAGGCCTGGTGCAGGTGGGGGCGCAGCAGTGTGAGCAGCGCCCGGTCGCGTTCGGAAAAGTCCAGGCCGGGCCCGCGGAAGAGGTACAGCCGGACGGTCCGCCCGGGCCCGGTGGTCCGCCCGGGCGGCTCGGGCAGGCACAGCTGGAGCTCATGCTCGAACCCCTGCGGCCGGTACACGTCGGTGTACATGCCGGTGGCATGCCATTGCCGGGCCGAGTGGAAGTCCGCGACCGTCAAGACGCTGCGCAGGTCGCCGGTGCGGTCGGGGTAGCTGCAGGCTTTGCTGTCCCAGTAGTGCTCCCAGTGCGCCTGGTCCAGCGCCTCGATCTCAGTGTCGTCATACTCATCGGCGTCGCCCGGGATGCCCTGATTGAACCAGCACTCCTGCCGCCCGCTGTCGAATCCCTGGAACGACACAACATCACAGCGGATCTGGTCCATCAGATCCCTGAGCAGGGATTCCGGCAGCCCGTCTTCTGGGAGGTCGGCGCGGAGGTCGGTGACGATCCCGGCCAGGGTGCGCAAGTCCTGTTCGCTTGCCATCACGGGAGTGCTCATCGGGGCCCCCTTTCGCCCGGCGGGTCTCACGTTACGCCAGGCAGCACGGTCGTGGGCATCCGCAGAACGTCGGATGGCGGGCGCGCCGCGAGCCGGCTCACAGTGGGGACCTGATCGACCACACCTATGAGCCGAAGGAGATCGTCATGAACCCCATCCGCCACATCCGCCGTTTCGCCGGTGTCCTGGCCGGGCTGGCCGGCGCCCTGGCGCTCGGCGCTACGCCCGCCTTCGCCATGGTGGTGCCTGCACCCGGCGGGCCTGCGGGCGCGCCCGTGCCGCCGGCCCAGGCCTCCGCCGTTCACACCATCGTCGCTGGCGGCATGCCCGGCTGGCAGATCACCCTGATCGCGGTGGGGGCCGCCCTGGTCGCGGCCACGGTCGCGGTGCTCCTCGACCGCGTGCGGGCCACCCGCCGGAACGCGGTCACCACGGCCGCCTGAGCCATCCACGCAGACCACGCGGTGCCGCCAGCCGGAAACGCTGGCCGGGGGGCACCGTTCCCGGGCCCGGCGCCGCCGAACACCAAAACATCAAAGAAGGAGCCTGGCATGTCCAGATTCACAGACTTCCATGAGGATCTGAACCTGCCCGCCGAGGTGCCGGAGATCGTCATGGACCGCATCCCGCGCATCCGCCGCTGGCGCGGCATGCCCGCGGGGCTGGCAGGCATGCCGCCGACGGCCGTCGCCGCCGCGCCCGCTAATCCGGGCGGTGGGGCCATCCCAAGCGCGGGCACGTGCTCCGTTGCGGGCTCGCTGTCATTCCGGCGGATCGTTGACCTCCCGTTCGAGGCATGCGTTGCCGCGCTCGAGAGCTGGCTGCACACGGGGCAGGACGGCGACCTTCAAATCGGCCCAAGCCTCCTGCGCGGGCCGGCCGAGCACGATCGCGACTCAGGTACATGCCGGATCGAGGTCCGCCTGGCCCGGCGGCCGCTGCGCCCGCCGCTGCGCATGCGGCTCGACATCGACCGCTGGTCCCCGCCGCCCCCAAGGACCGCGTTCGAACTCATCCCTTGCCAGCGGGTCCGGCCCACCGCAACCTACTTCCGGGCCGGCCACCTCCTGCTGGACTCATTGACCCGCACGCTGCGGCAGCACTTGACGGCACCGCGCTTTGACCGCGTACGCCGCCACACGCGCATCAGGGCCAGCCCACACCGGCCGGCCCGCCACCGGATCAGCCGGATCGCCGACTCAGCGCGCTGGCTGGTGTGTCAAATCACGGCCGTGAGCCTACGCCGATTATCCGGTGCCGCGTGCCTGGCGATGGGCAGCCCATGACGTTCACCGCGGCGGGGAGCAGGCGCACGCGCCGGAGGCGGTCGCGCCTGCAAGGAAGGACGGAGTAGTCCGGGTTACGCGGCCCTTCACCTGCCGGTGAGCGCTAGGCGGCCCGGCTGGGGAAGGCGCGCGTGACGGCGGCGGTGCGGCTGGAGACGTGCAGCCGTTCGTAGATGTTTTCCAGGTGGGTGCGCACGGTTGTCTCGGAGATGCCGAGCCGGCGGGCGATCTGGGTGTTGGTGTGCCCGGCGGCCACCAGGCGAAGCAGGCCGGACTGGCGGGGGGTGAGCCGCGGGAGAGGGTGGCGGCGCCGCTCGGCGCCGAGGTAGGCGTGGTCCAGGTGCGGGCCCAGCAGCGTGAGCACCGCCCGGTCACGCTCGGAAAAGTCCGGCCCGGGCCCGCGGCACAGTGTCAGCCGCACATACCGTCCGGGCCCGGCGGTCGGCGGCAGCGCTCGGGGCAGGCACACCATGAGATAGTGCTCCATGCCCAGCGGCCGGTCGTAATCGGTGTACATCCCGGTGGCATGGAATTGCCGGGCCGAGTAGAAGTCCGCGACCTTGACGACGCTGCGCAGGTCGCCGGTGCGGGCAGCGTAACTGCAGTGCTGGCAATCCCAGTAGTTTTCCCAGAACAGCGGATCCCAGGCCGCGTAGTCGATGCCGCCGGCGTCGCGAGCCGGAACTTCCTGGCTGAACCAGCACCTCTGCCGCCCGCTGTCCCAACTATCGAGCCCCAGCGCGTCGCAGCGGATCTGGCCCATCAGGTCTGCCAGCAGGGACGGCGGCAGCCCCTCCCCATCCGGCAGGTCGGCGCGGTCCTGGCTGACGATGGCCGCCAGCGCGCGCAGGTCCCGGTCGCTGGCCCGCACTGGAGCACCCATGGCGATGCCTTTCCTCCCCTGTGGGCCTTACTTTACGCCGGGCAGCGCCGGTGTGGGCATCGGTAGAACGTCGGATGGCGGGCGGGCGCTGGGCCTGCCCACACTCGCAGTTGACAGATCGCACTAGAAGCCAAGGGAGATCGTCATGAGTCCCGTCCGCCATCTCCGCCGTCTCACCGGGGTCCTGGCCGGGCTGGCCGGCGCCCTGCTGGCGTTCGCCGCAGCCGCGCCAGCCGCGTTCGCCTCGGGCCAGCCGCCGCTGCCGCCCGGCTGGAACAAGCACCCGCCGCTGCCGCCCGGGCACATCCACTATCCAGTGCACCGGGCGCCCGTCCCGATCCCCGTCCACACCGTCGTCGCCGGCGGGATGCCGGGCTGGCAGATCGCACTGATCGCGGCCAGCGCGGCGCTGCTCGCGGCCATCGCCGCGGTGGTCCTGCACCGCGCCTGGGCGGCACGCCGCAAGACGACCATTGCGGGTGATCTCCCGGCGCCAGGCGGCTTCGCCCAGGCCGGAGCCGAGCAGGTCGTGGCCAGGGAACTGCCGTACCAGGCGGCCGGCATCCATCTCAGCGAACCAGGGCTGACGGTGCCGCCGACCCAGGCAACGCCGCGCTGACCGTACCAGCCACCAGGGGGACGACCCCGATGACCACCAATGCCATCCTGGCCGAACCGGCCACCGGCCCAGCGGGCAGCCCGGCCGCCGGCAACCCGCCCAGCGCGCCCGGGTACACAGCGGCCCGATAGCGACCCGGCATCTAGGCCTGCCGGGAACCATCTATCCACCACCAGGCCTCCGTGGCGCCTTCTGCGGCGATCAGCGGCCAGGTCAGTACCGGCGCCGGCAGCTGCACCATGCACGGCGCCGACCCTGGCCGCCGAGGGAGGCCCGGCGCAGATCGGCACCGGCCGCATGATCACGGAGAAACACCGTGCCGCGCGGCACCGCCCGGCACCCGCTGCTCATCGCGACCATGTGCTGGCCGGCCCGCGCGCGCAGCTGACCGGCGCCACCGTCAACGACGAGGTGTTCATCGCCGCCAATGCCATGGTGTGTAACGGCGCGCACCTGGGCCGGGCCGCGGCCGTCGGGCCGGAGCGGTCGTCCACCTCGGTGCCATCGTGGCGCCCCGGCGCAGATTCCGATCGGATGGGCGGCGGCGGGCTGGTGGGCAAGTGCGCTGGCGATGGCAGCGCGATGCCAGGCCGCGGCTCATGCTGCGACGAGCAGGACGCCGATCGCGGCGAGCCCGAGGCCAGCCCGCTGGACCCAGCGCAGCCGTTCGCCGAGTACTACCCTGGCCAGCAGCACGGTGATCCCGGGGTAGAGCGAGGCCAGCACGACGGCCAGGCCGAACATACCGGTCCTCGTGGCCGCCACGTAGCAGATGTTCGCGACGACATCGATCACGCCTGCGCCGGCCGCTGCCAGCAGGAGCCACCCGCCCGCACGGCGTAGCCGCAGGCCGCGCTGCAGCACGGCTGCGGCGGTCAGGACGCCGCCAGCTCGCCGATCCGCGCGGCCGCCACCGGCCATAGTTCCCCGGTCTGCCCAGCGTTACGGATGAGAAGGAAGAACAGGCCGAACGAGACGCCTGCTGCGATGCCGTAGGCGATGGCCCTGCCCGGACGCGTGTGCCGTTGGGCCGCGCCGGTCTTGTCGGCCGAGCTGGCCAGCACGAGCGCAAGGCCTGGGACCGGGCACCAGGCGCTCGCGAGGCCTACATCGCCCCGGCGCTGAAGCCAGACGGGTCGGCGAACCCCCGCTGGATCACCCGTTCCGACTGGGACCTCGAACGCCGCATCGTGGCCACCCCGCGGACGGAGCGCCTGTTCGACCTGTACAAGATTTATGTGCTTGCCGGGCGGCCGGGATCGGCCGAAGCCAGCCACCGTGGCCCCCGCAGCCCTGTCGATGCGCTGCTTGAGAAATATGCGCAAGACATCCTCGACATTGAGCCACCGCCAGTATCCGCATCAGATGACGACTTCGCCACATGGCGCACGCATGTCCGCGAGCGCGCCGGCACCCTCATCGGGGAAAACCGCCGTGAGGACGAGCCCGACCGCAAGCACATCGCCCGCCAACTCGTCGGCCTGCCCGACCGTGAACGCGTCTGGGGCCGCGAGACAGGAACAAAGACCCCAAGCGCAAAGTAACACACGTCGCAATATCACTGGCCCTTTCCTTGGCCAACTGCGCAGCAAACGGGCGCGGCCAGCGGCTTGACCCACTTGGGTCGCGGCCAGATCGCTTAATACACGGGTGATCCTATGTATTAAGCATTATGTACGCAGTGAATTCATGGCGCCTGGCAAGAAAGCTCACCATTGATGACATTAATTATCTTGGCAGGCCGTCTCGGTTGATCCTCTGCCGGAGTGGCAAGAGCGGGTCCCGAAGCGGCAGATTCAGAACGCTGCCCGCCGACCTCCCGACAGCCTGAGCGGAGCCCCACCGAACGTGTTCGTCCTGCTCAGCAGCCCGGAGCCCACCCCCAAGACCTGGACTCTGAGCGCCCCAGGCCGCTGCCACTCATGAAGGCGAAGCCCAGCTCGAACATGAGTGCGGCATCTCATGTAATCCCGGTTGCGGTACTTTGCTGCTGTACTCTCAGACCCCGTTGTTCGAATTTTGTGTCTGACCTGTGGAGCTAAGGCGACTCGAACCCCTGACCCCCTGCGTGCAAACAACAGGCAGCACGTCCACCCACGTCCATCCCCGCAGGTCACCGTCCAGCAGCGTGTATCGCCGTCCCTCCAGATCCGTACCTGTTGCGGTACTTTCCTGCTGGACTCATCACCTTGGGCCCACGGCGGCAAAGGCACCCAGACGCCGCTGCGCTGCACTGTCCGGGGAAGCCTCGCCATGCCCACGGCGGGAACCGAGCTGGGCAGATCCTGAGACCGCCACAGGACTTGCCCCCACGGTAGCTACGGAGCCTGGGGCTCGCCACCTCTTAATCTTCCTCTTCTAGCCGATGAGCGGTCGTGGCAGCGCTGCGAGGAGCAGGCGTCAGGAGACCGACGGCGGCCAGCGGTGTCTGCGCCACTCGTCCCATGTCGCGAATCCAGCCGGTGGGTCATCAATGGGTTCACTGCCGTCGAGTTCGCCGGGCGTTGGGATGTCGATGTTGGCAGCCCACTCGGCGAGTTCCTCGTCGGACATAGGCCAAGTCGTGTATGGCGCTTCGGCTTGGCGCTGATCAAGTCGTCTCCGCCGCTCGGCTGGGGTGAGTTCGAAGTAGCTCATCTCCACCATCGCGCCTAGGTCTGCTGCTGCCTGCCGTAGAGCGGAGCGCTCGTCTCGACCCCAGAGGCCGTAGTCGATCACGACGTTGTTGCCGAGTTCGAGGGCGCGCAGCCCGATCTGGATGAGCCGTCCTTCGATCACGTCCTGAGCCGATGGCGGATTCTCGTGCCCGTAGAGAGCCTTCACCCATTCGTCCTTCGTGAGACGAAGTGCTCTCTGCTCGATCTCGATGCGCCGAGCAGCAGTGGTCTTCCCGGTGCATGGGAGTCCCACAGTCAGGAACGGTGTTGGTTGCCTCATCATCACCCGCTTCCGACCGAATGCCTCATCACTGCTGACATCCGCTCACGCCGCGCAGCGGACTCGGGGCTGGCGGCCAGGCCGGGTCTACTTCCTGACGCTTCTCGAACCCTTGCGGGACGACCGGACTCTGGCCCTTACCGCCAGGTCGGCCAGCCATCCGCCACCGTAGACGCGGGCCCAGCTAGCCATCGACTCATTTACCGCTCATACCGCCGACGGCGTGCGCCGTCATTCCAGCGCGCGGCGTTAAGACGCAAGACCACCTCAACGATCGCGCCCTCCCCGATCGCCTCCGCTCGCTGCACCGCCACCTTGACGGGCACTAGGTAGCGCCCGTCCTTGGGGAACAGCGCAGTGCTGAACTCGGTGCCGCCAATGGTGACGTGGACCGGCACCTGGCCCCAGTACATCAGGCCGCGGGCTGCGTCCTTGAGATCCTCGCTTTCATCCGGCGTCATGGCCACGAACAGGTACGGCGCCGGTCCGCGCCACTCGATCACCTCACCGGTGAAGGTCCACTCCATGCGCCCCATCATCGAAGATGCGTCCATGCGCCGGGGACGCGGCTCCATACCGGAAGTGTGTCAGTCCCATGGCAGGACGTGCACTCTCGTAGCCGCGAACAGGGTAAGGCGCTGGTGACGCCTGTGTATCGGTTCCCGGCGCAGGGGTAGCTGCGCGGGGGGCGGAAGGCCCGGCCCGGTGCAAGGCAGGAGGGTGGCGTGAGCGAGTTCAGCGAACTGGAGAAGAAGGCGGAGACCTACGCCGAGGAGCACCCCGAGCAGGCCGACAAGGCAATCAGCGAAGTAGCGGGAATCGCCGAGCGCGACACCGACCATCAGCATGACGAGCAGATCGACCGGGCTGTCAACGCCGCAGAGCATCGCCTCAGCCAGGACCAGGGTCAGAGCCAGGACCGGCAGGAGAACCAGGACTAGCAGAGACCCCGGGCGGTGGCCTATGGGCTGAGGCCGCGCGGCAAGGCTGGTTCCCCAGTGACACGGGACGCGGTCAGCGTCGGCCATGCTTGGGTGATGAGTCTGCGCAGTGTGGGGGTCGAGGAAGAATTCCTGCTCGTCGATCCGGGAACCGGGCGGCCCCGGGCGGTGGCTGGAACCGTCCTCGAGGCGGCCAGGCAGGCTAGCAATGGCCACGGGCGGGATCGCGATGCTGGGGCCGGGCCGGCGATGCCGCGGAGGAGCTGGAGCTTGAGCTGCAGCTGCAGCAGCTGGAAACCAATACCCGGCCATGCCGCACGCTCGATGAACTCGGCGGCGAAGTGCGGCGGTGCCGGGCGTCTGCCGCCGAGGCGGCGGCCCAGGCCGGGGCTCAGGTGGCCGCGCTGGCCACCTCACCCCTCCCAGTCGCGCCCGAGGTGACGGGTAAGAACCGCTACCAGAAGATGGCTGACGTGTTCGGGCTGACCGCGCAGGAGCAGCTCACCTGCGGCTGCCACGTACATGTCGAGATCTCCTCAGAAGATGAGGGAATCGCCGCGCTGGACCGGATCGGGCCATGGCTGGCGGTCTTGCTGGCGCTGAGCGCCAACTCGCCGTTCTGGCAGGGACAAGACAGTTCCTATGCCAGCTTCCGCTACCAGGCGTGGAGCCGGTGGCCCAGCTCAGGGCCGCCCGGAGCATTCGGCAGCGCCGAGGCCTACCGGCAAACGGTGCAGCAGATGGTGCGCACTGGCACCGTGCTCGACGCTGGCATGGTGTACTTCGACGCCCGGCTGTCCGAGCACTACCCCACCATCGAGATACGCGTCGCCGACGTATGCCTGCACCCCGACGACACGGTGCTGATCGGCGCGCTGGCCCGGGCACTAGTGGAAACCGGGGCACGCCAGTGGCGGCAGGGCAAACCCGCCCACGAGATCCGGGCCGAACTGCTGCGCCTGGCCGCGTGGCGGGCCAGCCGGTCCGGCCTGCACGACACGCTGGTCCATCCACTCACCGGCCGGCCAGAACAAGCCGCGACCGTGGTGAACCTGCTATTCGAGCACGTCCGCGACGCGCTGACCGAGACCGGAGACACGGACACAGTCGCCGCCCTGCTCGCCGCCGTCATAGACCGGGGCAACGGCGCAGCATTCCAGCGAGACACATACCGCCGATCCGGCCGCCTGCCCACAGTTGTCAGCAGCGCCGCCGCGGCTACCACCCGCAGGTAAAGGACGTCGGCAGGCGCACGCTACCACCGCACTCTCATGGCTGATATGGAGGTGATCGTGAGGCTCCAATATCAAGGGTACTGTTCTCTCGGCTTCGGCGGTTGCGCTATGGATAGGTGCGGGTAGTGCGGCTGTAGCCGGTTCGCGGGAACCAGCGGTGGACTGTCATGAGGCCGCGCTCAAGGTCCCAGGTCACGAATACCGCCTGGGCGATGCCCAGCGAGAACACGACCGCCTGGTCCGGTGGCCGCTCCGCCCACCACGCATCGGCGACGCCCCGAAGATCTGAGCCGACCTGGACGGCGGACCCAGTCAGCTTGAGTTCACCCTCGCGACTCGGTGGCGTGATCAGCGAGTATTACCAGGCCGCTTGACCGAAATCATGAAATCCCAGGTCAAGAACCATGCGATGAGTGTTGAAGCGGTACACGGCGCGGCGGCGGTGCGGAGAACACTGGCTGCCCGCTGCCGCCGATCACGCTGTGACCGGGCCGCGCTCCAGTGAAGGCCAGGAGGCCCGGGAGCGGTCTCGCCGGATTGTAACCGGATGCCGGCGCTCGGCAGGCGCTCCCGGCCGCGATCGGGGGGAGAATGGTATCCGCAGGCCATCACGCCGTGGGCGGGCCCAGGGCGCGGCCGGGCGGTGGAGGCGTGGCGTGAGCATTGGTGCGGTCCTGGCAACGGCGCGGCGCCAGGCTGGCCTCACCACTACCCAGGTCAGCCAGCAGACCTGCATCAGGGAGGGGATCGTCCGCGGAATCGAAGCGGATGACTTCTCCGCCTGCGGCGCAGATTTCTACGCACGCGGGCACATCCGCGCCATCGCCGCCAGCGTGGGCACCGACCCCGAGCCGCTGGTCCGGGAGTACGACTCCAGCCACGGCCTGCCCTCGGCCCGTACCGCTGCCAGCGGGCCCGGGCCATCCGCCCCCCTGCGGCCCGGCCAGCGCCGCCGGCCGCACTGGGGCTGGAGCGTTGCGCTGCTGGCCGTCCTCGCGGCGCTCGCCGGCCTGGCCACCTATCACTTCGTGGCGGCTGGCCCCGCAGCCAGCTCCACAGCCGCCGCCCGCACCCCGGCCGCCACCGCGCACAAGGCCGCGCGCAAGCACCCGGCCGCGAAGACCACCGCGGCGCCGCCCGCGAAGGCCCATGCCCGCGCCGTGGTGATCTCGGTCACCGCAGTCAGCGAACCCTGCTGGGCCGACCTCACCACACCGGGCGGCGCGAGGATCTTCGAGGGCATCATCGGTACGGGCACCTCCAAGACGTGGACCGAGCGGCAGGCAGTCACCCTGAGGCTCGGCAACCCGGGCGCGGTCACCCTGACCGTAGACGGCAAAAACCGCACCGGGCTCGGATCGCAGCCGCTCACCCTGAATCTGGGACCTGGTCAGGGGAATCCTGGGTAGTGCCAGCGAACCGGGGCTGGTGATGCCCTGTAGGCCTCGATTACCCGACCTGGCCTGGGCGGTCTTGTGGGTTGGGATCATCGCTGAGTGATCTTCTCGGCCCTCTACCTGCGCACGTACCGTCTACTCGGCTACCTGATGATGCTGGCCCGGCAGGAGGTGTCCAAGGACGCCGAACTCCTGGTGCTCCGGCACGAGAACGCGGTGCTAAGCCGGCAGATCGGCCGGGTCCGCTACCAGCCGGCGGACCGGCTGTGGCTCGCGGCACTGTCCCGGCTGATCCCCGGCAACGGTGGGGCGAGGTGTTCGCGGTGACCCCGGGGACGCTGATCGCCTGGCACCGGCGACTGGTCACACGCAGATGGGACTACACCAGCCGACGGCGTCCCGGACGGCCGTCCACCGCAGCCGCGATCGGCAAGCGTGTCATCGGCATCGCGACGGACAACCCGGCGTGGGGGCACCGGCGCGTGCAAGGCGAACTCGTCAAGCTCGGCCACCGGATCGCCGCGTCCACGGTGTGGCAGATCCTGCCTGATGCCGGGATCGGCCCCGCACCCCGCCGCACCCGGCGGTGTTGTAATGCCGCAGGTACTCGGTCAGTACCTGGCGCAGGTGGTGCTCGTTAATGGTTAGCAGGCGGCGGCCGGGACCTCCCGGCGCAGGGTACCGATCATCCTTTCGCAGATGGCGTTCGCTCTCGGTGCCTGGGGCACCAGATCCGCCGAAAACAGATTCTCGGCGGACTCACGCACGAGTACCAGATCGCCGCATGACAGGCCCCATCCCGCTACGTGATGACGCAGGTCATCACCACAACCGTGTATTCGAGCGCAACAGGTTCCACGGCCGACCCGTAGAGCTTGAGTTCGCCCTCGCCACTGTCTGGGGCGGCCACGGCGCTATGCAGCACGCATCGTGGATCTCGCTGCAGGTCATTTGCCTTCGCCACCATGCCATGACCCCGATGAGCAACTGGCCGCCGGCGTTATAGGGCTCGACGGGCTGATCCTGGGGAATCCGTCGGGCGCAGCGTGCCCAGCAGCGCCACCCGGGCAGCGCGCAGGCGGGTCGCGCGCGGCCTGGCGATCTGCGGTGCGTCTCGTTCTATGGTCTGCCAGGCTGACATGCCAGTGGCGCCGGTCACGCCAGCGACGGTACCTGCGGCCCGGGCGTGGCGCATACGGGACCGGCAGGTTCAGTTGAGCCAGCCGGGCGGGGGCCGGGGAGAGCTAGCGGAAGTCGGTCTGGTTCTGCTGCCGCCCCGAGAGGACTGCGCGCACCGCAGGGACGGCTGACCGGTGATCCCGTGCGCGCGCATCACGACCTGCGCCACGCGGGCCATGTCTTGACTGCCGAGGATGGGGCGACCTCCGCGAGCTACTGAGCGCCAGCGGCCGTACCATGTGACCTGCAGCAATCGCGGCGCGCAAGGCAGCGGACTGCGGCTCATTGCGCGCATGTTCCGCGCGGCGGGCATGTGACGACGATCCGCTGGTGCCAGCTGGCCGGGCCGCGTTCTGGGGCCGGATAGGCTATTCGGCTCGCAGGGCCACTGTGGTCCTTGACCTTGCTGCCCAGCCTGCGGGCAGCAGTGCGCCTATGGCCGCGATGGCCAGTCCGGCGAGGACGAGCAGCACGAGTTCTGCCGGGCTGTAGACGTTCACCAGGCTCGTGGTCATCCCGCTACCCTCGACACTGCCGATGCCCTGCATGGTGAAGTAGTGCGCGATGATCGCGGCTGGGATGCCGATCAGGCCGGCGGCGATGGCGGGAACGACGACCCAGCACACGACCATGGCGATCGTCTGCCGTGGTGTCATCCCGACCGCTTTGAACACCCCGAGGTCGTACACCCGCTCGCGGGTGACCATCAGCAGGGAGTTCAGGACGCCGAGCCCGGCAAGCACGGCCAGCATCAGCGTGAGCAGCCGGATCAGCGACAGGTCGGCAAGCCCGAATGGTCCTCCGCCGGGTGCCCCGCTCTGCGGCCCGAACACGGTGTAGCTGGATCCGAGATCACGGTTGAGCGCCACGACATAGGCGCGCGGGCTGGCACCCGGTCGCAGATCAACGTCGTACTGACCGGCGGTGAGCCCGGCGGCCGCGCCGCCGAGCGTATGCCAGCTGGTCAGCAACAGGGGCGGCGCGAGAGCGAACACCTCGCCGACGATACGGACGGTGGCTGCCCGGCCATCGACGCTCATCCGTACCGTGTCGCCGACGGACAATCCGGTCGTGGTGAGGAAGGCGGCGTCCACGTCCACCTCGCCCGCCTTGTGATACCAGCTACCGCTCACCATGGGCCACCCGAGCCACGCGGAGTCACCGTGGTAGGCAGTGACGAAGACTGATGATGCGAAGTCAGCCCACGACGACGACGGCTGGAGGCCGGGCACGTCAACGGCGGGTTGCTGCCCAGGGCCGAGATCGGCCTCGGCCACATACCGGAGCGTTCCTGCCTTCGCGTCGAGCGTGGCTTCGATCTTCCGGTCCTGGTTAGCAGTGAGCGCGGCTCCCGGCGCCGCGGAGAACTGGCTGCGGCCGGGGTCCACCTGCACCTGGCCCTGGCCCTGGCTCACGACCGAGGCCACCTTCGCTAGCGAGGAGTCCAGGCCTACCGCCAGCGCTACCGCGGTGACTCCGAAGAGGATGGCCGCCGCGGTCGCAGCCGAACGGCCCGGGCGGGCGAAGGGAGCGGCCAGGCCGATCGTCACCGGACGGGGCAGCTGCAGCCTGCCAAGCAGCCGGTGCGCCGCATAGCCGCCTCCCTGCCGCGGCGCCTGCCCGGTCGCGATCGCGGCTACCGCGTTCATCCGCCCTGCGCGCAGCGCCGGCAGGAAAGCGGACAGCCCGACGAGCGCGCACAATCCCAGCGGCACCGCCACGTTGATCCACAACGGGACTACCTGCTGGCCGACCCTGAACAGCCCTCCTGATTTGCCCAGGAACGGCGCCACCCAGTAATTCCCGACAACCGCGCCGCACGCGCAGCCCAGAAGCGTAGGCACTCCCACCTGGGCCACGTACGCGGCGGCCACCTGGGCTGGCGTGAACCCGATGCTCTTGAGCACTCCGATCCGCCGGTACCCCGCGACCACGGCTCCGCTGACCACGTTGGCCACGATGAGCACCGACAGGACCAGGGCCATGATGGCGAACGCCACCACGAACGGCGTATTGATGCCCTGCTCCGAACCGGTCTGGTCGGTCGAGCTGAGCCAAGGCACGTACCCGGACACAGCCCCGGCGGGGAGGACGGCCTTCAGCGCGGAAACGTCCGCGGTGATCTGCGGGCCAGACCCGGCACTGGTGAAGTCGTACAGCATCTCCTCCGAAGGAGCCGCCCCGGCCTTGCGCAAGGCGGTGATCTCGCTTGGCACCACCCAGGCGTCCTCGTCCCGCACCACCGACCCGGCGTAGCCGACGACAGTCAGCCGCGGTCTCCCCGGCAGGCTCGTGATGGTGATCTTGCTTCCGATGCTCGCCCGGACGGGCGCATAGACGGCAAGCGCGATCTGGCCCGGCCGCGTCGGCCACCGGCCCCTGTTCAGCGTCAGGTCATCGAGAGCACCGGTGCGCGACGTGCGGCCTTCGACCGTCAGGCCCGGGAAGGTCATCCCGCCGGCTTCGGCGGAGATCGTCGCCTCCGGGTAGGGGCCTGCGGCCTTCGTCACTTCCTTCAGCCGGCGAGTCGCCGCGAGCTGGGCATCGGTGACGCGCACCGAGTTCACGAAGACCGCCGCGTCTGCGCCCCGCTGATTCGAGACTGCGTTCATGAACAACTCGTTCGCGTGCGTGAGCAGCGTGAGCCCGAGAATGCCCGCCGCGCTGGAGCCCACGAGCACGACGAACACGACAATCGTCTGAACCCGGCGGCGTACCAGGCCGCCCGAGGCAGCCCGCAAGACGGGCCCGGCGCTCACGGCAGGCTCGCTGCGGCAGCATCGCTCGTGATCCGGCCGTCGACCAGCCGGATGACGCGCCTCGCATAGCGCGCCGCCAGTTCGGGACTGTGCGTGACCAGCACGAGAGTCTGCCCAGCCTCGTTGAGGTCCAGCAGCAACTGGCCGATCTCGTCCCCCGTCGCGGTGTCCACCGCCCCGGTGGGCTCATCGGCCAGCAGCACCGCCGGGTCATTGATCAGCGCTCGGGCAATGGCAACCCGCTGCCGTTCACCGCCGGAGAGCCTCCCCGGGTAGGTGTCACGGTAGCGATCAATGCCCAGCTGGGTCAGCAGCTGCTGGGCCCCGGCACGGGCCTTCGAGCGGCGCATCCCGGCCAGCTGCGCGGGCAGCAGCACGTTGTCGGCCACGGTCAGGTCCTCCAGCAGGTTGAAGAACTGGAAGATCATCCCGATTTGCTTACGCCGGTACCTCGCCGTCTTCGACTCACTGAGCCCGTCAATCCGCTGCCCACCCACGGCGACGGTGCCGCTGGTGGGCTTGTCCAGTCCGGCGATCATGTTCAGCAGCGTGGACTTCCCGCTGCCTGACGGGCCCATCACCGCCACTGCCTCGCCCGCCGCCACATCCACGCTGACCTGGTCCAGGGCAGCAGGCCCGCCAGAAGCGTACCGCTTCGTCACCCCGCTGACCTGGACCAGAGCACCCGCGGACGGGACCATGAAACGGGCGGCCCCAGCCCCTGACGACCGCTGCTGGCCACCACCGTCTTTATTCACTCGTCATCCCTCAACACAGGCAGATGATCCCGGTAGACCGCCACCTCTTCGGCAGCGAACGGCCTTGACCTAGCGGCAATCCTGGCGGCACGCCGGGGTGGGGCGCCATGGGCCAGCACCCACAACCGTGGTGGGCCTGGGCCTAGTCGCCGTTCCGCCATCTCCGCGGTGCGCCTCGCGGTCGGCCGCTCTGCCCGCCGATAGCGGCTGTCCGCCGCCACGGGCAATCATGACCGGTCCTGGCGAGTGACCAGAGCGTGTCGGCGATTTCGTGCAGCTCAGCCTGGTCATCGAGGATCAAGCTGGCACTGGATCATGCCCGGGGCAGCGGCATGGGCCAGGATGGCGTCGTCGGACGCGCCGAGCATGCCGATGTCGGTCACGTGAACGGCCTCGGCCCCTGGTCGCAGAGCCTGGCCGCGACCTTGGGTGACAAGTTGGCGCCCGATAAGCAGCCACACCGACCTACCCGGCGCGGGCAACGCTGGGACCGCCCTGGACCAAGGACCATCGGATCGCGCTCACCGCCACGATCGTTGCCAGGTGACGTTCTCCCCGGGCAGAGCGCCCGGGGAGCTACGTGCCGGAGGCAGCGGCTGGCTGTGATCGTGAGACCTGACTTGTGACCAACTCGGCGGCAGGCCTCAGCGTCATCACCGACCGGAAGTATCTGCAAGCCGCCTGAACTGGGCACACGTCGCTGAGTGGTTGATCATTCACGTCGCGTGGTAGACTCGTGCTGCAAGACGGGACGGGCCGAACGGCCAGCGCGGCCAGCAGCCCGGCAGTCCACAGGGCGTGAGTCCATAGGACGTGAGTCCCAAATCGCGGCGAATGCGCGCCCGCCCGCTCCGTTTTGCGCAGACCTCGCCCCCGGGTAACGGGGGCTTTTGCGTGCCGGCCTCATCCGGCCCGGGAACATGGGCGATCGCCGCTGGATACGGGATGCTGATGACCCCGTTCGTTCACCAGAGCGCTATCAGACGTCCCGCTGGCACAGCCCCGACATCGACCTCTCGAGTAGCCGGACCGGGCGAACCACATCAGCCTCTGGTGTCCGGGGCGTGCACAGTTCAAGGTGGCTGGCACCTGGGAAGAACTGAGCAGGTGAGGGTCGAGGCCGGGCGCTCGGGTGAGGGCCGCCAGGCAGCCACCACCTCAGGCCGCCCGGTTGTGCTGCGTGTGGAGGCGCACGGCGGCCACGGCCTGGGCTCGACCAGAGATCAAGAGAGCACCCCTGTGCGGTTCATCTGACACAGGCCGCCGAGATCCTGCCCGGGCGGGCCGGCATGAGCCCGGACGACCCAGAGCCGCAAATCGCGGCCACCGCCTTGCTCGGCCGGTGGCGCATTCGGTTCCAGGCTCTGTCGAAATACCTGGACGGCGCCCGGACCCCCGCGCAGGTCCACCAGGCCGTGAACGCCGAGGTCAACCGTGCCGCCCAGTTCATCGACACCGGACTGCGGTCGTTCGCATCCCTCACGCGCAATACGGGCAACCGTTGCGACATGTCGGCCACCAGCTAGAACGCGTAACCCCGACACCACTCTCCGGTCATCAGGGCAGCCGCGCCCTGGCTGACGATGCGGGCTGCGGCGAGAAGTGGCCGCGAGCCCGGCACCAAGGTCACCGTGGCCATGTCACCAAGCACGGCTCCCGGCTGCCGCAGTCCAGTACCCCGGCGAACAGGGAGATGCCTGGACTATCGCGACCACGCCTGTCTTGTGCTTGCGGTTGGAGGATTGAAGGGCTGGTTTGCGATCAGGTAGAGCATCGTGCGGTCTTGTACGTCTGGCTTCGCCGACCTGGGTGCGCTGGCGATGGCGCGATGCCAGGCCGGGGCTCATGCTGCGACGAGCAGGATACCGATCGCGGCGAGCCCGAGGCCGGCCCGCTGGACCCAGCGCAGCCGTTCGCCGAGTACTACCCTGGCCAGCAGCACGGTGATCCCGGGGTAGAGCGAGGCCAGCACGACGGCCAGGCCGAACATACCGGTCCTCGTGGCCGCCACGTAGCAGATGTTCGCGACGACATCGATCACGCCTGCGCCGGACGCTGCCAGCAGGAGCCACCCGCCCGCACGGCGTAGCCGCAGGCCTCGCTGCAGCACGGCTGCGGCGGTCAGGACAGCCGCCAGCTCGCCGATCCGCGCGGCCGCCACCGGCCATAGTTCCCCGGTCTGCCGGGCGTTACGGATGAGGAGGAAGAACAGGCCAAACGAGATGCCTGCCGCGGTGCCGTAGGCGATGGCCCGGCCCGGGCGGGTGTGCCGTTGCGCCGCGCTGGTCTGGCCGGCCGAGCTGGCCAGCACGATGGCGACCAGGCAGAGCAGCGCGCCGGTGTAGACGCCGACTCCGGGCCGCTCGCCGTCAGCAAGGCCACCGCGACCGGCAGGACCGTGGATACCAGCCCGGATACTGGCGCGACGACGCTCATCGGCCCCGCCGCTAGGCCGATGTAGAAGATGATCAGCCCGAGCCCGCCGATCAGGCCGGCGCCGATCCCCCATGCCAGGCCGGCCAGGCTGGGCGCGCCTGGGGATATGGCCGCGGCGGTGAGCGCGACGGCTGCCCCAGCGCCTTCAGCCAGCGTGAGCACCGCCAGCACGTGCGCCCGGCGGGTCGCCAGGCCGCCGAGGAAGTCACCGCTGCCATAGAGCACGGTGGCGGCGAGCCCCAACAGGATCACCATGACGTGCACCTCCGATCGGCTAATCGCCTGTCTGTCGCGGCACCTGCTCTTCATAGGTGACTAGTAAAGCTATTTTAGAAGTCACTCAGAGACCAGTCAAACCTCTTAGATGGTCACGTGGTGATACACTGTTTGGCGTGACCGTGCCCTCGTGGGTGCTCGGCGAGGAGACCAAGCCGGCCCCAATGCCGCTGCTGCTGGTGCAGTCGTTCGTCAACACCTGGGATGGCGACCACGGCTCCGACCTGCTGCTCGATCCCGCAGCCGCCGGCACCTGGCTGACCCAGGCCGGACTGTGGCGCGCCGAGCGCCCACCGGACCCGGCCGAGTTGCACCTCGCCCGCGGCGTCCGCGAGGGCATCCGCGCGATGCTGGTCGCCAACAGTGGCGGCCCCCCGCCCCCGCCCGGCGACCTGCTTCCCCTGCAGGACCTCGCACACGCCTCCCGGCCCGCGCTGCAGGTCAGCCCAGGCGGGCAGGTAAGCCTCGGCCCCGGCCCCGCCGGCCGGCCCGGCGCGGCCCTGCTCGCGCTGCTCCTGCTGATCCGCGACGCTCAGCGCGATGGCACCTGGCAGCGGCTCAAAGCCTGCGGTAACCCGGACTGCCGGTGGGCCTTCTACGACCGCTCCCACAGCGGGGCGGGCGCCTGGTGCGACATGGCCACCTGCGGCAACCGGATCAAGAACCGCCGGCTCCGGCAGCGGCAACGATGACCGGATGCTGTTGAGAGCACCCCGGCCAGGCGGACACGGCGGCTGTGCTGTTGCTGGACCACCCGAATGGGTTGCTCGCCGCGGCAGCGGCGAGCGGCTTGGAAGAAGAGGTTCAGCAGGGCACCCGGATCCCATTCGGCCGGGGATTCGCCGGCCGGGGGAATCCGGTCTTTGCTGGGTGCTCCGCTGAGGGCCGATGGCGGCGTGATCGGCGTCCTGCATGTCGGTACGCTGACGGGCCGTGTCTTCACCAGCGAAGACGTTGATCTGCTGCAGCTCGCGGCTGATCGTGCGGCCCTGGCCGTGCAAGCTCTCTACGCTCAGCTAGACCGTGCGACCTCGGCCGCCCTGCAGCGAAGCCTGCTGTCCTCCGCGCTCCCGGAGATCTGCGGCCTGGAGATGGCGGCCCCCGCAATGTACCCGGCACTGGGAACTTCGGTGGCGACTGGTATGACGTGTTCGGTCTGCCCTCAGGCCACGTCTGCGCCGTGATCGGCGACGTCACCCGCACCGGCCTGAACGCCGCTGTGATCATGGGCCGGATGCGCAGCGCATGATGATCGGCGCGCCCAGCGTCTCAGCCACCGCCAGCAACTCCTCCCGCGCGTGCAACGCCCCGGCGCCTCCGAGAATCCGTCTGTGTTGCGACCTTGACTAGAACCTGCCATGCCGCCAGGGGTCAGAATTCAGCCGCCGTTGACAGCCTTCGGCGCAGCGGCCATCTAGCCCCACGGCAGGGCTTCGGGAGTAGGTCACGAGATCGGCACAAAGGAGAGCGGGGACGAGCCACGTCTACGCCGCTAGCGGTCGGTTTGCATGGGGTTCTCGCCGTAGGTAAGCCTGTCACTGACCTCCTGCCGGCTAGAAACCGCTGGCGCTCACGTCTGCGCAACGCTGCGGATCAGGTCTGTTGGGTTGCCGGCTCGCGGCATGCCTGCACGGCTTCTGCCTCGGTGCCATAGACCGGGAATACCTTGGTCAGGCCTGTGGTCTCCAGGATGCTCCGGGCCTGGCGGGACGGCGCGGCCAGGGCCATGCAGCCCTGGGTGGCCTGGACCCGATGCCAGATCCCGACCAGGACGCCGACGCCGGTGGAATCGATGAAGTTCACGCTGGCGAGGTTCACGACCAGGCCGCGATAGATTTCATCGCTGATGATCCGAAGGAAGCTATCTCGGAGCGACCCGCTGGTGAACACGTCAACTTCACCGGTCACCCGTGACCACAGCGATGCCGGTATCGAGGCGATAGGCAAGGAGCAATTTATCTGGGGCGTCACCTGTGCTCATGGATCACTCCTCCTGACCGCGCACCGCTGCCGAACGCGACGGGCCGGGTCGTGACCCGGCGCAGCCGGCTCTACCCGGCTGCCCACCAATGAATCCACTGCCCCGGCGCCCTTGGTGCGGGACGGCCAGCTGTGCGGATGGAGATACCGAGATTGCGGTGGATGTAATGCTTGACCGAGGCTCCCACTGCATCGGCGAACTCTTCGGACTCAAGACACCTCTGCCTCGACGGCATCACGCAGCGGCCCCAGGCGGGCAGGTGCCTCCCAGAAGCGATGACAAGAACTGCTCCCGCCGCGCCGTGGGCAACGTTGGCGCCGACCGTCGCGTCGACCCAGGCCGAGCATCGCTGCGCGCCCTCCACGGCCTGATCATCGAATCCACCCGAGATGCCTGAAGCACTGAAAACCTGCAGGTACTTGCGGGATCCTATGTCCGGAGGGACAGGATGGGCGCAAGCAGTCGGCGGACTCGGCTTGCCGGGGGCGTGGCTCTTCTACGATGGCTTCCTAGGCCCAGCGACGTCATGGCCGGCAGAGGAGGAGCAGTGAAGAGGAGGAACCTGCAGGGCTGCCCAGGGTGCCGGAGCAGATCGCTGGGAAGGGCGTGAGTCGGTGAGTACCCGAGGGACAGCCGGGGGAGGGGACAGCGACATCCCGGACATGGCAGCGGAACGACCGTCTTTCGACATCAGCGTCGCTCATCCCGCTCGGGTGTATGACTACTGGCTCGGCGGGAAAGACAACTTTCAGGCCGACCGGGAAGCCGCCGCTCAGATGATCGGGGTGCTGCCGAACATCTTGCCCGGTGTGCGGGCTAACCGGGCGTTCCTGCGCCGTGCGGTGCAGTATCTCGCCGGGGAGGCCGGGATCCGGCAGTTCCTCGATATCGGCACCGGGCTGCCGACCGCTGAGAACACTCACGAGGTCGCGCAGTCGATCGCGGCCGAATCGCGGATCGTGTACGTGGACAACGACCCGATCGTCCTCGCGCATGCCCGGGCGCTGCTGACCAGCAATCCCGAGGGTGCCACCGCCTACATCGACGCTGATGCCCGTGACACCGGCACCATCTTGCGCGAGGCCGCCAAGACCCTCGACTTCAGCCAGCCCGTGGCGGTCATGGCGTTGCTGATCCTGCAGTACATCCCGGACTCTGACGGCCCGCACCAGGTCATATCCCGGCTGATGGAGGCCGTCCCCAGCGGCAGCTACCTGGTGATCTCCGACACCACCACCGACATTGACACCGAACGAGTCAGCGCTGGCACCGCAAGACTCAACGCGCGGCTGGGCCCGGCCCAGTCGACCCCGCGGCCGCGCGCCGCGATCGCGCGCTACTTCGACGGCCTGGACCTCCTCGACCCCGGGCTCGTCCCCGTGCCACAATGGCGCACGCCGGCCAACCCCCTGGTCATTCCTGCCTACGCCGGCATGGGCCGCAAGCCCTGATGCGCCACGCGCGGGGGGCGACAGCTCCACAGCCGGGCCCGGCAAGCCTTCCGCCGAAACCAGCTTGCCTTAGCGTTCGCTGCCGGTGTCTTTACCCCTTATCCGGCCGACAGCACGGAAGACGTGAGGCCCCCGATCAGCAGCAGCCGACGACCCAGAGAACTGGATGATCTGGGCGTGTATCTGCCATCCCAGCAGCTGCCACTGACGACCAAATATTCGGCTATATGCAGGTGATCGAAGATCACCAAGCCCTCCGGGCCGTATAACGGGTGATACACGGGTGATCCTCGCTGACTTTCCAGGCTGATATGCGGAGATGATCACCCGTGTATCACCCGATCTGCCGCCGCGTACACGGTGCCGCCGTGGCAGAGATGCTCACCGCCGCGGCGCACAGCCGGTCGGCGTGGACAATTCCGCCGCTCAGCTGACCACGGCCGCGGCGCTGCAAGACCAGTTCAGGCTGCGATTCCCGCTAATTCAGGCCAGCGCCGAGCAAGCCCCGTTCACCGACGCCGCCTTCGACCTGGTGATCTCCGAATATGGCGCCAGCAACTGGTGCGACCCGTATGCCTGGATTCCCGAAGCGGCCCGGGTACTGCGCCCGGGCGGTGAACTGGTCTTCCTGGTCAACGCGGTCCAGGCCGTCCTTACCTGGCCCGAGCAAGACGACCTGCCCGCCACCGAAACTCTGCAGCGCCCCTACTTCGGCATGCACCGCTTCCAATGGCAGGGCAGCGAAGCGGTCGAGTTCCACCTCGCCACGGCGACATGATCCGGCTGCTGCGTCAGCTGTTCACCGTTCCCCAGCCGTTGCCAGGCGTTCGGTGTATCGATCTCGCCCCAGCGACTGTAGTCAGGATCGTCGCCCTTGTGGGGACAGCGCGGGAAGTGGGCGATGTTGTTGGGGGAGATCAGCAGGGTTGGTGCGCTCGCGCTGGCGCCTCGACGGCGCTCTGCTAGCCCGTGCACGCAGTAGCTCCGGTCCATCTCACATAGATCGCAGTAAGCCACGTCACCCATAATGATGTGAAGTACGCAGGGAGCACAGCAGGCCGAGGCCTCAGGCGGACGCACTCACGCGTCCGCAATGACGTCATTCGCCCGTACAGCCAACATGCGCCCCCGCGTAGATCAACGCCTGATCACTCGTGTTGGCAGAGATTTGAGATCCGGACAAGATAGGACGGGGTCTCGGCTGGTTCTTCGTGGTAGCTGATCTTGCTTATCTGGCGGTCGTCGCCGAACAGTGCAACAGTGTGCAGCTCACCCAGATGGGCAAAGTCGAGACCCGGCCTGGTCAGCTTGGCCTGGAGCACATCGCCCAGGCCGCCCAGGAAGTTGGTGGCGTCGCCGGGCGGCCGGTCGAGACTGCGAATGATCAACTCGAGGGCAACCTGTCCGCTACCAGGTTTCCATCCGGTGCGCTCGACGGCTGCTTGAGCGGCGGTTAGCAATGCACGGACCCGTGTGGCCTGCCGATGTCCGGCCGAGAGCAGGGACTTTGCCTCGTTCTTTATCGGAGGCCATCCTGATACCTCGAAAGTGATCTCACGCGGGGGTTGGTTCATAGTTGCGCCTCAATCGACCGCTGTAGGCCGTGCGTTTGGAGACCCGCCTCAAGTAGAGCATCATCGCCGGTGCCCATCCAGCCAGTCACCAGCCAGCGCGTAGCTTCACCCGCGCGGGCCGCGATCGGTCGATCTCAAGCACGGCGGCCTTCTCCAGCACCACCGCCACCCACCCAGCTGTTGCCCTCTTTAGGAACCTCTTCAGGTACTCATCCAGGCTTCCCAGCAGGCTATCTATGGAATACGTGCTGCCAATCAGGATCCAGCCACGGCCCCGCAGGTAGTCGGGCAGGTCTTCCAGAGCACGCCAGGGCAGCGGGGTCCACGCCTCTTTTTCCCCAAGCAGGAGAACCAGCCCATCCGTGGTGTACCTGGCCACCGTGAAACGACCTTTCCCTGACGGAGTCACTAGGGGGCTCCCGGGAGAAACAGCCACACGAACCGCATCCTCAACCCGTCCCGGCATGGCACCGATCTTGGCCCGATCCGCAAGCGATGTCAACACTGTCCTGCCGCGGCGGCTTACGGTCGGCGCGCGGCCTGCGGTAGTTCCGGCGCTGTCCGCCCTTGAAGGAGTGATCGCCGTGCCGCTTGATGACGATGATCCCCGCTGGGACCTGCACTCTGGTGGAGACGGGCACACGGGCCCGGAGTGGGGAGAGGGAGACCGGGCGCGGGCGGCAGCCTTCTATGCGTCCCTGTCCGGGAATGCCCGGTGATCTTCGATCTCATGGTCGATCATCCCGGGGAATGCCTGGACGCAGATTGGCTCGCCGGCCACCTCAGCGGCCAGGCGTCCGGCGAGACCGCTGAGCGGAGACGGCACTCGGTTTCTGGCAGCTTGAGCGCCCACAACCTGCCCCATGCGGACTCAGGCCGCCGTTACCCGTTCCACTGGTGGAAAGGCACCGGCGGAGAACCCACCCAGTACGCCATGAAGCCCCACGTCGCGGCACTGTTCCACGCAACGCGCCAAGCCCACGCGGATCGGTAAAGCCGATGCGCCGACACAGAAGATGAAGGCCGCGGTGACAGCGCCGTGAGCGATGGGGTCGGTCCCAGGGCGATGGCGTTCGGGCGGGACCAGACGGACTGGGACCAGCTGGCGGCAGTCGGCGAGGCGTTCTTGATCGAACGGGCACGTCTGGGCAGGCTGACCTCCTACACCGAGCTGAACGCCACCCTGGAGCGGCGCACAGGCCTTCGCCGCTTCGACTTCGGCCTGCAGGCTGAGCGCGCCGCGATGGGTCATCTCCTGGGTCTGATCGTGGTCGAGCGCAACCGGCCCGTCACCGGCTTCATGATCTCAGCGCTGGTGATCTACCTGGACGGCAACGACGCTGGCACCGGCTTCTACAAGCTCGCCCAAGACCTCGGCGAGCTTCCCCCTGGCACGCTGTCCGCGAATGTGAAGGAACAATTCTGGGTCAGCCAGGTGAAAATAATACATGACCATTACCAAAAGCACGGCGGTGGACCGACCCGGCAGTCTTAGCGATCTCAGCCGTAGGTTCTTGCGCGTTCACCAGCCGGTGTAGTCGCGCGGCTGGGCTTGCACGCAGCGGGTTCCAAATAGCTGACCGTCATGATGGCCATGCAGTTTGTCACTTGACATACCAATCGACGCGGCCGTCGAGAACATCCGGTCTGCCGCGATGAGGTACGTCACTCACTCGTCACTCTGCGACGACAACATATGGTGCCGGGTATGGGGACCCGACTGGCGATCATGCACCACACCGCAGGCGGTGGAGTGTGCTCCGAGCTGGCGTGATCTGCGCCGCACGGATTAGGCACCTGGCTGATGGGCGCCAGTATGAACACCGCCATAAAGGTCACTGCCCGGAGCCTCCGCATTGTCAGGTGCCTGCTGGGGTGGCATGGTGCGTCTGAGGATGGGGGAGGGGCCGTGAAGGTGATCGTGCTGAAGGTTAGGCACAGGGGAGAATCTGGAAGAGTTGGCCGAGGTCATCCGCGCCCGGTGGCCGGACGCTTGATGGCGGCGGCGGCTGGCAGATGCCTAAGCACGCCGAGCTGGGTGACCTGGCCATCTGGTATGCAGCCAGCCCGGATCAGGAATACCGCGCCTATGGATGGGTGGCCGGCACCCCGGTCAAGCCGCAGGGCGAGCTGGTCAAGTATTACGGCCCGGTGGCGGGGCGCGGTTCCTGCCTGCACCGGTAGGACGCCATGTCGTGGCCGCTGCGTCCGGCTTTAACGAGAAGGGCGTCGGTCAGCTCGCAGAGATGGTCCATCAGCGTGTGGATGAGTTCTTGCTGGCACTGGGCTTCGACCAGCGGTTCGTGGTTGCCCGCGAACTGATCTCTGCCGAAGTTGCCCGGGCACTGAGGTCCACGGATTATGTCCGGCGGCAGGGATGGCTCGCGGAGCCATCTGGGGCGGGAGTCATCAATGCCCGGTGACCGGAAGGAGACCATCACCGTGTTCCGCGATGATGACCGCGGCTTCTTCAGCTGGCTCGATGATCACCAAGACGGCTACTTCATCAACAGCGAGCGCACTCCCAAGCCGGCGTACCTGGTGCTGCACCGCTCCGGGTGCCCGCACTTCGACCGCAGTTCTGCCGTCCGCTGGACGAAGGACTACATCAAGATCTGTTCCCCTGACCGCGGCGACCTGGAGGAATGGGCTGCCAGCACTGCCCACGGCGAGGCTGCGCCATGCCGCACCTGCTTCGGCTGATGCCAACCCGCGCCGCTGGCGCGCAGGGCCGGCCATCGGCAATATCAGTGAGCAGCGCCGTTGATGTAATGAGCCTTTTTCATCCTCCGACCTCGTAGGCCTGCAAGACGTGGATGGCCTTGGCGAGCTGACCGGCCTTCCAGGGGCAGCAGTGGAGTTTGCGCAGGATGCGCCAGGCCTTGAGCTGGGCGTTGGCGCGTTCGCCGGGGCTGCGTAGCTTGGCGTGGGCGCGGTTGGCGGCCTTCTGGGACTCCGGCTTGTTGCGGCCCTTGTAGGGGGTGCGGATGTGGTCACCGGCGCCGTGGTAGCCCTTGTCGGCCAGCACGACCAGTCCGGCGGCGGCCAGCTCGCGCAGGATGCTCCAGATCCGCGCGGCGGTCAGATCATGGACAGCGCCGGGCAGCGGCCCTGACACCCACACGATGTCACCGTCGGGGGTGGCGATGACCTGGAGGTTCATGCCGTGGCGGTGGTGCTTGCCGAGTAGACCGGCTGGTCGGCGGCGACGCGGTCGATGGGGATTAACGTGCCGTCGATCACCACGTAGGTGCCCAGCCCGTTGGCGCCGGCCAGCGCTGTGCGCAGCTTCGGGGAGCGGGCGGCCAGCAGGGCCACGGTCTCGGTGACATACCTCCAGGCGGTGACGGTGCCGATGCCGAACCCGGCGGCCAGTTCGGCGAACGTCTCGCCTAATAAGAGCTGTCGGGTCCGCCATACGGCAGACTCGGTGCCTGGTGGCCGCCGGCAGGTGAGCACTCGTCTCGCCCGGGCTTCGAGCCCTGCGCAAAGATCGTGCCCCTGCCGTGAACCGGGAGAGTTGATCGCTGCTGGGATGTCGTGCCCGCCGGGTGGCGTGAGCACTGTTTTATTAGGTCGCTGATGGTTCTCCCGCTGGCTGCTGACATGTTTCGACATTGGTGACGGGAGTTCTGGTGCGGCTGTTCGTGGGCGATGACTGGGCTGAGGACCATGTGCGCCACGAGGCGCCGCAAGTCGAGCGGAGGTGAGAGACCTTTGCCGCCGGGCCGTCGCAGCGGCCGGGTGAAGCTGAGGGCAGCCTGATCCGGAGTCGCCGGGGAGGGCGGGAGCAGCCCTGACAATGCCGGGACGTGCTGGTACTGCCAGATGGCGCGGGTCCGGCTAGCGAGACGGGAAGGTGCACGAGAGGAACCAGTGCCTGACGCCCCTTAACGGCCCACCAGCTCAAATCTGGCGGATACGGGCTGGGTGCGGTGCGCACCCGCTGCCTGCGGGTGGCGGGGAATTCCCTGGCTGGCATATGGACACCGGCGGGGAGGCCATGGTGAATGCCTGCGGCGTAGCCATGGCGATGCCGCAGGGGTAGAGCTGGGCGCCTCAACCGTCGATCGGCTTTGCGGTGAACGTGGGAACCGGCCGGTGCCGCCCTCGCCGCGTGCGGCCAGCACCCCGGAAGGGCAGGCACGTCGTCTGCTGATGGCACCGGGCGGGGCGGAGGCCCCGTAGTAGTCCGAGACCGGAAGCCGGCCACATGGCAAACGGGGCGGCAAGCAGTAGGGAAGCGCTGGAAGACCAGGAGAACGCTGGTGAATACGAGTGATCTGCCGGCTGGCCCGTTCTGGGCTGAGCGGCGGGTACTGGAGATCCAGGCCAGGCTGCACCGCTGGGCGAGCGACGATCCTCATCGTCGGTTCGACGATCTGTATAACCTCGTCGCCGATCCCGGTTTCCTGATGATGGCCTGGGATCGGGTAGCGGGGAACAAGGGTGCGCGCTCGGCCGGAGTCCACGGGCAGACCGCCGCTTCTGTCCGGGAGCAGATCGGCCGGGACGCCTTCCTGGCCGACTTGCGGGAGCAGCTGAATTCCCGCAGGTTCCGCCCGTTGCCGGTCAGGGAACGGATGATCCCCAAGCCGGGGACGCGCAAGCGCCGCCGCCTGGGCATCCCGACCGTGGCCGACCGCGTGGTGCAGGCATCCCTGAAGCTGGTGCTGGAGCCGATCTTCGAGGCGGATTTCGTCCGTGCTCGTACGGTTTCCGGCCTGGCAGGCGTGCGCATGACGCCGATCGCCGAGAGCCGTTTCCTGGCATCCAAGACCTATAAGTGGGTGCTGGAAGGCGATATCAAGGCGTGCTTCGACGAGATGCGCACCCAGCCCTGATGAGCCGGGTCCGGGACCGGATCGGGGACAAGCGCGTGCTCGCACTGGTCAAGGCGTTCGTGAAGGCAGGCATCCTCGCCGAGAGCGGCGATGCCAGGGACACCAGCGCCGGAACCCCGCAGGGTGGGA
>CAVWWE010000003.1:0-153044 GCA_963758575.1 uncultured Actinomycetes bacterium
CGCAGGCCGGTTCAGCGCAGGCCGGTTCAGCGCAGGCCGGTTCAGCCGCGGAGCCGCCCGCCCGGCCGCCGGTGCCGGAGCCGGGGCCGTGGGCGCGGTACACCGCGGGAGCCGCGTTCCTGGCCGCGCTGGCCAGCGGGCGGGCGCCGCGCGCGGTCTGGTCCGCGCTGCCCGGCCCGCACTGGCCGGAGGAGATCGCCCGGGCGGCGGGCACGGTGGCGGCGGCCGGCCGGGGCGTGCTGATCGTGCTGCCGGACGCCCGCGACCTGGATCTGGTGGACGCCGCGCTGGCCGGGCTGCTCGGCCCGGGCCAGCACGTCACGCTGGCGGCCGGGCTCGGGCCCGCGGAACGCTACCGTCGCTGGCTGGCCGTCCGGCGTGGCGCGGTCCGGGTCGTCGCGGGCACCCGGGCGGCGATGTTCGCGCCGGTCCGCGACCTCGGCCTGGTGGTCATCTGGGACGACGGCGACGACCTGCACGCGGAGCCGCGGGCGCCGTATCCGCAGGCCCGCGAGGTGCTGGCGCTGCGAGCGCACCGCACCGGCGCGGCCGCGCTCATCGGCGGCTTCGCCCGGACCGCGGAGGCGACCAGCCTGCTGGCCAGCGGCTGGGCGCAGCCGGTCACCGCCGCCCGGCCGGTGCTCCGGGACATCGCCCCGCAGGTCCGCGCGGCCGGCAGCGACGCGGAACTGGCCCGGGACGCGGCCGCGCAGACCGCGCGGCTGCCCAGCCTGGCGCTGCGCGCCGCCCGGGACGGGCTGAGTCACGGGCCGGTACTGGTGCAGGTACCGCGGCGGGGCTACCTGGCCGCGCTCGGCTGCGGCCGGTGCCGGGACCGGGCCCGGTGCGCCGAGTGCGGCGGGCCGCTCGGGCTGCCGGGGTCCGGTGCCGCGCTGCGCTGTGCCTGGTGTGGCCGGCCGGAAACGGCCTGGCGCTGCCCACGCTGCGGCTACGGCTCGGTCCGCGCGCTGGTCACTGGGGTGGGCCGGACGGCCGAGGAACTGGGCCGGGCCTTTCCCGGGTTCCCGCTGCTCACCTCCGGTGGTGCCAGCCTGGTGCCGGCCATCGGCAGCGGTCCGGCGCTAGTCGTGGCCACACCGGGGGCAGAGCCGCGGGCGGACGGCGGCTACGCGGCCGCGCTGCTGCTCGACGGCTGGGTGCTGCTCGGCCTGCCCAGCCTGCGGGCAGCCGAGGAAGCGCTGCGCCGCTGGCTGAACGCGGCCGCGCTGGTCCGCGGCGGCGCCGACGGCGGCCGGGTGGTGGTGGTCGCGGACTCGGCCATCCCCGCGGTCCAGGCGCTGATCCGCTGCGATCCGGTGACGCACGCGGAACGTGAGCTGGCCGAGCGGGCGGAGTTGCGGTTCCCGCCCGCGGTCCGGATGGCGTCGCTCACCGGGCCGGACGACGCCGTCCAGGCGCTGCTATCCGCCGCTGAGCTGCCGCCCACGGCCGAGTTGCTCGGCCCGGTTGACGTGCCGCCGGACAGCATCCGGATGCTGCTGCGGGTGCCCAGGTCAGCCGGGCTGGCAATGGCCCAGGGCGCTGCATCAGGCGCAGGCCGTGCGCAGCGCGCGGAAGGAGCCGGGAGCGGTCCGGGTGCAACTTGACCCCGCCGAGCTGATCTGAGTTCGGCCGGGAAGGTCGTAGGGTGCTGGAGTGGCCACCTCACGACGGAACTCGCGGACCCGGGGTACGCCGGGCCCGGCGGGCAGCCCGGACGGGCCGGCCGGGGACCGGGGCACATCGGGTCTTCCGGACCAGCCAGCAATCGAACTGAGCGCGGTTGACCTGGCCGGTGGCAGCGTGGCTGACCACGGCAGGGCCGGGCGCGGCGGGGACCAGCCGGCCCAGCCTGGTGCGGACGGGCTGTCCCGGCTGCCCACGGTGCGGCTGGCGCCCAGGGAGGAACTGGCCGCGGCGGCGCGGGTGGCCCCGCTGCTGCGCGCCGCCCGGGACGTGGCCAGATGGATCGGCCTGGGCCGGGCGGTGACCAAGGCGGGGCGGCTGCGGCAGCCGGACGCCGTCGCCGCGGCGACCCACCTGGAGCTGATCCCGGCCGAATTCGACGCGGCCTGGCGGGTGGCGGTCGCCGCCCGGATGCTGGTCCTGGCCGAGGGCCGGGCGGAGGCCGGGCAGCGGCTCGAAGTGCTGTCCAGCCCGGCTGCCGACGACGTACTCGGCGCCTGGGACGCGGCGCTCACGGTCATGCTGGCAGCCGAAGATCTCGATGGCATGGCCACCGCCCTGTACACGGTGGGCGGCCCGGTCCGGATGGATGCCCTGTTCGACGCGTACGTGGCCGCGGCGGGCACCCGGCGGGACGCGGCCAGCCCAGCCCCGGACACCGGTGTGGCCCAGGATGCCCGTGTGGCCCAGGATGCCCGTGCGGCCCAGGATGCCCGTGCGGCCCAGGATGCCCGTGCGGCCCAGGATGAAGGCGCGGCGGTGTCGGTGGCCCTGGAGGCGCTGGCTGATCTCGGCGTGGTGGAACTCGGCGCCGATGAGGCGGGCGCGGACGAGGCGGGCGGCGGGCTGACCGTCACCCTGTCGCCGCTCGGCGTGTGGGGCGTGCACCGGCGGTTGCGCGCACAGGGCTGGCATGTCCCGGTGGTCGGCGGCGGTGCCCGCGGTGACGCGGCCGCCCTGCTCGCCACCCTGGCCAACTGCGACGTGGAGGACGGCGAGGCCGAGATCGCCAGCTGGCTGGGCGGGCGGACACCCGCGGAGGCCGCGGCGGAGCTCATCGCCGCCGCCAGCAGCGGCTCTCCCGGGCTGCGCGGCGCGGGATTCGCTGTACTGGACCGGATCGGCGAGGACGCGGTGCCCTCGGTTCAGGCCGCGCTGGCCGATCCGGTGCTCCGCGCGCACGCCGCCGTGTGGCTGCACGAGCACGGCGAGAACGCCGAGCTGGGCCGGGAAGACCGCGCCTGGCTGCTCGTCGACCTGGGCGCCGGGCTGCTCGAAGAGGCTGACCCGCAGGACGTCGTGGCCGAACTGCTGCCCGACGTGCCGCCGGACGCCCAGGCCGAACTGGTGGCCGGGCTGTGGCGGGTGCAGCATCCCGGGGTAACCGACCTGCTGACCGCGCTCAGCGATCACCACCCTGATCCCAGCGTGGCCCGGGCCGCGCGCAAGGCCGCGTTCAAAGCCCGGTCGGTCGCGGCCAGCCCGGGCCAGGAAACTTCATAGACTGGTCAGGTAACACCGAGGTGACCTTCCGGAGTGAGGGCACGGAGCAGAAGGATGGTGCGCCATCAGCGTCAAGCCGATCCGCATCTTCGGCGACCCGGTGTTGCGCACCCCGGCCGAGCCGGTCCGCGACTTCGATGCCGAACTGCGCAAGCTGGTCAAGGACCTCACTGACACGATGCTGGACGCCCCGGGCCTCGGCCTGGCCGCACCGCAGATTGGGGTGGGCCTCCGGGTCTTCACCTACTACGTGGACGATGAGCTGGGGCACCTGATCAACCCGGCGCTGGACCTGTCGGACGAGACCGAGACCGACGACGAAGGCTGCCTGTCCTTCCCCGGCCTGGCCTTCCCGACGCTGCGCGCCTTCGGTGCGGTGGCCAAGGGCTTCAACATGTACGGCGAACCGATCACCATCGAGGGCACTGGGCAGCTGGCCCGCTGCGTGCAGCACGAGACGGATCATCTCGACGGGGTGCTGTTCATCGACCGGCTCGATCCGCAGCAGCGCAAGCTGGCCAACAAGGCGATCCGCGACGCCGAGTGGTGGGGCGAGCCCATCCCGGAGATCCGGGTCTCGCCGCACGCAACGGGCGGGAAGGCGCTGTAGGGCCGTATGCGATTGGTGTTCGCGGGCACTCCGCAGGCCGCCGTGCCCGCGCTGGAGGCGCTGCTGGCCTCCCGGCACGAGGTGGCGGCCGTGGTGACCCGCCCGGACGCCGCCTCGGGCCGCGGCCTGCACCAGGCGCCCAGTCCGGTCGCGCTGCGCGCGGCCGGGGCCGGGATCGAGGTGCTCAAGCCGGCCCGGGTGCGGGACGAGGAATTCCTCAGCCGGCTCCGGGCCATCGCCCCGGACTGCTGCCCGGTGACCGCGTACGGTGCGCTGCTCCCGCAGACCGCGCTGGACATCCCCAAGCACGGCTGGGTCAACCTGCACTTCTCGCTGCTCCCGGCGTGGCGCGGCGCGGCGCCGGTGCAGCACGCCATCCTGCACGGCGACGACCTGACCGGCGCGACCACGTTCCAGATCGTCCGTGAACTGGATGCCGGGCCGGTGTACGGCGTGCTGACCGAGCCGGTCGGGCCCCGGGACACCGCCGGTGACCTGCTCGGCCGGCTGGCCGTGTCCGGGGCCGGGCTGCTGGTCGCGACGCTGGACGGGATCGAGTCCGGCCAGCTGGACGCGCGGCCGCAGCCGGCCGAGGGAGTGAGCCTGGCACCCAAGATCACCATCGAGGACGCCCGGGTGCGCTGGGCTGAGCCCGCGCTGGCGAGTGGACCGGCGGATCCGGGCCTGCACGCCGGGCCCGGGCGCGTGGACCATGCTCGGCGAAGCCAGGATCAAGCTCTGGCCGCTGGCCGCGCCACCGGCCCGGGCCGCAGCCGGCGGCCAGTCAGCCGCGGGCCAGCCGCTGGCGCCCGGGGAGCTGCGGGTGCAGCGGACGTCGGTGCTGGTCGGCACGGCCACCGAGCCGGTCGAGCTGGGCGACGTCCAGCCACCGGGCAAGCGGCGGATGCCCGCCGCGGACTGGGCCCGCGGCCTGCGCCAGACGGCCGCGGTGCTGGCCTGAGATGGCGGCCCGGAGTGGGCCGCGCCGCCGCGGCCAGCAGCGTGGCGATCAGCCGCCCGGTGGTCACCAGCCCGGTAGCGCCCAGCGAGGTGGCCAGCAGCGCGGCGGCCCGCCGCCGGGTAAGGGCGTGCAGCCCGCGGCAGCCGGCCGCGGCGCGCCGACCCAGCCCGCCGCGCCGCCTATGACGTGCTGATCGCGGTCGAGCAGCGGGACGCGTACGCCAACCTGCTGCTGCCGTCGGTGCTGGCGCAGCGCGGCCTGGACGGCCGGGACGCCGCGCTGACCACCGAGCTCACCTACGGCACGCTGCGCGGCCGCGGCACCTACGACGCGATCCTCGGCGTGTGCAGCGACCGGAGCCTGGACCGGATCGACCCGCCGCTGCGCGAAGTGCTCCGGCTCGGCACCCACCAGCTGCTGGCCACCCGGGTCCGCTCGCACGCCGCCGTGGCCACCTCGGTCGACCTGGCCCGGGATCTGGCTGGCCAGCGCTCGGCCGGCTTCGTCAACGCGGTGCTGCGCCGGGTGGCCACCCGGGACCTGGAGACCTGGATCGGGGTGGCCGCGCCGTCCCGGGACACCGATCCGCTCGGCCACCTCGCGGTCCGGTACAGCCACCCGCGGTGGCTGTCCGCCGCGGTGGCCGACGCGCTCGGCGAGGATCCCAGCGGCGAGCTGGCCGGGACCGAGGCCGCGCTGGCCGCGGACGGCGTCCGGCCACGGGTCACGCTGTGCGCCGTGCCTGGGCTGGCCGACCCGGCCGAGCTGCGCGCCGACGGGGCGGCACCGGCGCAGTGGTCGGCGTTCGGTGCCTATCTCGATAGTGGGGACCCGGGCGCCATCGCGGCGGTACGCGAGAAGCGCGCGGCGGTCCAGGATGAGGCCAGCCAGCTGGCCGCGATCGCGGTCGCCCGGGTGGAGCTGACCGGGCCGGACCGCCGGTGGCTGGACATGTGCGCCGGGCCGGGCGGCAAGGCGCGGCTGCTGGCCGGGCTGGCCGCGCAGCGGGGCGCGCACCTGCTGGCCGCGGACGCGCGGCCGCACCGGGCCCGGCTGGCCCGCGACGCGATACAGATCACTGGGGCGGCGGCCGCGGTGGCGGCGGACGGCGGCCAGCCGCCGTGGCGGGCCGGGGCCTTCGACCGGGTGCTGGCCGATGTGCCGTGCACCGGCATCGGGGCGCTGCGCCGCCGCCCAGAGGCCCGGTGGCGCAAGTCAGCCGAGAACGTCCAGGCCCTGGGCGGGCTGCAGCGACGCCTGCTGCGCAGTGCGCTGGACGCGGTCCGGCCGGGCGGGGTGGTCGGCTACGTCACCTGCTCACCGCACCTGGCCGAGACCCGGGACGTGCTGGCCGACGTGCTGCGCGACCGGGATGACGTGGACGTGCTGGACGCGCCCGCGGTGCTGGCCGAGGTGCCCGGCCTGCGCTGCCCGGAGCCGGGCAGCCGGTACGCGCAGTTCTGGCCGCACCGGCACGGCACCGACGCCATCTTCCTGGCCCTGCTGCGCCGCCGCAGCTAGCCGGGCCGCCGCGGCTACCGGGCCGGAGCGGCTAGCCGGGCTGGAGCGGCTAGCGGGCTGGAGCGGCTAGCGGGCCGGAGCGGCTAGCCAGGCTGGAGCGGCTAACGAGACCGGAGCGGCTAACGAGACCGGAGCAGCCCGGCGGGACCGGGACGGCCGCCCGGTCCCACCAGCCGCCGCCCCTCACCCAGCCTTGCTGAACGCGATGCCCAGCGGCGCCGCGAGCAGCGTCGCGGTGCCCGAGCCGCCGGAGATGGTGGCCGACACGGTGTCGGTCGCCGGGTTGATGACCGAGATGTTGCCGGTCAGGTTGTTACCGACCCAGACCTGCGACCCGCCCGGGGTGACCGCCACCGACCCGGGCAGGCGGCCCACCGGCACCGTGGCCACCCTGTGCAGGGTCGCGGTGGCGAGCACCGACACCGAATCGGAGTTCATGTCGGTCACGTAGACCCGGCTGCCGTCCGGGCTGACGGCGACCGCGTAGGGCTCCGCGCCGGCCGGGATCCGGGCGGTGACCTGCCCCGCCGCCGCGTTGATCACCCACAGGCGGCCGGCGTTCGGGTTCGTGACGTACAGCGTCTTCCCGTCCGGGCTGACCGCGATGCCCTGCGGACCGGCCGGGTCCGGGATCGCCCGGACCACCTGCCCGCTGGCCGTGTCGAGCACGGCCACGCCGGTCTCGGTCGTGGCGTAGACCTGGCTCCCGTCCGGGGGCACCGCGACGTCCTGCGGGTACGGGCCGACGGTGATCGGCGTTTCTGTACCGGTGCTGGCGTTCACCGCGATGACCTGATACTGCCCGGTCTCGGCGACGTAGACGGTGCCGCCGCTGGGGGTGACGGCGACGCCTTCCGGCGAATCGGCCGAGATGGTGTCGGCCAGGATCGTGTCGCTGGCCACGTCCACCTCGGCGACCGAGTAGCCGCCGGCCAGCGCCACGTAGGCGTGGTAGTCAGCCGCCGCCGCGCTGGCCGCCGGCTTGACCCTGGAGTTGGCGGTGGATCCGGCCGCGCTGGCCGCGTTGCCTGGGCGGAACTTGATGGCGCTCATCGGCGCGTTGGCCGCGGGCCGGTGGCCCAGCGCGCCGGTCAGCCCGAACGCGGCCGCGGGCACGCCGATCACGGCGAGCGCGGCCGCCGCGATCCCGGCGCCGATGACCAGCCGCCGGCGCGGCCTGCGGGCGGTGCCGGTTCCGGTGGGCCCGGCCGCGGCGGCCGGGCTGGGGTCAGGAGTGGGCTCGGTCACGTCAGCATCTCCTCTGCTCCGGGACGGGTCGGGCGCCATCACGCGGCGGAACCGCGCGGGCGGGGCCGCGGCCCGGTCTCCTGGGTGGGTGGCGTCTGGTCGGTCGGCGGGATCTGCGGCGCGGGCAGCGTGTTGACCTGCTGCACTGCCTGGGCCAGTCGCCCCTTGGTGTTCGGCAGCCGGGGGAACGGCGCGTTCACCGGGAAGCCGAACGCGGACGTGAGGTCGCCGAAGGTGGCCCGCCGCCAGGCGCTGAGGTTGGGCACCGTGACCCCGGTGAGCGTCTCCAGGAACTGCAGCACTGAGGTGTGATCGAACGTCTCGCTGGCGATCCAGCCGCCCTGCGTCCACGGCGAGACGATGATGCACGGCACCCGGAAGCCGGCGCCGATGGGCAGCCCACTGACGTATTCCAGCGCGGTGCCGGCCGGCGCGGTGGGCGGCGGCACGTGGTCGAACAGGCCATCGTTCTCGTCGTAGTTGAGGATGAACACGCTCTTGGCCCAGACATCCGGGTTGCTCGCGATGGCGTCGATCTTGCTGGCCACGAAGTCGGCCCCGGCAGCCGGGATGTAGTCCGGGTGCTCGGACTGGTAGCTGGTCGGGATCAGCCAGGACACGGTCGGCAGCCGGTCGTGCGCCGCGTCGTACTCGAACTGGCCGGGCGCGAACGTGCGCACGCCGCTGCGGTACAGCGTCGAGCTGACCGGCGCGTTCTGGAAGCTGGCGAACATCTCCAGCAGGTTGCACTCGTAGTTGTCCACCTCCTGGTAGATCTGCCAGCTCACGCCCGCGCTGGTGAGCGCCTCCGGGTAGGTCTGCCAGGTGTACGGGGTGGGATCGACGTTGCTGATGATCGGCCCGCCGTGCTCGCCGAGCGGGTCGATGCTGGCGCTGATGTGGTACAGCCGGTTCGGCCAGGTCGGGCCCAGCACCGAGCAGTGGTAGTTGTCGCAGATCGTGAACGACTCGGCCAGCGCGAACTGGAACGGGATGTCCTCGCGCTCGTAGTAGCCCATGGTGAACGGGCCGTTCTTGCCGTCCGCGGCCAGATGGGCGGGCAGCCAGTTGTCCATCTTCCCGCTGTCCAGGCCGAGTGCTGGACGGTCCACGCATGGCTGGTGGATGGGATGGCCTGAGCGCTGGTGGTCTGGGTGTTCAGGTGGAACGGCAGCAGGTAGCCGTCCGGGTTGTCCGGGTCTGGCTGGTAGAACACCGGCTTCCCGGTGCTCAGTGTCAGCGCGGTCGGGTCGGCGAAGCCGCGCACACCGGGCAGCGTGCCGAAGTAGTGGTCGAACGACCGGTTCTCCTGCATCAGGATCACCACGTGCTTGATGTCGCGCAGCCCTTCCTGGTGGGCGGCCCGGCGGCTAGCGCACGCCGCACGTTGACGGGCAGGAACTCCGCAGCGAAGGCGGCTGCGGCGGCCGTGCCGGCGGTGGCCAGCAGACGGCGTCGGGTTATCTCGGGCATTGGGGCGCACTCCCGTCCGAAAGCGACAACTAAATGCCGGGTCAAACGGTCCGCGCCAGATGCAGCCATTCAGAGACCATTCAGAGAATGGCGAGCGAGCCCCGGGTGAACACTTCAGCTGCCATTCGGGCAGCGCCGGCCGGGCGGCCGGCTGGCGGGCGCGGGTAAGCGCGCGGCCGGTCCTGGTGCGCAGCCGGGCCGAGCCGATGTCGGCCTTCTGCCCCTCGGTGTAGCCTGCCGTACCCGCTGCCGGAATAGGTCACCCGGCTCTTCCGGGTGACCGGGTAGGTGTGCTCGATGCTGCGCGTGATCACCTGTGACCGGTCGGCCAGCACCAGGGCGGTCCGCTCACCACCCGCCCCCGGCGCGGTGGCCTGGCTGATGACCTGGTGCTCAGCGGCGCGGACCCGGGACACCACCGCGGAGGTGAAGCCGAGCAGCCAGCTGCGCCGCCACGCCCGCGGACTCCGGCTCCAGCCGGGGACCTGCGCCGCGCCCAGGCCGTGCCACATCTGCAGCAGCAGCGAGGTGTACAGCACGTCGGTGCGCTCGATGTCGGAGGCGAAGCCGAAGATGTGGATCCGGCTGCCTGGGACCGTCCGGGGCAGAATCACGCACTGGCAGCGCAGCGCGGAGGCCAGGCCGCAGAGCAGGTGCGCCTGGACCCGGGCCCACGGGTTGTCGATGTCCCCCTTCCGGTCGGCCGGGCGGTCGGTCTCCGGCCGCCGCGCGGCCAGCAGTGCCCGGTCGATGCCGTACTTCGCCATCAGCTCGGCGGCCTTGGCCGTCAGTGCCTGGGCCTCGTCCGGGGTGACCCCCTCGGCTTCCGCCTTGGCCAGCAGCTTGCGCACCCGGGCCAGCAGCGCGGCGGCCGCCTCCGGACCATTGGCTGCGCCGTCGGGCGCGCCGTCCGGCGGATAACCGTCCCCGGGATGGTGGCCCGCGGTCTGATGAGTCACGAAGCTCCTCCTGTCCGGATTGGAATCGAACATGTGCTCGAACCATATCCGGCGGCGGCGACAGTATGCCGGTGCACGGCACTCGCCGCACCCTACCGTCCGGCCGGCCCAGCCGGGGAGCGCAGCTTCACCCGGCCGCTCACCCACGGGGGAGCGGCCCAGCCGCCTAGACTCGGGCACATGCCCGTGCAGATGGCTCCCAGCATCCTGTCCGCCGATTTCGCCCGGCTGGCCGACGAAGCGGCCGCGGTCACCGGCGTGGCCGACTGGCTGCACGTGGACGTCATGGACAACCACTTCGTGCCCAACCTCACCGTGGGCCTGCCGGTGGTCGAGTCGCTGCTCAAGCACGCCGGGCTGCCGCTGGACTGCCATCTGATGATCGAGGACCCGGACCGCTGGGCGCCCGCTTACGCGGAGGCCGGGGCGCGGAATGTCACCATCCACGCCGAGGCGGTCACCGGACCGGTGCGCACGCTGCGGATGATCCGGGCGGCGGGGGCCCGGGCCGGCCTGGCGCTCAACCCGGTCACCCCGGTCGAACCGTACGAGGATCTGCTGCCCGAGTTCGACATGCTGCTGCTGATGACGGTGGAACCGGGCTTCGGCGGCCAGCCGTTCCTGGACATGGTGCTGCCCAAGTTGCGCCGGGCCCGCGAACTGGTCAGCCGGCACGGTGCGGCGGTATGGCTCCAGGTGGACGGCGGGGTGAGCGAGCACACCATCGAGCGCTGCGCCGAGGCAGGCGCGGACGTGTTCGTGGCCGGGCTCGGCGGTGTACAGGTCGGACGATCCAGCCAAGGTGGTGCAGGCCCTCCGGGCCCAGGCCGAGCGGGCCACCGCCGCGGCGGGCTGGGCCTGGCTGACCCGGCCCAGCGCCGGGCGTAGCGGGCTCAGGCCAGGTCCGTCACGCGCTCTTCACCCGAGCCGGCCATGCTGGGCTCAGCAAGGGTTGTCGATTCCGGGGAGGGTCGTTCGTCGGGTTAGGTGACGGACGAGTCGAGACACCGAAGGAGCTGCCGTCATGGCTGAGTACCTCATTCTCATCTTCGAGGACGAGAACGCGTACGCGACCGCCACGCCTGATGTGTTTCAGCAGGTGATGGACGCCCACAACCGGTTCGCCGGGCAGGTGGGGGAGAAGGGCGGGAAGATCATCGAGGGCCGGGCGCTGCAGCCGACCAGCACCGCCACCAGCGTCCGCAACGATGTGGTGACCGATGGCCCGTTCGCGGAGACCAAGGAGGCCCTGGGCGGCTACTACCTGATCGAGGCCCGCGACCTGGATCATGCGCTGGAGATCGCCAAGCTCACCCCGGCCCGGTTCGGCGGGGTCGAGGTCCGGCCGATCATGGTCTTCGACAACGCGTGAGCCGACCCACCGCGGGCGGTCCTCCCGCTGACCCCGGGCCCAGCACCGGATCGGGGGCCGGGAGCGACCGCCCAGCCGCGGCGGCAGCCGTGGCCGACGCGCACCGTCGCGAGTGGGCCTTCGTGCTCGCCGCGACGGCGCGCGTCGCCGGGGACCTGGACCTGGCCGAGGAGTGCGTGCAGGACGCGTACGTGTCGGCGCTGGAGGCCTGGTCCCGGCAGGGTGTGCCGCGTAACCCCGGCGCCTGGCTGACCACCACCGCCCGGCGCCGGGCCATCGACCTGCTGCGCCGGGACAGCACGCTGCGCCGCAAGCTTCCGCTGCTGGTCGAGCCGGACGAGGCGGCGGCGCAGGAGGGGAGTGGCGTGATCCCGGACGACCGGCTGCGCCTGGTCTTCACCTGCTGCCACCCGGCGCTGGCCCGGGAGGCCCAGGTGGCGCTCACGCTGCGGCTGGTCTGCGGGCTGTCCACGGCCGAGATCGCCCAGGCGTTCCTGGTGCCCGAGCCGACCATGGCGGCCCGGGTGACCCGGGCCAAGAAGAAGATCTCCGCGGCCCGGATCGCCTACCGGGTGCCGGAGGCGGCGGAACTGCCGGACCGGCTGGACGCCGTGCTCACCGTGGTGCACCTGCTGTACACCACCGGGCACACCGCGCCGGACGGGAACGGCCTGGTCCGCCCGGACCTGGTGGACCGCGCGGTCGGCCTGGCCCGGATGCTGTGCGGCCTGATGCCGGACGAGCCGGAGGCGCACGGCCTGCTCGCGCTGATCCTGCTCACCGACGCGCGGCGGATGACCCGGTCCGCGCCGGACGGCCGGCTGCTGCTGCTCGAGGAACAGGACCGGGCGCAGTGGGACCGGCCCGCCATCGACGAGGGCATCCGGCTGGTCCGCCCGGCGCTGCGCGGCTGCCCGGGCCGGTTCGCGCTGCAGGCGGCGATCGCCGCGCTGCACGCCCAGGCGCCCAGCTACCAGGCCACCGACTGGCCGAAGATCGTCCGCCTGTACGACCTGCTCGGCCGGGCCTGGCCGTCTCCCGTGGTCGCGCTGAACCGGGCGGTCGCGGTGGCCATGGCGGCCGGTCCCGAGGCCGGCCTGGCCGAACTGGACGGCCTGGAGCAGGACGGTCGGCTGGCCGGCGACCGCTACCTGCCCGCCGCCCGGGCCGATCTGCTCCGTCGGCTGGGCCGCGCGGACGAGGCCGCGGCAGCGTACCGGGCCGCCCTAGAGCTCACGAGCAATCATGCTGAACGCCAGTTCCTGGCCGGTCGCCTCGCTGAGGTGGCGGGGGGTTAGGGGCAGTGGGGGCCCGTCGGCCCGCCGAGATGGCGGGGGTTAGAGGTAGTGGGGGCCCGTCGGCCCGCCGAGATGGCGGGGGTTAGAGGTAGTGGGGCCCCGTCGGCCCGCCGAGATGGCGGGGGATTAGGGGTAGTGGGGGCCCCGTCGGCCCGCCGAGATGGCGGGGGATTAGGGGTAGTGGGGGCCGCCGGCTCGCCGGGGTGCGCAAGAGTTAGCTGGTGAGCCAGAGCGGAGACCAGCTCAAGTCCGGCCAACTCGGTATCCCCAGTGTGACCGCCTCGACGGTGGCGAACATCGGGCCCGGGATTGATTTTTACTTTGGGTTCGGGGTGATCGCGGCACCGCTGGTGTGGCCGCGCCGCTGACGATCCTCGCCGCTACCGTGGCCGTCGCCCTGCTGGCGTTCACGGTGGCCGAGTTCACCCGGGCCGAGCCGTCGGCGGGCAGCTTCATCACCTACGTGGAAACCGGGCTGGGGGCCAGGGCCGGTGTCGCCACGGCCGTCCTGGTCGTCGTGGGCTACACCGTCGCCATCTCGGCGGTGTTCACCCTGTCGGGTGGGCTGGTGGCGATGACCCTCGCGCAATTCACGGCGTGGCATCCCGCGTGGGGGCCATTTACCCTCGTCCTGACCGCCGGCGCGATCTGGCTGACGGCACGTGGGGTCAAGCTGTCCACCGGCGCGGTGGGTGTGGCTGTGCTCGACGAGGACCAGCACGCAGACCGCGACCATGATCAGCACCTGGATGAGATCAGCGTGCCGTGCTGTCCGGCATCCCGTTCTCCTGGGCACACCTCACCGGTGGCCTGGCCGGCCTGTCCGCGGGCTTCCCGCTGGCCCTGTTCATGTTCATCGGCTGGGAAAACGGCCCCGCCCTGGCCGAGGAGGCCCGCAATCCGCGGCGCACCATCCCCGCCGCGCTGTACATCTCGGTCGCGGTCGCCGCGGTCCTGCTGGTCCTGTTCGCCTACGCGACCGTTACCGGTTTCCGCTACGACGTCTCGTCCATCGGCCGGTCCTCGATCCCGTTCCTGACGGTGGCCGATCACTACCTCAGCCGGCTGGGCGTCCTGGCCTGGATCGCTGGCATCGTGTCCGCGCTGGCCACCCTGATCGCCGGCGCGGATGCCCAGTCGCGGATGCTGTTCGACGCCGGCCGGACCGGGCTGCTGCCGGCCAGGCTGGGCCAGGTTCACCCGCGGTCCGGCACACCGGTGAACGCGCTGCTGGGCATGACGGTGGCCGGACTGGGGATCACCGGCACCGGGACTCGTTTTCCGTGCTCCGCCATGTGGCGATCCCGGCCCTTGGCTCGATCACGCTGATCGTCCCGTTCGCCGAGCTGTGCCAGCCGGGGCAGCCCGCCCCGTACAGCACCTTCCCGTACCTCGCACTGGGACCGGCCGCGGTGGCCGCGGTGACCGGCTGGCTGCGCGTCCGGCGTGATCCGCGCGCCGGAGCGGGCGAGGGAGCAGAATTCCCGGCCACCTGACCGGTTGGCCTCCGGAATACCTCCCGTGGCACACTGGTTCCAGGCATTAAGCGTGCTCCGGGGTCGGTGAAATCCCGAACCGGCGGTTACAGTCCGCGACCCGGCCAAGGCGATCTACTGCCAGCGGCTGGCTGACCCGGTGGAATTCCGGGACCGACGGTCAAAGTCCGGATGGGAGGCAGCACGCGCGCGGCGGTAGCCCATGCTGCCAGCCGTGCTCGCGCGTCCGCGCATCCCCCGGAGCCGGCTGGCAGAACGGCTCCGAGGAGAGGACACCGCGGATGTTCACCGGGATAGTGGAAGAACTCGGCGAGGTCGTCGCTGTCGAGCGGCTGGCTGACGCGGCCCGGCTCACCGTCCGCGGCCCGCGGGTGACGGCCGAGGCGCAGCACGGCGACTCGATCGCGGTCAACGGTGTCTGCCTGACGGTGACCGACGCTACGGACAAGACGTTCACCGCCGACGTGATGGCGGAAACCCTGCACCGCACCGCGCTCGGCGCGCTCGCCCCCGGTTCCCCGGTCAACCTGGAACGCCCGGTTCAGCTGGGCGGCCGGCTCGGCGGCCACCTGGTCCAGGGGCACGCCGACGGCGCCGGGGTGATCCTGTCCCGGGCCCCGGGTGAGCACTGGGACTTGGTCCGCATCGCGCTGCCACCGGGGCTGGCCCGGTATGTGGTGCTGAAGGGCTCGGTCACCGTGGACGGGGTCAGCCTCACCGTGTCCGGGCTGGGCGGCACGGACGAGCCGTGGTTCGAGGTCAGCCTGATCCCGACGACGCTGGAGCTGACCACGCTAGGCCGGCTGCAACCAGGCAGCCAGGTCAACCTGGAGGTGGACGTGATCGCCAAATACGTAGAGAGCCTCTTTGGGGAGCGGTCATGACGATCAGCTCGGAGCGGGACGGGGACATCCACCTGGACAGCGTGGAGCGCGTGATCGCGGATATCGCGGCGGGCCGGCCGGTCGTGGTGGTGGACGACGCCGACCGGGAGAACGAGGGCGACATCATCATCGCGGCCAGCAAGATGACCCCGGAGCTGATGGCCTTCATGATCCGGTACACCAGCGGGGTGATCTGCGTTCCGCTGCCCGGCGACGAACTGGACCGGCTGCAGGTGCCGCTGATGACCCCGCACAACTCGGAGCGGATGCGCACCGCGTTCACGATCAGCGTTGATGCCCGGGACGGGGTGACCACCGGCATCTCAGCCGAGGACCGGGCCCGCACCGTGCGCACCCTGGTCGACTCGGCCACCGAGCCGTTCGAGATCGTCCGCCCGGGGCACATCTTCCCGCTGCGCTACGCGGAAGGCGGCGTGCTGCGCCGGCCCGGGCACACCGAGGCCGCCGTGGACCTGGCCCGGCTGGCCGGGCTGACCCCGGCCGGGGTGCTGGCCGAGGTGGTCAACGACGACGGCACCATGGCCCGGCTGCCCCAGCTGCGCGCGTTCGCCGACGAGCACGCGCTGGCGCTGATCTCCATCGCGCAGCTCATCGAGTACCGGCGGCACACCGAGCGGATGGTCCGCCGGGTGGTGGAGACCAGGCTGCCCAACGCGCACGGTACCTGGCGGGCGCTCGGCTACCTGAACTCCATGGACGCGACCGAGCACCTCGTCCTGGTGCTCGGTGACCTGGGCGACGGCTCCGACGTCCTGGTCCGGGCGCACTCCGAATGCCTGACCGGCGACGCGTTCGGCTCCCGGCGGTGTGACTGCGGGGCGCAGCTCGAAGCGTCGATGGCGGCCATCGCCGCCGAGGGCCGCGGCGTGGTGCTGTACCTGCGCGGTCACGAGGGGCGGGGCATCGGGCTGCTCAGCAAGCTGCGCGCCTACCAGCTGCAGGACGGCGGCGCCGACACGGTGGACGCGAACCTGGAACTGGGGCTGCCCGCCGACGCCCGGGAGTACTCCACCGGCGCGCAGATCCTGGCCGACCTCGGGGTGCGCTCGGTGCGGCTGCTCACTAACAACCCGGCCAAGGTCAGCGGGCTGTCCGGGTTCGGCGTCAAGGTGACCGGCCGGGTCGCGCTGCCCACCGCGGCCACCCCGGAGAACCTGCGCTACCTCACGGTGAAACGGGACCGTCTCGGGCACCAGATAGACGGCCTGCCCACCACCCTGAACGGGGACGCGCACGCGGCGGATGGCCTGGCTGGGACCCGATGAGCGGGGCGGGCCGGCCGGGCGCGGCGACGGTGGACGCCGCTGGGCTCACCCTGGCCATCGTGGCCACCAGGTGGCACGCGGAGATCACCGACAGCCTGGCCGACCGGGCGGTGGCTGCGGCCAAAGAGTGCGGCATCGACGACCCGCTGCTGGTCCGGGTGCCTGGCGCGGTCGAGCTGCCGGTGGTGGCGGCCGAACTGGCCCGCAGCCACGACGCGGTGGTCTGCCTGGGCGCGGTGATCCGCGGCGGCACCCCGCACTTCGAGTACGTCTGCGACGCGGTGACCTATGGCCTGGCCCGGGTCGCGCTGGACGCGGGGCGGCCGGTTGGCAACGGGGTGCTCACCTGTGACACCCTGGAGCAGGCCCGTGACCGGAGCGGGCAGGACGGCAGCGCCGAGGACAAAGGATGGGAGGCGGTCGTGGCCGCGCTGGAGACCGCGCTGGTACTCCAGACCCTGCGGAGCAGGGAAAATGAGCAGAGTCTGCGGGACAGTCAGCAGGCCCGACATTGACCTGGCGTTAGTCCACCAGCCGGGTCAATAGCGTTCAATATTGAAAGGGTTCTGCCGTGCTGTCCCTGGTCCTGCCCAAGGGCTCGCTGGAAAAGGCCACGCTTGAACTGTTCGACGCGGCCGACCTGACCGTCCGCCGCTCCTCGGACCGCGACTATCACGCGTCCATCGACGACCCGCGGATCGAGCGGGTCCGCTTCCTGCGCCCGCAGGAGATCCCGTCCTACATCGAGCGCGGCCTGTTCGACCTAGGCATCACCGGCCGGGACTGGATCACCGAGACCGGCGCACTGGTCGCTTCGCTGGGCGAGCTGCACTACTCCAAGGCCACCTCGCAGCCGATCCGGGTGGTGCTGGCCGTGCCGCAGAACTCGCCCTGGCAGTCGGTCACCGACCTGCCGGAGGGGGTGCGCATCTCCACCGAGCTGCCCGCGCTGACCACCCGGTACCTGGACGCGCACGGGGTCAAGGCAATGGTCGTCCCGTCGCACGGGGCGACCGAGGCCAAGGTGCCGGACATAGTGGATGCCATCGTGGACCTGACCGAGACCGGCTCCTCGCTGCGCCGGAACGGGTTGCGCATCCTGGACACGCTGCTGACCAGCTACACCGAGCTGATCGCGAACACCGACGCGTACGCGGACGCGGACAAGCGCAGCGCGATGGAGGACGTCATGCTGCTGCTGTCCGGGGCCATCCGGGCCCGCGGCAACGTGCTGCTCAAGCTCAACGTGCCGGCCGCGCAACTGGACGAGGTGACCGCGATGCTGCCCGCGCTGTCCTCACCGACGATCACCACGCTGGCCCAGGGCGGGATGAACGCGGTGGAGACCGTGGTGCCCAAGCGCGGGGTGAACACGCTGATCCCGGCGCTGCGCGCGGCCGGGGCACGGGACATCCTGGAGATCCCCATCTCCAAGATCGTGGAGTAGCCGGCTGGTCAGCTGGCCGGTGCCGGGTCTGGCCAGGCCAGCACGGGGCCGCGGGCGCGCAGCATGACCGGCGCGCCGAGCGGCAGCGCGTCGCCGCCCAGGGTGCGCACGATCAGCGGCCGGACCGCCGGGTCCTGGCCGGCCTGCACGGCTTCTGGCAGCACGGTCACCACCGCGTCGTGACCGTGGTAGCCGTAGCCGGTGACCCGGGCGGCCACCGCGCCGTCCAGCTCGTCCGAGCCAGGAAGCAGTTCCATCTGCTCCGGGCGGATCAGCACGGTGGCCGGGCAGTGCGTGGCCACCGCGGGGTCGGCGTGCGTCACCGGCAGCTTGCCGAACAGCGTCTGCACCGACGAGCCGTTCAGCTGGCCGGGGATGAGGTTGGCCTCGCCGATGAACCTGGCCATGTCCGCGTCCACCGGGCTGGAGTAGAGCTGCTGCGGCGCGGCGCACTGCGCGATCCGGCCGTCCCGCAGCACGGCCACCCGGTCCGCGGTGGACAGCGCCTCGTCCTGATCGTGGGTGACCAGCACCGTGGTCGCGCCCGCCTCGGCGAGCAGCTGCTGCACGTCGGCCCGGACGCTGGCCCGCAGGTGCGCGTCCAGCGACGCGAACGGCTCGTCGAGCAGCACCACCGCGGGCTGGATGGCCAGCGCCCGGGCCAGCGCGACCCGCTGCTGCTGCCCGCCGGACAGCTGGTGCGGGTAGCGCTTGGCGAACCCGCCCAGGCCGACCGCGTCCAGCAGTTCGGTGGCCCGCTGGCCGCCACGGCCGGGCCCGTGCCGGTCTTTGCGGCGCAGCCCGAACGCGACGTTGGCTGCCACGGTGAGGTGCGGGAACAGGCTGCCCTCCTGTGGCACGTAGCCGATGCGGCGGCGGTCCGGCGGCAGGTACGTGCCCGGCCCGTCGGCCAGCGCCGAGCCGATCCGCACCGTGCCCGCGTCGGCCCGCTCGAAGCCGGCCAGGATGCGCAGCAGCGTGGTCTTGCCGCTGCCGGACGGGCCCAGGATCGCGGTCAGCGAGCCCGCGGGCACGTCCAGGTCCAGGCCGTCCAGCACCTGATGCTGGCCGAACGCCTTGGCTAGCCCGGTGACGGCCAGCTCGGTCATGTCACCATCCTCGTCCCGTCGGCCGAAGTGTTGAAGAACCGCCCGAGCACGATGCTCGGGATCGCCGCCACCGCGATCATCACCAGGGCGAACGGGGCGGCCTGCGCGTAGGACAGGTTCGTCTCGTAGGCCCAGAACTGGGTGGCCAGGGTCTGCACGCCGATCGGGATCAGGATAAGGGTCGCGGTCAGTTCGGTAATCACCGACAGGAACACCAGGCAGAACGCGGCGACCAGGCCGGGCCCGGTGAGCCGCAGGGTGACCCGCAGCGCCACCGCCAGCCGGCTCTGGCCCAGCGACCGGGCCACCTCGTCCAGGCTGACCGGCGCCCGGGCCAGCGATGCCTTGACGCCGACCAGGGCCAGCGGGAAGAACATGATCGCGTAGGCCAGGATCAGCAGTGGCCCGGTCTGGTAGGCGAAGCCGCCCAGGTAACGCTGGGTGAAGTAGGACAGGGCCAGCGCGATGACCACGCCGGGGATGGCCAGCACCAGGTAGGTACTGCGTTCCAGCACGCGGCGGGCCAGCCCGCCGGGATGCCGGACCGCGAGCAGCGCCACCGGCACGGCCATCAGCGTGGCCAGCACCCCGGCCAGCGCGCCGTACAGCGCGGTATAGCCGGCCGCGGTCAGCAGCGGCACCCCGCTGAGCGAGGGCCGGATGCCGCTGGTCATCCAGTACACGCTGGCCGCCACCGGCACGCCCAGGGCCAGGCCGGTGAGCAGCACGAAGCCGGCCAGCACCGGGAGGCGGGCCCGGCCGAGCCGCTGCGGGGGGGTGACCCGCTGGGCCAGCGGGCCCGACCGGCTGACTCGCCCCCGGCCCCGGCTCAGCCCCTCACCGGCTAGCACGACCAGGCTGAGCAGGACCAGCACCAAGGCCAGCGCACACGCGGCAGGCAGGCTGAACGCGGCGCCGATCTCGGTGAAGATCTCGGTGGTGAAGGTCTGGTAGCCGACGATCTCGAACGCGCCGTACTCGGCCAGCAGCACCATGGCGACCAGCAGGCAGCCACCCAGGATGGCGCCGCGGGCCTGGCCCAGGGTGATGCGCAGGAACGTGCGCACCCGGCCGGTGCCCAGGCTGCGGGCCACCTCTTCCTGGCCCGGGTCGGCCCCGCGCAGGCTGGCCGCGACCGGCAGGTAGACCAGCGGGTAGACGGCCAGCGTCATCACCACCACCGCGCCGCGGAAGCCGGTGATCCACGAGGACAGCGACGCCCAGCCGAAGCTGACCACGAAGTCCGGGATGGCCAGCGGCACCACCACCAGCACCGCCCAGATCCGGCGGCCGGGCAGGTCGGTCCGCTCCACGCACCACGCCGCGGCCGTGCCAATGATCGCGCACAGCGCGGTGACGACGACGGTGAGCCGGATCGTGTTCCACAGCAGGGTCGCAGTCAGGTCGCGGAAGATCAGCCGAGCGTCCGCGCTGAGCCCACTGTTGCTCGCCTCGATCAGCAGGAAGACCAGCGGCAGTGCCAGGATGGCCGCGACAACGGTGGCCGTGCCGATGAGCGCGGCCGGCCGGCTGGACCGGCGGCCCCGGATGGCCGGCCGCCCGGCCGCCACGGCCGGTCTGGCCGGGGCAGCCGGCGCACTCACAGTGTTTCCTCAGACGTTCGCACCGTCCGGCGCAACCCATGCACCGGCCACTCGCACGGGTCTGGCGGCCCGGGCTCGCTGAGCCGGAGCCGGACGGTGCTCACAGGAGTCCCGCTTGGCGGAGCAGCGCGATGGCCGCTGAGCCGTCGCCCAGCTCGGCGATCGTGATCGGGTTGGGCTGCAGCTCACTGAACGGCGTTTCCGGTGCGGCGGTGGTCACCCCGGACGCGATCGGGTACTCGTAACTGAGCGAGTCGCGGCCGATGATCTCCTGCGCCGGCTTGCTCACCAGGAACGCCAGGAAGCGCTGCGCGGCGGCCTGATGCGTGGACGACTTGAGCACCGCGGCGCCGGACACGTCGATCACGTACCCAGGATCGCGCGGCGCGAAATGTGTGATCTTCGAGTGGATGCTGCCCGCGCCGATCTCCGCGCGCAGCCGGTACCAGTAGTACTCGTTGATGATGCCCAGCGCCGCGGCGCCGCGGTTGACCTGGCTGGTGATCGTCTCGTTGTCCGGGTAGATGTGCCCGGCCGCGTTGGCCTTGATGGCCTGCAGCCAGCGGACGGTGGCCGCCCGGCCGTGCGCGCGCAGCACCGACGTGACGATGGGCTGGAAGTCAGTCTCGCCGGCCGCCAGCGCCAGCTTCCCCTTGTACTTGGCGTCGGCGAGCTGCATGACCGACGTGGGCAGCTGGCTCGCCTTGATCAGGCTCGGGTTGTAGACGAGCACGCTGACCCGGGCGGACACGCCCACCCAGTCACCCTGCGGCGAGTTGTACTTGGCCGGGGTCGCGGTCAGCGTGCTCTTGTCCACCGGGGCGAGCAGGCCCTTGCCCTGCAGGAACTCCAGCGCCGGGGAGTTCTCGGTGTAGATCACGTCGGCCGGTGACCGGCTGCCCTCGGCCACGATCTGCTGGGCCAGCACGTCTTCGTCGTCACTGCGGACCCGGACCGTGATCCCGGTCTGCTTCTCGAACGCGGTGACCAGCTTGTCGGTGGTCAGCGGATGCTGACCGCTGTACAGCGTGATGGACTGGGCGCTGCTGCCGTTCGACGAGACCGAGAGCGCGTTTCCGCAGCCGGCCAGCAGGCAGGCCGCGATGGCCAGCCCGGCCAGGGTGAGCAGTCGAATGGAACCCCGTCGCCGTGCCGTCACCGGTCACCTTCCTGTCCGCCTGAGACGCTGCCCGCCTGAGCCGTTTAGGAAGCTTAGGCTAACCTAACTAAACTGGCCAGTGCGGGCGGGGTCGGGTGCGCGTGATTCGGGTCACCTGCGCTGCCGGCGCCGCCGTTGACCGCCGCTGGTGATCCCGGTCATGGCGCTGGGCCGGAGCGTGAACGTACCCTGTGGTAAATGCTCCGGCCGGCCTGGAGCGGCCGTGCAGGGCAGACTGCCCAGGGCCGGACTAGCTACACGTGCCGAGGTGAACCGGTTGCGAGACATCCTGGACCCGATCGCGAAGTGGTGGGACGCGGGAGAGGCGTTCGGCCTGGCCACCGTCGTCCGGACGTTCCGCAGCGCGCCACGGGAACCGGGCGCCGCGATGGCGGTATCGGCCGACGGCGAGGTGACCGGCAGCGTGTCCGGCGGCTGCGTCGAGGGTGCCGTGTACGAGGTGGCCCGGGAAGTCTGCGTGACCGGGCAGGCCGTGCTGGAGACCTACGGGGTCAGCGACAACGACGCGCTCGCCGTGGGCCTGACCTGCGGTGGGATCCTGCACGTGTTCGTGGAACCGGTCAGCGCGCAGACCTTCCCCGAGCTGGGCGAGGTGACCGCGGCGATCCGGGCGGGCGAGCCGGTGGCGGTGGCCACCGTCATCGAGGGCCCGGGCCAGGTCGGCGCGCGGCGGGTGATCTGGGACGGCGAGGACCGGGCCAGCGGCAGCCTGGGCGCCGGGGACCGGCTGGACCAGGCCGTGGACGATGACGTCCGCGGCATGCTGGCCCAGGGCCTGACCGGGGTACGCCGCTACGGCGAGCACGGCGAGCGGCGCGGCGACGAACTGGCTGTGTTCGTGCACTCGTTCGCACCGCCGCCGCGGATGCTGGTGTTCGGGGCCATCGACTTCGCCGCGGCCGTGGCCCGGGCGGGCAAGTTCCTCGGCTACCGGGTCACCGTGTGCGACGCCCGGCCCATCTTCGCCACCCAGGCCCGGTTCCCGGACGCCGACGAGGTGGTGGTGGACTGGCCGCACCGGTACCTGGCCAAGACACCGGTGGACTCGCGCACAGTGATCTGCGTGCTCACCCACGACCCCAAGTTCGACGTGCCCGTCCTCGAAGTGGCGCTGCGCACGCCGGCCGGGTACATCGGCGCCATGGGCAGCCGCCGCACCCATGAGGACCGGCTGGACCGGCTGCGCGAGGCCGGGCTGACCGAGGACGAACTGGCCCGGCTGCGCTCGCCGATCGGCCTGGACCTCGGCGCCCGGACCCCGGAGGAGACCGCGGTCTCGGTCGCGGCCGAGCTCATCCAGCTCCGCTGGGGTGGCTCCGGCCGTCCGCTGACGCTGACCTCGGGCCGGATCCATCACACCAGCTGACATCGCGGCCAATGGCTGAGCCGGTAGCAGGGGTTTTGCTGGCCGCGGGTTCCGGATCCCGGCTTGGCCAGCCGAAAGCCCTGGTCGAGCTGGGCGGCAGCCGGCTGGTGGACCGCGGTATCGGGCTGCTCCAGGCGGGCGGGGCCGGCCCGCTCGTGGTGGTCACCGGGGCCGCGCCGCTGACCCTGCCCGGGGTGGTCACCGTGCACAACCCGGACTGGGCCAGCGGGATGGGCTCGTCGCTGGCCGTGGGCCTGCGGGCGGTGCCGGACGGCTGCGCGGCCGCCGTCGTCGCCCTGGTCAACCAGCCGCTGATCGGGGCGGCCGCGGTGGGCCGGCTGATCGCCGCGCACGCGGCCGGGGCCACGGTGGCGGTCGCCACCTACCACGGCCAGCCGCGCAACCCGGTGCTGCTGGCCCGGGTGCACTGGCCGGAAGTGATCTCGCTGGCCGCGGGCGACGTCGGCGCGCGGCCGTTCCTGCGCGCCCACCCGGACCTGGTCACGCTGGTCGAGTGCGCGGACACCGGCCAGCCGGACGATCTGGACACCCCGGCTGACCTGGCCCGGCTCGCCCGCATACTGCCCAGCTAGCCCGCGCTGACCTCGATGCCCCAGCTGTGCGTCACGCTGTCGCCGGGCTCCAGCGTGAGCAGGTCGATCCCGGACACGAACGCGTTGGGCGGGCAGGTCATCGGCTCGATGGCCACCGCCCGGCGGCGATGGGCCGGCTCCAGCGCATCCCCGGTGAATACCTGCAGCCAGTCATATCCGGGGCCCGCCCACAGCGCCACCTCGGTGCCCGCCTGGCGCAGCCGGGCCCAGGCGCGGCCCTGGTCATCCCGGGTCAGCCCGGTGAACGCGTGGTCCAGCTGGACGCTGCCGACCGGCCGGGATTCACGGAAGTCGAACTCGGTCCCGGTCACGTCCGCGGGCGGGCCGGCCGGGATGCCCCGCTCGCCGTTGGGCAGCCGGAGCCCGGCAGGCAGCGTCAGCTCGCAGCCGTCGATGCTGGCCGCGCCCGTGGTCAGGTAGGGGTGCTGGCCGGTGCCATAGGGCGCGGGCGCCGAGCCGACATTCCGGGCGCTGATGCTGACCTGCAGGCCGCGGCCGGCGTCGAGCTGGTAACTGGCCTCCAGCTCCACGCAGAACGGGTAGCCCTGATGGCCGAGCAGTACGTGCCGCAGGCTGACCTGCTGGCCGGTATGCGCCGTGGTGGCCCAGCCCGCCCAGCGGGTCAGCCCGTGGATCGCGTTCTGGTTGGCCGGCTCGGACAGGGCCAGCTGGTGCTGCACGCCGCTGGTGGTATAGCGGCCGCCGTCCACCCGGTTGGGCCACGGGCAGAGCAGTTGGCCGGCCCCGGCCGGCGGCAGCACGTCCGCCTCGTACTCGGTGATGACCGGCTGGCCACGGTGCCGGAGCAGCCGCAGCCCCGCGCCCAGCTCGGTGATCGTGGCCTGGTAGTCCCCGGCCGAGATGTCGTATTGCGCGCCGCTGAGCGGAACCTGGGCGCCGGTGAGCGAAACCATGATCAGCTTTCCTGCGTATTCGCGGGCCCAGACGTCCTGTGCCGGGACGGCACTGGCGGGCGGAAAACGAGCGAGTGCCGGCGGGGCTGCTTGGGGAGCGGGGGACCGTCAGCCCCGCCGGCACTTGAACCATAGCGGCCCGCGCCGCGGATGAGGGCGAAAGTCTTCAAGCCGGGCGATCGTGCAGACACCTGTAACCTCTTGCGACTTTGAGTTATCTTCCGGACACCCAGAGCATCCAGAACGGAGTGCGGATGGCCTGGGGTGAAGCGGCCCGGGGTAAGTGGCACGAGGGTATCCCACGGCCGCCTCGGGCCGGCCCGGCCCGGTCGGGAGGCCGTCAGCCTGCTAGTTTCATGCAACCTAGGCCGCCACCGCGCCGCGCGGCCACCGCCGCTGACCCGGTGGGCTGGCCCGGCGTGCCTGGTCAGGCGGCCGCGCTTGTCGGCGGCCCGGCCAGGCGGGTTGAATGGCGTTTCCGGGGGATCATCACGTCCGGGGAAGGGCCATGGCGGACGAGGTCGGGTTCAGCGTGGGCGCGGTCGCCCGCCGGCTCGGTGTCGCGCCGTCCACGCTGCGCACCTGGAACCGGCGGTATGGCATCGGCGCCCAGGAGCTCAGCCCGGGCCGGCACCGGCGGTATACGCCAGAGGACATCACCCGGCTGGAGCACATGCAGCGGCTCATCCTGCGCGGCGCAGCCCCGGCCGACGCCGCCCAGGCCGCGCTGTCCAGCCAGCTGCCGCCGGTGCGGGCGCTGCCGCTGGACCCCCCGGCGGCCCGCTCCGGGCCCGGGCACGGGGCCGGCGGCCAGCGGCTCGCGCTGCCCGGCGCCTCGCCCGCGGCCCGCGGCCTGGCCCGCGCCGCGCTGGCCATGGACGACGCGCTGATGGACGAGATCATCCGGGCCGAGCTGGCCCGGGACGGGGTGATCCCGACCTGGCAGGGGCTGCTCGTCCCGGTGCTCACCGGGATCGGTGTCCGGTACGAGCAGACCGGCACCTGCGTCGAGGCCGAGCATCTGCTGTCCTCGGTGACGCTGGCCGCACTGGCCACCCTGCATCCGTCTGCCGCCGTCTCAGCCGATGAGCGCCCGGTGCTGCTCGCGTGCGCGGAAGGCGAGCAGCACAGCCTGCCGCTGTACGCGCTGGCCGCCGCACTGGCCGAGTGCGCGGTGAGCGCCCGGATGCTGGGGGCCGCGCTGCCCTACGTCTCGCTGGTCGCCGCGGTCCGGCGCACCGGGCCGGCCGCGGTGTTCCTGTGGTCGCAGGTCCCGGACACCGGGGACCCGGCCGCGCTACCCGGCCTGCGGCCCCGGCGGCCCGGGGCCCGGCTGCTGCTCGGCGGCCCAGGCTGGCCGAAGGACGGTCTGCCGGATGGCTGCCGCTTGCTCAGCAACCTGCCGGACGCGGTCACCGAGGTGATGGCCTCCCTCGGCCGCGGCTGACCCGCCCGCAGCACTCGTGATCATGGGCTTGGTGGGGTGCTAGTACTACTCAGCCCATGATCACGATGCGGATCAGGCGTCAGCGGGGTGGGGTTAGTCCGCCGTTGCGGACGGCTTCGGCGGCCAGGACGCCGAACAGGTAGAAGTAGGCGGCCTCTTCGTCATCGAACGTGCGGACCTCGTGCCGGGCCCCGTCAGCCGCGCTGAACACCTCGAAACCCTCGTCGGTGCGGAGCAGGCACATGGCGCCGTCGGCCTCCTGCTCCAGCGCGTACGCGGAGCGCGGGATGGCGGCCAGATCGGCCAGCTCGGAGAAGATCGACCTGGTCTGCACCCGCTGCTTGCGGGCGGACCGGCGGCCGGACGTGGGCTGGGCACGGCGGGACGGGCCGGCCAGCGGAGTGCCCTCCAGGATGCCGTTCGGCCCGGATGGCGGGGCCTGCATCGTGGTGGCCGCGCCGTTCCACTGGCCGTTGCCGTTGACTGGGCCGTGCCCGTTCATCCCGGCCGCGCCATTGCCGTTCCAGCTGCCCGGGGCGCCGTTCCCGGTCCAGTTGGCTGGCGGGCCGTAGCCGCTCACCGGGGGCTGCGGGCCGGTGCCCGGGCCGGTCCAGCCGCCGGGCGGCGGCGCGCCGTTCCCGGTCCAGTTGGCCGGCGGGGCGTATCCGTTCACGGGGGGCTGCGGGCCGGTGCCTGGGCCGGTCCAGCCGTCCGGGCGGCCGGGCTGGCCGTAACCGGCCGGCGCGGGGTGCCCGCCGGCGCCATTGCCGTTCCAGCTTCCGGTGCCGCCGGGCGCGCCGTTCCCAGTCCAGTTGGCTGGCGGGCCGTATCCGTTCACGGGGGGCTGCGACCCGGTACCCGGGCCGTATGCGTTCACGGGGGGCTGCGGGCCGGTGCCCGGGCCGTACCCGTTCACCGGGGGCTGCGGGCCGGTGCCCGGGCCATAGCCGTTCACTGGGGGCTGCGGGCCGGTGCCCGGGCCGGTCCAGCCGTCCGGGCCGCCGGGCGGGCCATAACCGGCCGGGGCGGGGTGCCCACCGGTGCCGTTGCCGGTCCACTGCGGTGGCGCGCCGTTCCCGGTCCAGGCCCCGGCCGGGGCCAGGGCCGGCTCAGCCGGGTAACCCCGGCCGCGGGCATCCACAGGGGCTGGGGCGGTCAGTGGCGAAGCCGACCAGGGCTGCGCGCCGTAGGGATAAGAGGGCTGCGGTGGCGTGGCGGGCTCCGGCCGGGCGCGGAACACGCTCTTCTCCACCTTCTCCTCGTTCAGGCTGGTCACCTCGTCCCGGGGCGTGAGCAGCTCGAACACGCCCCGGTCCACCTGCCAGTAACCGAGTTCCCTGGCCCGCCGGGCATCCTTGCCCAGGTAGACGATGTGCAGTCGGTCGCCGAGGTCATCCAGCACCAGGCACGCTTCGCCATGGAAGGTGCCAATTGGCCGGGACTCCCAGAGCACGTCGACCTCCGCCCTGATCACACGCTTGCGCCAGTGCCCGGGAGCGGGCTCGAAGCCCAGTTCCTCCGGAGGCGGGCACGCGGCAAACAAGACGACATCGGATTCGGACGGTCCCACCCCTACCTCGTAGGGGACCCCGCGGTACGTGGCCATCTGCCGGAAGCGCATGGCTCACAGCCCCTTGGACGGGCGGAGCCAGGCCTGCCCGTCAAACCGGGCGATGAGCTCTTCGCCGCCGGGCACGATCCGGTGGATCTCCGCACCCACCGGGACCGGGATCGGCAGCGTGTAGAACTCAGGAATGGAGCTGGGCGGCGGCCCGGCCGGGCCGTCCGCCGGCGGCGGCGCCAGTGACGCGTCCATGTCCAGGGCGCGCCAGCGCATGACGTAGATCTCCGCCAGTTCGGCGGTGAAGTCAGACCCGTCATAGCCAAGGTTCAGGACATCATAAAAATCGGCCGGGCTGCGGAGCGCGCAGTCCCTGGCCCGGTACACATACCCGGCGATCGCAGATCGCCGCCCGGTGAGATAAGGCTCCACCAGACGTGGCGGGATGACCTTCTGCATCTGGGTTCCGGGGTCGATGATCCTGACCATGGGCTCAGCCTGAGTCACACGCTCCCCTCACGGTTAGCCTGCGGCGGTGTTCAAAAGACTCTCACACGGGGATTTTCCCCTCAACTGCTTCGCCAGCAGTGCCCGCGTCATGCGGATGTAATTGACCGTAACCCGTGAGCCGGTGTGCTGGGGCAACGTCGCGGGCATTGGCCCGGGCCGCGCCGGGTGACCCGCGGCACACCTGGCCGCGCGCCCCGGTTCAGCGCGAACGTGCAGGATATGCGCGTGCCGCGAGTGCCCGCACCCCGGGACGGGCCAGGCGGCCGAGGCGTCGCGGGGCGGGCCGGCCAGCCCGCCGCCCCGGTTAGGGTTGACCCGTGCGCAGCCTCAACGCGGCCGAGTCGCAGTTCGCCGGCGATGATGGGGCCGCCGACCCGGCGGTGCTCGCCGCACTGACCGCATACGCGGCGGGCCATGGCAGCGAGCATGCCGCGCTGAACGCCCTGGCCAGTTCCCGGTTGCTGGTGCCGGTGGTGGCTGTTCTCACCGAAGAGGCCAGTGGTGACACTGAGGCTGTGGAGGCCGGTGAGACCGAGGCTGCCGGTGAGGGCCCTGGCAGCGGGCTGCGCCGGGAGAAGAGCACCGAGATGGCCTTGCCCACCCTGATCGGGCACGACGGCCGGGCCGCCGTCCTGGCGTTCACCAGCCTGGACGCGCTGACCAGGTGGCGGCCGGACGCGCGCCCGGTCGCGGTGCCCGCGGCCCGCGCCTGGCAGGCCGGCGCGGAAGAAGCCAGCGCCGTGGTCATCGACGTGGCCGGCCCGGTTCCGGTCACCGTGGAAGGAGCCCGGCTGGCCGCGCTGGTGGCAGGCCGGCCGGCGCCACTGCCGCACCAGGACCCGGACGTGCTGGCCGCGCTGCACGCCGCGCTGGGTAACGAACCGCTGATCGTGCAGGCCTCGCTGACCACCCCGGACCAGCAGGCGGGCTGGGAGTACGGGCCGCGGCCGGAGGACCTGCCCGACCTGGCCACGCGGAGCGCGGCTGACCTGAGCACGCTCGGCCTGGACCTGCCCGACCCAGAGCAGAATGGTGTCGCCCCAGACGCCGCCCGCCAGGACGGTGCTGCGTGCGACGGCGCTACCGGAACTAGTGCCGCAGGAACCAGTGCCGACGGGGATAGTGCGGACACCGCCAGTTCCGGAGCGGACACGGCCGATCTGGCGCTGCAGGTAACGCTGGCCGACGGGTGTGACCCGGCGGCGGCGACCGCGGCGGTGCGCCGGGTGGCCGAGGCCCTGCTCACCGCCACGGGCGGACGGCTGCGCCGCGGCATGGAAGTATCAGTGGCGCCAGCGCGCGCCCGGTGACGCGCGGCTCGCCACGCAGTTGGACGACATGACCTGCGGAGTCGCCATGGGTGGGAGGATCAGGACATGGTGCGCTGGCTGACCGCGGGTGAGTCGCATGGCCGCGCGCTGGTCGCCATCTGCGAGGGGATCCCGGCTGGGGTCGAGATCACCAGCGCGGACATCGCGGCCGCGCTGGCCCGGCGGCGGGCCGGGTACGGGCGCGGCGCGCGGATGAAGTTCGAGCAGGACGAGGTGGAGATCACCGGCGGCACCCGGCACGGCCGGACGCTGGGCAGCCCGGTGGCGATCCGGGTGGGCAACACCGAGTGGCCCAAATGGGAAACCGTGATGTCGCCCGACCCGGTGCCCGCCGAGGACCTGGCCGACCAGGCCCGCAACGCGCCGCTGACCCGGCCCCGGCCGGGCCACGCCGACCTGGCCGGAATGCAGAAGTACGGGCATGACGACGCCCGGCCGGTGCTGGAACGGGCGAGCGCACGCGAGACAGCCGCCCGGGTCGCACTGGGCGAGGTCGCACGGCAGTACCTGGTACAGGCGTTCGGTATCGAGGTTCTCAGTCACGTGGTGGAGATCGGGGCGGTCACCGCGCCGGCCGGCGCCCAGCCGGAGCCGGGCGAGCGGGCGCGGGTCGATGCGGACCCGGTGCGCTGCCTGGACAGCAAGGCCAGCCTGGCTATGCAGGAGGAGATCGACGCGGCCCGCAGGGACGGTGACACGCTCGGCGGCGTGGTCGAGGTGCTCGGCTACGGCCTGCCGCCCGGGCTGGGCAGTCACGTGCACTGGGACCGGCGGCTGGACGGGCGGCTGGCCGGCGCGCTGATGAGCATCCAGGCCATGAAGGGCGTCGAGGTGGGCGACGGGTTCACCACGGCGCGGCGGCGCGGCTCGCAGGCGCACGACGAGATCGAGCCCACGGCCGGCGGCGTCCGGCGGCGGACCAACCGGGCCGGCGGGATCGAGGGCGGCATGAGCACCGGCGAAGTGCTCCGGGTGCGCGTGGCGATGAAGCCGATCTCCACCGTGCCGCGTGCGCTGGCCACCGTGGACGTCGCCACCGGTGAGCCGGCCAAGGCCATCAACCAGCGCAGCGACGTGACCGCGGTGCCCGCGGCTGGCGTGGTGGCCGAGGCCATGGTCGCGCTGGTGCTGGCCGACGCGGCGGCGGAGAAGTTCGGCGGCGACTCGGTCGCCGAGGCGCACCGGAACCTGCGCGGCTACCTGGACACCCTGGTGATCACGTGACCGGGCCAGGGCCGGGGCCAGTGGCGATCATCATCGGCCCGCCCGGTGCGGGCAAGTCGACGGTCGGCCCGCTGCTCGCAGCCCGGCTGGGCGTGCCATTCACCGACGCGGACAGCGTCATCGAGGAGACGGCGGGCAAGCCGGTCAGCGACATCTTCGTGCAGGAGGGCGAGGCTGCGTTCCGCGCCCTGGAGCAGGCCACCGCGGCCCGGCTGATCGGCGCCGAGCCAGGCGTGCTCGCGCTGGGCGGCGGCGCCCCGCTCGACCCGGCCACCCAGCAGCTGCTGGCCGGGCGGCGGGTCATCTACCTGGAGACCGGGTTCCGCACCGTGGTACACCGGTCCGGCATGGACGGCCCGCACCCGCCGATCCCGGGTAACCCGCGCGGGCGGCTGAAGCAGATGCTCGACGAGCGGCACCCGGTGTACGCGGAACTGGCCTGGCGCACGGTGGCCACCGACGACCGCGAGCCCGATGACCTGGCCGGGCTGCTGGCCGCCGAACTCGAAGCGCAGCCGACGTGACCGCGACCAGAATCCCGGTCCGCGGCGAGCACCCGTACGACGTCGTGGTGGGCACCGGCGTGCTCGGTGAGCTGCCCGCGCTGGTCGGCCCGCAGGCGGCGTCCGTCATGGTGATCGCGCCCAAAGGGCTGGACGAGATCTCCTGGCCGGTCAGCCATGCCCTGCAGGACGCCGGGTACCAGGTGCACACGGCCGAGGTGCCGGCCGGCGAGGCGGCCAAGGACATCAGCGTGGCGGCGGCGCTGTGGTCCCAGCTGGCGGCCAGCCGGATCACCCGGAGCGACTGCGTCGTCGGCGTCGGCGGCGGGGCCGCCACCGACCTGGCCGGGTTCGTCGCCGCCACCTGGCTGCGCGGGGTGCGGCTGGTGCTGGTGCCGACCACGCTGCTGGCCATGACCGACGCCGCGGTGGGCGGCAAGACCGCGGTGGACATCCCGGAGGGCAAGAACCTGGTCGGCGCGTTCCACCCGCCCGCCGGGGTGCTGGCCGACCTGGCCGTGCTGGAAACGCTGCCGCAGGCCGAGTACGTCAGCGGGCTGGCCGAGATCGTCAAGGCCGGGTTCATCGCCGACCCGGTGATCCTGGAGCTGATCGAGGCCGACCCGGCGGGCGCCCAGCTGCCGCACGGCCAGCACACCCGGGAGCTGGTGGAGCGGGCGGTGCGGATGAAGGCCGACGTGGTCTCGGCCGACCTGCGCGAGTCCGGGCGGCGGGAGATCCTCAACTACGGGCACACCCTGGGCCACGCCATCGAGCGGGTCGAGGGCTACCAGCTGCGGCACGGCGAGGCGGTGGCCATCGGGATGGTCTACGCGGCCGAGGTGGCCCGGCTGATGGGCCGGCTGGACCAGGTGACGGTGGGCCGGCACCGCCGGGTGCTGCAGGCGGTCGGGCTGCCCACCGCGTACCGGCCGGGGCTGTGGCCGGAGCTGCGGGACGCGATGACGGTAGATAAGAAGGCGCGCGGCGCCCGGCTCCGGATGGTCCTGCTGGACGGCCTGGCCCAGCCGGCCGTGGTCACCCCGCCGGAGCCGCTGCTGGGCAGCGCCTACCGGGAGGTGTGCAGGCCATGAAGCAGGTGCTGGTGCTGAACGGGCCCAACCTGGCCCAGCTCGGGTCGCGCGAGCCGGACGTGTACGGCTCGCAGACGTTCGAGGACCTGGTCGAGACCTGCCGGCGGACCGGGCGGACCCTGGACCTGCACGTCGAGGTCAGGCAGACGAACGACGAGGCCGAACTGATCAGCTGGGTGCACGAGGCGGCCTCGGCCCGGCTGCCGGTGGTGCTCAACCCGGCCGCGTTCACGCACTACTCCTACGCGCTGCGCGACGCGCTGGCCATGCTGGCCGCGCCGCTGATCGAGGTGCACCTGAGCAACCCGGCCACCCGGGAGCGGTTCCGGCACAACTCGGTGGTGTCCGGCGTGGCCACCGGCACGATCGCCGGGTTCGGCCTGATGTCCTACCAGCTGGCGCTGCAGGCCATCGCCGAGCTGGCCGCGGTCCAGGACGCGGCCGGCCTGGACACGGTTGACGAGGACACGGTTGGCGCGGACACGGGCGCGGACGGCAGCCCGCCATGATCGTGCTGATCGGGTTCATGGGCGCGGGCAAGACCACCGTCGGGCACCTGCTCGCGGAGCGGCTCGGCCTGCCGTTCATGGACACCGACCTGGTCATCGAGCAGCGCACCCGGCGCAGCGTGCGGGACATCTTCGCCACTGACGGCGAGCCCGCGTTCCGCCAGCTGGAGCACACGGTGACCGCGGAACTGCTGGCCGGCCCGGACGCGGTGCTCGCGCTGGGCGGCGGGGCGGTGCTGCATCCGGAGACGCAGCGCGCGCTGGGCGGCCATCAGGTGGTGTACCTGAAGGTCGGCTACGAGGAGTCGATGCTCCGGGTGGCGCACGACGAGTACCGGCCGCTGCTCCGCGCCCCCGACCTGGAAGGCATCTTCCAGCGCCGGCTGGCCAGCTACCACGCGGTGGCCACGCTGACCGTGGTCACCGACGGGCGGCGCCCGGAGGCGGTCTGCCTGGACGTGGTGGCCCGGCTGGCTGAGGTGCCCGGTGCCCCGGCCGGGACGGTCACCGTGCTGGTGTCCTGCACCGGCGGCACGTACAACGTGCACGTCGGGCCCGGGCTGCTGACCGAGGCTGACCGGCTGCTGCCCGCGCTGCCACGGGCCAGGACGGCGGTACTGCTGACCAGCGCGGCGGACCAGGAGACCGCGGCGGTGGTCAGCCGGGCGCTGCAACGGCGCGGGCTGGCGGTCAGCCTGGTCGACGTGCCGGACGGGCAGCGGCACAAGAACCTGGCCACGGTGGCCCGGGTGGCGGAAGACCTGGCCGGGCTGGCGGTACACAAGGACGACCTGATCGTCGGCGTGGGCGGCGAGGTGCTCTGCGACATCGCCGGCTTCGTGGCCAGCACCTACAACCGGGGCATGCCGCTGGCCCTGTTCCCGACCACGCTGCTGGCCCAGGCCGATGCGGCGGTGGGCGGCAAGGCCTCGCTGAACCTGCCACAGGGCCGCAACCTGGTCGGCACCGTGCATCAGCCGGTCGCGGTGATCGCGGACGTGGCCGAGGCGGCCGGGCGGCCGGACCGGGAGTATCAGGCCGGCCTGGCCGAGATCGTCAAGCACGCCCTGATCAGCGGCGGGGACCTGGTTCCGCTGATCGAGGACCGGGCGGGCGAGCTGACCAAGGGCGAGGTCGGCGCGCTGGCCGACGCGGTGACCCGAAGCGTCACGGTGAAGGCGGCCATCGTCAGCACGGACGAGCGGGAGCGCGGCGGCCGGCTGCACCTGAACTACGGGCACACGTTCGGCCACGCCATCGAGCAGGTGCGCGGGCTGGAGCCGGCCGACGACGGGTCGGCGGTCGCGCTCGGCATGATGGCCGCCGCCTACCTGGCCCGGCGGCAGGGCCGGATCGGCGGCGACCTGGTCGGCCTGCACCGCCGGCTGCTGGCCGCCATGCAACTGCCGGTCAGCGGCCAGTTCGGCCTGGCCGGACTGCGCGACGCGTGGCTGCGGGACAAGAAGTACCAGGACGGCGCGCGCTTCGTGGTGCTGAACGGGCTGGGCCGCCCGGAGGCGGGAGTGCCCGCCGACGAGGACAGCCTGGCCGCGGTGCTGGCCGACCTGGCCGCCAGCCCCTGAGCCGTCAGCCCCTGAGCTGGCCGCCCGGAGCTGGCCGCCCGGAGCTGGCCGCCCGGAGCTGGCCGCCCGGAGCTGGCCGCCCCGAGCCGTCGCCCCTGAGCTGGCCGTCAGTCCTTGACCTGGATCCAGGTCTTGCCCGGGACCTGGCGGGCGGCCTGGAACGCGGCCGCCGCGTCGGCCAGCGGATAGCACGCGCTCAGCACCCGGGATGGCGCCACCTGGCCGGCCAGCGACAGGGTGGCCGCGAAGTCGCCCGGGTGGTCGTAGATCAGCGAGCCGCGCAAGGTGAGCTGGCGCTGCACCACGTCCGGGTGACCAGGCTGGCAGGCGCGCTGTTCTGCCCGATGAGCAGCAGCACGCTGCCGCGCCCGGCCCGGCTGACCGCCTCACCCAGGGCCGCGGGCACGCCGGACGTCTCGAAGACGGCGTCGAAGCCGCCCGCGGTCTCGCCGGCCAGTTGCGCGCCCAGGTCCGCGGCCAGCGACCGGCGCCCCGGGTGTGGCTCCAGCACCTGCGGCACGATGCCCTGATGTACCAGGGCCAGGCAGAGCAGGCTGCCCTGCGAGCCGGCCCCGATGACCAGGCACCGGCTGCCCGGCCGCACCCCGGACCGCCGGATGGCCGCCCGGGCCACGGTGAATGGCTCGGCGCAGACCGCGTCCGCGTCGCTCCACCCGGCCGGTACCGGCCAGGCGAACTCGGCGGGCACCGCGATCCGCTCGGCCAGCACGCCCGGCGCGTTGAAGCCGATGCTGACCCGGTGCGGGCAGGCCGAGCTGCGGCCGGCCTGGCAGGCCGGGCAGCTCAGGCACGGGAAGTTGGGCTCGATGATCACTAGCTGGCCGATCCGGCCGGCGTCGGCGCCGGGCCCGGCGCCGACGATCTCCCCGGTGGACTCGTGCCCGGGCACCCAGGGCAGCCCGGGGGTGGCCGGGCGCCGCCCAGCAGGGCCAGGTCTGACCCGCAGATCCCGACCCCGCGCACCTGGACGACGACCTGGCCGGAACCAGGCTGTGGCTCCGGCCAGTCGTCCACGACGCGCAGTGGCCCTGGGAATTCCTCCAGGACAACGGCTCGCACTATGTTTCACTCCGTGTTGCGGGTGGCCGGGAACCTGATCCCCTGATCGGGTACCTGATCAGGGGATGTAGGCGTACTTGGCGAAGCTCGGCTGGCTGACGTTGGTCTTGGTCAGCAGCACGTCGGGCAGCTGACACGGCGAGTGGACGGAGCTGGACTTCCCGGTCAGCTTGTCGTAGGCGAACTGGGCGGCGTCCGCGCCCTCGGTCCCGGCCTGCTGCGCGACCAGCGCGCTGACCTGGCCTTTCTTGAGCAGCGCGACCTCGGTCGGGCTGGCGTCGAACCCGACCACGAGGACCTTGCCGGTCATCCCGTCGGCGGCCAGCGCGGCCGCGGCGCCCTCCGCGTTCGGCTCCGCGGCGCCGAAGATGGCTTTGATGCCGGGGTGCGCGGCCAGGATGGACCGCACCACGGTCTGGCTGGACGTGACCGGCTGGGCGGTGTACTGCAGCGTGACCACCTTGATGCCCGGGTAGCGGGCCTTGAGCGCGTTCTCCAGGCCCTGCACCCGGTCCACCTGGGTGGTCGCGGTGGGGGACAGGCTGAGCACCGCGATCTGCCCGCTGCCGTGCAGCTGCTGGCCGATGTAGGCCGCGGCGACCTTGCCGCCCTGGATGTTGTCCGTGCTGATCTGGCTGGTCAGTTTGGACGGGTTGGCCAGCGCGGTGTCCACCGTGATGACCGGGATCCCGGCGTTGAGGCAGGTGTTGATGGCGGGCGCCATCGCCTTCGGGTCGGTGGGCGAGACGACCAGCGCGCTGGGGTGGCGGCTGCACATCGCGTCCACCACCGGGGTCTGCGCGCTCGGCGCGAAGTCCGGCGAGCCCTGGTAGAGCACGGTCATGCCGAGCTTCCTGGCCTCGGTGCGCATGCCCGCGACCAGCGTGTCGTAGAAGGACACCCCGGTCGCGCCGGGGACGTAGGCGATCGTGAAGTGCTTGCCCCCGAGCTCGCGGACGACGAACCGGAACTGCCGGACGAGCTGGCGCCGCTCGACGAGCAGGCGGCCAGGGCCAGCGCGAGCCCGGCGATGGGGGCCAGGGCCAGCGCCCGCGGCCAGGGACGGCTTGGTCTGTAACGGGACACGTTTCCTCCTGGGGGTTAGCTGCGCTGGGGATCAGCTGCGCTGGGGTTAGCTGCGCTGGGCTCGCCTGCCGCGGCCGCGCAGCTGATCGATGTAGACAGCGAGGATGAGCACCGCCCCGACCAGCACTTCCTGCCAGAACGGCGGGACGTTGACCAGGACGAGACCGGTGAGCAGGACCGCGATGATGCCGGTGCCGATGACCGTGCCGGCGATGGTGCCGCGGCCGCCGAACAGGCTGGCCCCGCCGATGACCACGGCGGCGATCGCGTTCAGGTTGTCGGTGGCCCCCGAGTCCGGTGAGCCCGCGCCGAGCCGCGCCATGACCAGGATCCCGGCCACCCCGGCCAGGAACCGGCCAGCAGGTAGATCTTGAACAGGTGCCGCCGGTCGTTGATGCCGGCCCGGACGACCGCCTCCCGGCTGTCCCCGATGCTCAGCGTGTACGCGCCGAACCGGGTCCTGGCCAGCACCAGCCCGTACCAGATGGTGATCACCGCGGTCACCGCGACCGGGACGGGATCCAGCCGCCCAGGTTGGTGTTGCCCACGGTGGTGACCGAGGCCGGGATGTTCGAGATCTCCTGGCCGTTGTTCAGCAGGTAGCCGAGCCCGGTGGCGATGCCCAGGGTGCCCAGCGTGACCACGAACGGCGGGACCGCGGCCCGGGTGACCAGCAGCCCGTTGAGCGCGCCGAACGCCGCGCCGACCAGCAGCGTGGCCAGGAAGCCGGCGGTCAGCGCGAGCGGGGCCGCGCCGGTGGCGGTGGCGAACCAGTGCGCCATCACCCACGCCCCGGCCGTCCCGGAGCAGCCCAGCACGGCGCCGACCGACAGGTCGATGCCGCCGGAGCAGATCACGAACGTCTCGCCGACCGCGAGCAGCAGTACCTCGGTCGCGGTGCTGGACGTGTTCAGCCAGTTGGCCCGGGTCAGGAAGTACGGCGAGTTGATGGCGAACACGACACAGATGGCCAGCAGCACCCCGCCGATCCACAGGTTGCGGGCGGCGGCGGGCACCCGGTGCAGGTAGCGGAGCGCTGCGGCGGCGGCGGGCGCCGCCTGTCTCCGGCGACGGGGCCGGCTGGTCACGGTCATGGTCAGTTCACCTCCGCATCGGTCCGGCCTGATCCGGCGCATCCGGCGCGCCGTTACCGGTCTTGGCCCCGGTGATGTAGCCGACCAGGTTCTCGGCGTTCAGCTCGTCGCCGGCCAGGGTGGCGGCCAGCGCGCCGAGCCGGAGCACCACCACCCGGTCGCACACGGCCAGCACGTCCGGCATCTGGTGGCTGACGAAGATGACCGCGATGCCGTCCTGCTTGACCCGCCGGACCAGGTCGAGCACCTGCTGCTGCTGCTCCACGCCGAGCGCGCTGGTCGGCTCGTCGAGCAGCAGGATCCGGCTGGTCCAGGCGGCGGCCCGGGCGATGGCCAGCGCCTGGCGCTGGCCGCCGGACAGGTCCTGGGCGGCGGCGTGCACGTCCGGGATCCGGGTGTGCAGCCGGGCCAGTTCGCTGGCCGTGTGCGTGGACATCTGCCTGGTGTCCAGCCAGCCGATACGCCGGGCCAGCCAGCCCCGGGCAGATGATCTCCCGGCCGAGGAAGAAGTTGGCCACCACGTCCCGCTGCGCGGCCAGCGACAGGTCCTGGTAGACGGTGGCGATACCGGCCTGGTGCGCCGCGGACGGGCTGGCGAACTGCACCGGCTGGCCGTCGATGAGGATGTCGCCACCGGACGGCGTTATCGCCCCGGCCAGGATCTTCAGCAGCGTCGACTTGCCCGCGCCGTTGTCGCCCACGATGCCGAGCACCTCGCCCGCGTTCACCTGCAGGCTGACGCCGCGCAGCGCCTCGACCCCCCGGTAATGCTTGCTGAGATCCCGAACCGCAAGCCGAGCAGGCATCGGCGGTGTCCTTTCTGGGTTAGTGAGCCGTCTGCGGCTCGGGCGGCGCGGGCGGCTGGGCGGGCGGCGCGGGCGGCTGGCCGGGCGGCGCGGGCTGCTGGCCGGGTGGCGCGGCCAGGGCCAGCACCAGGTCGGCCGCGGCGCGCGCCCGGGCCGCGAACCGCGGGCCGCTCAGCTCCCGGCGCAGCCGCAGGGACGGGGCTTCTACGCCGACCGGGATGGTCGGCCGGGCAGCGCGCCGAGCAGCCCGGCCAGCGGGAGTTCGCCGTCGCCCGGCAGCAGCCGCCGGGCCCGGGCCTCCAGGGCCAGGTCGCCGCCGGAGACCGGCTGGCCGCGGGGCAGCGCGCGCGGCGGCGGCAGCCCCGTGCGCGGCTCGCGCGGCGCGTCGCACAGCTGCACATAGCTGAGCAGGGCCGGGTCGGCGCCGGCCAGGTCGGCCAGGCTGACCCCGCAGCGCTGCACGTGCAGCGCGTCCACCAGCACCCGTCCGCCGGCGGAAAGGGCCGCGATGTCCAGCGCGGCGGCCAGCGTGTGCACCGGCTTGTACGCCATGAACTCGATCACCGGCCGGACGCCGTACGGCAGCGCGAGCTGAGTCAGCTCGGCGAACCGGTCGGCCAGCCGGGTCAGGCTGCGATCTTCGCTGATCGCGTTGAGATAACGGGCACCTAGCTGGGCCGCGGTGGCTAACACCGGTTCCCAGCCACGCGCGGCTGCTGTCCAGCCGGATGGCTTCGGCGCCCAGCACCCGGAGGCCGGTGTCGTCCAGCCGCCGGACCGTATCGGCCAGCATCCGCGACCCCGGGCTGACCGGCCAGGGCTGCTCCCCGTCGGTGGCGGGGGAGACGCGCAGGCTCACCCGTCGAACCCGGCTGCCGCGGCCAGGCTGACCAGATCCGGCGGCGCCACATCGAGCAGCGTCAGGTGCTCGAGAGCGACCTCGCGGCGGCCGGTCATCGGCTGGCGTGGCCGGGGATGGGGGCGGGATGAGGAACATCGTCGTACCTCTAGGGGAGTTATGTACGAACTGGTTAGTTCGTTAGTGTGGCAGTCGGCACATGTGTTGTAAAGGGCGTGCTAGAAGTCATATGTGCGCGCTGCGGACATGCGGGTCCGCCGCCCGGCACGGGCCGGACCGAGGGGAGTCCCATGGTGACCACGCCGACCACGGCGGGAGTGCCCGAGCGCAGCCCAGGGCTGCGCGGTGATGCCGACCGGCGCCGGGATCCGGAGCGCACCCGCCGGGAGATCCTCGACGTCGCGACCAGCGAGTTCGCGCAGATGGGCTACGCCGGGGCCCGGGTGGACGAGATCGCCGCGCAGACCCGGACCACGAAGCGGATGATCTACTACTACTTCGGCGGCAAGGAGAAGCTGTACATCGCGGTGCTGGAGCGGGCCTACGCCCAGGCCCGGGCGGCCGAGCAGGAGGTCGACGTGGACCACCTGGACCCGGTGACCGCGATCCGGCAGCTGGCCGAGCTGACCTTCGACCACCACGAGTCGCATCCCGACTTCATCCGGCTGGTCAGCATCGAGAACGTGCACCAGGCCCAGTTCATGGCCAAGTCGCCCGCGCTGGCCAAGCTGAACACCACAGCGGTCACGATGACCAGCCGGATCCTGGACAAGGGCTACGCCGAGGGCGTGTTCCGCCGCCAGGCCGACCCGCTCGACGTGCACCTGATCATCAGCTCGTTCTGTTTCTTCCGCGCGGCCAACCGGTACACCTGGCGGTCTCTCTTCGGCAGCGACCCGCTGGACGCCGGGCTCCGCGACCGGTACCGGCAGATGGTGGGCGATCTTGTCGTGAGCTACCTCACCGGCTGACCGGTGCCGCACGTCACCGCGCTAGGCTCGAGACACTTTTACCGAACGCCATTCGGTGGTGGCCGCCGCAGGAAGGTTCCCGGAGTATGCGCATCGGAATGCACCTCAACTACGCGGGCGGCTTCGCCGAGACCGTGACCGAGCTGGCTGATTACGAGAAAGCCGGACTGGACATCGTGTCGGTGCCCGAGGCGTACAGCTTCGACGCGGTCAGCCAGCTGGGTTTCATCGCGGCCCGGACCGAACGGCTGGAGATCGCGTCCGGGATCTTCCAGCTGTACTCGCGGACCCCAGCGCTGACCGCGATGACCGCGGCCGGCCTGGACTACGTGTCCGGCGGCCGGTTCACCCTGGGCATCGGGGCGTCCGGGCCGCAGGTGATCGAGGGCTGGCACGGCGTGCCGTACGACGCCCCGGTCGGCCGGACCCGGGAGCTGATCGAGATCTGCCGCATAGTGTGGCGGCGCGAGCGGCTGGAGTACCGCGGGAAGCACTACACGATCCCGCTGCCGCCGGATCAGGGCACCGGCCTGGGCAAGCCGCTCAAGCTGATCAACCACCCGGTGCGCGAGCGGATCCCGGTCATGGTCGCGGCGCTCGGGCCGAAGAACGTGGCGCTGGCCGCCGAGCTGGCCGAGGGCTGGCAGCCGATCTTCTACTACCCGGAGAAGGCCGCCGTGGCCTGGGCCGAGCCGCTGGCCGCGGGCCGGGCCAGGCGCGATCCCTCGCTCGGCCCGCTGGACGTGATGGCGGCCGCCCCGCTGGCCATCGGCGACGACGTGTCCGGCTACCTGGACCTGGCCCGGCCGTTCTTCGCGCTGTACATCGGCGGCATGGGCCCGCACCGGGACAAGGGGCACAACTTCTACTACGAGCTGGCGGTGCGGTTCGGCTACGCCGATGCGGCGGCGAGGATCCAGGACGCCTACCTGGCCGGCCGCAAGGACGAGGCGGCCGGGCTGGTGCCCGCGGAACTGCTCGAAGGCACCGCGCTGATCGGCCCGGCCAGCCTGGTCGCCGAGCGGGTCGCGGCGATGCGGGAGGCCGGCGTCAGCACGCTCAACGTCACCCCGCTGGCCGCCACGCACGCCGACCGGGTCCGCCTCATCGAGCAGATCCGCGACCTGACCGCCTGATCCTCGCGCCCCGGCCGCCCGCCGCCGTCGCCAGCACCCGGCGCCCTCGACCCGCCCCGCCCGACGCAGTCCCCACCGCACCCCTTGAGCCTCACCAGTCACATCGATCATGGTCTGCGGCACTTAGCACGCGAAACGTACGGCGTGCGGGGTGATTTGCCCGGTTTGCCCGTACGATCCGCGTGCTAAGTGGGGTGGAGGGACCGGCCAGCAGCCGTCAGCCGAGCGGCTGGGCGGTGACTGGGTGGGGGAGCTTGCCGGTGCCGCCCAGTTTGTAGGCGATGATCTGCACCTGCTGGTTGGCCGAGCTCACCACGCTGGCCGCAGTGATCACGTAGTCGCCGTCGATGGTGACCGGCGTGTTCGTCCGGTTCGACAGCGCGAACGTGTGCAGCAGCGCGCCGGTGGCCGCGTCGAGCGCGTACAGGTCGCCGTGCCAGGTCGTGGTGAACACGACGTCGTTGGTCACGGCCGCCGCGCCGTACGGGGACGACGGGAGCTTGTCGTCCCATTCGACCTTTCCGGTGTCCTGGTTGACCGCGACCATCTCGCCGGTCCCCTTGTTGATGGCCGCCTGGAAGACGGCCGACGACTCGTCGTAGCCGTGCGCCTTGGTCATCAGCACCGGCAGGTTGTTGACCGCGGCGAACGTGGTCGAGCCGTTGCTGGCCAGCTGGGTCTCGATGCCGCCGAACGGGCCGGGCTCCAGGCAGAACTTGGCCGGCAGATTGATGTGCGACGTCGGCGTGGCGTTCTCGTTAAGCAGCCCGTCGTTATCGTGCCCGCTGTGCTGGCCCACCGGGAGCCGCCAGAGCAGCTTGCCGGTCTGTGCGTTCAGCTCGATCATGATGCCGGCCTTGCCGCCGTCCACCACCACCGGCTGGCCGTGCGCGGTGGTCAGCACCGGCGAGTCCTGCAGATCCCAGTCGTACAGGTCGTGCGGGGTGAGCTGGTAGTACCAGAGCAGCTTGCCCTGCGGGCTCAGCTTGACCACCGAGTCGGTGTACAGGTTCGGGCCGGGCCTGCGTGGCCCATGGATAACTGGCCGGATAGGTGATCGGGCCAGGGTTGGCGATGCCGAGGTAGATGTTGCCCTGGGCATCGAAGGACGGTGGGTCCCACAGCCCGCCGCCGGAGTTGAGGGCCGGCTTGCCCCACAAGTTATCCACTTCGTCCCAGGTCCACTGCGGCGCGCCGGTCTGCGCGTTCAGCGCCCACAGGATGCCCTTGGCGTTGCCCAGATACTCGCCCACGGTCGGGTTGACCGGCACGGTGGACACGTAGACGGTGCCGTCTCGGTAGCCCGGGGCCATGTCGATGCCCTCGTGATTGTTGCCGATCAGCGTCCGGGTCCACAGCTGCCGGCCGGTAGCCGCGTCCAGCGCGACGGCGGCGTGGTTGGTGGCCGCGTAGACCACGCCGTTGGCCACGTTGACGCCGTCCGGGTCGCCGTTCGGAGAGTTGTAGTCGTGCGCCCAGAGCAGCTTGCCGGTGGCCAGCTGGATCGCCATCACGTTCGATTCCGCGTCCTGGGCGTACACCACGCCGTTGACCACGACCGGGGTGGTCGCGTAGCCGAGCGCCTTGACCGGGACCGTCCAGGCCACCCCCAGCTTGGACACGTTGCTGCTGGTGATCGCGCTGGCCACGTCCCGGGTGTTCTGCAGGTTGCCGCCGGGCAGCGTCCAGCCGGCCGCGGCCGCCGCCTTGGCCGGTGCGGGCGCGCTGCCCGTCCCGGCCGGGGTTGTGGTACCTGTGACGGCGTGCTTGCCGAAACAGGGCGGCGCAGCCGAACTGCTGCTGGTGCCGCTGCCGCTGCAGGCCGCGGCCAGGCTGGCCAGTACGGCCAGGGACACCCCCGCTGCCACGTACCCCGCCTTATTCATGGCTGCCTCCTGGTCCGCGAGCCTGCCAGCCCCGGATGACGGGCACTGGCGTTCAAAAATAGATATCAGAATGATAAGCATGTGGTATCGTGAGAGTCAATCGAGAACGGGAGGCGTCCAGAGATGGATTCGTTCACCGGGAAGCTCGCCGTGGTGACCGGAGCGGGCTCCGGGATGGGGCGCGAACTGGTCCGCCAGCTGGCCGCGCAGGGATGCTCGGTCGCAGCGTGCGATATCCACGCGGAGTCGGTCGCGGAGACCGCGGCGCTGGCCCGGGCGGCCGCCGACGAGCGCGTGCTGGTCACCAGCCACGCCTGCGACGTGGCCGACGAGGCGCAGGTGCTGCGGTTCCGCGACGACCTGGTCACAGCGCACGAGACCGATCACGCCGACCTGGTGTTCAGCAACGCCGGTATCGGCGGCGCGGGCAGTTTCGTCTGCGACAAGCGGGCGGACTGGGAGCGGACGTTCGCCATCGACTTCTGGGGCACGTACTACTGCGCCCGCGCGTTCCTGCCGCTGCTGATCGCGAGCGGCGACGGGATCCTGGTCAATACCAGCAGCGTGAACGGGTTCTGGGCGACGCTCGGCCCGGGTATGCCGAACACCGCGTACAGCACGGCCAAGTTCGCCGTGAAGGGGTTCACCGAGGCGCTGATCGAGGACCTGCGGACCAACGCGCCCCAGGTCACGGTGGCCGTGGTGCTGCCCGGGCACGTGGGCACGGACATCATCAAGAACAGCCGCCGCATCCTCGGCTATGCCGGCCCGGAGCAGATGAGCGAGGCCGAACTGGAGGAGGCACGGCCCGCGCTGGCCCGGCTCGGCCTGGCGGGCGAGGACGCGACACTCGAGGAGCTGCGCGAAATCGTGGTCAAGCTGGAAAACCAGTTCAAGGACAGCGCGCCGCTCAGCGCGGCCGCGGCGGCGACGATCATCCTGGACGGGGTGCGCGCCGGGAACTGGCGGATCCTGGTCGGCGACGACGCCATCGGCGTGGACCGGGCGGTGCGCGCCCGGCCCGAAGACGCCTACGACTACGCCGCGCTGGCGGCGGCCGCGGCCGAGGCGCGGGCGGCCGAGGCGCAGTAACCGTCACTCCTCGCGGGCGCCGTGCTCTTTCAGCCAGGTGACCAGCGCCGAGCGCATCGTGTCCGGCTCGCCAGCCACCTGGACCGGCAGGCTGTCCGAGTAATCGGGCGTGGCGTCGATGTTCGCGCCCCGGTCGAGCAGGTACTCGGCCATCCGCCGCTGGCCACCGTGGCAGGCCTGCCAGAACGCCTCGTCCAGGTCCTGCTGGCTGGGAGCCGGATCGGCGCCGAGCAACTCGTCTACCCGGGCCTGGTCGCCGAGCGCGGCCGCCTGCCACAGGCCGCCGATCTGGGCGCCGCGGGCGACCAGCAGCCGGGCCACCTGCCAGCAGCCGTAGGCCACCGCGTTGACCAGCGGCGGTCCGGCGATTGGCCCGGAGCTGTGCGCTTCGATGTCCGCCCCGCCGTCGATCAGCGCGGCGGCCACGGCCACGTCGTCGCTGCTCGCCGCCCAGTGCAACGGGGTCTCAGGCGCGGGGTCGTCCGGGCTCGGGGAGCCGGGCGGGCCCCGTTCGGGTCCGCGCCCGCGTCGATGAGCAGCCGGGCGATCTCCGGGCCACGCGGGAAGTAGCCCGGCCAGTCCGTCACCATGTGCAGCGGGGTCCGGCTGCCCTTCTGGTCGCCGATCCGCCACCCGGGCAGGTCCGGGTGCTCGTCGATGAGCCGCCGGATCGTGCCGACGTTGCCGCCGCGGATCGCAAACAGCAGGTCGATCGCGGCCGGATCGCTGCCCGGGATCAGGCCATCCGTGGGTCCGTCAGTCATGCCGCCCCCTTTTGCGTTGGCCAGATCCTGGCACCGGGCTACGACATTGTGAGCACGGCTTTGCCGGTGGCCTGGCCGGCTTCCACCGCGCGGTGCGCGTCAGCCGCGTCGGCCAGCGGGAACGTCGCGCCGACCACGACGCGCAGCTCACCCGCGTCGAAATGGGTGGCGGCCTGATCCAGGATGCGGCGCTGCCGCTCGCGCTGCGCCGGCCAGCCGAGCACCGACGGGGCCGGCATCCAGGTGAAGGAGACCCGGAGGTTGCGCTGCTGCATGGCGGTGACGGCCTCGTCCTCCCACCGGCTCTCCACGTTGGACACCAGGTCGCCATAGGGGCGGGTCAGCGAGAAGCACGCGGTGAACGTCTTGCCGCCGACCGTGTCGTGCACCACCCCGGCGCCGTCCCAGCCGAGGACGGCGGGCAGTATGCCGCCGATCGTCCCGGTCGCGCGGAGCTTGTAGTTGACGGGGTTGATCCCGGCCGCGTGCAGCCGCACCTTGACGTCGTGCTCGCCGGTGATCTCCGGTTCCGGCACCTCGGCCAGCTTGAGCACGTCCGGGCCGCCCACTGCCGTCATCAGAACCGCACGCATCAGCCGCGCCCCCGATCTCGCCCGCTCTGGTCGCCTTCAGTCTCTAGCACGGGCGGCTGGCCGGTACCCCGGCTGGGATGACGAGTCCTGAGCTTAAGGCCGCTGCCCGGCCCACAGATAGCCAGCCAGGCCGAGGCCGGCCAGGGCGGCGATGACCCGGACCACCTGGGCGGGCAGGCGCCTGGTCAGGGCCGGGCCAATGGCGCTGCCGATCAGGAACCCGGCGGCCAGCGGGAGCACAGCCGCCCAGTTGACCGGCCAGAACACGATGAACAGGATGCAGCACGTCACGTCGGCCACGCCGAGCAGCATGTTCTTCAGCGCGTTGGACTGGGGGAGCGGCTGGCCAAGAGCGATCATCAGCAGGGCGAGGATCATGATCCCGGCCCCGGCGCCCCAGTAGCCGTCGTAAGCCGCGGTGGCGATCAGCCCGCCGGGCAGCAGGAACCGGCGGTGCTGGCCGTGCCGCCGGGCCAGCCACGCGGAGATCGCCGGCTGCACCAGCAGGATGATCGCCGCCGCAGCCAGCAGGAACGGCACCACCTGGTCGAACACACGCTCCGGGGTGACGAGCAGCAGGGCGGCGCCGGCCGCGCCGCCGGCCACCGCGAGCGGCGCCCAGCGCAGCAACTGGCGGCCCTGCCCGCGCAGCTCGGGGCGGGAACCCAGCGCCGAGCCGGGCCAGGCGGCGACGAACGCGACCGCGTTGGTGATGTTGGCGGGCAGCGGCGGCAGCCCGGCGGCCAGCAGCGCCGGGTAGGAGATCAGCGAGGCGGTGCCGCCGGCCGACCCGACGATCCCGGCCAGTAGTCCGGCCCCGAGCAGCAGCACCACCTGGGCGGCCGGACTGGTCACGGCAGCTCAGCCAGTGGGCTGGCTGCCGGTGCCGGCGAAGTGCTGCTGGCCCAGCACGCCGAGCAGTTGCAGCTTGTCGTAGGCCTCGGAGCGCGGCGGAGCGGTGAGGACCAGCAGCGCCTGGGACTGGTCCTCGGTGAACAGGACCTGGCAGTCAACCTCGATCGCGCCGAGCTCGGGGTGGATGAGCGTCTTGTGGTCAGCGAAGCGTTTCCCGACCTCGTGCTGGTCCCACAACGCGGCGAACTCTGGGCTGGCCGCCTGGAGCGCCCGGACCAGCTCGCCCGCCTGCGACTTCGGGCCCATCGACCCGTAGGCGGCGCGCAAGTTGGCTACCTGGGCGCGGCTCTGCCGGTCACGGTCGTCCTGGGGGTAGCGCAACCGCTCCGTGGGGTCGGTGAACCAGCGGTAGATCTCGCTGCGGGCCAGCCCGGTGTAGCCGGACTTGTCGCCGAACAGGGCCTCGGCCAGCCGGTTCTGCACCAGCGTCTCGCCCAGATTGGACAGGATGAGCGCTGGGGTGTCGCCGAGCCGGTCCAGCACCCGCAGCAGAGCTGGCGCGACGTGCGTCGCGGCCGACACCGAGGTGGGCGCGTTGTGCCCGGCCACCTGGAACAGGTAGTCGCGTTCCGCCCGGCTCAGTCGCAGCGCCCGGGCCAGCGACGCGAGCATCTGCTCGCTCGGCTGCGGGCCGCGCTGCTGTTCCAGCCGGGTGTAGTAGTCCGTCGACATCACGGCCAGGGCGGCGACCTCTTCCCGCCGCAGACCCTGGGTCCGCCGCCGCACTCCCGCGGGCAGCCCGACGTCACCGGGGTGCAGTGCCTCGCGGCGGCGGCGCAGGAAGTCGGCTAGTGCTACGCGGTCCATCCTCCGAGTATCCGGTAGCCGCCATGCGCCAACCAGAGATCGCCGATCCCCCGACAAGTGCTCTCTGCCCCGGTGCGGCCCAGCCGGCCACTGTCGAGAGCATGAACATTTCCGGGAACACCATCTTCATCCCCGGCTCGACCAGCGGTATCGGGCTCGCGCTGGCCGTCGCGCTGCAGGCCAGGGGCAACACCGTGATCGTCGGCGGGCGGCGCGCTGAGCTGCTCGAACAGATCGCCGCCCAGCACGCCGGCCTCGACACCGTGCAGCTCGACACCGCCGACCCGGCCAGCATCGCCGCCGCGGCCAAGGAGGTGCTGGCCCGGCATCCCGACCTCAACGTGCTCGTCGCCATGGCCGGCATCATGCGGATCGAGGACTGGCACCAGCCCGAGTCCTTTCTGGTCTCGGCCGAGTCGGTGGTGACGACCAACGTGCTCGGCCCGATCCGGCTCATGGCCGCGTTCATCGAGCAGCTGCGGGCGCAGCCACGAGCGGCGATCATCACGGTGTCGTCGGGCCTGGGCTTCACGCCGCTCCGGGTGACCCCGAGCTACAACGCGTCGAAGGCCGCGATCCACATGCTCAGCGAGTCGATCCGGCTGCAGCTCGCCGACACCAGCGTGCAGGTCATCGAGCTGGAACCGCCATCGGTCCGCACCGCGCTGCTGCCCGGGCAGGAGAGCAGCGAGCTCGCGATGCCGCTGGACGAGTTCGTGACGGAAGCGGTCGCGCTGCTCGAAGCGCAGCCGGATGCCAAGGAGATCCAGGTCGAGCGGGTCAAGTTCCTGCGCTACGGCGAGGCCCGCGGCGACTACGAGCACGTCATCGAGACGCTGAACGCGGCCGACCCGCACGGCAACTGAGCGGCCCCAATTACGCTGGGGCCATGGCCGAGTCGTTGCCCGCCGCGCTCGGCGGCCGGTGGCGGCCGGGTGCCAGGTTCCTGGCCCGGCTGGGACGCCGCACGCTCGTCGAGTCGCTGTACCTGCTCACCGCCCCGGTGACCGCCGTGGCTGGCCTGCTGCTGGTGGTCGCCGGCCTGTGCACTGGGGCGGCCGGTTTGCTGCTGCCTGCCGGGGTGCGGCCGCCGGTGCTGGCCGGCGGGCGGGCACTGGTGCGGCGGTCCGCCGACCTGGAACGGTGGCGCATCGCCAAGGTGCGCGCCCCGGCCAGCCGGCCGGGCCCGGCCGGGACAGCTGCCGCGGACGGCCCGGGGCTGTGGCTTGAGGTGGCGCACGCGGTGCTGGTGCTCCCCGTCGTCCTGGTCACCTCGGTGCTGACCGGGCTGTGGTGGTCCGTCGGGATCGCCACCATCACGTTCCCGCTACGCAGCCAGGGCACGTCCGGGCCGCTGCGGCCCAACACCTTGTACGTGGGCAGCGCCCAGTCGCACATCGCGGTGAGCCTGGGGCTGACATCGCCCGGCGAGCACACCGCCTTCGCCATTACGCTCGGCCTGCTCCTGCTGGTCACCCTGCCGCTGGTGACCAGGGCGTGCGTCGCCGTCCAGGCCGGGCTGGGGCAGGCGCTGCTGTACCACGTGTCCGCGCTGTACCGCAGGATCAGCGGGCTGGAGCAGGAACGCGACGCCGCCCGCGCGCAGACCGTCGCGGCGGTGACGGCCGAGGCGGCCGCGCTGCGCAGGCTGGAACGTGACATCCACGACGGGCCGCAGCAGCGGCTGGTCCGGCTGGCCATGGAGCTGGGCCGCGCCCAGCATCACTTTGACAGCAGGCCGGAGGCGGTCAGGGTGGCGCTGGCCGACGCGATCGAGCAGACCCAGGAGGCGCTGGAGGAGCTGCGGGCCCTGTCGCGCGGCATCGCTCCGCCGGTGCTCGTCGACCGCGGCCTGCGGGAGGCGATCACCGCGCTGGCCGCGCGCTCGACCGTACCCGTTGAGCTCGATACCTCCCCGCTGGATGGCCGGCTGGACGCCGCCGCCGAGACGGCCGCGTATTTCGTGATCGCCGAGGCGCTGACCAACGTGGCCAAGCACAGCCGGGCCAGCCGGTGCGCGATCGGACTGCGCCACGGCGCGGGAACCTTGCGGGTCTGGGTGACCGACGACGGGGTCGGCGGCGCCGCGCTGGACAAGGGACACGGGCTGCAGGGGCTGGACGACCGGCTGCACGCGGCCGGCGGCTGGCTGCTGGTCAGCAGCCCCGTCGGCGGCCCGACGACGATCACCGCGGAACTGCCGTGCCGCTGACGCCGCACGAACCAGCGCACGAACCAGCGCCTGGGCCACTGCTGGGCCACCCGGCCCGCGGTTCGCTGCGGATCGTCGTGGCTGACGACGCGGTGCTGCTGCGCGAGGGCCTGGTCCGCCTGCTCACCGAGGACGGCCACCAGGTGGTGGCCGTAGTCGGTGACGGCCCCGCCCTGGTTGACGCGGTGCTCAGCTACCGCCCGGACGTGTCGGTCGTAGATGTGCGGATGCCGCCGAACTACACCGACGAGGGCCTGCGCGCGGCGATCACCGCCCGCGCACAGGTACCCGGTGCCGCCATGCTGGTGCTCAGCCAGTATGTCGAGGTGTCCTACGCCGCCGACCTGCTCGCGGACGGCTCCGGCGCGGTCGGCTACCTGCTCAAGGACCGGGTGGCCAGGGTCGAGGAGTTCCTGGACGCGCTGGGCCGGGTCGCCCGCGGCGCGACCGTGCTCGACCCCCAGGTCGTTGCCCAGGTCCTGGCCGGGCAGCGCCGGGACGACCCGCTGGACGCGCTGACCGCGCGGGAACGGGAACTGCTGGCCCTGATGGCCGAGGGTCATTCCAACACGGCCATCGCCCAGCGGCTGGTGCTCTCGGCCAGCGCGGTGGAAAAGCACATCGGCAACGTGTTCGCCAAGCTCGGCCTGCCGCCCGACGACGCCCAGCACCGCCGGGTGCTGGCCGTCCTCGCCTACCTCAGAGCCTGACGGCGGCCCGCCCGGCCACCTTCCGGGTACCAGCTACCCCGCGGAGGTGGGGCCTGCCATACCGCCAGGTGTCCGGTGCGCTCCGGTGACCCCGCGGCGCCGTCGCGGAACAGTGGTCGGCATGACCACTGGAGACTCCGATGATTGAGGCACGAGGCCTGGTCAAGCGCTACCGGTCCACGCTCGCGGTGGACGGCCTGAGCTTTGATGTCCGCCCCGGTACGGTGACCGGTTTCCTCGGCCCGAACGGCGCAGGCAAGTCCACCACGATGCGCATGATCATGGGCCTGGACCGGCCGGACGCCGGACAGGCCAGGATCGGCGGGCAGATGTACGGCGACCTGCGCTGGCCGCTCCGCGAGGTGGGCGCGCTGCTGGAGGCCAAGGCGTTCCACCCGGGCCGGACCGCCCGTGCCCACCTGACCGCGCTGGCCGCGAGCAACGCGATCGCCCAGCGGCGGGTCGCAGAGGTGCTCGCCCTGACCGGCATCGAGCAGGCCGCGGACCGCCGCGCGGGGAAGTTCTCGCTCGGCATGTCCCAGCGGCTGGGCATCGCCGCCGCCCTGCTCGGTGACCCGGGCGTGCTGCTGCTGGACGAGCCGGTCAACGGCCTGGATCCGGAAGGCATCCGGTGGATCCGCAACCTGCTGCGCAGCCTGGCCGCCCAGGACCGGACCGTGCTGGTCTCCAGCCACCTGATCAGCGAGATCGCGCACACCGCGGACGCGCTCATCGTGATCGGCCGGGGCCGGCTGCTGGCGCAGACCACGGTCGCCCGGCTGTCCGCGCGCGGCGGCTCGCTGGAAGAAGCGTTCTTCCGGCTGACCGACGGGGTCACCGACTACGCAGGGGAGCTGTGATGACCGCCGCGCCGCTCAGCCACCGCACCGCCAGCCCGGCCCGCGGCGGCTACGGCTTCCGCACCGTGGCCCAGATGGAATGGCGCAAACTTCGCACGGTCCGCTCTACCTGGTACATCGTGGCGCTGTTCGCGGCCAGCATGATCGGGCTGGCCATGCTGGTGCTGAGCCATGAGGGGTACGCGCAACTGCCCGCCGCCGAGCGTGCCTCGTTCGACCCGACCCACGACTGCTTCATCGGGCTCGTGCTCGGCCAGTTGCTGCTCGGCACCCTCGGGGTGCTCACGATCACGACCGAGTTCTCCTCCGGGATGATCCGCGCCACCTTCGCTGCGGTACCCCGGCGGCCGCTGGTGCTGGCCACGAAGGCAGCGGTGCTCGGCGCGGTCACGCTGGCGGCCGGGGAGATCTCTGCTTTCGCGGCGTTCCTGGCCGGCCAGGCCACGCTGCAGGCCCCGGCCCCGCACGCCACGCTCGGCCAACCCGGCGTGCTGCGCGCGGTGCTGATGGCCGGCGCCTACCCGGCCTTGATCGCGCTGATCGGCCTGGGCATCGGCGCGCTCGTGCGGCACACGGCCGGCGCCATCTGCGCCCTGGCCGGCCTGCTGTTCGTGCTGCCACTGGTGTTCATCAGCCCGTCGCTGCAGACCACGGCGCAGAACTTCCTGCCGCACCCGATGGCGGCGACCTCGCTGACCGTGGTCAAGCGCCTCCCGCACACGCTGCCGCCCGGGCTGACCTTCAGCCTGCTGTGCGGGTATGCGCTGGCCGCCCTCGCGGCCGGGGCCTGGGCGCTGACCCGCCACGACGCTTAGGCGGGGGAGCGGTGGCGGCGGAGGAATTCGGCGACGCAGGCGAAGTCGGCGTGCCGGGCTCGCCGGGTGGGAGCCCGGTCATCGCGGCTGACCGTCCGGGCTGGCCTCGGGCACGCGGGCCTCCGGCACGCTGGCCTCGCGAACTCGAGTCTCGCCGCGGCCGGCGGCCGTGTTCAGGTGGGACTGGCTCTCCCGCAGGGTGTTCAGCGGGCCGCCGGTGGTCCAGTACTGACGTCCGGCGACCAGCAGTTCCTCGGCCGGGAACTTGGTGATCAGCTCGCAGCCGTCCGCCGTCACCACCAGTTCCTCCTCGATCCGGGCCGCGGACCAGCCGTCGCTGGCTGGCCAGTACGTCTCCAGCGCGAAGACCATGCCTTCCTCCAGGGTCTCGGGATGATCCAGGGACACCAGCCGGCTGAAGATGGGCTTCTCCCAGATGGACAGCCCGACCCCGTGGCCGTACTGCAGGCCGAACGCGGCCGTCTCGTCGGCGAAGCCGAACTCGTCCGCGCGGGGCCAGAGCGACACGATGTCTGCCGTGGTGGCGCCCGGCTTGACCAGCGCGATGGCCTGGTCCATGTATTCGCGGCTGCGGACATAGGCGTCGCGCTGCGCGCGGGACGCGCTGCCCACCGCGAATGTGCGGTAGTAGCAGGTCCGGTAGCCGAGGTAGCTGTGCAGGATGTCGAAGAAGGCCGGATCGCCGGGCCGGATCAGCCGGTCCGAGTAGACGTGCGGGTGCGGCGAGCAGCGCTCGCCGGAGATCGCGTTGACCCCTTCCACGTACTCGCTGCCCAGGTCATACAGGACCTTGCTGACCAGGCCGACGCACTCGTTCTCGCGCACCCCGGGCCGGAGGAACTCATACAGCTCGTCGTACGCGGCATCCACCATCGAGCAGGCCTGGGCCAGCAGGGTGATCTCGTCGCGGGTTTTGATCCGGCGCGCCTCCATGAACACCTGCTGGCCGTCCACGGTCCTGACGCCGGCCGCGGCCAGCGCGGCCAGCACCGGCATCTCGGCCACGTCGATGCCGAGCGGCGCACCGGCCAGGCCGTGCTCGTTGAGCACTGCGACCACCTTGGCCGCGACGTCCTCGGCGATGCCGGCCGCCGGGTGGAACGCGCCGCGCAGCGTGGAGATGCCGGCCCGGCCCCGGTCCGGGCCGTCCCCTCTGGGGTGGCTGGCTCCCCGGTGTGGTCCAGCCATGGGTTGTACAGCTGATGGTGCCGGGCGGCCGAGCCGAAGTCCCAGACGACCGGCTGGCCACCCCGGGGCAGCAGCGCGAACCGGATCAGCTTGTCCATGGCCCAGGTGCCGATGTGGGTGGACGTCATGTAGCGGATGTTGGCGAAGTCGAAACTCAGCAGCGCGCCGAGCTCGGACCGCTCCAGTTCCGCGTTCAGCCGGGCCAGCCGCTCCGTGCGGAGCCTGCCCATATCGGCCCGGTTCTCCCAGTCAACGGCGTTCGGGCCGAACGTCTGGGCGGTTCTCATCGGCACGGCCTCGTCACCATCCGGGTACCTCCACGGTCAGGTCCTGCGCAAGATCACGAGTGGTCCTGCTGGGTGCCATCCGTAGTACCGCTGTTGAACAGGCGGTGTCAAGAGTTACTGAACAGCGGGATGGTTGTATAGTGCCGGTTAATTACCGTCGGACCCAGGGGTAAGGGCACGCTTGGTGAACGTCAATGTGGGCAGCCTGATCCGGCGAGAGCGCCAGAAGCAGGGCCTGTCGCTCCGTGAGCTGGCCCGCCGCGTCGGGGTCTCGGCCAGCATGCTGTCCCAGGTGGAGACCGACCGGACGCGTCCGTCGGTAAGCACGATCTACGCCATCGCGACCGAGTTGGGGTTGTCCATCGACGCGCTGCTCTCGGATTCCGAGGCGGCCGATGCCGCGGCGGCCGGGTCGACCGGGGCCGCGGGCCTGGCCGCGGCGGGCGGCCTGCCCGCCGCGCACGGCCCGGCCGGGCCGGCCATGGCCGAGCTGAACTGCCAGCTGGTCCAGCCGGAACAGCGCCGCAAGCTGGAGCTTGAGTCCGGGGTGACCTGGGAACTGCTCAGCGATCTGCTGCCTCACCTGGTGGACTTCATGTACGTCAGCTACGAGCCGGGCGGCCGGTCCAGCTCGTCGGGCAAGCTGATGCGGCACACCGGGACCGAGTTCGCGTTCCTGCTCCGCGGCAAGCTGAAGATCCAGGTCGGTTTCGACGAGTACGTGCTGCAGCCGGGCGACGCGCTGGCGTTCGACTCGTCCCAGCCGCACCTGCTGGTGAATGAGGGCACCGAGCCGGCCGAGGGGATCTGGTTCGTGCTCGGCCGGCGGCTGACGCCGGAATCGCACGCGGCCCGGCTGGCCCGGCCCGCGGAGCCGACCGTGCTGCGCCATCCCGAGAGCCGGGGCTAGCCGCCCGCCTGCACCGGTCGAGCATCGCCCCGGCGGACCGCTCAGGCGGGATTGACCTGCACCGATCCAGTGCTCCGTGGCGAACCGCGGCGTGACCGCGATCCAGCGCCCCCGGCGAGCTTCGCCGGGGGCGCCGTGCTGCTGCCCGCGGTGACCCGTTATCCGAGCGTTGCCCAACCGTGCTCGTTCTGCACCCTTGTGCATGGCTGTGCACCGAGTTACTCTCACTGAACATCGCGTACGTCATAGCTGAACACTGAACGGCTTGACGGTCCACGTCCAGCGCGCTCGATGGGGAGAGACATGGCGGATTCCTTTCACATCGGCATCGGTGACGTCCCGCCCGTGCCCAACCTCGGCCCGGATCAGGGCTGGGTCGGGATGACCGTGCAGTTCCTGGTGGACGCGGCCGGGGCGGGCGCCGAGCACGTGGTGTTCGGCCGCGCGGTGTTCGCCCCGGGTGAGGCGGAGCATCAGTGGCACCGGCACCCGGGCGCTGAGGAGTTCGTGCTGATCGTGCGGGGCCAGGGCATCGTGCTGGACGGCGACAACGAGATCCCGGTCAGCGCGGGCGACGTCGCGTTCCACCACAAGGGCGCCTGGCACGGCTTCCGCAACACCTCCGCCACCGAGGAGGCGGAGATGATCTGGGGCTGGGCCGGGGCCGCGTCCCGGGCCGAAGCCGGCTACGAGCTGCGCTACCCGAAGTGATCAGGTGGGTGGCTGAGATGGTGAGGACGCCGTGCTGAGCGGGCTCGACCTGGGTCGCTGGGGCCGGTCGGCCGGCATCTGGGTGGCGACCGGGCTGCTGTTCGCGGTGAGCGCGTTCTTCCAGCCGAAGAGCCTGGGCGCCAGCGCGCTGGCCGCGCTGTGGCCGTTCGCCGCGGTGCTGATCCTGGCCGCGGTGGGCCAGACGCTGGTCATCCAGCAGCGCGGCATCGACCTGTCGGTGCCCGGCTTCATCTCGCTGACCGTGGTGCTGGTCACCCACCTGCCGAACGGGAACGGCAGCAAGCTCGGCCCGGCCATCCTGCTGGCCTACGCGATAGCGCTGGCCGCGGGCCTGGTCAACGGGCTGCTGGTGACCCGGGTCGGGATCACCCCCATCGTGCAGACGCTGGGCATGAACGCCGTGCTGTACGGGGTGGACCTGGGCATCTCGCAGGGCACGCCGACCCAGACGACCAGTGCGCTGCAGTCGTTCGCGGCCGAGACGCCGCTGGGCATCCCGCTGCCGCTGGTGATCGCGGTGGTGCTGGTCATCGTCATCGAGTTCGTCATCAAGCGGACCAGCTTCGGCCGCCGGTTCGAGGCGTCCGGGGCCAACCCGGCGGCGGCCCGGGCGGCCGGCCTGCGCGGCAGCCGCTACCAGATCTCCGCCTACCTGGGCGCGGCCGTGCTGTACTGCACGGCCGGCGTGCTGCTGGCCGGCATCGTGTCCCAGCCCGACCCGTTCCAGGGCAACAACTACCTGCTCCCCTCCGTGGCCGCGGTGGCGCTGGGCGGCACTTCGCTGCTCGGCGGCGCGGGCAGCGTGGTGGCCAGCGCGGTGGGCGCCCTGTTCCTCAGCCAGCTGCAGCAGTTCGTGCTGGCCACCGGCGCGAGCGCCGCGGTGCAGAACCTCGTCCAGGCGGGCGCGCTGGCGCTCGCGGTGACGGTGTACGGCCTGCGGCCCCGGCCCAGGCGGCTGCTGACCAGATGGCGTGCCCAGCCGCCAGTCGACGGCAGGCCCCGCGACGGGACCGCCGAATCCAGGCCCGGTCCGTACAACGACCACCGGGCGCCCGTGACCTAAGGCCGGACGGACGGCCTCGGTATCCGGTCCTCAGCGGCCACAACAACATCCGCACTATCAGCCAGCCAGCTTTCCGATGCCTGGCGCGGAAAACGGCACCCATTTTAGGAGTGACCAGACATGAGAGAGAAGCCAACTGGCGCCCTGCGGCGCAGACGTCACCTGACCACCGGCGCGGCCGCGGTCGCGGTGCTGGCCCTCGGGCTGGCCGCGTGCAGCAGCGGCGGCAGCAGCAACAGCTCAGGCGGCGGCTCATCGAGTGGCAGCTCGGCCAGCGCGGTATCCAGCAAGTACCCATGGTGCGGCCCCAAACAGGCGTCGATCGCGCTGGCTGACGGCTTCGGCGACAACACCTGGCGGGAGCTGACCCGGTACTCCGCGGTCACCATCGCCGCCGAGTGCCCGAGCGTGACCAAGTACGTGTACACCAACGGCGAGGGCAATACGCAGAAGGCCATCTCCGACATCAACTCGCTGGTCGCGCAGGGCATCACCGGGATCGTGGACTTCCCGGACGCGGGCAAGGCGATGCTGCCGGTGCTGACCAAGGCGTACCAGGCCGGGCACCATCGTGGTGCCGTACCGCGTCTTCCCCGGCGGCACCGCCAGGCAGAACTACAACGCCTACCTGTCCACCAACTTCACCTCGGCCGGCGTGCTGTGGGGCCATGACGTGGCCACCGCGCTGCACGGCAAGGGCAACGTGGTGTTCCTGGGCGGCCCGCCAGCCAACTCGCAGAGCCTGGAGGAGTACCAGGGCCTGCAGAGCGTGTTCAAGAACTACCCGGGCATCCACCTGCTCGGCCAGAAGCCGTACAACGTGACCAACTGGGACCCGGCCATGACGCAGCAGGTGGTGGCGTCGCTGCTGTCCAAGTACCCGAAGATCGACGCGGTGGTCAGCGACTTCGGCACCGCGCTGGCCGCCTCGTTCCCGCAGTTCCAGAAGGCGGGCCGGCAGATCCCGGTCATCGCCACCGAGGACGGCAACTCGCTGGGCTGCGACTGGGCGTCGATGCACGCGAGCGACCCGAGCTTCAAGCTGTTCACGGTGTCCTCGCAGACCTGGATGGTGGAGTACGCCATGCGCTACGCCATCGCCCTGGCCACCAAGGGCAAGGTGCCGTCGTCCACCGTCGTCCCGCAGCAGAACTTCGAGAACTCGGTGACCGGCAGCCCGAACAAGCCGGTCTGCAACAAGTCGCTGCCGGCCACCGCCATCATGTCCAGCGGCCTGACCCCCGCCGAGCAGCAGGCCGCGCTCAAGGGCGTCATCCCCAGCCTGGACGTCGCTGCGCTGACCAGTGCTGGGCCGCGGGCGGCCAGCTGGCCGCCGGGCCACAGCTGCCGCCAGACCGAGGAGGACATCCGCGATGGCGGTAACCGCCCAGGGCGTCCAGGTACTGAGGCTCGCTGACGTATGGAAGAGCTTCGACGGCGTGGACGCCCTCAAGGGCGTCACGTTCGAGGCGCAGGCCGGGGAGATCCATGCGCTGCTCGGCGAGAACGGGGCGGGCAAGTCCACCCTGATGGCGATCGCCGCCGGATCGCTGGCACCGGACCGCGGCCGCTGGAGCTAACGGCGAGCCGGTCGGCGGCGCCTCGCCGCTGGCGGTGCGGCAGCGCGGGCTGTCCATCGCCTACCAGCACCCGGCGCTGGTGCCCGACCTCACCGTGTACGAGAACATCGCGATGTGGCTGCCCGGACCAGGTGCGCGCGGCGGGCAAGGACGCCGCGGCCTGGATGCGGTCCCAGCTGGCCCGGGTCGGCTGCACGGCCGGCCTGGGCCAGCGGGTGAGCAGCCTGAGCGTGGCGCAGCGGCACCTGCTCGAGGTGGCCAAGTCGCTGGCCGCCGACCCGGCCGTGCTGATCCTGGACGAGCCGACCGCCGCGCTCGGCGCCGACGAGACCGCGGCCCTGTTCGCCGAGCTGCGCCGGCTGGCGGCCAGCGGGGTGGCGGTGGTCTACATCACCCACCGGCTGGCCGAGGTGCGCGAGCTGTGCCAGCAGGTCACCGTGCTGCGGGACGGGGCGGTCCGGGGCAGCTTCCGGGTGGCCGACGTCTCCGACGCGCAGCTGCTCGAGCTCATCGTCGGGCCGGGCGGTGACGGCCGAGTTCCCGGCCAAGGCGGGCCCGGCGGCCGACCGTCGAGCCCGGTGCTGGCCGTCGACGAACTTCTCCGACCGCGCCTTCCACGACGTGTCGCTGACCGCCGTCGGCCGGGGAGATCGTCGGCCTGGCCGGCATCGTGGGCAACGGGCAGAGCGAGTTCCTGCGCGCGCTGGCCGGGCTGGGCCACGCGACCGGCCGGGCCGAGCTGCGCGGCACGCCGCTCAAGCCGGGCCGGCCGGACGCCGCGCTGGACGCGGGCGTGGTGTACCTGTCCGCCGACCGGCTCGGCGAGGGCCTGTTCGGCACGCTGTCGGTCCGGGAGAACGCGCTGGTATCCGCGCTCGGGCCAGTTCAGCCGCGGGGGCGTGGTGAACCGGCGGGCCGAGGCCCGGGCGGTCGAGGCGCAGCGGGACGAGCCTGTCCATCAGGGCGCCGTCCATCGAGGCCAACGTGCTCAGCCTGTCCGGCGGCAACCAGCAGAAGGTGCTGCTGGCCCGGGCGCTGCTGAACCAGCGGGCCGCGCTGCTGCTGGCCGAGGAGCCGACCCAGGGCGTGGACGTCGGCGCCCGGGCCGAGATCTACCGCATCCTGCGCCAGGTGGCCGCTGCGGGCGCCGGGGTGGTCATCGTGTCCTCCGACATCCGGGAGCTGGAAGGCCTGTGCGACCGGGTCGTGGTCTTCTCCGCCGGCCACGTCGTCGCCGAACTGCGCGGCGACAGGTCACGCGAGGACGCCATCGCGCACGCCATGCTGACCTCGACCCGGCGGCGGCGCCAGGACGAGCGCCGCGGCCACGCCCGCGCGGCCGCCTGGGCCGGGCGGGCCCGGTGCTGGCTGCGCCGGGTCGGCCGCGGCGACTACGCCGCCCCCGGCGTGCTGGCCATCGCGATCATCGCGCTGGCCGCTGTACACCCAGGCGCACAACTCCCGGTTCCTGTCCACGTTCAACCTGAGCTCGCTGACCGTGCTGATCGCGGCCACCGCGTTCATCTCGTTCGGGCAGGAATGCGTGATCCTGACCGGCGGCATCGACCTGTCCGTGGGCCCGCTGGCCGGCCTGGTCGTGGTCATCGGCTCATTCTTCGAGAACAACGGGCGCAGCCCGGTGGCTCGTCGTCGCCGGATTCCTGGTCATGCTGGCGGCCAGCGCTGCGGTCGGGCTGCTCAACGGCTCGATGGTCAGTTCGCCCGGTTCACCCCCATCGTGGCCACCCTGGTCACCTATATCGCCATCCAGGGCGTGTCGCTGGTGCTGCGCCCGTTCCAGGGCGGGTACATCTCCTTCTCGATCATCAACGCCATCAACCGCAGGCCATCGGCCCGGTGGCCATCGCCTTCCTGGTCGCGGTGGTGCGTCGCCGTGGCCATGGAGCGGGCGCTGCACCGGTCGCGCTGGGGACGGAGCATCCGGGCGATCGGCTCGGACCGGGCCGCCGCGTTCCGGCTCGGCGTCCGGCCCGGCGTCACGGTCGTCGGCGCCTACGTCGCCTCGGCCCTGTTCGCCTGCGTCGGCGGGGTGCTGCTGATGGCCCAGGTCGGGGTGGGCGACCCGACCCAGGGGGTGAACTACACGCTGGCCTCGGTGACCGCCGTGGTGCTCGGCGGCACCAGCATCTTCGGCGGCCGCGGCTCGTTCATCGGCGCGCTGTTCGGCGCGGTGCTGGTCGAGGAACTGCTGAACATCACCACGTTCCTGCAGCTGTCCCAGGCCTGGCAGTACTGGTTCCAGGGGGTGCTGGTCATGGTGGCGGTCGGCATCTACACCCAGGCCCGGGCCCGGTCCGGCGGGCTGGCCCAGGCACACCGTGCTAAGGAAGCAGGAGGACGAAGCAATGCGTGCACTGATCTTCGCAGCGCCCGGCCAGGCGGAGGTCGTCGACGGCCGACACCGCCGGCCCCGGGCCCCGGCGAGGTCCTGGTCCGGTCCCGGGTCGTCGGGGTGTGCCACTCCGACCTGGAGCTGCTGGCCGGGCGGTACATCATCCCGATCGGCTACCCGATCACCCCCGGCCACGAGTGGGCCGGCGAGGTGGCCGAGACAGGCCCGGACGTCGATGACTTCAAGCCAGGCGACCCGGTGGTGGGGGAGTGCGTGGTCGGTCCCGGCGGGCGGGACCACTTCGGGTTCTCCATCTCCGGCGCGGCCGCCGAGTACTTCGTGGCCCGGGCCGAGTGGCTGCACAAGCTCCCGGCCCAGCTCACGCTTGACCCAGGGTGCGCTGGTCGAGCCGTTCAGCGTGGCCTACGCGGCGGTCCGGGCCGGCGTCATCGACCCGAGCGACCGGGTCGCGGTGCTCGGCGGCGGCCCGATCGGCCTGCTGACCGCGATGGCCGCGGTCGGCCGGAACGCTGCGGTGACGCTCATCGAGCCGCGGCCGGACCGCCGGGCCAAAGGCCGCGAGCTGGGCGTCACCCAGGTCATCGACCCGCTCCGAAGGTGATCTGCTGGAGGCGGCCCGGGCGGCGGACCGGCGGCCAGCTGTTCGACGTGGTGATCGAGTCGGCCGGGCACCCGCAGGCGATGGCGCAGGCGCTCACCCTGGCCGCCAACCACGGCCGGATCGTCTACGTCGGCATCGACGTGGGCAGCACGGTGCCCGCCGAGCTCGGCCTGATCCAGGCCCGGTCGCTGCGCATCCAGGGCATCGTCGGTTCGGCGGGCATCTGGCCGCAGGCGATCAGGTTCCTGGCCAGCGGGGTGGTTGACCCGACCCCGATCGTCACCGCGCGGTTCCCGCTGAGCCAGGCCACCAGCGCGCTGGACGCGGCCGCGCTGGGCAGCGGCAACATCAAGGTGCACATCGAGACGGCGTCATGAGGGCGGCCGTCTTCCACGCCCCCGGGGATGTCCGGATCGAGCCGGTGCCCGAGCCGGGCGCGCCCGGCCCCGGCGAACTGCTGATCCGGGTGACCAAGGCCGCGCTGTGCGGCACCGACTCGGCGGAGTGGGACCACGGGCCGCTGCTGGCCCAGCCGCCGGTCATCCTGGGCCACGAGTTCACCGGCCAGGTGGTCGCGGCCGGTCCGGGGGTGCGCGGATTCCCGGCCGGCACCCGGGTGGTCAGCGGGGCCGGGATCTCCTGCGGGACCTGCGCATGGTGCGCGGCCGGCCGGACCAACCTGTGTGCCCGCTACCAGACCCTCGGCCTGCACCGGGACGGCGGCCTGGCCGAGTTCGTCCTGTCGCCCGCGGCCATCTGCCGGCCGGTGCCGGACAGCCTGGATGACACCGGCGCGGCCATGGCCCAGCCGCTGGCGGTCGCGCTGCACGCGGCGCGGCGCGGGCCGCGTCGGGCCCGGGCGGAGCTGCGTGGTCATCGGGACGGGCGGCATCGGCGCGTTCATCGTGGCCGCAGCGGCCGCGCTGGGCGCCGCCCCGGTCATCGCGATCGACGTGGCCGACGACCGGCTGGCTACCGCGGCGGCGCTCGGTGCGGCGGTCACCGTCAACGCGGAGCGGGACGACCCGGCCGCGCGGGTCCGGGCCGCTGACCGGCGGACGACGGCGCGCACCTGGTGATCGAGGCGTCGGGCGCGGCGGCCAGCCCGGCCGCGGCGCTGGGCATGGTCCGCCGAGGCGGCGACGTGGTGATCGTCGGGCTGCAGCCGCACCCGGTACCGGTTCGACCTGTTCGCTGTGTCCACCCGGGAGGTGGACGTGCACGGCACGCTGGCCCACGTGTGCGGCGAGGACCTGGCCGGAGGCGGTGGACCTGCTGGCCGGCACGGAGCTGGCGGCCACCGTGCTGGGCGACGTGATCAGCCTGGACGACCTGGTCGAGGGCGGGCTGCGGCCACTGGCCGAAGGCAAAGCCCACGGCAAGATCGTCGTGGACGTGGCGGGAGGACGCCGATGACACTACTGCGAGCGCAAAGCCATGTCGGGCTCACCGTGCGCGACCTCGACAAGTCGGTCTACTTCTACCACGACCTGCTCGGGCTGGAGATCAGCACCGAGCCCAGCCCGTGGTTCGAGGGCCCGGAACTGGGCCAGGGCGTCGGCGTGCCCGGCGCCGCGCTGCGCCAGGTCTGCCTGCGGCTCGGCGACACCATGCTGGAGCTGCTGGAGTACCGGACCCCGCCGTCCGGTACCGACGGCCCGCTGCTGTCGCACTGCCTCGGCGCCAGCCACGTCGCGTTCCAGGTCGACGACATCCAGGCGGCCAAGGCCGACCTGGAGCGGCGCGGCGTCGAGTTCTACTCCGGCATCAACGTGGTGGACGACGGGGTGCTGGCCGGCTGGCGCTGGGTGTACTTCGCCGACCCGGACGGCTACCCACTGGAACTGGTCGAGAACGCGTACCCGCGGCCGGGCGGCCACGCCGCCGGGATCGCGCACTACCTGGACACCCGGCCCGAGCCGGCCAGCGCACCCGGAAAGGCGGGGTGAGGCATGCGCGCGCTGCGCTTCTACGGCGCCCACCAGCTCGCGGTGGACAAGGTGCCCGAGCCGGGCTCGCCCGGCCCGGGCGAGGTGCTGCTGCAGCCGGTGATGTGCGGCATCTGCGGCACCGACCTGCACGAATACACCGACGGGCCGATCGTCACCCCGGCCCAGCCGCACCCGCTGACCGGCGCGGAACTGCCGCAGATCATGGGGCACGAGTTCTCCGCCGTGGTCGCTGCAACCGGGCCCGGGCGTCAGCCACGTCCGGGAGGGCGACCTGTGCACGGTCATGCCGCTGATCTCCTGCGGGCGCTGCCCGGAGTGCCTGCTCGGCCGGGGTCACCTGTGCCGGACCATGGCCTGCACCGGGCTGAGCAGCGCCTGGGGCGGCCTGGCCGACCTGGCCATCGTGTCCGCCCGCCAGGTGGTGCCGGTACCGGAGACGCTGACGCCGGAGCAGGCCGCGATCATCGAGCCCGCCGCGGTGGCCGCGTACGGGGTGGACCGCGGCCGCCTGCAGCCGGGCCAGACCGTGCTGATCACCGGGGCCGGGCCGATCGGCGCGCTGGCCACCATGTACGCGCTGGCCGGCGGGGCCCGGCGGGTGATCGTGTCCGAGCCGGACCCGGTGCGCCGGGAGCGCGCCGCGGGCCTGGGTGACGGACTCGGCGAGGTGATCACCGCCGACCCCACGGCCGGCTCGGTCACCGGCCTGATCACCGAGCTGACCGGCGGGATCGGGGCCGACCTGGCGGTGGAGTGCGCCGGGGTGGAGGCCGCGCTGAACCTGTGCATCGACAGTGTCCGGCCCGCCGGCACCGTGGTGCAGACGGCGCTGCACATCCGGCCGGCCGCGATCCGGGCCGAGACGCTCGCGCTCAAGGACCTGACGCTGATCGGCACCTGGTGCTACCCGGTGCAGGACTTCCCCCGGGTGGCCGGACTGGTGGCCAGCGGCCGGCTGCCGGTCGAGCGGGTGATCAGCTCGGTGGTGCCGCTGGAGTCCGCGGTGGACGGCGGCTTCGAGCGGCTGATCGCCCGGGGCACCGGTGAGGTCAAGGTGCTGATCGAGGTGGGCCAATGACCCGGCTCGGCGTCTGGTACGACTTCCGCAACCCGGTCCGGTGGCGGGTGCCCTGGCCGCAGCTCTACCGGGAGACGCTGGACCAGGCCGCCTACGCGGAGCAGCTCGGCTTCTCCTCCATCTGGCTGTCCGAGCACCACTTCAGCGAGGAGGGCTACCTGCCCGCGCTGATGGCCATGCTGGGCGCGCTGGCCGAGCGGACCTCCCGGGCCCGGCTCGGCACCGCGGTGCTGCTCGCCCCGCTGCACCACCCGCTGCGGCTGGCCGAGGACTTCGCGGTGATCGACCAGCTGTCCGGCGGCCGGCTCGACGTCGGGCTGGCGCCCGGCTACAAGCCGGACGAGTTCGCGGTGCTCGGCGTGCCGAAGAAGGAGCGCGGCGCGCGCACCGACGAGACCATCGAGATCCTGCAGCGGGCCTGGCGCGGCGAGCCGTTTTCCTACGCCGGGCGGCACTTCCAGTTCGAGAATTTGGTGATCGGCCCGCCGCCGGTGCAGCAGCCCGGGCCGCCGATCTGGGTCGGCGGCAACAGCCTGGCCGCGGCCCGCCGCGCGGCCCGGCACGGGGTGTGCTTCATGCCGGACTCCGGGGCCGGCGTCGAACTGTACGACGCGTACCGGGACCAGCTGCCCGCCGCGGCCGAGCCGCCCCGGGTGGCCACCAACCGGGTGCTGTTCGCCGCGGGCAGCCGGGAGGAAGCCTGGGAGATCTGTGGCCCGCACTTCCTCTACCAGTTCAACGCGTACCGGCAGTGGTTCGCCTCGGCCGGCGACGACGACACACACGGGGCCGAGCTGACCGACCCGTCGGTGCTCTCCGCCGAGCACTACTTCGTCGGCACGCCGGACGACATCCTGGCCGCCATCCAGGCCAGCCAGCAGCGGCTCGGGTACCAGGAGCTGGTGTTCTGGGCCCGGCCCCCCGGCCTGCCGGTCGAGCAGGCAACGGCGTCCCTGGAGCTCATCGCCAAGCACGTGCGGCCGGCCCTGGATGAGGTGACCTCATGAGTGAACTGGCTGGGAAGGTGGTCCTGGTCACCGGCGGCGGGTCCGGGATCGGGGCCGGGATCGCCCAGGTGCTGGCCGGGTCCGGGGCCACGGTGGCCATCGGCGACCTCAACGGCGACACCGCGGCGGCGGTGGCCAAAGGGCTGCCCGGGGCGGCCCATCTGGGCCTCCGGCTGGACGTGACCGACCGGGCCAGCACTGGCCAGGCGGTGACCCAGGTCGAGCAGCAGCTCGGCCCGGTCGACGTGCTGGTCAACAACGCCGGGATCTCCAGCGTGGCGCCGTTCCTGGACATCACCGACGCGGACTGGGACCGGCTGCTCGGGGTGAACCTGCGCGGTGTGTTCGTGGTCACCCAGCGAGTGCTCGGCCCGATGATCACCCGCCGGTCCGGCCGGGTGATCAACATCTCGTCGATGGCCGGCAAAGAAGGGCTGCCCAACCTGGCGCACTACTGCGCGACCAAGTTCGGCGTCATCGGGCTCACCCAATCGCTGGCCAAAGAGGTGGCGGCGGACAACGTCACGGTCAACGCGGTCTGCCCGGGCGTGGTGCGCACCCCCCTGTGGGACGACCCGGCCACCGGCATCCTGCGCCAGCTCGACGGCGAGAACGGCTGGCAGGCGTTCCTCGACGGCATCCCGCTGGGCCGTCCGCAGACCGCCACCGACATCGGGCACGCCTGCGCGTACCTGGCGTCCGACCGGGCGGCCAACATCACCGGAGAGGCGCTGAACGTGAGTGGCGGGCAGCAAATGCACTGAACGACAGCACTGTGTTGGCAGCACTGGCGGCGGCCGGGGACCGGCGGGCCGGGAGTCGCTGGCACTGGCGTTCGGCTGGATGAAGGGGAGAAGCAGAGATGACGGTGCGCGAGGAGGCCGCGCTCAGCCTGGGCGCGGCGGATCTCCTGGAGCTGTACGAGCAGATGGAGGTGATCCGGCGCACCGAGCAGGCCGCACACGACCTGTTCCTGGCCGGGCTGGTCAAGGGGACCACCCACCTGGCGGCCGGCCACGAGGCGGTCGCGGTGGGGGCCAGCGCGGCGCTGCGCCCCGGGGACTACGTGTTCGCCACCTACCGTGGGCACCATCACGCGATCGCGCGCGGCGCGACCCCGGCCGAGTGCCTGGCCGAGCTGATGAGCCGGGGCACCGGGCTGTGCGGGGCCAAGGGCGGGTCCATGCACCTGACCAAAGCGTCGGCCGGCATGCTCGGTTCGTACGCGATCGTCGGCGCTCACTTGCCGATGGCCGCGGGCGCGGCGTGGTCGGCCCAGCTGCGCGGCACCGGCCAGGTGGCGGTGGCGTTCTTCGGCGACGGGGCGACCAACATCGGCGCGTTCCACGAGGCGCTGAACCTGGCCGCGATCTGGTCGCTGCCGGTGCTGTTCGTCTGCGAGAACAACCTGTACATGGAGTACACGCCGATCGGCGCGGTGACCGCGGTGGCCAGCCCGGCCGCGGACCGGGCCCCGGCGTACGGGCTGCCGGCCGAGGTCATCGACGGAAACGACGTGGTGGCGATGGCCGAGGCGGTGTCCCGGGCCGCGGCGCGGGCCCGGGCCGGGGACGGGCCGACCGTGCTGGAGGCGCGGACCTACCGGCACTTCGGGCACAGCCGGACCGACCCGGCCAAGTACCGGCCGGCCGAGGAAGTCGAGCAGTGGCTGCGGCGGGATCCGCTGGAACTGGCCCGGCAGCGGCTGGCCGCGGCGTCGGTGCCGGAGGGGGCGGTCAGCGCGGCGGCGGAGCGGGCGGCCGCGCTGGTCGCGGCGGCGATCGAGGCGGCCAAGGCGGCGCCGCCGCCCGACCCGGCCGCGGCGTTCACCGACGTGTGGGCGGATGGAGGCTCGGCATGGCGGACGTGATCAGCTACCGGGAGGCGGTGGCCGAAGGGATCGCCCGGGAACTGCGCCGCGACCCGTCGGTGGTCTGCCTGGGTGAGGACATCGGGGCAGCCGGGGGCGTGTTCAAGACCATGGCCGGGGTGTTCGATGAGTTCGGCCCGTCGCGGATCTGGGACACACCGATCTCGGAGCAGGCCATCCTGGGCGCGGCCATGGGCGCCGCGATGACCGGGCTGCGGCCGGTGGCCGAGATCATGTTCTCCGACTTCTTCGCCTGCTGCTGGGACTACCTGGCCAACGAGATCCCGAAGATGCGGTACATGACCGGCGGGCAGGTTACCGTGCCGCTGGTGGTGCGCACCGCGAACGGCGGCGGGCTCGGCTTCGGCGCGCAGCACTCGCAGGCAGTGGAGAACTGGGCGCTGACCATCCCGGGGCTGAAGATCGCCGCACCGGCCACGCCTGCCGATGTGGTGGGGATGATGGCCGCGGCCATCCGGAGCGACGACCCGGTGGTGTTCTTCGAGCACAAGGGGCTCTTCGCTAGCAAGGGGCCTGGTGCGCCGGAGGGGCATGTGGTGCCGCTCGGCGAGGCTTGTGTGTCGCGGCCGGGCTCCGACGTGACGCTGGTCGCGCTGGCGTCAACGGTGCCGCTGGCGCTGGCCGCGGCCGCGCTGGCGGAGGCGGAGGGGATCTCGGTCGAGGTCATCGACCTGCGCTGCCTGGTGCCGCTGGACATGGCGACGGTGCTGTCGTCGGTGCAGCGGACGTCGCGGCTGGTCATCGTCGAGGAGAACCCGTACCAGGGCGGCTGGGGCGGCACGGTGGCGTCGATCGTCGCCGACGAGGGGTTCGAGTTCCTCGACGCACCGGTGCGGCGGGTAGCCGCGGCGTGCGTTCCGCTGCCATTCGCCGATGCGCTTGAGGAAGAGGTCATCCCGACCGTTCCGGGGGTGCTGGCGGCGGTGCGGTCGGTGACTGGTTACTGATTCTCGGCGTAGGCCTGGCTTAGTGCCCGGGTGACTTCTTCGTCCACGTCCTGGGGCGTGGCCAGCGCGACCTTGACCTGCATGTCGTTGCTGCGGGCCGGGTCCGTTGGCTGGAACCTGTTGTTGGCGTGCGGTGGCGGCTCGGTGCGCAGGCCCAGGTTGACGCGGGTCCTGGTGGCCGGCCTGATGACCGCGAACTTGCGGCGCCTGGTCTGCAGGGTGACGAAGCCCTTCCGGGCCTGCACGGTTATCTGACCTGGCCCGTCTAGGGCCTCGGCCACCTCGATCAGCCGGTCCAGGATGGGCCGCAGCGCAGGGCGATCCCCGTACTGGGCGTCGATGAGGTCGTCGGCGGTGGCGGTGAGGAAGTCCGGGTAGCCGAACGTCTCGAAGACCAGGAGCTGCTGCGGGTAGCCTTCGACGCCCTGGCTTGCCAGCCAGCTGCGCAGGGCGGGTTCGTCTTTCAGGGCCTGCTGGGTGATCCTGGTCCGCCACTCGGGGACGCCTTGGCCGGTGCGGCGTTCCAGCAGTTCGGCATGCTGCCGCATCATCTCGCGCCAGTCCTGCCTAGGTGGCATGGCACCATCATGCCGCAGCACCGGCAGCCGGTTCGTGATCATGGGATTGGTGTCGCTAGTACGACACCAATCCCATGATCATCAATCTGGGCGACGGGTTTGTGTGGCGGGTGGGGTTAGACGGATTTCTGGTAGGCGCGGAAGGTCAGCACGGACAGCGCGGTGACCGCTAGGGCCAGGGCCAGCAGGCCGCCGCCCTGAGCCAGCACCCGGCCCCAGTCCGGGCTGGCACTCATCGCCGCCCGGCCGGCTCCCAGCGCCCAGTTGACCGGGTTGCAGGCGGCCAAGATCCGCATCCAGTGCGGCATCAGGTCTGGGGCCATGAACGCGCTGGACAGGAGCGTCAGCGGGAGCAGCAGGAACACGCTGAGCCCGATGATGGTCTCCCGTTCCCGGGCCAGCATCCCGATCGTGTTGGACAGGGCGCTGCCGCCAGGCCTGTGCGAGCGGCCGCCCGGTGCGGTCAATGCGTCAGCAGGTGCACGACGACGGCGAGAACGCCAAGGCCCAGGGCGAGCTTGAGGGCGAGGATCGCGCCGCCGGCAGCGATGGTGATCAGCCAGCCTCGCCGGGTCCTGGGCCGCCGGATGTGCTTGAGGCCGGGCCAGCGCCTGGTGGTCCGCTCGGTCACAACGTGCCTCCATGTGCGGTACGGACAGCGATAAACACTGTATTCTGTACAGTGTACTACGTACAGCATAAGCTTGGGAGAGAATGTTTCGATGCCCACCGAACACAGCAGCGGCGGCGACCCGGCACGCACGCTGCAACTGCTCTGGCGCGAGCCGGGCCCTGCGGACTCCCGGCGCGGACCGCGGCAGGGCCTGAGTGTCGAACGGGTCGTCGCGGCCGCGATCACCCTCGCGGACAGCGACGGCCTGGGCTCAGTCACTATGCGGGCGGTCGCTCACGCCCTCGGCGTGGTGCCGATGTCGCTGTACACCTACGTGCCCGGGAAGGCCGAACTACTTGACCTGATGCTCGACGCGGTCTACCGCCAGATGCCGCGCGGCGACCTGTCCGGCATGCCGTGGCGCGAGCGCCTGGCTGCCGTCGCCCACGAGAACCGCGACCTGTTCACCCGGCACCCCTGGATCGCCGAGGTGTCCACCAGCCGGCCCCCGCTCGGCCCCGGGCTCATGGCCAAGTACGAGCACGAACTTCAGGCGTTCGAGGACCTCGGGCTGGACGACGTCGAGATGGACGCCGCCCTCACCTTCCTGCTCGGCTTCGTCCAGGCCGCCGCGCGCTCGGCCGCCGAGACGGCCGCCGCCCGGCAGGACAACGCCATGAGCGAGGAGCAATGGTGGGCCGCCAACGCCCCCCTGCTGGCCCGGGTCTTCGACGAGGCGAAGTACCCCACAGCCTCCCGCGTCGGCGCTGCCGCAGGCGCCGCTCACGGCGCGGCCTATGACCCCGACCACGCCTACACCTTCGGCCTGCAGCGCGTCCTCGACGGCCTCGGCGCCCTCATCGACACCAGCGGCGCCTGACCCGCAACCGTTGGCCCCGCCACGATCACAACGCTCGATCCTGTGCAATCAATCGTCTAGCGGAGGCCGAGGAAGCGGGTCACGTCAGCCGCGTCGGCGGCCAGCCCGGCGCGGTCCGTGGCGGTCAGGTCTTCCAGTTCGGTCAGCACGACCCGCCCACCGGGCAGCCCCCAGGTACCGACGGCCCGGCCGCGCACCATCGCGAACGGGCGGAACATGCCGCCCTGCACAATGGCCCGCTCGTGCTGGCCGAGCACTGCGGCGCGGGGCTGCCAGCCGTGCAGCACCGGGTCGAACGCGCCGAGCAGCCGCGCGGGCGGCAGCTCAGCCGGCTCGCGGCCCCGGCCCGGGGCCAGGCTGACCAGGCCGTCGGACCGGTCAGCCAGCCCGGCCGCGATGCTGGCCAGCCCGCGCCGCACGTCACCCAGCGACAGCCCGGACCACTTGGCCAGGTCCCGGTCCGTCGCTGGTCCGTGGCCCGCCAGGTAGCGGCGGGCCAGCCAGCCCAGCGCGGCGTCCCGGTCCTGCGCAGGCGGCGCGCCCAGCCAGTCCTGGGCCAGCACGTAGGCCTGCTCCGGCCCAGCCATCGGGCCGCGCACCGAGACGCCGCGCAGCCCGGCCAGGAACAGCAGGTACACCAGCGTCTGGCCGGCGGTGCGCAGCCCGGCCGCGCCGAGCCGCTCGCCGAGCTGGGCCCGGGTGAGCGGGCCGTCCACGCGCAGCGCGCGCTCGATGACGGCGACGCCATGGTCGGCCTGATCCGGCTGGATGCCTTGCTGGCCGAGCCGCCGGAAACAGCCGGTGTGCAGCGGTGGGGTGGTGAGCTGATGCAGCGGCCAGTAGTCCGCGCTGCGCACCAGGTGCAGCGTGCCCCGGTTCAGCCAGCCGGTCACCAGTGTGCGCCGCACGGTCAGCGCCTGGTCAACGTCCGCCGCGGTCAGCCCGGTGCTGCGCGCCCGGATGGCCAGCCGGGCGCCACGCGGGTCCTGGCCCTGGATGGCCAGCAGCCGCCCGGCCACCGCCTCGGCGGTGGCCCCGGGCGGGCCGGACAGCAACTGGGCGGCGGCGCGTTCGGCCAGCAGCTGGGCCGGTCCGGGAGTCGCGGCGGGGTTCGCCATGGCCCGATCGTGTCACCCGGCACCGACGACCCAGTACCGATCATCCGGCCCGGTGGCCGCTGGCCCGCCACACGCAGTGCGGCAGGATGGGCGGCATGTCTGCGGCGAACGTCCCGATCGAGGTCCGGGTGGCCCGTGCCGCCGATGAGGCGCAACTGTCCCGGCTGGACCGGGCCTCGTGGACGCCGCAGAGCGGATTCCCGTCGGTCACCCGCCAGGCCGGCGGCCTGTTCTTCACCGCTGGCAGCCCGCCGCAGGCTCACCTGGTCGGCATGATCGACGGCGCGGTGGTCGGCTACATCCGGCTGGGCGTCCCCTCACCGCTGCCGGAAGAGGCGCACGTGCTGGCGGTGCACGGGCTCGCGGTGGCGCCGGAGGCGCGGCGGCGCGGCGTGGGCACCGCGCTGCTCACCGCGGCCGAGCAGCGGGCCCGGGCGCGGGGTGCGCGCAAGCTGAGCCTGCGCGTGCTGGGCACCAACCCGACCGCGATCCGGCTGTACCAGCAGTTCGGCTTCGAGCAGGAGGGACGGCTGGTTGGCGAGTTCTTCATCAACGGCCACTACGTGGACGACCTGCTGCTGACCAAGCACCTTGGGACGCCGCCCAGCTAAGCCGGTGAGCGCAGGCCGCGGGTAGCCGGGCCAGGTCACGTTCTGCCGCCATGTCGCCGCAGCGTAGCCCGGCGCAATTATCAGGTACTAAAGAAACGCAATTGTAATTCCGGGTGCCTTTCAATGTTTTTTATTTTGTGATACGGTTTTAATAACGTCGGATATTGTCCACAGGGTGCAGAAACCGACACGGGCAAATCCAACACCAGCCGAGCCAGACCGCGCTCACCGCGGCGGCCGCCCGGGCGGCCCACCTCATCGTCAACCAGCCGCCGCACATCTTCACCGACCACCTGGCGGAACAACTGCTCGGCGAGCAGGCCGACGAGTTCATCAGCTATCACCGGGCGCACGGCGGGCACCCGGTGCTGTCCGCCGCCCGGACCCAGGCGACCTGCCGGAGCCGGTATACCGAGGACCGGCTGGCCGAGGCGGCTGCCCGGGGCATTACGCAGTACGTGATCCTGGGCGCGGGGCTGGACTCCTTCGCGTACCGCCGCCGCAAACCGGCCAGCCTGCAGGTCTTCGAAGTCGACCACCCCGCCACCCAGGAATGGAAGCGCGCGCAGCTTGCCCGGGCCGGGATACCGATCCCGGACGGCACCGCCTTCGTGCCCGCCGATTTCGAGCGCGGCGAACTGGCCGCCCAGCTGTGCGGCACAGGCTTCGACCCAGCCCGGCCCGCGCTGGTCAGCTGGCTCGGCGTCACCATGTACCTGACCCAGCCAGCCATCAGCCAGACCCTGGCCGAGCTCGGCACGTTCGCCCCGGGCACCGAGCTGGTCACCGACTACATGCTCCCGGCCGGCCTGCGCGACCAGGACGGCCAGAGCTACGCCGACCAGGTCGCGCCAATCGCCGCGCAACACGGCGAGCCGTGGCTGACCTGCCTAACCTCGGGCGAGATGTCCGCCCAGCTGACGGCACACGGCTTCGGGCAGGTCAGGCACATCAGCCAGCAGGACTCGATCAGCCCGCGGCTGTGGGCACGGCCGGACACCCTGCACCCGATCCGGCTGTCCATGCTGGCCCACGCCACGATCGCCACGATCGCCACGGCCGCCACGAGCCCCGGCTGAGCCGGGCAGGCCATCCGCGTACAGTCGGGGCATGCCGGAAATCGAGCTGGCTCGCCGTCAGCGCCTGCAGCCCGTGATCGAAGCGCTCGGGGCCGACGCCGCGCTGATCACCAGCCTGCCCAACGTCCGCTACCTGACCGGCCTGGCCAGCTCCAACGCGGCCCTGCTGCTGCCCGCCACCGGTGACGCGGCCGTGCTGGCCACCGACTGGCGGTACGCCGGGGCGGCCCGCCGCGACGCCGCCGACCTGGAGCTGCTGACCGAGCGTTTCATCGAGCCCGCGCTGGCCCGGCTGGCCACCGAACGCCGGCTGACCAGGCTGGCCTTTGAGGCCCAGGAGATGACCGTGCAGCGGCACCAGGAGTTCGCCGCCGCGGCCCCCGGCCTGGACCTGGTGCCGCTGGGCCAGGCGGTGGAGCAGCTGCGGGTGGTCAAGGACGAGGCGGAAATCGCCCTGCTGGCCCAGGCCTGCGCGATCACCTCACAGGCGTTCGACCAGATCATCGGCCAGATCCGGCCCGGCCTGACCGAGCGCGAGCTGGCCGTGCTGGTCGAATGCACGATGGCCGGGCTGGGCGCGGAACAGCCCGCCTTCGAGACCATCGTGGCCAGCGGGCCGAACGGCGCCATCCCGCACAACGCGCCGTCCGGCCGGCCGCTGGAACCCGGTGACCTGGTCACCGTCAACTGCGGCGCCCGGTACGCCGGCTATCACGCGGACATGACCCGCACCGTCGCCCTGGGCCAGCCCGCCGCCTGGCAGCGCGAGATCTATGATCTGGTGGCCGCGGCCCAGCGGGCCGGCATCGACGCGGCCGTACCCGGCGCAGACGTCGCCCAGGTGGACGGCGCCGCCCGCGGGCTGATCAGCCAGGCCGGTTACGGCGACCAGTTCACCCACGGCCTGGGCCATGGCGTAGGGCTGGAAGTCCATGAGGCACCGATCATGGGATACGGCCGGACGGGTACACTCGGGGACCGGGTCCCCATCACCGTCGAGCCGGGTATCTACCTGCCGGGGCGCGGCGGCGTCAGGATCGAGGACACCCTGGTGGTGCGCGCCGCGGCGGGGACGGCGGCACCGCAGGAGCTTCTCACCACTACCACCCGGGAACTGCTCGTCCTGTAACCGGCAGGCGGGCCATACCCGTACGCAGGAGATAGACAGACGTGGCCACCACAAACGACTTCAAGAACGGCATGACGCTGAACATCGACGGCCAGCTCTGGACCGTCGTCGACTTCCAGCACGTCAAGCCGGGCAAGGGCGGCGCCTTTGTCCGTTCCAAGCTGAAGAACGTGCTCTCCGGGAAGGTCGTGGACCGCACCTTCAACGCCGGGGTCAAGGTCAACGTGGCCAACGTCAACAGGCGGGAGATGCAGTACCTGTACCGCGAGGGCGACGACTTCGTCTTCATGGACACCCAGGACTACGACCAGCCGCACATCCCCCAGGCCACGGTGGGCGACGCCGCGAGCTACCTGCTCGAAGAGCAGACCGCCACGGTGGCGTTCAACGACGGCACGCCGCTGTACGTCGAACTGCCCGCCTCGGTCGAGCTGACCGTCAGCCAGACCGACCCCGGTGTGCAGGGTGACCGGTCCACCGGCGGCACCAAGCCGGCCACGCTGCAGACCGGCGCGACGATCCAGGTGCCGCTGTTCATCACGACCGGGGAAAAGGTCAAGGTGGACACCCGCACGGGTGACTACCTCGGCCGCGCCTAGCCCGGCCGGTGCCTGCCCGTAGCAAGGCCCGTAAGCGGGCCCTTGACATCCTGTTCGAGGCCGAGGTGCGCGGCGAGCCCGTGCTGGACCTGCTGGAACAGCGCATTATCGAGGCCAGCCCACCGGTCAGCGAGTACGCGGCGGAACTGGTCCGCGGCGTCCAGGCGCACCGCGAGCGGATCGACGAACTGCTGGCCGAGCACGCCGAAGGCTGGTCGCTGGACCGGATGCCGGTGGTGGACCGCAACGTGCTGCGGATCGGCCTCTACGAGCTGCTGTGGGCGGACGACGTGCCCGATGCGGTGGCCATCAGCGAGGCGGTGCTGCTGGTCCGCGACCTGTCCACCGACGCGTCACCCGCGTTCGTGAACGGGCTGCTGGGCCGGCTGCTGGAACTGAAGCCAACGCTGACCGTCTGATTCCGGCTGGCCATTTTCTTTTCTTAACGCCAGCTAACGTTAGGTGCACCGCTGCCAGCGCCAGCGGGTAGCCGGGAAAGAATGCAACGCATGATCGGGTGCAACCCAGTACTCCCACGCCGCCGGCCAGGCCAGGACGAACAAGGCCAGGTGTGCCGCGCCCCCATGCCCAGCGGGGCACGGTCATCGGCGCTCAGGATCAGCCGACGACGCCCGTGCGCCCTGTCCGTCAGGAGTGCGGGCTTGCCCGGATGAGCTGCTCCTAGTGCCGTGCGGGATGCTTCTGGCGGCCTCGCCCGGGTGGTCGTCGGCTGCTGTTCGAATCAGCGTCGCCTCCCGCGCACGCTGCGCGCTTTCAACGCTTCCGCCTACGTCGGCGGCCAGCGCTTGGTCGGCGGGACCTGGTCCTGGCCGCCGGGCCAACAATCACCGTGACAGATCCAGCTAGCAACCGGAAAAGCTGCCCAAGATCGTTGGTATGCCCCAGAGTCTTAGCCTCGGCGGTAGTTGAGGGTGCCGCGGTTGTTGGTGGCGGCGTTGTTGGTGGCGTCGTTGTCGGAGGCGGGGTTGTCGGAGGCGGCGTTGTGGGAGGCGGAGGCGTTGTAGCTGGCGGCCTTGACGACGGCGAACCGCCGCCGGACGGGTGCGTCCCCGATGGCTGCGTCCCCGATGGTTGCACCGTCGATGGCTGGGGCGCCGCTGTCTGGCTTGGTGGGGCTGGTTTGACGCCGGGAGCGGGGGCGGCGCAGGCGAGATAACGGGCGCAGGGAGAGGCCAGCAGACCGGGGACCGAGGCATGGATGCGTTCACTGCCGCAACCAGTCGGCCCGGGCAGCCCGATCCCGTCGGTCGCCTCACTGGTCTTGGTGCAGGCGGACCAGTTCCACGCGTAGCCGCGCTGGCCGGCCGAGAAGGAAAAGCTGATGTACCAGCTGTACTCGTCCGCGGAGATGCGACGCGACTTGGAGACCTGCGCAGTGCCACCGCCCAGCACCAGGAGCTGCGGGGTTGGTGGTTGCTGGGCCTGGGCGTAGCTCAGCGCGAAGTACGGCTGCCACCGCTGTGCCATCTCGGTGGCGAGCGCGGACGGTGGGACGAGAACGCGGACGTGGAACGTCTGGTGGCAGAGCGGGCGGCGGCACTTGCTCGGTGTCCCGGTGATTCCGTTCACAGTCACGTACACGGTGGTCGCCCGCGAGGTGGTCAGCGGCTTGGCCACGGTGCGGTTCTTGAACACCTCGACCGTGTAACGGGTGGCAATGTCCGGAGCCACCGCGAACGAGTAGTGTGCAGTAGCGCTGGCCGGGTGCAAGGCGAGCGAGCCGGCCAGGACCGGCGCATGGCGGTACGGAAAGGGCTGGGCGTACAGCCTGGTTACCTCGCCGCTTTTCGCGTCCGTGATCTGCCCGGAGATCCGCGCACTGGCATCCTTGCCGCCCTGGTACTGGACATAAACAGCATGTCCGGCCGCTGGCAGGGCGGAGCTGGCCGAGAGCTGGACACTGAGGCGGGTAGGGGCATGCGGCGCCAGCAGGCGCACCCCGGCGGCAACGGCACCGGCGAGCACGATGACGACGGCGGCCAGGGTGATCACCACCTTCCGCCGGGGCCAATGGGGGCCGGGCACGTCAGCGTAAGCCCGCTGAGGCGGCAGCGGGCCGGAGTCAGCCAGCGAGCCCCAGTGGGCCAGCGGGCCGGAGTCAGTCAGCGGCCCCGAGTCGGCCGACGCGTCCGGGAGGTAGCCCCTTCCCGCCGCCGCACCCATGTCATCGGCTGCGGCGTCTGCGCCGGGCGGTGTGGCCGACCAGGCGAACTGGGTGGGCGGGTGAGTGAGCGCCGGGGATTCATCAGTACCGAAGTCATGCGGCGGCAAGCCGAGCGCGTCGGCGAGCGCGTCGGCGAAGTCCAGGCAGTCGGCGTAGCGGTCGGCGGGTTCTTTGGCCAGTGCGGTCGCGAAGACCTCATCGGCCGTTACCGGCAGATCGGGCCGCCGCGTGGTCAGTGCTGGTGTCGGCTGGGAGACGTGGGCGTGCAGGACCGCCATTGGATCTTCGTGGCGGAACGGGGGCGCGCCGGTCAGCAACTCGAACGCGGTACAGGCCAGCGCGTACTGATCGGCGCGCCCATCCGCCGGCTCATCTCTGATCTGCTCGGGGGAGATGTAATCCGCCGTGCCCAGGAACTTGCCATCCGCAGTCAGGGCCGCCGAGTTCAGCGCCACTTTGCTCAGCCCGAAGTCGGCCAGGTACACATGATCGGGCCGACCGGGCCGGGTGTCGAGCAGCATGTTGCCTGGTTTGACATCCCGGTGCACCAGTCCGGCCATGTGGGCAGCATCCAGCGCCGAGGCCACCTGGGAGATGATCGCCGCCACCCGGGCCGGTGGCAGCCGGCCTGACCGGGACACCAGCGACCGGACATCCCCGCCGGGCACATACCGCATCGCGATGAACAGCACCCCATCGGCCTCATCGGCCTCATCGGCCTCACCGGCCTCAAAGACTGGTATGATGTGCGGGTGATCGACCGCTGCGGCCGCCTGCGACTCGCCCAAGAACCGCTGCCGGAACTCCGCATCGTCGGCCAGCCTCGGTGCTAGCAGCTTCAACGCCACCTGGCGGTTGAGCCGCTCATCATGTGCGCGGAACACCACCGCCATCCCACCGGCGCCGACCTGGCGGTCCAGCCGGTACCCCGCTACCCGTGAGCCGGGGCCGAGCCCCGCCAGCGGCCCGTCGGCCGTGCCCCGGAGATCTCCCATCCTGCCTCCACGTCTCCCACGCCGTCGCAGTGCCCAAGCCGAGGACACCGGAGCACGCCGTGGCTAGCAACATCACCTGCATAAGATGATCACTACCGCTCCCTGCACACTCTGTCTGGTGCTTCTAGTTATTGGACTCGCGACACGTCCATCTGGATTACTTCCGAGAGCCTGCGCCTTGACCAGCCGGTGAACTCGACGCTCAATGCGGGACTTCCGTCATATCTCGTTAGCTGCGGCCGGGTAGGGCACGGGCCAGCCGCGATCGTAGCCGTGCGACCGGGTTCGACCACCGCGTAGCCGCGCCCTCCGGCCACCGCAACGCAACGACGATCGCTTCTTGGACAGCCCAGCCCGCTGCGGCAGCTCGGCCACCCGCACTGGGTCCGTGCTGAGCACAGGCAGGGCGCCGACGCCGACCACCATGCTCGGCGGCGACTCGGGCTACACGTCGATGGTGAACGCCAGCAGCGCGTGGGACAGCAGCGCCGGGAGTTAGGCGGCAGCGAACTTGACTTGCAGGCCGTGCTTGCGCAGCACGGAAATGAACCAGAGTACCGACGCGCCGATACCCGCAACGGTCAGCGCGATCGTGGCCACGGTGGAAAGCAGCATGAACATGCTGGCCGTCTCGGTCACCATCATCACGCCCAGGCTGGCCGTCAGGGCCAGGAAGATGCCGGACCACAGCCAGGTGGCGCCCTGGAAGAACCGGTGCAGTCCCGGGTGATGGGCCGGATGGCGCAGTGCCACCACCTCGGCGGCCAGCTTGGCCACGATGGGGTTCGGGCCGCGGGCGGTCCGGGCGAACAGGAAGAACATGATCAGGTAGCCGAGCGGGAACTGGAGCAGGAAGATCCACAGCTCGCCGGTAGCCAGGACAATCACGGTCTGCAGCGTGAGCACGATGGCTGAGATGGTCAGCAGGCTGGGCACCGAACCGGAGACGATCTTGCGGATCAGCGCGGTGGCCCAGATCGCCCCGGTCCCCACCAGCAACCCGACGGTCTGGCCGCCGAGCCAGGCGCCGAGGACGTAGGCCACCAGGGGGAGGGCGACGGACTCGCTCAGGCTCAGCCCAGTACAGCGGAGCAACCGTAGCGGCCGGGGGAGCTCAAGGTGCTCGTGCATGGGGGAGAGCCTAGGGGTTGCGTCGCGGACGCGAGGCCGGTTTGGACATCGATGACCATTCTCCTAGGCAGCTCAGAGGAAAGCGGCAGATAACCCGCAGGCCCTGCCATGTTGGCGTAGTTCTGCCCGCGAGCGCGGTGCTAATCCACGTAGAAAAGGTATGTGCGGGCTGGGCAGTTTTCGGCTGGAACCACTGCCATCAACACGGTTTGTGGCCAAGCATGGTTCAGCGCGGCAGGGTTCAGCGCGACCGGCGCCGCCCGGGGGCACGTCCCGGGATTGTCGTTGATCAGCACTACATTGGTGAGCAGGGTGAGCGAGGAGGGTGACCGTGCAGGCACAGCCCGGGCAGGTGCAGTACGGGCAGGCAGGGTACGGGCGGGCAGAGCACGCGGATGACCGGCCTGCGGAGCGGCACGTGCCGGGCCACCGGATGGACCGGTACGACGACGCGCGCACCGTGGTGGTCCGCGACGTGCTGGCCGCGGTGACCGCCGAACTGACCGCGCAGACCGGCCGGGCCCAGCTGGACATCATCGACGCCGGCGGCGGGACCGGGGGCTTCGCGGTGCCGCTGGCCGCGGCCGGGCACACGGTCACGGTGCTCGACCCGAGCCCGGACTCGCTGGCCGCCGCGCAGCGCCGCGCGGCCGAGATGTCGGTGCCGCTGCGCGCGGTCCAGGGCGACGCCACCGACTTGGCCGCGCTGACCGGCGAGCAGGGTGCCGATCTGGTGCTGTGCCACAGCGTCCTGGAGTACGTGGATTCCCCCGCCGCGGCGATGACCGCGGTGGCCAGTGTGCTGCGCCCGGGCGGCGCGGTGAGCGTGCTGGCCGCCAGCGCGGTCGCGGCGGTCATCCACCGGGCCCTGGCCGGGCGGTTCGACGAGGCGCAGCGGCTGCTCGCCGCGGTGGCGGCCACCGGCACCGTGGCCCCGCGCCGGTTCACCCTGGCCGAGGTGACCGGGCTGGTCGAGGAGGCCGGGCTGCGCCCCGGCCCGGCGCACGGCATCCGGGTGTTCACCGATCTGGTCCCCGGCTCGTTCGCCGATGTCAACCCGGGCGCCGCGGACGCCCTGCTGGCGCTGGAGCGGGCCACCTCGGTGCACCCGGCCTTCCACGACATCGCGGCGCAGTTCCATGTCCTCGGCTTCCGCTGAGCCAGCCGCCGCGGACGACAGCGGCTGCCCCATCCTGCACGTGGACATGGATGCGTTCTACGCCAGCGTGGAGCTACGGGACCGGCCCGAGCTGGCCGGGCAGCCGGTGATCGTGGGCGCCACCTCCAGCCGGGGCGTGGTGCTCTCCGCGACCTACGAGGCGCGGGCGTTCGGGGTGCACTCGGCCATGCCGGTGACCCGGGCCCGCCGGCTGTGCCCGCAGGCCATCTTCATCCCGCCCCGGCACGGGAGTTACGCGGCCGTCTCCCGGGAAGTCATGGAGGTGTTCCGGTCGGTCACCCCGGAGGTGGAGCCGCTCGCGCTGGACGAGGCCTTCCTCGACGTGTCCGGGGCGATCCGGCGGCTCGGCCAGCGGCCCAGATCGGCGAGCTGATCCGGGCCACGATCGCCGAGCAGCAGGGCATCACCTGCTCGGTCGGGGTCGCCTCATGCAAGTTCGTGGCCAAGCTGGCCTCGGCCCGGTGCAAGCCAGACGGGCTGCTGGTGGTGCCCGCCGATGGCGTGCTGGACTTCCTGCACCCGCTCCCGGTGGCCGCGCTGTGGGGGGTAGGCGAGCAGACCGGCCAGGTACTGGCCCGGCTCGGGCTGCGCACGGTCGGCGACATCGCGCAGATCCCGGTGGCCACCCTGCAGCGTGAGCTCGGCCAGGCGGCCGGCGCCCACCTGGCCGCGCTGGCCTGGGGCCGCGATGAGCGCCCGGTGGTCAGCCGGGTCCCGGAGAAGAGCATCGGCGCGGAAGAGACGTTTCCCAGCGACGTCGATGACCCCGAGGTGATCCGCCGCGAGCTGCTCCGGCTGTCCGGGCGGACCGCCCGCGGCCTGCGCTCGGCCGGTGCCCTGGCCCGGACCGTGGTGGTCAAGCTCAGGCTGGCCAACTTCACCACCATCACCCGGTCACGTACGCTGCCCGAGCCGACCGACGTGGCGCAGACCATCTACGCGACCGCCTGTGCGCTGTACAGCGCGTCCGGTCTCGACTCGCGGGCCCGGCTCCGCCTGGTGGGGGTGCGCGCGAACGGCCTGGTCCCGGCGTCCCGGGCGGCCACCCAGCTGGCGTTCGGCCAGCGGGCGGCGGGCTGGCGCGACGCGGAACGGGCGCTGGACCGGATCAGCGGCCGGTTCGGTGCCGATTCGGTGCGGCCCGCCACCCTGGTGACCGGGCAGCATCCCGGGCCGCCGCCGCGACCGCCGGACGAAGGCTGATATGATCGCCCCTAACGGCATGAATTCGAATATTCGTTTGGTTGGACCCTGGCACGGCGGGCGGTGGGTCTGAGCCACCGGGAGGGCCGGAAGTCCTTTACCCTTCCTCTACCCTTCCACCCAGTGCGGCCAGGCTCGTATTCTTGAGGAAGATGAACCTGGACCGTGAGATGAAGTCATCGCACCCGTCCCCGCGCGCGAGGTTTAATGGGAGGCGCCGTGCCGCTGTCTGAGCACGAGCAGCGTCAGCTCGAACAGATCGAGCGTGCGCTCTATGCTGAGGATCCGAAATTCGCGCAGGCCGTGCGCGCGAAGGACCCTCGGGTGCACTACAAGCGCCGGATCGTTTATGCCGCGATCGGCTTCCTGCTCGGTGTCGGCCTGCTGCTGGCCGGTGTCGTATCCAAGCTCACCGTGGTCGGGGTAGCTGGCTTCGTCGTCATGCTGGCCTGCTCGATGTGGGCCCTGTCCAGCTGGCGGCACATGTCCGGCGGCGCGACGGCCGGGCGCGGCCCGGCCCGGGAGCGGCGGGAGCGGCGGGCCAAGCCGCCCGCTGGCCCCAAGACCCGGTTCATGGAGCGTTTGGAAGAGCGCTGGCGTCGCCGCCAGGAGCGCGGGCAGTAATTTTTGGCGCCGCCGGGGCTCTGCTTGCTTGCGCCTCCGGGGGCGCTGAGATCCGCCTCCTTCCCTCGTCGCTCGGTCGCTCGTGCCTCGCTCCCTCGACTCCTCAGTCCAGTCGGCGGCGCGCCCCCTTTGGCGTGGGTCGCCGCCTTCCTCCCTCGCTCGTTCCTCGCTCGTCCGTCAGTCGGCGCCGGGTGCCTTTCGCGGGGATCAGGCCAGTCGGCCGGGGCGGGCGGCGCGGCCCTGTGGTGCGGCTAGAGCCCGGTCGGGTAGCCGTCAGGCCTGCGCCCTCCACCGCTCCAAACCGCATTGAAGTTTCAGCCATGGCCGCCGGCGGACATCAGGCACCACATGAACGAAACCGTCATGCGCTCTGGACCGCGTGACTGAAACCTCCATGCGGTTGGAAATGCTGCCCGGCACTACCTGACCGGCGCTCTAGGCCTGGGATTTGCCTGGTTCGCCGCCGACGCGGCGGACTAGAGCGCTGAGGCGGTGGGCGGCTATGTCCATCCAGCCGAATACGTCCATGGCGTGCTGCAGGGCGGTGCGTACCGGGACCAGGGCGGACGGTGGGAGCAGCCGGGCGCGCCAGCGCACCCGGCGGGTGGCGTGGCCGGCGAGCGCCCGCCGGACCTGCTCGGTGTCGGACCGCAGGCCTGCCGAGTCAGCCGGCTCCCGGGCATACCGGGCCCGCTCGGCGGCCCGGGCGATCCGGGTGAGGGCCTCGTCCTGCGCCGGGGGCATCGGCCGGGCCGCCGTCACCTGGCTGGCCAGCGCGCGCGGCGAGGCGCTCGGCGACCAGGGGATCCGGTAGTCGGTCAGGTCGTCCTGCAGCTCGGTCCAGGCCGCCTCGGCGCACCCCCGGTCATCAGCCGCGCGGCGCCAGCGCTGGCGGCGGCGGACCGACCGGATGGTCCGCGGCGCGACCAGTGCCAGCACGGCCAGCGCGGGCAAGGCCAGCAGCCAGTACGGCGCCGGGTGGTGGGTGGACGCCGGCCCGCCCACTGCACCCTCACCCGGCTCCTCGCCCAGCTTGGCCGGTGGGCCGGTGCGGGCCTTGGACGAGCCCGGCTGCGTGGTGGTGGTCCCGCTGGTCGGCTGCGCCTGCGGCCCGGACTGCGGGGCGAGCACCGGCGGCAGCGTGTAGGCGGGCTGGATGGCGGTGGCCTGGCCGCCCGAGCCGGCCGGGGTGGGCTCGAAACGCAGCCAGCCGACGCCCTGGAAGTACAGTTCCGGCCAGGCGTGCGCGTCGCTGGTCTTGACCACCCACCGGTCGTGCCCCACCGCCGTGCCCTCGGTGTAGCCGACCCCGACCCGGGACGGGATATCGAGCAGCCGGGCCAGCACCGCCATGGCGAACGCGAACTGCTGGCAGTACCCGCGGCGCTGGGTGGTCAGGAACCGGATCAGCGCCTGCGGGCTGGCCGGCTCCTGGACGTTCAGGCTGTAGGTGAACTTGCCTGAGTCGGCGAACCAGCGCTGCAGCGCCACGGCCTGGCCGTAACTCGATGCCTGGCCCCGGGTGATCCTGTCGGCCAGCGCGGTCAGCCTCTGGTACACCCGCGGCACGCTGAGGTAGTTGTTGGTGATGCTGGCTGGCACTGGCCCGGCGTCATGCTGCAGTTGCTGCTCAGACGGGTCCACTTCCCGGCTGGTCACCGAGTAGTGCAGCCCGGACAGATCCAGCCCGGAGAACAGGGTGAGCGTGCGCGGATCTACCCGCCAGCCCCCGGACACATTCACTGTCCGGGCCGGGTAGGGCAGCGGCAGGAAGCTCGCCGTGTGCTGGCTGCTGGACAGGCCCTTGGCCAGGGTGATCGTGGTGTTCTCGATGCTGGTCGGGGTGCCCGAGGTCAGCCCGGGGGTGGTCGGCAGCTTCCCGTCGTGCAGCGGCTGGCCCGCGGTCGGCGTCAGGGTCCAGGTCTGGGAACTCAGGTTGTTCAGCACATAGACCTGGAGATACTGCGGATCGGGGTCGGTGGTCCGGTAGCTGAGCACGTCGCTCGCGTCGGTGCGGTGCAGTTCGCTGTTCATCTGGACCAGCGGGTTGGGCAGCGAGACCTGCCGGCCGCCCGGGCCGTCGCCCGAGCCCGAGTCGGCGAACAGCTTGTGCTCGGCCAGCCCCGGCACCAGCAACGGGATGAACAAGGCGATCACCACGGCGGCCAGCGCGATCCGCCGCCCGGCCGCGGCCAGGTCCTTGGTGTCCGGCCCGGTCCGGTCCCGCCGGTCGTCGCTGTGCTGCCAGACCGTGACCAGCCGGCCCCACAACCGCAGCCGTTCCCGCCCGTCCACCGCCAGCAGGGTCAGGTATCCCGCCATGCCCAGGCAGAACACGGCCATCTCGCCCGCCGCGCCCTGGTGCACGCTGACCGTCAGCGGCACGCAGAACAGCACCAGCAGCGGCAGCCCGGCCAGCGCCGGGCGGCGCAGCCGGACCGCGATCAGGTCGACCGCCACGGCCACCACGCCGATCCCGGCCACGGTCACCAGCACGATGGCTGGGTACGCCGGGGCGGGCGGCGCGAACCGGTTGGTGTCCTGCAGCGCCTGGCTGACCAGTGCGTGCAGCTGGTGCAGCGAGGCCCAGGTCGGCAGCACCCGGCCGGCTGACTTGGCGCTGGCGAACTCGATGTTCAGGAACAGCAGCAGCGCGGCCAGCTCGGCCAGCGCGCACACCACGACCGGCAGCCGCCGCAGCCGGGTCAGCGCGCCAACCACGGCGATCGTGGTGACCGCGCCGAACCCGACCCAGAACCAGTGCCAGTGGTACACCACCGGGTAGAGCGACAGCGAGGCGGCCAGCGTGGCCAGTGCCGCGGCGAACGTCAGCCGGTTGCTCATCGGCCGACCCCCGCTGACCCGGCCGCGCGGTTCACGTAACCGGGCAGGTCGGACGCGTACCGCAGCTGGTTCCAGGCGGCCGGCAGCGAGCTGTCCGCGGTCAGCGTGACCACCCGCCAGCCCGCCGTGCGGAGCGTCCCGGCAGCCGTATCCACCTCGGCCGGGTCCACCGGCAGCCGGCCCGCGGGCGGGGCCCAGGTGGACACGGCCAGCAGCAGCGCCATGGCCGGCCCGGTGTCCCGCCGGGCGGCGGCCAGCCGCCGGGCCTCCTCGGCGGACAGCCGCCCGGCTACCACCAGGAACAGCCCGCCGGTCCCGCCGGTGACCTGGTCAAGACCGCGGGCCAGGTTGCTGCCCCGGGACTGCTTGATCACCGCGAGCGAGTCGAGCAGCGTGTCCTCGAACGAGCCGGGGGCGCGCACCGGGCCCTGGTCGGTGACCAGCTGCCCGTCCAGCCCGGCCCGGGCCAGGTACACCCCGATGGACGCCATCGCGCTGGCCGCGAACTCGAAGGAGGAGCCCGCCCCGGGGCCGCTGTGCGCCCGGGTGCGGGTGTCCAGCAGCAGTACCGCGCGGTTGCGCGAGTGCTGTTCCTCGCGCCGGACCATCAGCTCACCGTGCCGCGCGGTGGACCGCCAGTGCACCCGGCGCAGCTCGTCGCCATCCCGGTAGGGCCGGGGGATGACGTCGTCCTCGCCGGCCGTGTCCGCGGTCCGGGTCCGGCCGCCGCCGCCCTCGCCACGCCAGCTGCCGGCCAGCGGCCCGGCGGGCAGCGGGATGACCGGCGGGGTGACGACCAGCGTGCTCTTGGAGGCGAACGAGCGGGTCAGCTCGACCAGCCCGAACGCGTCGGTCACCCGCACCTGGAGCGGGCCGATGGTGAACTTGCCCCGGGTCCCGGACACGATGGGGTAGGTCAGCTCCCGCCAGCCGCCCGGCTCGATCCGCTCCAGCACGAAGCGGCGCCGGACGCCGAGCGAGTAGGGCAGCGTGTCCTCGGCCAGCAGCAGGCCGGTGGGCAGCCGGGACACGTTCTCCAGCCGCAGCGTGCCGGTGGCGGTCTGGCCAGCCGGCACCCGCAGCGGGCTCACCCGGCGGGTGCAGCGGATCCGGTACCTGGCCCGGCTGGTGGCCAGCACGGCCAGCAGCGGCAGCGCCACCAGCACGATGCCGATGCTGAGCAGGGTCCGCTCGCCGAAGCCCAGCCCAAAGGCACCTGCGACGATGCCCGCCGCGAGGAATGACTTGCCGCGTGTGGTGAATCCGGCGAACAGCGCCCGCATCCCGGCCCTTCCTCCAGACCCTGTCTAACTTACGTCAGGAAGGAGGGGCTGGGTTCAACGGAGCCGGGGCAGCGGGAGCCGCTCCACGATGCTGGCCACCACCCGGTCGGGTAGCTGGCGCTCCGCCATGGCCTCGGCCGACGGCAGCAGCCGGTGCGCGAGCACCGGGCCGGCCAGCGCCTGCACGTCATCTGGGATCACGAAGTCGCGGCCGTCCAGTGCGGCCCGGGCCCGGCTGGCCCGGAGCAGGTGCAGCGTCGCCCGCGGCGAGGCGCCGAGGCGCAGGTCCGGGGCGGACCTGGTCGCGCTGACCAGGCTGATCACGTACTGCTTGAGCGGGTCGGACACGTGCACCCGGCGCACCGCCGCGATCAGTTCGCGCACGTCGGCGGCGGTGGTCACCGGTTCCAGCGTGTCCAGCGGGGACGTGGAGCCGTGCAGGTCGAGCATGGCCAGTTCGGCCTCGGCGCTCGGATAGCCGATGAAAATTCGCGCGGTGAACCGGTCCCGCTGTGCTTCGGGCAGCGGGTAGGTGCCTTCCATCTCGATCGGGTTCTGGGTGGCGATGACCATGAACGGCGAGTCCAGCAGGTAGCTGGTGCCATCCACCGTCACCTGCCGTTCTTCCATGCATTCCAGCAGTGCCGACTGGGTCTTCGGGGACGCCCGGTTGATCTCGTCGCCGACCACGATGTTCGCGAACACCGGCCCGGGCTTGAATTCAAACTCGCGGCGTTCCTGGTTATACGCGCTCACCCCGGTGATGTCGCTGGGCAGCAGATCCGGGGTGAACTGGATGCGCTGCACCGTGCCGTGGATGGATTTGGCCAGCGCCTTGGCCAGCATGGTCTTGCCCACCCCGGGGACGTCCTCGATCAGCACATGCCCCTCGGCCAGCAGGACGGTCAGCGCCAGGCGCACCGCCTCAGGCTTGCCCTCGATCACCGACTCGATGGCGTCACCGATCCGGTGCGCTATCCCGACCAGGTCGTCGAGCGTCCGCTCGGCGCCTGCCCCCATCTCCACGACCACCCTGTCCTCCTGGTGCCGGTTCTGCCGCGCGTACCCAAAAGTACGTCCTGAGCGCGCCACATGCGATGTCATGCCGGCTGGAGCCGGGTCAGCGGGCCGGCGCCCCACTTTCCTCCCACGCTCTGACCTGCGGATTCATCGAGAATGTGCCGATCCGGCCAAGTGTGAAGCGTTGACGGTGGGGGAATGTGGAGTACAGTGGAGGCCGGTGGGGCGGACTGGTCACGGGCGGGAGGTGAGGGCCTGTGTTTTTGGGCACTCACACGCCGCGCCTCGATGAGAAAGGCCGGCTGTTCCTTCCTGCCAAGTACCGCGAGGAACTCGCTGGAGGGCTAGTGATCACCAAAGGTCAGGAGCGCTGCCTCTACGTGTTCCCGGTGGACGAATTCGCCAGGATCACCGAGGCGCTGCGCACTGCCCCGGTGACCGCGAAGGCAGTGCGGGACTACAGCCGGGTCTTCTTTGCCAGCGCGTCCGACGAGATCCCCGACAAGCAGGGCAGGATCACCATCCCGCCAGGCCTGCGTGACTACGCGGCGCTGAGCCGCGACTGCGTAGTGATCGGTGCTAACACGCGCCTGGAGATCTGGGACTCCACCGCGTGGGAGTCCTACCTGGCGAACCAGGAGGACGCTTTCTCCGCGGCGTCGGAGGAGGTATTGCCAGGGGTGCTCTGAGCGGCGCCGACGAAACGGCGCCGCGTACTCGGCGAGGTCTCCGCCCGCGGCTGGGCGGTCACGTTGGCTGGCGTCACTTCCCCGGCGCCAGGCAGCGGCCACCCCGTGCGGCACGCGGATGGAGACCTAGCCGGGAGCACCCAGGCAGGCAGGCCGTCCGCCGCATCCCCCGGGATGCGGCGGGACGAGAGGGGGTCCGATGGGCGAGCCAGCGGCCGGCCATCTGCCGGTCATGGTCGAGGAGGTGCTCGCCCTGTTCGAGCCGGCCCTGCAGCCTCGTGGCGCGATCCTGGTGGACGCCACCCTGGGCCGGGCCGGGCATGCCCGGGCGCTGCTCGACGCACATCCCGGGCTGGCGCTAATCGGGGTGGACACTGACACCCAGGCGATCGAGGAGTCGCGGCGGCTACTCGCCCCGTACGCCGACCGGGTCACCCTGGTGCACGGCCGGTACGACCAGATCCCCGAGCTGCTGTCCACCCGGGGCGGCTTGCGGGTCCAGGGCATCCTGTTTGACCTGGGCGTATCTTCCCCGCAGCTGGACGATCCGGCCCGCGGGTTCGCGTACTCCTACGACGCACCGCTGGACATGCGGATGGACCAGAGCAACCCGCTGACCGCGGCCGACGTGCTGAACACCTACCCGGCCGGGCGGCTGGCCCAGGTGCTGCGGGACTACGGGGAGGAGCGGTTCGCGCGGCGGATCGCCGACGCCGTGGTGCGGGCCCGGGGCCGCGCTCCACTTCGCTCCACCGGGCAGCTGGCCGAGATCGTCCGGGACTCGATTCCCGCCCCGGCCCGGCGAACCGGCGGCAATCCCGCCAAGCGGACGTTCCAGGCGCTGCGCATCGAGGTCAACGGGGAACTTGACGTGCTGCACGCGGCGCTGCCAGCCGCCCTGGACGGGCTGGCTGTCGGCGGCCGCATCGTGGTGCTGGCCTACCACTCGCTGGAGGATCGGGCGGTCAAGACCGTGCTGGCCGAGGCCGCGGTCGACCGCACGCCGCCCGGGCTGCCGGTGCTGCTGGACTCGGCCCGGCCCACGTTCCGGCTGCTCACCCGGGGGGCACAGCGGCCAACTGCCACGGAACTGGCGGAAAACCCGCGGGCTGCCCCGGCCCGATTGCGGGCCGCCGAGCGGATCAGGGACGCGGCATGAGGCGCCAGAGGGCCGCGCCGCCGGGCCAGAGGGGCGCGCCGCCGACTGGACTGAGGAGCGCGGAGCGAGGAACGAGCGACGCGCGACGAGGGAAGCTCGGCAGGTTCCAGCGGCCCGGCGGCGCAAATAAGCACAGAGCGGGGGTTCCACAGTGACCAGCACAGAGATCAGGCCGCGTAGGGCATCAGCACGATCCGTGGTCACGGCGCCTGCGCCGCCCCGGCCCCGTCGCCCGGCCCGGCCCAGACCGGCGGCGCGTCCGGCCGTGCTCACCCGGCCGGCCGGATCCCGGCCGGCCGTGCCGGCGGCCGCGATCGCGCGGACGCCGTTCATTCTGTTCGTGCTGGGGCTGCTGGGCGGCGGGCTGGTCTGCCTGCTGGTGATCAACACCGTGCTGGCCTCGGGCGCCTACCAGATCAACACGCTGCAGCAGGCCCAGACCACCCGGCAGCAGCAGGTCCAGGTGCTGCAGCAGCAGGTGGCCGCGGACTCCGCGCCGTCGGTGATCGCCCAGAAGGCGCGCCAGCTCGGCATGGTGGCGCCGCCGCTGACCAAGTTCCTCAACCTGCGTACCGGCCGGATCATCGGCCAGCCGACTACAGAGCCAGGAGTGCTGCCCGTGCCCGGGTACGTCCCATGACGCGAGGCCAGGGGGACGGGCCAGGCGGCCGGCCGGGACCCCGGGCGGGCGGCCGGCCGCCCGCGTCGGCCGGCCCGCGCCGCCCAGCCGCGACCCGGCGGACCCGGGCCAGCGGACCCGGGCACCCGGCCGGGGACAGCGGCCCGGACCGGCCCGCCCGGCCCAGCCCGGCACGGCGGCCAGCCCCGCGCCAAAGGGCCGCGCCGCCGACTGGAGCGGGGAGCGGGGAGCGAGGAACGAGCGACGCGCGACGAGGGAAGCTCGGCGGGTCCCAGCGGCCCGGAGGCGCAAAGAAGCAGCGCTTCGCCGCCGCGCCGCCGCCGCGCCGGCGCCGGCCGAGGCGGCCGCGCCGCCCGGCGCTGAACCGCGGCAACCCGGCCCGCCGGCTGCGGGTCACCATGCTGTGTCTCGGGTTCGTGTTTTCCCTGGTGGGCGGCAGGTTGGTGCAGCTCCAGGCGATGGAGGGCCCGGCGCTGAGCACGCACGCCGAGACGTTCCGGCTGAGCACCGTCACCGTGCCGGCCGTTCGCGGGTCGATCAGCACGGCGGACGGCACCACGCTGGCCATGACCGAGCAGACCGACCTGGTGCACGCCGACCCGCCGATGATCATCGCGGCCAAGCGGTCGCTCAGCTCGGTGGCCACCACGCTGGCCGGGCCGCTCGGGATGACCTCCGCGGCCATCCTGACCCTGCTGGAGAACCCCACGTCCAAGGATTACGTGGCGCTCAAGCAGAACGTCCCGGCCGCCACCGCGGCCCGCATCTCCGCGCTCAACCTGCCCGGCGTCGCGCTGACGCCGTCGTACACCCGGGTGTACCCGAACGGGCAGCTGGCCGCCAACATCATCGGGTACACCACCGAGAACACCCAGGGTGACCCGGTCGGCCGGGCCGGCATCGAGCAGTCGGACAACGCGCTGCTGGCCGGCCGGGACGGTACCCAGGAAGTGCAGAACGGCAGCAACGGCCAGCCGATCCCGGTGGCCGGCCAGACCAGCCGGACCATGATCCCCGGGCGCAACGTGCGGCTGACCATCCTGGCCAGCCTGCAGTGGGAGGCGGAGCAGGCCTGCGCGCAGCGGATCAAGCAGACCGACGCGAGCAGCTGCACGGTGGTCGTGATGGACCCGAGCACCGGGCAGATCCTGGCCATGGCGCAGGCCCCGTCGTTCAATCCGGCGCACCCGACCAACCTGGCCGACACCGTGGACATGCCGGTCAGTGACGTCTTCGACCCGGGCAGCACGGCCAAGGTGATCACCGCGGCGGCCGCGTTCGAGCACGGCGGCCAGACCCCGATGAGCGCCTACACGGTGCCGGACCAGATCGTGGTGGACGGCTTCCCGTTCCACGACGCCGAGTACCACCCGACCGAGCGGTGGACGATCGCCGGGATCATCGCGCACTCCAGCAACGTGGGCATGGTCCAAGTGGTGCAGCACGTCAGCCCGCAGACGCAGTACGACTACTTCCGCAACTTCGGCATCGGCGAGCCGAGCCTGCCGCAGCTGCCCGCGGACAGCGACGGTCTGCTGTACCCGGTGTCGCAGTGGCCCGGCGACGAGCGGTACACGATGTCGTTCGGCCAGGGCGTCGCGGTCACCGCGGTGCAGATGGCCAGCGTCTACGCGACGATCGCGAACGGCGGCATCCGGGTGGCCCCGACCATCGTGGCCAGCACCACGAACACCAGCGGCCAGTACGTAGCGGCCAAGAAGCTGGCCAGCCGCCGGGTCATCCAGGCCAAGACCGCGCACGAGATGATGGGCATCCTGCAGCAGGTGCCCTGGGTGGACGCCCAGGTCGGCGAGCCGTGGGCGGAGATACCGGGCTACTCGGTGGCGGCCAAGACCGGCACCGCGCAGATCGCCGACCCGGCCAAGGGCGGCTGCCTGTGCCTGTACGGGTCGAGCGTCATCGGCATCGCGCCGGCCAGCCACCCGAAGCTGGTGGTCTCGGTCAACGTGCAGAACCCACGCAAGGGCAGTTACTTCGGCATCGACGTCGCGGGGCCGGTGTTCAACAAGGTGATGGAGTTCGCGCTGCGCACCCTGAAGATCCCGCCGGACGGGGGCAAGCGTCCCAACGTGCGGCTCACGGCCCCATGAGCGTTATTCAACTCCGACTAGCGAGTGCAGGCCCGGAGGGTCTGCGCGAGCGGTCGGTGCGGGTGAGGGGGCCGGCGGGGGCGGACGCTGCGTTGAATAACGCGAGATTTAATGCGGCACCCTAATGAGCGGTAACCTCGGCCCGTGCCTGCGGCTCTCCTTCCACGCGACGTCCCGCCGCGTCCGCTCTCCGGGCTGGCCATGCTGCTCGGGCTGAGCACCGGACGGGCCGGGCCCGACCCGTTCACCGGGCCGGGCGGCCCGGTGACGGTGTCCGGGGTGACGCACGACTCGCGCCGGGTGCAGCCGGGCGACCTGTACGCCGCGCTGCCCGGCCACCAGCACCACGGCGCGGCGTTCTGCGACGACGCCGCGGACGCGGGCGCGGTGGCCGTGCTCACCGACCCGGACGGCAAGAGCCTGGCCGCGCACTGCGGGCTGCCCGTGTTCGTGGTGGCCGACCCGCGGGCCCGGCTCGGCGAGGTGGCCTCCTGGGTGTACGGCGACCCGTCCAGCCGGCTGATGCTCATCGGGGTCACCGGGACCAGCGGCAAGTCGACCACCACGTTCCTGCTCGAATCCGGGCTGCGGATCGCCGGCCACCTGACCGGGCTGGCCGGCGGGGTGGTGACCCGGGTGGCCGGCCAGATCCGGCCGAGCCTGCTCACCACCCCCGAGGCCACCGACCTGCAGGCGCTGCTGGCCGAGATGGTGCAGCGCGGGGTGACCGCGGCCGCCATGGAGGTGTCCAGCCACGCGCTGGCCCTGGGCCGGGTCGCCGGCACCAGCTACGAGGTGGCCGTGTTCACCAACCTGTCCCAGGACCACCTGGACTTCCACGACGGCATGGAGGACTACTTCGCGGCCAAGGCCAGCCTGTTCACCCCGGGCTACGCGCGGCTCGGGGTGGTCAACGTCGACGACCCGTGGGGACGCAAGCTGACCGCCGCGCCGCAGATCCCGCTGACCACGTTCTCCGCGGATGGCCGGGCCGCGGCCGACTGGCGGGCCGCCGACGTGCGCAGCGGCGCCGACGGGAGCAGCTTCCGGGTGGTCGGCCCCGGCGGCGTGTCCGCCGACGCGTCGGTCGCGCTGCCCGGGCCGTTCAACGTGGCCAACGCGCTCGGCGCCATCGTTGCACTGGTCGAGGCCGGGGTCAGCCTGGCCGCCGCGGTGGCCGGGGTGGCCGCCTGCCCCGGGGTGCCCGGCCGCCTGGAGCGGGTGGACCGCGGCCAGGACTTCACCGTGCTGGTGGACTACTCGCACAAGCCCGGCGCGGTCGAGGCGGTGCTGCGCGCGCTGCGGCCGGTGACCGAGGGCCAGCTGTGCATCGTGCTGGGCTGTGGCGGCGACCGGGACCGGGCCAAGCGCCCGCTGATGGGCGCGGCCGCCGTGGCCCTGGCTGACCTGGCCATTCTGACCAGTGACAACCCGCGTTCGGAGGACCCGCTGGCCATCCTGGCCGAGATGCTGCAGGGTGTGCTCACCGTCCCGGCCGGGCAGCGCGGCCGGCTGATCATCGAGCCGGACCGGGCCGCGGCCATCGGCCTGGCCATCGCGGCCGCGGGCAAGGGCGACATCGTGGTGGTGGCGGGCAAGGGGCATGAGCGTGGCCAGTACGTGGCCGGGGCGGTCATCCCGTTCGACGACCGGGAGGTGGCCGCCGACGCGCTGGCCGGGCTGGCCAGCACCGGGCCGGACAGCGCCTCGCCGGCCGAGCCGCCCATCGAGCAGAGCCTGATCGAACAGGGCCTGATCAGGCCGCACCGGCCGGGCAGGCAGGAGGACGCGTGATCCCGCTCTCGCTGAGCGACATCGCCGGCATCACCGGCGCCCGGCTGGACCAGGTGGCCGACCCGGCGGCCGTGGTGACCGGCCCGGTGACCATGGATTCCCGGGCCGCGGCGCCTGGGGCGCTGTTCGCCGCACTGCCCGGCAGCCGGGCCGACGGGCACGACTTCGCCGCCCAGGCGGTGGCCGCGGGCGCCACCGCGGTGCTGGCCAGCCGCCCGTGCGGCGCACCGGCGCTGATCGTGCCGGACGTCACGGCGGCGCTCGGCCTGCTGGCCCGGGCCGTGGTGGACCGGCTGCCCAGCCTGGAGATCGCCGGCATCACCGGGTCCGCGGGCAAGACCACAACCAAGGACCTGGCCGCCCAGCTGATCGAGGCGCTCGGCCCGACGGTGGCCCCGCGGGCCTCGTGGAACAACGAGATCGGCCATCCGCTGACCGTGCTGCGCGCCACCGCGGACACCCGCTACCTGGTGCTGGAGCTGTCCGCGCGGGGCCCCGGGCACATCGCGCAGCTGTGCCAGATCGCGCCGCCGCGGCTCGGCGTGGTGCTCTGCGTGGGCCACGCGCACGAGGGGGAGTTCGGCAGCATCGAGGGGGTGGCTGAGGCCAAGGGTGAACTACCGGCCGCGCTCCCCGCCAACGGCATTGCGCTATTGAACGCCGATGACTGGCGGGTCATGGCCATGGCCGCGCGGACGCAGGCCCGGGTGGTCACGTTCGGCGAATCGGCCGGCGCCGACGTCCGGGCCGGCGAAGTCCGGCTTGATGAGCGCGGACGGCCGGGGTTCCAGCTCGTCATGGACGGGGCACTGGCGTTCGTGCAGATGCGCCTTTTCGGGCGGCACAACGTGCACAATGCGCTCGCGGCCGCGGGGCTGGCCGGCCAGCTGGGCATGCCGGTCGCCGAGATCGCCGAGCGGCTGTCGGCGGCCGAGCCGCGCAGCCGGTGGCGGATGGAGGTGACCGACCGCGCGGACGGGGTCACCGTGCTGAACGACGCGTACAACGCCAACCCCGAGTCGGTCCGGGCCGCGCTGGACACGCTGGCCGTGCTGGGCCGCGGCCGGCGCGCGTTCGCGGTGCTCGGGGTGATGAACGAGCTCGGCGCCAGCGCCGCGGCCCGGCACGAGGAGGCCGGGGGGTACGCGGCACGGTCCGGGCTGGCCGGCCTTATCGTGGTCGGGGACGAAGCAGCGCCCATGCTGGCCGGGGCCAAGGCGGAGCCCGGCTGGGCCGGGGAGCTGATCCACGCGGCCGACGCGGACGCCGCGCTCGACGCGCTGCGGAACCTGCTGGCGCCGGGAGACGTCGTCTTGGTGAAGGCATCTCGCGGGGCCGGGCTGGAGCGGGTTGCCCTGGCCCTGACCGGGGAGGCATCGCAGTGAGAACCATCCTGCTTTCCGCCGGGGTGTCGCTGCTGCTTTCGCTGTTCGGCACGCCGCTGGCCATCAGGATCTTCCGGCGGCACGGCTACGGCCAGCTGATCCGGGAGGAAGGCCCGGCCGGGCACGCCACCAAGCGTGGCACCCCGACCATGGGCGGCACCGTCATCGTGATCGCGGCCGTGATCGGGTACCTGATCGGGAACCTGTTCACCGGCGGGCGGCCGTCCGTGTCCGGCGTGCTGGTCGTGCTGCTCATGGTCGGCTTGGGTGTGGTCGGCTTCCTGGACGACTTCATCAAGATCTACAAGCAGCGCAGCCTGGGCCTGCGCAGTGGGGCCAAGCTGGCCGGCCAGGCCGTGGTGGGCGCGCTGTTCGCGGCGCTGGTGGTGCAGCAGCACTTCGCCGACGGGTACGACCTGACCCCGGCCGACGCGCACCTTTCTTTCCTGCGCGACTTCGGCCCGTCGCTCGGCGTCACCGCGTTCATGCTGTGGATCGTCCTGCTCATCGCCGGCTTCTCCAACGCGGTCAACCTGACCGACGGGCTGGACGGGCTGGCCACCGGGTGCGCCTGCCTGGTGCTGGCCGCCTACGTGCTGATCGGCATCTGGCAGGAGCGCAACGACTGCACGCTCAACCTGGCGCCGCAGTGCTACGACGTGCGCGACCCGCTGGACATGGCGGTTATCGCCGCGTCGGTGCTCGGGCGCCTGCTTCGGGTTCCTGTGGTGGAACGCGCCGCCGGCCCGGATCTTCATGGGCGACACCGGGTCGCTGGCCCTGGGCGGGGTGCTGGCCGGGCTGGCCGTGTGCACCAAGACCCAGCTGCTGCTGGCCATCCTGGGCGGGCTGTTCGTGGTCATCACGCTGTCGGTGATCATCCAGGTGGGCTCGTTCAAGATGACCGGTAAACGGGTGTTCCGGATGGCCCCGCTGCAGCATCACTTCGAGCTGCGGGGCTGGGCGGAAACGACCATCGTGATCCGGTTCTGGCTGATCTCGGCCATGTTCGTCGCGCTGGGCCTCGGCATCTTCTATGTGGAATGGATGCCTAAGTAGCGCGACACGCGCGTGATTTCCCGGGAGTGCGGGCGTTGTGCCGCGAAACTGGGATCATGGACCAAGTAGCGCCTGTTGCCGCGCCGCCCCGCGCTCCGGTGTCCTGGACCGGGCAGGCGCGGGACCGGGTGGCCGCCCGGTTCGGCTTCCTGGACCGCCCGCTCACCGACTTCTACCTGGTCCTCGGCATCACCACGCTGCTGCTCGCGCTCGGCCTGGTGATGGTGCTGTCCACCTCGTCCGCGGCCGGGCTGATGGCGGGCGGCTCGCCGTGGTCCGGCCTGCAGCACCAGTTGCTCGGCGTGCTGATCGGGCTGCCGTGCATGTGGCTGGCCGCGCGGTCCGCGCCCGGCAAGTACCGGGCCGCCGCCTATCCGCTGATGTTCATCGCGCTGCTCGGGCTGGTCGTCGTGCTGTTCGTGCCCACGCAGCCGGGCAGCGCCGGGGTGGCCCGCTGGCTGCAGATCGGCGGCTTCCAGTTCCAGCCGTCCGAGCTGGCCAAGTTCGCGTTCCTGCTCTGGGGCGCCGACCTGCTGGCCCGCAAGGAGAAGCTGAACCAGTTGACCGACTGGCGGCAGCTGCTCATCCCGCTGCTGCCCGGGGTCGGCTTCCTGGCCATGCTGGTCATGCTGGGCGACGACCTGGGCACCACGTTCGTGCTGCTGATCATCTTCCTCACGCTGCTGTGGATCATCGGCACGCCGGGCCGGGTGTTCGCCGGGATCCTGCTGCTGATCGGCCTGGCCCTGTTGGCCATGGTGGTGGTCGCCCCGTACCGGATGGAACGGCTGCTCGGCTTCTTCCACGCCAGCGGCAATCCGGTCGGCACGAACCAGCAGCCCATCCAGGGCAAGTGGGCGGTGGGCTCGGGCGGCTGGTTCGGCGTCGGGCTCGGCGACAGCCGGGAGAAGTGGGGCTGGGTCCCCGAGTCGACGACCGACTTCATCTTCGCCATCCTGGGCGAGGAACTCGGCCTGATCGGCACGCTGTGCGTGACGTTCCTGTACGCCGGGCTGGCCTATGCCGGGCTGCGTATCGCCCGCCGGGTGCAGGACACATTCATGCGGCTGGCCGCCGGCGGGGCCACCGCCTGGATTGTCGGCCAGGCGCTGGTGAACATTTGCGCGGTGATCGGGCTGCTGCCGATTACCGGCGTCCCGCTGCCGCTGGTCTCCGAGGGGCTGTCCTCCCTGCTGGTGACCATGGTGGCGCTCGGCATGCTGATGTCCTTCGCCAAGCGGGAGCCGGGCGCCAGCCAGGCCCTTACCGAGGCGGGCCCCGGAGCCGGGCTCCGCGTCCTAAGCTGGCTTGGCCTGGCCGGCCTGCGCAAAACGTCAGCCGGGCCCGGGCGCCGTCAGTGAGGGAGGGAGTGCCGGGCCATGAGCGTCGTACTCGCGGGTGGTGGCACAGCCGGTCATATCGAGCCCGCACTGGCCCTGGCCGATGCGCTGCGCCGGGCCGACCCGGAGCTCAGCATCGTCTGCCTGGGCACCGAGCGCGGGCTGGAGACCCGGCTGGTCCCGATGCGCGGATATGAGCTCGCGCTGATCCCGCCGGTGCCCATGCCGCGCAAGCTTTCCCCGGAACTGATGGGCGTGCCGGGACGGCTGAACGCCTCGGTGGCGGCGGCCGGGCGGGTGCTGGACCGGGCCCGGGCCCAGGTGCTGGTCGGCTTCGGCGGGTACGTGGCCACCCCGGCCTACCTGGCCGCGCGCCGCCGTCACGTGCCGATCGTGGTGCACGAGGCGAACGCCCGTCCCGGGCTGGCCAACCGCATTGGCGCGCGGTTCACCCGGCATGTCTTCACCGGCCAGCCGGACACCAAGCTGCCGCACGCGAGTTACGTGGGCATCCCGCTGCGCCGGGAGATCGCCGGCCTGGACCGGCTGGCGCTGGCCGACAAGGCCCGGGCCCACTTCGGGCTCCGCCCCGACCTGCCGGTGCTGCTGGTCACCGGCGGCTCACAGGGCGCCCGGTCGCTGAACTACGCGGTGCTGGACGCGGCCGAGGCGATCCGCGCGGCCGGCGTCCAGGTGCTGCACATCCTCGGGCCGCGCAGCGACATCCAGGTGCAGATGCCGCCGGGCGGCGCGCCCTACGTCACGCTGCCCTATCTGGACCGGATGGACCTGGCCTACGCCGCGGCCGACTTCGCCATCTGCCGCAGCGGCGCGATGACCTGCGCCGAGCTGACCGCGGTGGGCCTGCCCGCGGTGTACGTGCCGCTGCCGCACGGCAACGGTGAGCAGCGGCTCAACGCGCTGCCGGTGGCGGCGGCCGGCGGCGGCCTGATCCTGGCCGACGCCGAGCTGACCCCGGACTGGATCCGGTCCGACCTGCTGCCGATCCTGACCGACGCCCAGCTGGTGGCGGCGATGTCGCAGGCCGCCGCCGGGATCGGGCACCGTGACACGGACGTGCGGCTGGCCGCTGAGGTGCTCGGCCTCATCCGCGGCGGCCCAGCTACGGCGGGCCACGCCGAGCCCGGACGCCGGCCTGGCGAAGGCCATGGCCAGCGTGGTGGCAGACGTAGGCAGCACGACGAGGGGCGCGGGCGGCATAGCGGTGGCCAAGCGCCCACCAGGCGGTACGACGACCCGGGGCGGCCCGGAAGCAGGGGGTACGAGCAGCCGGGGCAGTACGACGATCCGCGGCGGCCAGGTCCGGGATATGACGAGCCAGGGTGGTATGAGGATCCGCGATCGGCCGGCCCGGGGTATGACCAGGCGGGGCCTTATCCGGATCCGTGGCAGCCGGGCAGATGAGGATGACGGCATGGGCCTGGTAACCCCGACCGAACCGGTTCCGCTCGACCAGCTGGGCCGGGTGCACTTCACCGGGATCGGCGGCGCGGGCATGTCTGGCATCGCCTGGATCATGCTGGCCCGCGGCATCCCGGTGTCCGGCACCGACGCGGCCCCGTCGGCCCTGCTCGACGAGCTGGCCGCGGCGGGCGCGGTGGTGCATGTCGGGCACGACGCGGCTCACCTGGCAGGCGCGGACACCCTGGTTGTGTCGACCGCGATCCGGCCGGACAACCCGGAACTGGCCGCGGCCCGGCAGCAGGGTCTGCGGGTGCTGCACCGGGCGGCCGCGCTGGCCTCGGTCATGCTCGGCAGGCGGACCGTGGCGGTGGCCGGCACGCACGGCAAGACCACCACCACCTCCATGCTGACTACAGTGCTGCGCGAGCTGGGTGCGGACCCGTCCTACGTGATTGGCGGCATCCTGGCCGAGACCGGCCGTGGCGCCGACGACGGCAGCGGGGAGCTGTTCGTCGCCGAGGCCGACGAGAGCGACGGCTCGTTCCTCATGTTCGCCCCCGAGGTGGCCATCGTCACCTGCGTGGAAGCGGACCATCTGGACAACTACGCGGGCCTGGCCGAGATCGAGGCCGCGTTCGCCGAGTTCGCCGCGCGGATCACCCCCGGCGGGCTGCTGGTGGCCTGCGCGGATGACCCCGGGGCCCGGGCGCTGGCCGACGCCGCGCGCGACCTGCCGATCCGGGTCCGCAGCTACGGCGAAGCCGCCGACGCCGACTACCGGATCAGCGGCATCGCGCCGCGCGGCATGACGGTCGGCTTCCAGGTCAGCGGGGGACCGGAGGGCGCCGGCCCGGATGTGGCCGGCTCGCCCGCCGCTCAGGTGCTGCTGGCCGTGCCCGGGCGGCACAACGCGCTGAACGCCACCGCCGTCCTGGCCACCTGCGCCGAGCTGGGCTTCCCGGTCGACGAGGTGACGCTCGGGCTGGCCGCCTTCCGTGGCGCGCGGCGCCGTCTGGAGCCCAAAGGGGAGGCCGACGGCGTCCGGGTGCTGGACAGCTACGCGCACCACCCCACCGAGCTGGCCGCCGACCTCACCGCGGCCCGGGACATCGCCGAGGGCGGCCGGGTCATCGTCATCTTCCAGCCGCACCTGTTCAGCCGGACCAAGATTTTCGCCACCGAGTTCGGCGCCGCCCTGGGCCTGGCCGATGAGGTCCTGGTACTGGACGTGTACCCGGCCCGGGAGGACCCGGTCCCCGGGGTGACCGGAGACCTGGTCGCGGCGGCGGTGCCCGGCGGGCGGGCCCGGTTCCTGCCGGACAAGACCATGGCGGCCACCGCGGTCGCGGCCACGGCCAAGCCTGGTGACCTGGTACTGACCATGGGCGCCGGCGACGTGACCGCGCTCGGCGAGCCGGTGCTGGCCGCGCTGCGCGCCCGGGGCGGGCCGGCCGGATGACCCGGCAGGCCACCGGCGTGGCGGGGACCGGTACCGAGCAGCCGGCCACCGGCCCGGCCAGCCCCGCGAATCAGCGGTGGCGGGCGGTGTTCTTCGCGCTGATGGTCATCGCGATCGTGGCCGGGGTGGGCTGGGCGCTGCTCGAATCGCGGTTCTTCGTGGTCCGTGGCGTGCAGGTGACCGGGACGCACCTGGTGACCCCGGCGCAGGTGCGCAGCGCGGCGGACATCCCGGCCGGGCTGCCGCTGATCCGGGTGAACGACGCCGCGGTGGCGCGCCGGGTCGAGCAGCTCCGCCAGGTCCAGTCCGCGCGGGTCACCCGGGACTGGCCGGGCAAGGTGCTGATCTCGGTGACCGAGCGGGTGCCGACCCTGGCCGTGCCGGTCAGCCAGGGGTACGACCTGATCGACAAGGACGGCGTGGTCGTGGAGTCGGTCTCGGAGCAGCCGCTGGACACGCCCATCCTGGACCTGCCCGCCGGGTCGGCGCAGCCAGCCGCGCTGCGCGGCAACCCGGCGGTCTACGCGGCGGCTGTGGTGGTCCGGGAACTGCCCCGGTACCTGGCCCGGGAGCTGGCGTCGGTCCAGGCGCCCAGCTCCACCGAGGTGACGCTGCGGCTGCACGGCGGGGTCAGCATCGTCTGGGGCGGCACCGGCCGGCCGGCCGAGAAGGCGAAAGAACTGGCCGTGCTGATGCGCACGCACGCCCGGTCCTACGACGTGAGCGCGCCCGGCACCGCGGTGACCAGCAGGTGAGCAACGGCGCGGGCCAGGACGGGTGATATCCAGCCAGGCAGCGACACGTCGGCCCGTCTCGCGCGTGTCTAGTTGACCCTGGTCCCGGGCCACCCTACTGTCCGTATCAATCGCCAGGATGACATAACTGTAAATCTCAAGTTGAGAGTGAGGGTTGGTTCCCTGGAAATCGCGCGACGCGGCCGGCCGGGGCAATTGGGGGCGCATTTCGGCAGGTGGCTGAAACGCTGGTTTTGGTGGTTGTTTCCAGGAAAGCCGCCCTCCGCGGGCGCTCTCTCCGGCTGCGATATCGGTGAGCCGGAACACAGTGAAGGTAAACGAGCGGAAAGGGCCCTCCTCGTGGCAGCACCGCAGAACTATTTGGCGGTCATCAAGGTCGTCGGTATCGGTGGGGGCGGCGTCAACGCCGTGAACCGGATGATCGAAGAGGGGCTCAAGGGCGTTGAGTTCATCGCGATCAACACGGACGCCCAGGCGCTCCTGATGAGCGACGCCGACGTCAAACTGGACGTCGGCCGTGAACTCACCCGCGGTCTCGGCGCGGGGGCCAACCCCGAGGTCGGGGCGAAGGCGGCGGAAGATCACCGGGAAGAGATCGAGGAGGTCATCAAGGGGGCCGACATGGTCTTCGTCACCGCCGGTGAGGGCGGTGGGACCGGCACCGGCGGCGCGCCGATCGTGGCCAACGTGGCCCGTTCGCTGGGCGCGCTCACCATTGGCGTGGTCACCCGGCCGTTTGGTTTCGAAGGCAAGCGCCGTGCGTCACAGGCTGAGCTGGGCATCGAGCGGCTGCGCAGCGAAGTGGACACGCTGATCGTTATCCCGAACGACCGGCTGCTGTCTATCTCGGACCGGCATGTCAGCGTGCTGGACGCATTCAAGGCCGCCGACCAGGTGCTGCTCTCCGGTGTGCAGGGAATTACCGACTTGATCACCACGCCCGGGCTGATCAACCTGGACTTCGCCGACGTGAAATCGGTGATGTCCGGGGCCGGCTCGGCGCTGATGGGGATCGGCTCATCGCGCGGTGATGACCGCAGCGTCGCCGCCGCCGAGATGGCCATCTCCAGCCCGCTGCTGGAAGCCAGCATCGACGGCGCGCACGGCGTGCTGCTGTCCATCCAGGGCGGGTCTGACCTCGGCCTGTTCGAAATCAACGAGGCGGCCCAGCTGGTCTCCAACTCGGCCGCACCGGAAGCCAACATCATCTTCGGCGCGGTCATAGACGATGCGCTCGGCGACGAGGTCCGGGTCACCGTGATCGCGGCCGGCTTCGATGAGGGCGGCCGCCGGGCCCGGCCGCCGCGGGCCGCCAGCAGCTTCGCCGCGGACAACGGGTCGGCCCAGGTCTCGCCGGGGGACAGCTACCGCTCTCCGGCCAGCCCGGCGCCGTCGGTGCTCGCCTCATCGTCGTCCGCCGCGGATGGCTGGGCCAGCGCGGCCACGGACGAATCGGCCGCCCCGGCCCGGGCGGAAGCGCCCGCCGCCAGCGGGTCCACCGTCAGCGGGTCGGCCGACTCGGCCGCCCGGCTGGCGCAGGACGCGGCCGGCCTGGCCGAGGACGCGGCTGGCCTGGCTGGCGACGCGGCCCAGCTGTCCGGGGCCGACGGCGCCGTGCCCGCGCCGCAGCAGGCCGGCACCGAGCCCGCCAACGGGGGGCCTGGCCGCCGAGTCGCGGCCGCGGCCGGATGCCCGGGGCGTGTTCGACGCGGCCACCACGCGCCGCCGGTCGGTCGTGTTCGAAGAGGATGACGAGCTCGACGTCCCTGACTTCCTCAAGTAGTGACCAGCCTGGCCAGCGAACCGGGTGCCGGGCGCGCCGCTGAGATCGCCGCGTCGCTGGCCAGGTTGCGGGCCCGCATCGGGGCCGCGTGCCAGGCGGCCGGGCGGCCAGTCGGCGCGGTCACCCTGATCGCCGTCACCAAGACCTTTCCCGCCTCTGATATCCGTATCCTGAGCAGCCTCGGCGTGCGCGACGTGGGAGAGAACCGCGATCAGGAGGCGGCGCCCAAAGCCGCCGAACTCGCCGACCTGCGTGACGAGCTCACCTGGCACTTTGTCGGCCAGTTGCAGACCAACAAGGCGTCCAGCGTGGCCCGTTACGCCTCGGTGATCCACTCGGTGGACCGGATCCGGCTGGTGACGGCACTCGGCGCGGCTGCCCGGAAGGCCGGCCGCCCGCTGCGCTGCCTGGTCCAGGTGAGCCTGGACGACGAGCCGGGCCGCGGTGGCGCCCCGGCCGGCCAGGTGCCGGCCCTCGCGGACGCGGTGGCCAGCCAGGCCGGCCTGGACCTGGGCGGCGTGATGGCGGTGGCGCCACTGGCCGCCGAGTCGGTGCCGGGCGGCCCGCTGGCCGCCTTCCAGCGGCTGGCCGGGATCGCCGCGCAGGTCCGCGCCCAGCACCCCGGTGCGGTGATGATCTCCGCCGGAATGAGCGGGGACCTGGAAGACGCCATTGCGGCCGGCGCGACACACGTGCGGGTCGGTACGGCGTTGCTCGGCGGCCGGCCGGGCTTCGTCAGGTAGTGTCCGACGCAGCGAGGCTGCGTGACAGTTGATGACGGAGGGCTGACCGATGGCCGGCGCGATGCACAAAATGGCGGTCTACCTCGGCCTCGTCGAGGACGATCCGCACTACGACGACGGCTATGACGCCTACGACGAGTACGACGAGTTCAGCGACGCGACTGAGGCGCCAGAGCCGGAAGCTGACCGCCCGGCTCCGCGTGGCAGCCGGGCCGAGTTCGCCGTCGAGCCGTCCCTACCTGCGGTCTCCCGGGGCGGCGGCACCGCCACCGCGACCACACATGCCACCGATCTCGCGCGTATCACTACCTTGCACCCGCGCACGTACAATGAAGCCCGTACCATCGGAGAGCACTTCCGTGAAGGCACTCCGGTGATCATGAACCTGACCGAGATGGTTGACAGCGACGCCAAGCGTCTCGTTGACTTCGCAGCAGGGCTGATCTTCGGACTGCACGGAAGCATCGACCGGGTCACCAACAGGGTGTTCCTGCTGTGTCCGGCCAACGTCGAAGTGACGGCGGAGGACAAGGCCCGGATAGCTGAACGAGGGTTCTTCAACCAGAGTTAGTTAGAAGCGCAGGTAGTGAACACGCTCGGTGACGAGCACTCAGCAACGGCACCCGCGGTGGTCATCCCGGCGTCCGTCAAGGCAGGCAGGGCAGGGATGTGGGGATTGTAAAGATCGTTCTGTTCTACGTGCTCTCGATCTATCTAGTGATTCTGCTCGGGAGGCTCATCCTCAGCTGGATACAGGCTTTCTCGCGGTCCTGGACCCCCACGGGCATCGTGCTGATCCTGGCCGAGTTCATCTTCACCGTGACAGACCCGCCACTGAGATTGCTAAGGCGGTACATACCCACGCTCCGTCTCGGTACTGTGGCCTTGGACCTCAGCTTCATGGTGCTCTTCTTCGTGGTCATTTTCGCGATGCAGGCCGTGCAGCTGCTCTGATACGGGTAGCGTCCGACAGGAACACCGTTAAAGGCGTGCCGAGGAGACGAGATGCCGCTGACGCCCGCGGATGTGCGGAACAAGCAGTTCAGTACCACCCGGCTCAGGCCCGGCTATGACGAGGAAGAGGTTGACGCCTTCCTCGACGAGGTCGAGGTTGAGCTGGACCGGCTGATCCAGGAGAACGAAGAACTCCGGGCGAAGCTGGCGGAGAGCCTGCGTGGCGGCAAAGTTCCGATGTCCGCGCTCAGCTCGCCGCTCGGTGAGCAGGCTCCCGAGATGATGGCGCCCGAGCCGGTCCGCGCGCTGGAGCCGGAACGGATGCCGGAGCCGCCGCCGCAGATGATGCGGCCGGTCGAGGACAACATGGACACGGCCGCGCGCGTGCTGGCACTGGCCCAGCAGACCGCGGACCAGGCGATCGCCGACGCGCGTCGCGAGGCCGACGAGACGCTCGGCCGGGCCCGCCGCGAGGCCGACGACATCCTGGGCAAGGCGCGCCGCCAGGCCGAGCAGATCACCAGCGACGCCCGGGCCCGGGCCGAGAGCCTGGAGCGGGACGCGCAGGAGCGGCACCGTCAGGCAATGGGCTCCCTGGTGCAGCAGCGCGAGGAGCTGGAGCGCCGGGTGGACGACCTGCGTGCCTTCGAGCGCGAGTACCGCAGCAGGCTCAAGGCGTACCTGGAAGGCCAGATGCGCGACTTGGAAGCGGGCGCGACCGACAGTGGTGCCTTCCCGGCCATGGGCACGGGCCTGACTCGTCCGTCTCCTCGGGGATGTCCCGCCTGGACAGCCGGAACGGCCAGCCGTCCATCGGCGCCTACGCGGGCGCGCCGGAGCCGGTGTCCCATGGCGGCTTCCACCCGTCGGATGGCTCGCCGCACGACCACCGCTGATCAGCGGTCGTCAGCAGCGCGAGCCGGACCCGGCACGTTACGCCCCATAGCTAGACAGCACAGCAGCATCTCCTCGGTTGGCAGCATGACCCGTACGGCCTGCGGAGAGCGGGAATGATCAGGTTCAGCGCTCTCCTGGTAGCCCTGGCCATCGGCTTGCTGGCCGCTGGCGTCGCAGCCAGCAGCCTGCCGCTGGTCTATGTGTCCATCGCAGTGTGCGCGGTGGCCGCGCTCCTGCTGGCTGCGGGTGTGCTGCGGCACTGGTCGGAAATTTTCGGCCCGCGTACGAAGCGAGTGGCCAGCCCGTTCGCCGTCAGCGGCGCGGTGCCCAGCCCGGCCTCGGCCGGCCGGGCCGCGGCCGGGCCGGCGGGTCACGCGGCCGCAGCGGGCCGGGCCGGGCCGGTGGGCGCGCCAGGTCTGGCCGGCTTCCGGGCCGAGGCCGGGGCTGGCCCAGCGGCCTGGGGGCCGGAGCCGACCATCGCGGCGGGCCGGTACCGGGTCGCCGCCGAACCGGATGGCCGCGCCGACCGGGTCCCAGCCGACCCGGCCGTCCGAGCGGCCAGTTCCAGCCAGCGGCCACGGCCGGCCAGGACGAGGCGGACAGCGCCGCCCGCGGCGACCGGCGGTCCGGGCGCAAGGGCTGGCCAGCCCGGCGCCCGGCCGAGCCTGAGCCGGTGCCCACCCCGGCCGAGCCCGCCCACGCCGCGCCCACCGACGACCTGTGGGACCGGGTCAACGAGGAACTGGAATCGGCCGGCAAGCGCGACTCGGGCCGGCTGTCCTGGCCCGCCGGCGACTTCTCGATCCCGTCCGGCATGTCGCTGCCGGCCGAGCCGCCGGAACAGGAGACGTTCGCCGGGCCAGGCCAGCCAGGTGGCGGGGACCTGTGGCAGCCGCTGCTGGCTGGCAGCCGCCCAGCACGCCGCCAAGTAGCTGGCCGTTCACACCGTCCGCGGAACCGGCCAGCGCCGGACCGGCCGGCCGGGACACCGGCACCGAACCGAGGCAGCGGCCCGCGACACCGGCGCCGTCACCGGGGCAGCGGCCCGCGAGACCGGCGCCGTCACCGGGGCAGCGGCCCGCGAGACCGGCGCCGTCACCGGCAGCGGCCCGCGAGACCGGCGCGAGACCGGCGCCGTCACCGGGGCAGCGGCCGGCGAGACCGTGGCGGCCGGGAGCCGGCCGGGCCGCCAGGCCGCCCGGGGTGCTCGCGGCTGGGACGCGCCCAGCCGGGCTGAAGTTGACCAGAGCGCCGAAGCTGACCAGAGCACGGGCACGCCGGACGAGGCCCAGCGTGACACGGGCGCGGAAGAGGGCGGCGTGGCTGACCAGGATGCCGCCGCGCGGTGGATGATCCGGCCGCAGGCCGGGCGGGGCACCGAGTCCACCGTCGTATCTAGTCCGCCGGTGGTGACCCCGCCGGAGGACGCCGAGGCGGCCGAGACCAAGGTCGCAGGGGAGGACCAAGGTCGCTGAGCCTGCCGAGGCGGCTGAGGCCACCGAAGCGGCTGAGGCGGCTGAGCCCGGGGCACGGCCGGGCCCGCGCTGGCCGAGCCTGGGCCGGTGGCCGAGCCGGGCCGGTGGCCGAGCCTGGGCCGGTGGCCGAGCCTGGGCGGGTAGCTGAACCTGGGCCGGTGGCCGAGCCTGGGCGGGTAGCTGAGCCTGCTGGGCCGGCGGCTGCAAGCCGGGAACCCAGGCGCAGCCAGTGCGCGGACGACGCCGGGCAGCCGAAGGCGGACGCCAGGCAGGCCGGGTCCGCTGCGCCGGACTCGGGGACCACCCAGGTGGGGGCCACCCAGGTCACCGCCCCGCCGAAGGCGGAGGCCGCCCGGACGGGGGCGGCGCCGCCGGTGCCGCACCGGGCAAGCCGGCCAAGCCGGCCGGGCCGGTCCAGGTCACCGTGGTGCCCGGGGTGGCCCGCTACCACCGCAGCGAGTGCATCCTGATCCGGTTCCTCGGCGAGGGTGATCTGGAGATCATGCCTAAGCAGCAGGCGGTGGCCGACGGCCTGATCGCCTGCCGCGCCTGCCAGCCCGACCAGCTTCCGGACAGCTGACCCACCCCGGCTGTGGGTCAGCCGCCCGGCCGGCCAGGCCCGGGTCAGCCAGCAGGGGTCAGCCAGCACGGGTCAGCCAGAAGGTCAGGCCCAGGTCGGGATTCGGGTGCTGGTGCGCGCCGGGCAGGTCCGCGGCCGCGCCGGGCCGGAACTCATCGGCTAGCACCTCACTGGCGATCAGCTCGCCGTGCTCGGTCAGCGCCGCGGACAGATCCGGGTCTTCGGCCGCCCAGCGCACCTGGATCCGGTCGCTGACATGCAGCCCGTCGCTCTTCCTGGCCTCCTGAACCAGCCGGATGACTTCCCGGGCCAGCCCTTCGCGGCGCAGCTCGGGGGTGATGTTCACTTCGAGGCCGACGGTCTCGCCGGCGTCCGAGGCCACCGTCCAGCCGGAGCGCGGCGTCTGGGTCACGATCAGCTCGTCCGGGCCGAGCGGCAGCTGAGCACCGTCCACCTCCACCGAGACCTTGCCGGCGGAACGCAGTTCCGCGGCCAGCAGCGCCGGATCGGCCGCGGCGATGGCCGCGGCCACCGGCTGGGTGCCCTTGCCGAACCGCTTCCCGAGCGCCCGGAAGTTCGGCTTCACCACGTAGTTGACCAGGTCGGCGCCGACCGTCGCCATCGGCTCCAGCGAGCGCACGTTGAGCTCGCTGGCCACTTCGGCGCGCAGTTCCGGGTCCAGGTCGGCGAACCCAGCCGCGCTGACCACGGCGCGGGCCAGCGGCTGGCGGACCGGCAGCGACGCGGCGGCCCGGGCCGACCGGCCCAGCTCCACCAGCCGCCGGGTCAGCGCCATCTGCCCGGACAGCCGGGCATCGACCAGCGCCGGGTCGGCGGCAGGCCACTGCGCCAGGTGCACCGACTCCGGGTCGTCGGCACCGCGCAGCGCCGCCCACACGTGGTCGGCCAGGAACGGCGTGATCGGGGCCATCAGCCGGGTCAGCAGGTGCAGGCACTCGTACAGCGTGGCGAACGCGGCCGCGCCGTCCGGGCTGCCCGGGCCCTCCCAGAACCGCCGCCGGGACCGCCGCACGTACCAGTTCGACATGTCGTCGATGAACGCGGCCAGCCGCCGCCCGGCCGCGGCGGTGTCGAAGCCCTCCAGCGCGTCAGTCACCTCGCCGGCCGTCGCATGCAGCTCGCTGAGCAGCCACCGGTCGAGCAGCGGCCGGTCCGCGGGCGGCGGCGCGTTGGCCGCCTGGCCCGGGCCCCAGGCCTGCCCCTGCGCGGCCGCGGCGTTGGCGTACAGCACCAGGAAGGAGACCGTGTGCCAGTAGGTGAGCAGCACCTTGCGGACGATCTCGTCCAGGGTGCTCGGCGCCGATCCGCCGGGTGGCCCAGGGCGAGCCGGACGCCGCGAAGAACCAGCGCACCGCGTCCGCGCCGTGCGCCTCCATCAGCGGGATCGGCTCGAGCACGTTGCCCAGGTGCTTGCTCATCTTGCGGCCGCGCTCATCCACGACCAGGCCCAGGCAGACCACGTTCTCGTAGGAGGACCGGCCGAACACCAGCACGCCGACCGCCATCAGCGAGTAGAACCAGCCCCGGGTCTGGTCGATCGCCTCGCAGATGAACTGGGCCGGGTAGGCCCGCTCGAACTGGTCCTGGTTGCGCCACGGCGCGCCGAGCCGGGCGAACGGCATCGACCCGGAGTCGTACCAGGCGTCGATCACCTCGGGCACCCGGCGGGCCTGCTCGCCGCAGTCCGGGCAGGTGATCACCACCTCGTCCACGTACGGCCGGTGCGGGTCCAGCGTGGACAGGTCACGCCCGGCCAGTTCGCTCAGCTCGGCCAGCGAATCCACGCAGGTCAGATGCTGCTGGCCGCACTCCCAGATGGGCAGCGGGGTGCCCCAGTACCGGGTCCGGGACAGCGCCCAGTCCACGTTGTTGCGCAGCCACTCGCCGTACCGGCCGTGCTTGATGGTGGGCGGCTGCCAGTTGGTCCGCTCGTTCTCGGCCAGCATCTGGTCCTTGACCTGCGTGGTCCGGATGTACCAGGACGGCAGCGCGTAGTACAGCAGCGGCGTGTGGCAGCGCCAGCAGTGCGGGTAGCTGTGCTGGTACGGCTCCGAGCGGAACAGCAGGCCGCGCTCGGTCAGGTCATGGATCAGCGGCGCGTCCGCTTCCTTGAAGAACATCCCGCCGACCAGCGGGACCCAATCTTCGAACCGCCCGTCCGGCCGGACCGGGTTGACCACCGGCAGCCCGTGCGCCCGGCCGGCCTCCATGTCGTCCGCGCCGAAGGCCGGCGCCATGTGCACCAGCCCGGTGCCGTCCTCGGTGGTGACGAACGCGCCCGGCACCACCCGGTGCGCGCCGGGGATCTCGACCAGGTGAAGCGGCGGCCGGTAGGTCGCGCCGACCAGTTCGGCACCCGGCACCGTGGCCAGCACCCGCCAGCCTTCGCCGAGCACCCGGGAGACCAGCGCCTCGGCCACCACCACGGTCTCGCCGTCGCCGGGCTTGCGCGCGATCGCGTAGTTCTCGTCCGGGTGCACGGCGACCGCGGTGTTGGACACCAGGGTCCACGGCGTGGTCGTCCAGACCAGCAGGTCGGCTCCTTCGAGCAGCGGGTTGGCCGCGGCCGGCAGGGTGAGCAGCGGGAACCGGACGGTGACCCCGGGATCGGTCACCGGGCGGTACACATCCGGCTGGCCCATCTCGTGGTCGGACAGCGGGGTCTCGCAGCGCGGGCAGTACGGGCTGATCCGGAAGTCCTTGACCAGCAGGCCCTTGCGGAAGATCTCCTTGAGCGACCACCACACCGACTCGACGTAGCTGGTGTCCATGGTCAGGTAGGCGTGCGGCAGGTCCACCCAGTAGCCGAGCCGGATGGTCAGCTCCTCGAACGCGTCCACATGCCGCTGGGCCGACTCACGGCAGCGCGCGTTGAACTCGGCGATGCCGTAGCTCTCGATGGCCTTCTTGCCGGACAGCCCGAGTTCCCGCTCCACCGCCACCTCGACCGGCAGCCCGTGGCAGTCCCAGCCGGCCTGGCGCGGGACGTGGAAGCCCTGCATGGTCTTGAACCGGGGGAAGACGTCCTTGAACACGCGCGCCTCGATGTGATGCACGCCGGGCATGCCGTTCGTGGTCGGCGGCCCCTCGTAGAACGTCCACAGCGGCCGTCCCGCGGTGGCGTCCAGGGATCGCTCGAAGAACTTCCCGTCCTGCCAGCGGGCCAGCACGTCGTGCTCCATGGCGGGCAGGTCGATGGCCGCGGGCAGGTCGGGGAAGTAGGTCTGGCTGTCCGCTGCGTCAGGCATGGCGGGTGGTCCTCCGGCGGTGCTCGCTTGCAGCTGAAGTTGCTGCAGGCAAGGGGTTCGCTGGAGGGACGAGGCGCGCCGGCGGCGGCCCCGCGGTACCACCCTCCTTGGCCGCGGCCGCCCCCGGGGAGCAGCGCACGACCCGCTCATTGCTGTCTGGCGGCCGGTTCTACTGGGCTAATGCCGTTCTTCCGGCGGCTCCGGGGTGATCTGGTCCGCTGCGCCTGCCCCCGGGCTCTCACCAACCCCGGATCGCTCCTGGCCACGTTCAGCGGCAGCTGTCCCCATCCACGCTGTGCCGACAGTTAACGATAGCCGATGCCCCGGATTATTGCCGTGGCCAGATGTGTTTGCAGTCCCGGGGACACCGATCTATTCTCCGGTGACTGCCCGCGTTCATGATCGATTGGTGGCGGCAGGAATAGTGGACATAGCACGCACGAGGGGGCCGAGATGACAGCAGCAGCACAGCGGGGTGCCGCCGCGCTGTCCGTCCGGCCCGGCGAGAAGCCCTGGACCGGCCCGGAGCTGGCCGAGGTCCGCAAGGAACTCGAAGCCGAGGCGGCCGGGTTGCGCGAGGATATCTCCACCTCCGAGTCAGAAATCGCGGCCCGGCTGGGCGACGCGGTCGGTGACGCGGGTGACGACTCCGCCGACGCGGGGGCCAAGACTTTCCAGCGCGAGCACGAGCTCGCGCTGACCCAGAACGCGCGGGAACTGCTGACCCAGATCGAGCGGGCGCTGGCCCGGATCGAGGATGGCAGTTACGGGGTGTGCGAATCGTGTGGCGAGCCGATCGGGAAGGCGCGGTTGCAGGCGTTTCCCCGTGCGGTACTGTGCGTGAGCTGTAAGCAGCGGGAGGAACGGCGCTGAACGGATCTGCGGCGCCCGGCGGGCCGGACCGGCCGGCCGGGGCCAGCCTGGACAGCCTGGACGGCGGGCAGCGGCCCCGCCGGGTCCGGCTGCTGTTCCTGGTGGCGGTCCTGGTGCTCGTGACCGACCTGGTCTCCAAGACGATCGTGGTGGCCACGCTCTCGCACCGGCCGCCGGTCCGGCTGCTCGGCGGCCTGCTCCGGCTCACCGAGCTGCGCAACCCCGGCGCCGCGTTCAGCATCGGGGCATCCAGCGCGGTGATGACGGTGCTGTTCAGCCTGATCGCCGTCGGGGTCATCATCGCGATCGTGCGCACCTCGCGGCGGCTGCGCAGTGTGCCCTGGGCGGTCACGCTGGGCCTGCTGCTCGGCGGGGCAGCCGGCAACCTGGGGGACCGGATCTTCCGCTCGCCCGGCCCGTTCCGGGGCTACGTGGTGGACTGGATCCAGCTGCCGCACTGGCCGGTGTTCAACGTGGCCGACTCGTGCATCGTCTGCGGCGGGATACTCGCGGTGCTGCTGGCCGCGCGCGGCGTCCCGCTGGAAGGTTCCCGCCCGCGGCCAAGCGGTGAGCCGGATAGCGGCGCGCCAGCCGGTGGCCAGCTCGGCGGCACGCCGGTGCGCGACCGGCACAACCCAGCGGGTGACGGCAGCCGGTGACCCAGTCCAATCAGCGCCGGGTGCCGGTCCCGGAAGGGCTGGACGGCGAGCGGCTGGACGCCGCGCTGGCCCGCATGTTCGGGCTGTCCCGGGCCAGCGCCGCCGAGCTGATCAGCAGCGGCCAGGTGCTGCTCGGCGGCCGGACCGCGGCCAAGTCCGAGCGGGTACCCGCGGGGGAGTGGCTGGATGTGACGCTGCCCGCGGCCGCGCCTGTGGCCCCGGTACCGCGGGTCGTGCCCGGCCTGGCCGTGGTCTATGAGGACGACGACATCGTGGTGGTGGACAAGCCGGGCGGGGTGGCCGCCCACCCGACGCCCGGCTGGACCGGCCCGACCGTGCTGGGAGGGCTGCTCGCCGCCGGGCACACGATCGCGACCAGCGGCGCGGCCGAGCGCCAGGGCATCGTGCACCGCCTCGACGCCAACACCACCGGGCTGATGGTGCTGGCCAAGAGCGAGCCCGCCTACAGCGCGCTCAAGCAGGCGTTCCGCGAGCGCGAAGTGGACAAGCGGTACCACGCGCTGGTGCAGGGCCATCCCGACCCGCTGCGCGGCACGATCGACGCCCCCATCGGGCGGCATCCGTCCGGCGACGGCCGGTTCGCGGTGGTGGCCGGCGGCCGTCCCAGCGTCACGCACTACGACACGCTGGAGGCCTTCCGCGGCGCCAGCCTGGCCGAGATCGTCCTGGAGACCGGGCGCACTCACCAGATCCGGGTGCACATGGCCGCGCTGCGCCACCCCTGCGCCGGTGACCGGCTGTACGGCGCTGACCCGGTGTTCGCCGAGCACCTGGGACTGACCCGGCAGTGGCTGCATGCGGTCGGACTGGGCTTCGCCCACCCGGCGGACGGCCGCCGGGTGGACTTCACCAGTGCCTACCCGGACGACCTGGCGCACGCCCTGGACGTGCTGCGCGCGGAAAGCTGACGGCTCATACCGGCAGCGTGTACTTCAGCACGAAGTTGAGCACCACCGCGAACATCAGGTACATCAGCCACAGCCCGGTGCCGAGATGGAAGAAGCCGAGCGCCCGGCCACCCGGCCGGCTGAGGGCCGGCGCGTCTGGGCCCAGCGTGGCGAAGAACTCCGACACGTAGACGCAGATCAGGCCGATGAACAGGCCGCCCACCGGGTCGTCGCCCGCCTTGAAGAACACCAGGCAGCCAAGCACCGAGATGGCCAGGAACGCGACCGTCATGCCGATGTTGGCCCGGGCGTCCGCGCCGCGCAGCCGGATCCAGCCGAGGGCGAACCAGTGCACGCCGTACGCGGTGAACGCCAGCGCCGCCATGTACAGCGGCGGGGCCGCGGTGAACGTGCCGAACAGGGTGAGTCAGGCGAGCAGGTAGACGCCGGTAATGAACTGCATGAAGCCGGGCATCCAGATACCCCAGACGCCGGTCGCCCGGTCGACGGCCTCGTCCCGCTTGGGATAGCCGAACAGCTCCTGGGTTCCGTAGATCAGGTAACCGGTGCCCAGCCCCATGAAGCCCACCGCGAGCGGGGGGAACGGGGAGGCGGGCAGGCTGAACTGGACGCTGGCTAAGGCAACGGACATCATTGGCCTCCTCAACAACGGGTGCGGCTCAGGCTGCGGGAGTGGCAGCCTGCGACATGATTGTGCCCAATATGCTCTCCGGGTGCATTGGGTAGCTGATTAACGATTGGGTAAGTGATTAGGCCGGACTGTCGGTAGTAGCCGGTAGCGTGCCTGCCGTGAACCGCACTGACCGGCTCTATGCCCTGGTCGAGGACCTGCGGGCCAGCGCGCCCCGACCCCGGTCGGCCCGCCAGCTGGCCGCCCGGTACGAGGTCAGCGCGCGGACCATCGAGCGGGACATCCTGGCCCTGCAGGAATCCGGCGTGCCGGTGTACGCGGAGCCCGGCCGCCGCGGCGGCTACGCCATCGACAAGTCGATGACGCTGCCGCCGGTCAACTTCACCGCGGCCGAGATGGTGGCGATCGCCGTGGCCCTGGCCCGGGACGAGCGCACGCCGTTCGCCGCAGCGACCCGGAGCGCGCTACGCAAGGTCATCGCGGTCGCATCGGCCACGCAGACAGCGGAGGCGGCACAGCTCATTGACCGGGTCCGGCTGATCGGGGCCGGCCCGGACCGGGAGGTCGCGGCCGCCGCGGCGGCCGCCGGTGCCGGTCCGGCCCAGGCCGCCGGGGCGGCGGCACACGCGGGCAGCGCCGCGCCGCGGTCCGCGCGGGACCGGGCGGCCAGCCGATGGGGCGGCCCGCAACCGGGCGGTGTGCCGCTGGTCATCCAGGAGGCCATCACGGCCGGCCATGTGCTGCGGCTCGAGTACCGGGACCGGAACGACCAGGTGACGGTGCGCGACGTGGAGCCGGTGGCGTTCGCCGCGACCCGGAACCAGTGGTACCTGCTGGGCTGGTGCCGGTTGCGCGAGGGCAGCCGGGCCTTCCGGCTGGACCGCATCCTGGCCGCGGTGGACACCGGTGAGCCGGCCCCACCGCGGTCCTACCGCGACCTGGAGGTGGACATCCCGGGCGACAAGATCAGCCGGCCCGACCTGCACGTGTGACCAGGCGCAAGAAAGCTGGGAAACACCGACATAACGGTGTCGCGCGGCCCCGGCAGGCTGGCTCCAGACACGTTGTCCATGACTGGAGGAACTCATGTCCACTCCCACTGCCAACACGGTCGCCTGGTTCGAGGTCGGCGCCCCCGACGTCCAGGCGGCCAAGGACTTCTACGGGCCGCTCTTCGGCTGGACGTTCGCGCCGGACGGTGACTACACGCTGATCACCGCGCCCGGGGCGGACGGCCCGTCCGGCGGCATCTTCAACACCGGCGGCAACATCCCGCCGTACGCCGTGTTCGTGGTCCGGGTCACCGACGTGGCCGCGACCGCGGCCCGCACCGAGGAACTCGGCGGCAAGGTCGTCGTCGCGCCGATGACGCTGCCCGACGGCATGGTGATCGCTTACCTGACCGACCCCAACGGCAGCCTGTTCGCGCTGTCCAGTCCCCGGCCGGAAAGCTGACCGGCGGCCGGGCGGGTCGCCGCGCGGGCTGAGCCGGTGGTCCGCCCGGTCACCGACCGGGTGGCCGTGCTGGCCGGCCCGCGGCCCAGGCCGCGGCCGGGCGGTTGCGGTCCCGCCAATAGGTACAGAACGGGCATTTTTGGATATCGCACGTACTAAGCGGATAAGCAATCGATTGTGTGATAGAGCTGCATCAATCCTCCTGATCTACCATCGGTCCCGGCAGTCACCCCTTAAGATCCTGTGAAGCTTCACCCGGTTCGTTCGTGCCGAGGGTCCGGGCCTGATCCGGTGCCGCTGTCGTTGGGACGGAGGACACGTTGACGTGGCTCGCGTCGTCGAAAGGGGGGATCCAGGGGGGCGGCAGCGCCCAGGCACCGCAGACGCCGGGCGCTCCTTCCGCCGGGTCGCGGGGCAATTCCCCCTGTCCTGCCGAGCCCGCCGCTGGACGAGGAAAAGTACTCCTACACCAAGCGGCACGCCTGGGTGCTGACGGTGTGCTCGCTACTCAGCTTCCCGCCGCTGGTGTACAGCCAGTTCCGGATGATGCAGGGCTACGGCTGGCTGTGGTGGTACCTCCCGTTCGTCGTACTCGGCACCATCTGCTTACCCCGGCAAGGTCACCACCTACGTGCTGGACTCACCCAGTTCGCCAGGGCGGTGCGCGCGCTGAACGACCCGGTCGCGCTCAGCTTCGGGCACGAGATGAACGGCTTCTGGTACCCGTGGGGCACCACGCACACCACGCCGGCCGAGTTCGTGGCCGCGTGGCGCCGGATCCACAACCTGTTCGCGCAGGCCGGCGCCAGCAATGTGATCTGGGTGTGGAACCCGAACGACATCTTCCCGGTGCCGCAGGTCCAGTTGCAGCCGTACTACCCGGGCAACGCGTACGTGGACTGGATCGGGATCACCAGGTACTTCTCCACCACCGGGCCGCACACCTACGCGCAGCTCTACGCGCCGACCCTGGCCGAGGTGCGGACCTTCAGCGACAAGCCGTTCATCATCGTCGGAAACGTCCATCGAGACGGGGCCCAGTGAGGTGCTGTGTGCCCGGCAGCTCATCCTGCGCACCGTCATGGCCCACCCGCGCATGCTCGGGCTCATCTGGTTCGACTACGACAAAGACAACGTCAACTGGCGGGTCGAATCCCGGCCGATCATCGAGTCGGCGGTACGCAGCGATCTCAGCAAGGTCCCGCTGTTCGCCGTCAGGCGGCAATGACCAGGCGAGACGCGAGCTCGGCGCCACCGGGCAGGCCGGTGCAGCCGTCCCGGCCCACCCAGACCCGGCGCGCCTACAAGCCCTTCTCCCGGCCGGAAGCGGACACCGTGATGCTGCCCCCGGTCCGGGTCGAACCGGACCGGGGGGCCGGGGCAGCGCGGCTCGCGGCCGCCGGGTGGCGGCCCGGTGGCCGGCGCGCCGGCTGAGCGGACCCGGGTCCTGGCCCGGTCCCGCCGCCGGCGGCGGGACCCGGCGCGCAGCCCGTTCCCGCCGCCGAGCCCGCGGCGGCTCTGGGTGAGCCGCGCGGTCCTGGCCGCCATCCTGGCCGTGCAGGCGGCGCTATCGCTGCGGATGCACAACACCGCGTTCGAGGACGAGGCGCTCTACCTGACCGCCGGGCACTACGAACTGGCGCATCTGCTGTACGGGGTGCCGTTGCCCCAGGACTACGCCTCGTTCTTCTCCGGGGCGCCGGTGCTCTACCCGATCCTGGGCGCGCTGGCCGATACCGCGGGCGGGCTGGCCGCGGCCCGGCCGGTCAGCCTGGCCGCCATGCTGGCCACCACCGCGCTGCTGTACTCGCTGACCCGCAGGCTGTTCAACGAGCGGATCGGGCTGTGTGCGGCGGTCGTCTTCTCGGTCACCGAGTCAGCCATCTTCCTGGGCAATTTCGCGACCTACGACGCGCCCGCGCTGTGCCTGCTCGCGGTGGCCGCCTGGATCGTGGTCCGGACGGCCACCGTGCGCTGGCCGGTCTACCTGGCCGCCGCGCCGGTGGCCGGCATCGGGCTGGACCGGATCATCGGCCCGCACTTCCAGCGGGCGCAGTTCGGCGTCGCGGTGTGGGGTAGCTGCCTGCTGCTCGGCATGGTGCAGGCCGGCCACCTCTACGACTCCTGGCCGAACGGCCGGCCGCTGGTCGCCGAGCTGTCCCGGTACCTGGCCCCGCACGCGCACTACCTGGTCGAGGTGTCCGAGGTACCGAGCTACTACCTGATGTACAACCCGGACGCCCGGGCCGATCAGTTCAGCTCTACCTACTTCATCTCGTACACGGAGAAGAACGGGACGACGCTGACCGGGGACGCGGGCTATGAGCAAGCCATCCGGGACGGCTACTTCCGGGTGATCGCGTACGACGACACGGTCACCGCGCCGCTGGACCACATCCTGGCCCGGATGCTGATGGCCGACCCGCAGTACCGGCTGGCCGCCACCCTGGCCAACTCGGATGGGGTGGGCACCTACTACGTCTGGGTCAAGCGCTAGCTCCGGGTCAGGCACTAGCCTTCCAGGATCGCGGCCACCGGGCGCTGGGCGCCGGCCCGGGCTGGGATAGCGGTGAGCGCGGCCACGACGAGCACGGTGTCCAGCACCGCGACGATCAGCCACCAGGCTGGCGGCTGGCTCGCGGTACCGCCCTGGCTTGCTACGGAGAAGAGCAGGTACCCGCCCGGAATGCCGAGCAGCGCGCCCGCCAGCGCGGGCAGGACCTGCGCCGCGGACAGGCCGGCGGTGACCTGCAGCGGGGTCGCGCCCAGGGCGCGGGTCACTGCGGTCGGCTGCTTGGTGTCCTGCACCGTCGCCTGGGTGATGAAGATGGCGTTGACGGCGGCCAGCGCGCCCAGCAGGATCGTGACGATCAGCAGCACCTGGTCCTCCCGCTGCGCCCGCGAGGCGAAACCCACGTCGAACAGGTTGAGGTTGGCCGAGCCTGCGGACATGCCGAACTGCGCGACGGCCAGCGTGGCGTGGGTGAAGAGCACGGCGACGATTCCACTCACCGTGACGGTGATGCTGAGCATGCTGACCAGCAGGCGCCTTGGGCGCCGGGCGGTCAGCCGGATCGCCAGCAGCAGCGGCACGGGCAGCCGGGCCGACCCCCTGATGAGCCATGCCCGGCGGCGCGGCGGGCGGGCCGCGTTGGCCAGGGCCCGGACCGTGCTGATCCGCGCAGCGCGGATGGCCGGCACGAATGTTGCCGCGATCGCCACCGCCAGGGCCACGGCTACCACTACAGCCACGGTGGCCGGGGTGAGCGAGGGGGAACCCGCGGTGCCGATCAGTCCGGCGCCGGGATTCGTGAGCAGTGGGGCGGCTAGCCGGCCAGCCACCAGCCCAGCCACGGCCGCCAGCAGGGCCACCACGACATGCTCGGCCAGCAGGACGGCCGCGACCAGGGCTGGGCTACTGCCGACCGCCTTGAGCAGGCCGACCCGGGGCAACTGGTCCGCCATCCGTGCGCCGACCAGTATCACCAGGCTCGCTATGGCCAGCAGGCCCAGTAGCCAGCTGCCGACCAGCAGGATGGCCTGTTCGCTGCGCACCAGGGCAGCGTCCTGCCTGCTGATTGCCTGCCATGGGATCAGGTACGGGTTGCCGACGTTGCTGCTGGCGTTGCCGCCCGCGGTGTACCGGTTAGCGAACGCCTCCGCCGCGGCCGGGTGGGCGAGCCGGATATTGAGCAGGTAGCCGAGCGGATGGGCGGTCGTGGCCAGGCTGCGGGCGGCCGCTTCGGTCACCCAGATCAGCCCCGGATTGGGCCACCGTGCGCTGCCTTCGAGGAACCCGATGCCCGAGGTCGGCAGCGCCGCGGTGACCGCGATCCCAGTGACCCGGAACGGCCGGCCGTTCAGGGTGACCCGGTCGCCGGCCTGGATGCCGAGGGCGTCGGCGAAGCTGCGCTCCACCACGATGCCGCCATTCCGCAGCCAGCTGCCCTGGGTCAGTTTCGGCTGGTCAACGGCTGCGGGGGTGACGGTGCGGCCTTGGGCGAGCACCGCATCGGCATGGCCGTGCGCGCGCAGCACGGGGAACGCCACTGGGAATGGCCCGCTCCGCTGGACCACACCTGGCGCCCGGGCCAGCGGGGCGACGTCGCTGCGCGCGGACAGGTCAGCCGCCGGGCCGGTGCGCAGTGGGAAGGCGGTGGCCAGCACATCCGGGCCGCGGGTCGCCGTCCGGGTGCTCTGGTAGGGCTGGACGGTTACCCCGTGCAGGGCCAGCCCCAGGGTCAGCGCGGTCGTGGCCGCCATCATGACGAGGAGCAGCAGCACGCCCTGGGCTGGGCGGTGCCGCAAGTCCCGGCCCGCCAGCCGGGCGACCAGCACGGCCCGGCCCATGATCAGTCATCCAGCCGGTCCAGGCCGGCCAGCGCGCCGAGGTTTCCGGTGCTGCCGCCGGTCAGCCGGGTCTCATCAATGAACTCACCGTCCCGCATCGAGATCAGCCGGTCCGCGGTGGCCGCGATCCGCGCGTCATGGGTGACGATGACCAGCGTCTGCCCGGCCGCATGCAGGCTCTCGAACAGCCGGAGCACGTCCAGGGTGGCCGCACTGTCCAGGTTCCCGGTGGGCTCGTCGGCCAGCAGCAGCGCCGGGTCGTTGGCCATGGCCCGGGCGATGGCCACCCGCTGGCGCTGGCCCCCGGACAGCGCCGACGGCAGGTGCCGGGCCCGGTCGGCCAGCCCGACCTGGTCGAGCAGGCCAGTGGCCCGGCGCCGGGCGGCCCGCGGCGAGCGCCCGGCCAGCAACGCGGGCAGTTCCACGTTCTCCACCGCGGTGAGCTCTTCCATCAGGTGGAAGGCCTGGAACACAAAACCGACCCCGTCCCGCCGCCGCCGCGCCAGCCCGCGCTCGCTGAGCTGGTCGATCCGCTCCCCGGCCAGCCAGACCTGCCCGGCCGTGGGGCGATCCAGGCCGCCGAGCAGGTGCAGCAGGGTGGATTTCCCGCAGCCGCTCGGCCCCATCACCGCGACCGTCTCGCCGCTGGCGACGGCTAGGTCGACCCCGTCCACCGCGCGGACCACGGCCGGCTCCCGGCCGTAGTACCGGCGCAGCCCGCGGGCACACAGCATGTCCGCGCCGTCCGGCTTGCTCATGATGGTCCCCTTCGCCTGGTCCAGGTTCGCTCGCAGGCCTCCAGCCAGCGCAGATCCGCCTGGAGCCGGAGCACGATGCCCTCCAGCAGCAGCCCGGCCGCCGAGTCCGCGGGCTCCGCCAGCGCGGCGCGCTCCGCGTCCCGTAGCCGGCGGAGCAGCTCGCGGCGCTGTGTGTCCACGATGGCCAGCGGGTCAGCCAGCCCGGCGGCCGCCGCGGCGATCAGCTTGAGATGAAATTCGGCCAGGTCGGGCTTGGGCCAGCTGGCTTCGGCCAGCCACTCGGCCACCCGCTGCTGGCCGGCCGCGGTCAGCTCGTACATCTTCCGGTCCGGCCGCTCCGGCCGGCCTGCGGTCGGCTCGGCGGTGACCAGCCCGGCCTTTTCCAGCCGGGTCAGCGTGACGTACACCTGGCCGTCATTCATCGCCTCGCCGAGCGGGCCGAGTGCCTGGCGCAGCCGGGCCCGCAGCTGGTAGCCATGGGACGGTTCCTTGGCCAGCATGGCCAGCACCGCTTCCTGCTGCACTGTTCGCCTCCGCACCTAACCCTAACGGTTAGCTAATAGATAACGGTTATCCGCGTGGCTGTCAAGCCCCGGCGGCCGGTGTGCAAAACGGGACATCCGCGCATCCGGCGCGCCGGGTCGCCGGCCGCCGCCGGCCTCAGTAAGCTCAACTGAGCCGGGCTGGTGCGCCGCTGCCCGCGCTGGGGCCGCTCCGCCGGGCGCGGCCTATCCAGCCAGGTGAGAGCGGCACCAGCCACTTCCCCCGGCCCTGCTTTCCCGGCGCCCGTACGGGTGCCGTCGCGCGTGCCTGAAGGAGGCGGTACTTTCATGACGGCAGTCGCGACGGAACGCAGTCAGGACGGCTTCGTCCACCTGCACGTCCACACCGAGTACTCGATGCTGGACGGGGCCGCGCGGCTGAAGGACATGTTCGCCGAGTGCGAACGCGCAGGCATGCCAGCCGTGGCCATGACCGACCACGGCAACCTGTACGGCGCCTACGACTTCTGGTCCAAGGCGACCAAGGCCGGCATCAAGCCGATCATCGGCATCGAGGCCTACCTGGCCCCGGAGCACCGCCGCAACCGGCAGCCGGTGCGCTGGGGCACCCCGGCGCAGAAGGACGACGACGTGTCGGGGGCCGGCGCGTACACCCACATGACGCTGCTGGCCGAGACCACCGAGGGCATGCACAACCTGTTCCGGCTGTCGTCGCTGGCCTCGCTGGAAGGATATTTGCGCCAGCCGCGGATGGACCGGGAGCTGCTGGCCGCGCACGCCAGGGGGATCATCGCCACCACCGGCTGCCCGAGCGGCGAGGTGCAGACGCGGCTCCGGCTCGGCCAGTACCCGCAGGCGCTGGCGGCCGCCGCTGCCTACCGGGACATCTTCGGCGCGGGCAACTTCTTCGTCGAGATCATGGACCATGGGCTGAGCATCGAGCAGCGGGTCCGGGACGGGCTGCGCCGCATCGCCCGCGAGCTGGACCTGCCGTTCGTGGTCACCAACGACTCGCACTACGCGGTCGAGGCCGACGCCAAGGCGCACGAAGTGCTGCTCTGCGTGCAGACCGGGTCGAACATGGCCGACCCGGGCCGGTTCAAGTTCGACGGCACCGGTTACTACCTGAAGAGCCCGCAGGAGATGCGGGCCCTGTTCAGCGACGAGGAGTGGCAGTCCGGCTGCGACTCCACGCTGCTCATCGCCGAGCGGGCGGACGTGGCGTTCCAGCCGAAGAACCTGATGCCCTCGTTCGACCTGCCCGCCGGGGAGACCGAGGAGAGCTGGCTGCGCAAGGAAGTCGGGCGCGGCATGGACCGGCGCTACCCGGACGGCTACGACGAGCAGCGCCGCCAGCAGGTCGAGTACGAGATCGGCATCATCACGCAGATGGGCTTCTGCTCATACTTCCTGGTCGTGGCCGACTTCATCATGTGGGCCAAGCGGAACGGGGTCGGCGTCGGCCCGGGCCGCGGCTCGGCCGCGGGCTGCCTGGTCGCCTACGCGCTGGGCATCACCGACCTGGACCCGCTGCAGCACGGGCTGATCTTCGAGCGGTTCCTGAACCCGGAACGCGTGTCCATGCCGGACATCGACATCGACTTCGACGAACGCCGGCGGGGTGACGTGATCCGGTACGTCACCGAGAAGTGGGGCGAGGACCGGGTCGCCCAGATCATCACCTACGGCACGATCAAGGCCAAGGCGGCGGTCAAGGACGCCGCCCGGGTGCTCGGCTTCCCCTACGCGCTCGGCGACCGGATCACCAAGGCGTTCCCGCCCGCCGTGATGGGCAAGGACATCCCGCTGTCCGGCATCTTCGACGAGTCGAACTCGCGGTACGGCGAGGCGGGCGAGATCCGCGCCTTGTACGAGGCCGAGGCCGAGGTCCGCCAGGTCATCGACACCGCGCGCGGGCTGGAGGGACTGATCCGCCAGGCCGGGGTGCACGCGGCCGGCGTGATCATGAGCAGCGAGCCGATCGTCGACCATGTGCCGGTCTGGAAGCGGCAGGCCGACGGCGCCGTCATCACCCAGTTCGACTACCCGGCCTGCGAGTCGCTCGGCCTGCTCAAGATGGACTTCCTCGGCCTGCGCAACCTGACCGTACTGGACGACGCGGTCCGCGGCGTGCAGTCCAACCGGGGCACCGAGGTCGACCTGAACTCGCTGCCGCTGGACGACCAGCCCACCTACGACCTGCTGGCCCGGGGCGACACGCTGGGCATCTTCCAGTTCGACGGCGGGCCGATGCGGGCCCTGCTGCGCAGCATGCGGCCGGACAACTTCGAGGACATCTCCGCGGTCGGCGCGCTGTACCGGCCCGGCCCGATGGGCGCCAACGCGCACAACGAGTACGCGGACCGGAAGAACCACCGCAAGCCGGTGGTGCCGATCCATCCCGAACTGGCCGAGTCACTGGCCGAAATCCTGGGCGACACCTACGGGCTGATCGTCTACCAGGAGCAGGTCATGGCCATCGCGCAGAAGGTGGCCGGGTACAGCCTGGGCAACGCGGACCTGCTCCGCCGGGCCATGGGCAAGAAGAAAAAGGAGATCCTGGACAAGGAGTTCAAGCCGTTCGAGGCCGGGATGAAGGCTAACGGCTACTCCGCCGGGGCGATCAAGACGCTGTGGGACATCCTGGTCCCGTTCTCCGATTACGCGTTCAACAAGGCGCACAGCGCCGCGTACGGCCTGGTGTCCTACTGGACCGCCTACCTCAAGGCGAACTACCCGCCGGAGTACATGGCCGCCCTGCTCACCTCGGTTTCCGGGGACAAGGACAAGAGCGCCCTGTACCTGAACGAGTGCCGCCGGATGGGCATCACCGTGCTGCCGCCCGACGTCAACGCGTCCGACGCCACGTTCACCCCGGTCGGTAACGACATCCGGTTCGGCCTGGCCGCCATCCGCAACGTCGGCACCAACGTCGTCGACGCCATCGTGGAGACCCGGACCAGCAAGGGGGCCTTCAGCAGCTTCGCTGATTTCCTGCGCAAGGTTCCGGTGAACGTGTGCAACAAGCGGGTCATTGAATCGCTGGTCAAGGCGGGCGCGTTCGACTCGCTCAAGCATCCGCGCAAGGGCCTGGTCATCATCCACGAGCAGGCCATCGACACCGTCATCGACGTCAAGCGGAACGAGGCCATCGGCCAGGATTCGCTGTTCGGCGGGGACGTGGAGACCGAGGCCAGCTTCGAGGTCCCGGTGCCGGACGGCGAGTGGGACAAGACCACCCTGCTGGCTTTCGAGCGGGAGATGCTCGGCCTGTACGTCTCGGACCACCCGCTGCTGGGCGTGGAGCACATCGTGGCCGCGAACACGGACTGTTCCGTGGCCGAGCTGCTCAGTTCCGCCGCCGACGATACCGAACGCCAGCAGCGGGCTGGTCGGGGCGACGGCCAGCTGGTCACCGTCGGGGGCATCCTGTCCGGGGTACAGCGGAAAGTCACCCGGCAGGGCAACCCGTGGGCCACCGCCACCCTGGAGGACCTGGAAGGCGCCATCGAGGTGCTGTTCTTCCCGGCCGCCTACCAGCAGTGCTCGCTGCTGCTGGCCGAGGACGCGATCCTGGTCGTCAAGGGGCGGCTGGACCGGCGGGAAGACACCCCCAAGCTGATCGCATCGGAGGTGAGCGCGCCGGACCTGTCGGCGGACGAGAGCGGCCCTTTTGTGGTGTCGATCCCGGTCCAGCGGTGCGTCGTGCCCGTGGTGGACCGGCTGCGCGAGGTGCTGAGCACCCACCCGGGCCTGGCCGAGGTACACCTCAAACTCTGCAATGGCCCACGGGCGACGATCGTGCGGCTGGATGACAAGCTGCGGGTCAAGCCGTCACCGGCGCTGGCCGCGGACCTGAAGCAGCTGCTCGGGCCCACTTGCGTCGGTTGAGACCGCCCCTGGGCTGGGCAGACTGGAGGTAATCCGGCCGGCGGAGGGCGCTTCCGGTGATACGCCGAATCCACGTGTCGGGCCACCACAAGGAACTGCTGCGTACCAACCTGTGGCTGGTCCCGGCGATCCTGGTAGTGGCCGCGATCGGCCTGTTCGTGGTCACGCTGCTGATCGACTTGGCCGCCTTCCATGGCGACTTCAGCCTGCCGTCCTGGGTGATCAGCGGCTCGGCCGACGCGGCCCGGCAGATCCTCACCACCATCGCCGCCGCCATCATCACCGTGGTCGGCGTGGTGTTCTCCATCGTGATCGTGGCGCTGACCCTGGTCTCCACCCAGTTCGGGCCACGGATGCTGCGCACCTTCATCCGGGACCGGGGCACCCAGCTCACCCTGGGCACGTTCGTGGCCACGTTCGTCTACGCGGTGCTCGCCCTGGTGTCGATCGGCGGCGCGGGCCCGCACGGGCCGTTCGTGCCACATCTCAGCATCACCGTGACGATGGCGCTCACCGTGGTCAACCTGGCCGTGCTGATCTACTTCATCCACCACATCGCGACCCAGATCCAGCTGCCCGAGGTGATCGCCGGGATCTCGGCCGACCTGTCCGCGGCCATCGAGGACTACATGGGCGACGGGGCGGCCCGGCCGGGCGATCCCACTGTGGCCGCCGTGCTGGCCAGCCTGCCCGAGGAAGGCGGCGTCGTACTGGCCTCGGACAGCGGCTACCTGCAGTACATCCACCGCCATACGATGCTGCGCATCGCCGAGCGGGCCGATGCGGTGATCTTCCTGCGCTACCGGCCCGGGCATTTCCTGGCCCAGGGCAGCCCGCTGGCCACGGTGTGGCCGGCCAGCGCGGCGCCCGGGGTGGCCCGTGAGCTCACCCGGGCCCACCTGACCGGCCCGTTCCGGACGCTGGCCCAGGACGTCTCGTTCGGCATCGACCAGCTGGTGGAGATCGCGATCCGCGCGCTGTCCTCCGCCATCAACGACACGTTCACGGGGCTGACCTGCGTCGACTGGCTGTCGGACAGCCTGTGCAAGGTCGTCGGCCGGTGGCAGCCTGCCCAGGTGCACCGGGACCAGGCTGGCGCGATACGGGTGATCACCCCCGAGCCCACCTATGACCGCCTGGTGCAGCGGGCGTTCGAGAAGATCCGGCAGAGCAGCCGGGGCAATCCGGCGGTGCTGATCCGGCTGCTCGACGGGCTGACCCGGATCATGGAGCGGACCACGGCCGAGGATCAGCGCCGGGTGCTGCTGGACCAGGCGGCCATGATCATCCAGGCCAGCGACCAGTCGGTGCCCGACGCACCGGACCGGGCCGATGTGCGCCGCCAGTACGAGGCCCTGCTCGCGGTCCGCGCCCACCTGGCCGACGAGCCGCTGGCCGCCAGCTAGCAGCTGGCCACGGCCGCTGTCGGCTAGCGGGCGGCGGCTCAGCCGGTCAGGCGTCGCGGCGCTGCAGGAGGTAGGCGCCCGCCGCGAGCAGCACCGCCGTCCACAGGCAGAACACGCCGAACCCCTGCCAGGCGGACAGCAGCTGGCCGGACGTCTGGTGTGCGCTGTAGACCAGCGAGCCTGCCTGCTCGGGCAGGTAGGCGTTGATGTGCGCGCCCCAGCTGCTGGGCAGCAGCCCGGACAGGATCGGCAGCACCAGCACGATGCCGATGACCGTGGTGATGCCGGCCGCGGTGTGCCGGATCAGCGAGCCCACGGCCAGCGCGAACACGCCGAGCACGGCCAGGTACAGGCCGGCGCCGAGCACCGCGCGCAGCACGTTCTGGTCGCTCAGCGTCACCGGCACCTTGCTGTGCAGGATGGACGAGCCGAGGAAGAAGCAGGTGAATGCGACGATCTCGGCCAGGACCACGATCAGGATGGCGAACACGGCCACCTTGGCGGCCAGCATCGTCAGCCGCTTGGGCACGGCCAGCAGCGAGGAGCGGATCACCCCCGTGGAGTACTCGGTGGTGATCACCAGCACGCCCAGCACGCAGATGGTGAGCTGGCCGAGGCCGATGCCGGCGCCGAGGATGAAGCCGACCGGGTTGGCCGCTACCGTGGCGTCCCGCGCGGCGGCATGCGGGCCGGTCCAGTGCGACTCGGTCAGCCAGGTGAACAGCGCGGTGAAGCCGATCGTGATGATCAGGAACACCAGCAGCGTCCAGACGGTGGACCGGACGGACCGGATCTTTGTCCATTCGGCCAGCATGGTGTGGCCGAAGCCGACGTGGTGGATGGGGGCCGGAACGGCCGCGGGCGCGGCGGCGGGTGCGGCCGGGCTGGTGGTGGTCATTGGCTGTCCTGCCCCGTGCTTGAAGACGCAGTGGTTGATGACCCCGTGCCTGACGACACGGTGGCCGCCGGCTCGGTGCCGGCGGGTGCGGCGCCGCCGGCGGGCGGTGCCGCCTGCCCTGCATTGACGCCGTACTCGGAACTGTCCGCGGTGAGCTCCATGTAGGCCTCCTCCAGTGAGGCCAGCCGCGGGGTGAGTTCGTGCAGCACGACCCGGTCGGCGGCGGCCAGCTCGCCAACGCGGGCCGCGTCCATGCCGGTGACCCGGAGCAGGCCCGAGCCGGCGTTGTCCGCCGGCTGCGGCTCGGCCTTGCCGCCCTCGGCGGCGATCACATCGGCCAGCCGGCTCGCGTCCGGCGAGCGGACCAGCACATATTTGTCGGAACTGCGCTCGATGAATTCCTGGGTGCTGGACTCGGCGATCAGCTTGCCGCGGCCGATCACGATCAGATGGTCGGCCGTGACGGCCATCTCATTCATCAGGTGGCTGGACACGAAAATGGTGCGGCCTTCGGATGCGAGATGCTTCATCAGGTTCCTGATCCACAGGATGCCCTCTGGGTCGAGGCCGTTGACCGGCTCGTCCAGCAGCAGCACCTGCGGGTCACCCAGCATGGCCACCGCGATGCCGACCCGCTGCCCCATGCCGAGGGAGTACCCGCCGGTCCGCTTGCGGGCCACCTCACGCAGCCCGACCAGGTCGAGCACCTGGTCCACCCGGGACCGGGGCAGCCCTTGCGTCTGGGCCAGGAAGAGCAGGTGGTTGTAGGCGCTCCGGCCCGGGTGCATGGCCTTGGCCTCGAGCAGGGCGCCTACCGTACGCAGCGGCTGATTCAGGTCGGCGTACGCCGAGCCGTCGATCGTCGCGGTCCCGGCGTTCGGCCGGTCCAGGCCCAGGATGAGCCGCATCGTGGTCAACTTGCCCGCGCCATTCGGGCCCAGGAACCCGGTGACCCGGCCTGGCTCGACGTTGAATGACAAATGGTCAACTGCGGTTTTGTCCCCGTAGCGCTTGGTGAGGTCTCGTGCCTCGATCATGAATTTCCCCTTGAGACGGCTAGGCCGACTTGTCTCTGCCGCGCGCTCAAACCCTAAGGTAGCAAGGTCAGGCGAGTGCACTGATTAAGTGACGATGCACCCCCGCTTGCGGGCGAACGCTGGGTGGCCGCGTAGGCTCCTGCGCATCATGACGCAGCCAATGGATCTGGCCGGGCCCGCCGGCCAGCCGGCGCGGCGCGGCACCTTGCTGCGGCGCACCGTGGCGGCCGTGCTGGTCACGCTGCTGCTCGGGGTGGCCGCCGGCTTCCTCTGGGCGGCGGTGGCGCCGCGGCCCTACCTGGTGATGACCGGCCCGGGCACGGCCCAGGTGACCAGCGCTGAATCGAGCGCGTTCATCGGCGGGGACGGCTGGTACTGCCTGATCTGCCTGGCCGGCGGGATCATTTCCGGGCTGGCCGGCTATCTGCTCGCGGTGCGCGGGCATCACCCGGCCGGGATGGCCCTGGTGCTGCTGGCCGGGCTCGGGGCCAGCCTGATCGCGCTGTGGATCGGCCAGCAGTCCGGCCAGGCCAGCTACCAGCACCTGCTCAGTACGCTGCCCGCCGGGCGGCATCTGAGCGCGTCGCTGTCGCTCGGGGCGCGCAGCGCCATCGCGCTGTGGCCGCTGGCGGCCGGCCTCATGGCCGGTGCCCTGGAACTGAACGACACGCTGCGGGACCGCAAACGGGACGCCCAGGAGGGCCCCGCCCTGGCCCTCGACTGACCCGCGGCGCACTCGGGGTGTCCGGCATGTGGACACGCGCGTCACGGTGTGAGCGGTCTTCATAGACTGGGCGGGTGCTGCCTCGAATCGATCTCCGTGGCCAGCCGGCCGCTGACCTGAGCAGGGCAAAGCTGGCTGATGTGCTGCCCCGGGCCGAGCTTGACGTGATGGCCGCCATGCCAGCGGTCGCCCAGGTCTGCGCCGACGTCCGGGCCCGTGGGGCCGCGGCGGTCCGCGACTATACGGCCCGCTTCGACGGTGTGGACCTGCCTACCACCCGGGTGCCAGCCGACGCGCCGCCGGCCGCGCTGGCCGCACTTGACCCGGCCGTCCGGGCCGCGCTGGAGGAAGCCATCCGGCGGGTCCGGCTGGTGCACGAGGCGCAACTGCCCACCGAGCGCACCGTCGGGGTCAGTCCCGGCGCTACCGTCACCGAACGCTACGTGCCGGTCAGCCGGGCCGGTGTGTACGTGCCGGGCGGCCTGGTGACCTATCCCTCGTCGGTCGTGATGAACGTGGTGCCGGCCCAGGTGGCCGGGGTCAGCGAGATCGCGGTGGCGTCCCCGCCGCGGGAGGCCGGCCTGCCGTCGCCCACCGTGCTGGCCGCATGCGCGCTGCTCGGTGTCACGGAAGTGCACGCGGCCGGGGGAGCGCAGGCCATCGCCATGTTCGGCTACGGCAGTGAGGACTGCGCACCGGCCGACGTGGTCACCGGGCCGGGCAACGTGTACGTGGCCGCGGCCAAGCGGCTGCTGCTCGGCGTAGTCAGCACCGACGCCGAGGCCGGCCCGACCGAGATCGCGATCATCGCCGACGGCAGCGCCGACCCTGAGTTCGTCGCGGCCGACCTGATCGCCCAGGCCGAGCACGACCCGCTGGCCGCCTGCCTGCTGATCACCACCGACCCCGGGCTGGCCGACCAGGTGGACAAGGCGCTCGGCCCCCAGGTTGCGGCGGCGCGGCACCGAGACCGGGTGCGGGCCGCGCTGACTGGGCAGTCGGCCATCGTGCTGGTGGACGACCTGGCCGCAGCGGCCGCGGTCAGCGACGCCTGGGCGCCGGAGCACCTGGAGATCCAGACGGCCGGCGCGGCCGGGCTGGCCCGTCAGATACGCAACGCCGGTGCCATCTTCACCGGCCCGTTCGCCCCCGTGTCGCTGGGCGACTACCTGGCCGGGTCCAATCACGTGCTGCCCACCGGGGGCACCGCCCGGCACACCGGCGGGCTGTCCACGCTGTCCTTCCTGCGCGGCATCCACCTGGTCGAGTGCAGCCGGGAGGCGCTGGCCGAGGTGGCCCCGCACATCGACGCGCTCGGCGGCGCGGAAGATCTCGCCGCGCACGTCGAGGCCGTCCGGGTGCGTGTCCCGCGTGAGGCTGAGGCGATATGACGCTGCCGGAATGGCTGCCCCTGCGCGCGGACCTGGCTGGGCACGAGCCGTACGGGGCGCCGCAGATCGACGTGCCGGTCCGGTTGAACACCAACGAGAACCCGTACCCCCCGTCACCCGCGCTGGCCAGCGCGATCACGGCGGCGGTCGGCGAGGTGGCCGGCACGCTGAACCGGTACCCGGACCGGGACGCGGTCGCGCTGCGCACCGGGCTGGCCAGCTACCTCGGCCACGGGCTCACCGCCAGCCACGTCTGGGCGGCCAACGGATCGAACGAGATCATCCAGCAGCTGCTCCAGGCGTTCGGCGGCCCGGGCCGCACCGCGATGGGCTTCGAGCCGTCCTACTCGATGCACCCGCTCATCTCGCTGTCCACCGGTACCCGGTGGGTCAGCGGCGCCCGGGAGGCCGACTTCGGCCTGGACCCGGAGCAAGCCGCCGCGGTCATCGCGGCCGAGCGGCCGGACGTGGTGTTCCTGACGTCGCCCAACAACCCGACCGGCACTGCCCTGCCGCTGCCGGTCATCCGGCGTGTCTGCGCGGCCGCCCCGGGCATCGTGGTGGTAGATGAGGCCTACGCTGAGTTCGCCCGGGACGGTTCACCCAGCGCGCTGGCCCTGCTCCCGGAGTTCCGCCGGCTGGCCGTCACCCGGACCATGTCCAAGGCCTTCGCGCTGGCCGGGGCCCGGGTCGGCTACCTGGCCGCCGACCCGGCGCTGATCCAGGCGCTGCTGCTGGTCCGGCTGCCCTACCACCTGTCCAGCGTGACCCAGGCGGTGGCCCGGGCGGCGCTGGCGCACCGGGCCGAGCCGCTGGCCACGGTCAGCGTGCTGCGCGATGGGCGCGATGCACTGGTGGCCTGGCTCCGCCAGCGAGGCCGGGCGGTGGCCGACTCGGACGCCAACTTCGTGCTGTTCGGCCAGTTCGCCGACCGGCGCCAGGTGTGGCAGGGACTGCTGGATCAGGGGGTGCTGATCCGGGAGACCGGCCCGGCCGGCTGGCTGCGGGTCACCGTCGGCCTGCCCGCCGAGATGGCTGCCTTCCGGGATGCCCTGGACAAGGTGCTGGAGGCCTGATGAGCGAGCACGGCGGCCGGACCGCCCGGGTGGAGCGGGTCACCAAGGAGACCAGCGTGCTGGTCGAACTGGACCTGGACGGCACCGGCCGGACCGAGGTGAGCACCGGGGTGCCGTTCTTCGACCACATGCTGGCCCAGCTGGGCAAGCACGGCCTGCTCGACCTGAGTGTGCAGGCCACCGGGGACATCCACATCGACGCGCATCACACGGTGGAGGACACCGCGCTGGCGCTGGGCCAGGCGCTGCGTGAGGCGCTGGGCGACAAGACGGGCATCTGCCGGTTCGGCGACGCGGCCGTGCCGCTGGACGAGACGCTGGCCCGGGCGGCCATCGACCTGTCCGGGCGGCCGTACCTGATGCACACCGAGCCAGCCGGGATGGCCCCGCTGATCGGCAGCTACGACACCACGCTGACCCGGCACTTCTTCGAGTCGCTGACCGCCACGGCCGGCATCTGCCTGCACCTGGACGTGACCGGGCGCAACCCGCACCACATCGTGGAAGCCCAGTTCAAGGCGGTGGCCCGGGCGCTGCGCGCCGCGCTGGCGGCCGACCCCAGGGCGCCCGGCGTGCCCAGCACCAAAGGCGTCTTGTGACCAGTGTCGGCCCGGGGGGGCGACCCCCCGGAACCCCCCGGAACGTCCCTTCGGGACGAGGTAGAAGGCCAAACGTCGTGGTGCTGGACTACGGTTCCGGGAACTTGCGTTCGGCAGAAAGAGCGTTGCAGCGGGCCGGAGCGGACACCGTGGTGACCGCGGATCCGGAAGTGGCGCTGGCCGCGGATGGGCTGGTGGTGCCGGGCGTGGGCGCGTTCGCGGCGTGCATGGCCGGGCTGCGCGCGGTGCACGGCGACCGGGTGATCGACCGGCGGCTGGCCGGGGGCCGGCCGGTGCTCGGCATCTGCGTCGGCATGCAGGTGCTGTTCGCCGAGGGGGCCGAGCACGGGGTGCGCACGGCCGGCTGCGGGCAATGGCCCGGTGTGGTGCAGCGGCTGCAGGCGCCAGTGCTGCCGCACATGGGCTGGAACACGCTGGACGTACCGGCCGGGACGCGGCTGCTGACCGGCATCGGCCCGGCGGAGCGGTTCTACTTCGTGCACTCCTACGCGGCCCGGGCGCTGCCGATGCCGCCGTCCCGGTGGATGACACCGCCGCTGATCAGCTGGGCGACGCACGGCGAGCCGTTCGTCGCGGCGGTGGAGAACGGCCCGCTCTGCGCGACCCAGTTCCACCCCGAGAAATCCGGCGACGCGGGTGCGGCGCTGCTGGCCAACTGGCTGGAGATGATCCGATGAGCAATGCCGCGCTGACGCTGCTGCCCGCGGTGGACGTGTCCAGCGGGCAGGCGGTCCGGCTGGTGCACGGCGCGGCCGGCACCGAGACCTCGTACGGCGACCCGATGCAGGCCGCGCTGGCCTGGCAGGCGGCCGGGGCGGACTGGGTGCACCTGGTCAACCTGGATGCCGCGTTCGGCCGCGGGTCCAACGCCAGCCTGCTGGCCGACGTGGTGGGCCGGCTGGACATCGCGGTGGAGCTGTCCGGCGGGATCCGGGATGACTCGTCGCTGGCCGCCGCGCTGGCCACCGGGTGCGCCCGGGTGAACATCGGCACCGCCGCCCTGGAGGACCCGGACTGGGTGCGGTCGGCCATCGCCGAGTACGGCGACAAGATCGCGGTAGGGCTGGATGTCCGCGGCAGCACGCTGTCCGCGCGCGGCTGGACCCGGGACGGCGGCGAACTGGACGACGCGCTGGACCGGCTGGACGCCGCGGGCTGCGCGCGGTACGTGGTCACCGACATCAACCGGGACGGCACGCTGACCGGGCCCAACCTGGACCTGCTGCGCCACGTCACCGGCCGGACCAGCCGCCCGGTGATCGCCAGCGGCGGAGTGTCCAGCCTGGCCGACCTGGCCGCCATCGCCGCCTTGGTGGATTCCGGCGTGGAAGGCGCGATCGTCGGCAAGGCGCTGTACGCGGGGGCGTTCACTCTAGAGGAAGCGCTGCAGGCGGTGGCCGCGTGACCCGGAAGATCTCCACCAGCACGCCGTGGGAGCCGGTGGTCGGGTACAGCCGCGCGGTCGCGGCTGGGGATTTTGTGTTCGTGGCCGGCTGCACGTCCACCGACGCCGGGGAGTTCGTGCACGAGGGCGACGCGTACGCGCAGACCGCGCAGGCGGTGCGCAACGTGGCCGACGCGCTGGACCGGCTCGGGCTCGGGCTGGCCGACGTGGTACAGACCCGGATCTACGTCACCGACATCGACCGGTGGGAGGAGTACGGCCGGGCGCACGGCGCCGCGTTCGGCGACGTACTGCCCGCCGCGACCATGATCGAGATTGCCCGGCTGGTCAACCCCAGGATGCTGGTCGAGGTGGAGGCGGTCGCCTACCGCCTGGGAATCGGTGCCTGATGCCGGTGGCGGTTCGGGTGATTCCCTGCCTGGACGTGGATGCCGGGCGGGTGGTCAAGGGGGTCAACTTCCGGGACCCGCGGGACGCCGGCGACCCGGTTGAGCTGGCCGCGGCGTACGACGCGGAAGGCGCCGACGAGCTGGTGTTCCTGGACATCACCGCGTCCAGCGGCGACCGGGAAACCATGGTTGATGTGGTCCGGCGCACCGCCGACCAGGTGTTCATCCCGCTCACCGTGGGCGGCGGCGTGCGCAGCACCGGGGATGTGGACCGGCTGCTCCGGGCGGGCGCGGACAAGGTGTCGCTGAACACGGCCGCGATCGGCCGCCCCGAGCTGCTCGGCGAGGCGGCGCAGCGGTTCGGCTCGCAGTGCGTCGTGCTGTCGGTGGATGCGCGCCGGCTACCCGGTGGCGTGTCCTTTGAAGTCACTACGCATGGCGGGCGGCGCGGCACCGGGATCGACGCGGTGGCCTGGGCGGTGCGCGGCGCCGAGCTGGGGGTGGGCGAGATCCTGCTCAACTCGATGGACGCGGACGGCACCAAGGCCGGCTTCGACCTGGAGTTGATCCGCGCGGTGCGCGCGATGGTGGACGTGCCGATCATCGCCAGCGGCGGGGCCGGGCAGCTGGCGCACTTCCCGCCCGCCGTCGGGGCGGGCGCCGACGCGGTGCTGGCGGCCAGCGTGTTCCACTTCGGCCAGCTCCGGATCGGCCAGGTCAAGGACGAACTGCGCGCGGCCGGCGCCGAGGTCCGCTAGCCCAGCCCGGCCCGAGCCTCAGCCCAGACCGGCGGCCAGGCCGGCGCCGACGATGCCGGCGTCGTTGTGCAGCGAGGCCGGCACCACGGTGGCCCGCAGGCCGGTCAGCAGATGCAGGAACTTGTCCGCCTTGCGGCTGATCCCGCCGCCGATGACGATCAAGTCCGGCGCGGTCAGCGCTTCCATGTGCTGCAGGTACTCATCCACCCGCTCGGCCCACTTCTCCCAGCTCAGGCCGTGCTCCTCCTTGGCCCGCTCGGACGCGCGGTGCTCGGCGTCCTTGCCGCGGATCTCGATATGGCCGAACTCGGTGTTGGGCACCAGGATGCCGGCCCGGAACAGTGCACTGCCGATCCCGGTGCCGAACGTCAGCATCAGCACCGTGCCTTTGTGCCCGGTGCCCGCGCCGAACGACATCTCGGCCAGGCCGGCCGCGTCGGCATCGTTGACTAGCGCCGTGGTCAGCCCGGTGGTCCGGTTGAACAGATCCCGGGTGTCCAGCCCGACCCAGGCCGGGTCCAGGTTGGCGGCGGTATACGTCACGCCGTCCACCACCACGCCGGGGAACGTGATGCCGGCCGGCCCGGTCCAGCTGAATGCCTCCGCCACCTGGGCGACCGTCTTGGCCACCGCGTCGGGCAGGGCCGGGTGCGGGGTCTCCAGCTTGACCCGCTCGGCGAGCAGCTTGCCCTGGGCGGTGTCTACCGGCGCTCCCTTGATCCCGGACCCGCCAATGTCGATGCCAAGTACCTGCACTGCATGGCCTCCGTTCGGCTCATCCGACCCCGGCGCGGCCTGGCCACGCCCTGCCCCGGTACGCGGGGCTGAACCACTACGCCTTTACCCTTGCGCGGTCCGGGCCACGCAGGCGAGGCTCTTCCATGGTGCCCCCGGCGGTGGGCAACGGCGACCCCGGATTAGTCCTGATTATCACGTTTGTCCGGATGTTTCCGTTTGTTGGAGTACCCGGTACCGGATGTTCAGCTGCGTGTCACCGGGTACCGGTTGGCTGGGCGGGCGCCCACTGTGTGCTGACCAGGGAGTGTGCTGACCAGGGAGTGTGCTGACCAGGGAGTGTGCTGACCAGGGAGTGTGCTGACCAGGGAGTGTGCTGACCAGGGAGTGCGCTGACCGGGGAGGAGGTGGCGGGGATGTCGGTCGTGGTGGTCGGGGGTGGCGTGCTGGGGCTGATGCACGCCATCGAGGCCCGCCGCCGTGGCCACGACGTGGTCCACCTGGAGCGGGAGTCCGGTCCGCGCGGGGCCAGCGTGCGCAATTTCGGCCTGATCTGGCTGAGCGGCCGGGCCGGCGGCGCGGAACTGGAACTGGCCCGGCGGTCCCGGGCCCGCTGGGAGCAGCTGGCCCTGGAGGCGCCCGGCATCGGCTTCCGGGCGCACGGCTCACTCACCCTGGCCACCGGCGAGGCCGAGCTGACCCTGCTCAAGGAGGCCGCGGCCCGGCCGGACGCCGGCCTGCGCGGCTACGAACTGCTCGACCCGGCGGCGGTGCGCGCGGTCAACCCGGCGCTGCGCGGCGAGTTCGCCGGCGGCCTGTACGGCCGGCTGGACGCCATCGTGGAGCCGCGCGCCGTGCCGGCCGCGCTGCGCGGCTACCTGACCGCGGGCAGTATCACCGTGGCCGGGTACAGCTGGCTGCCCGGGCGCGAGGCGGTGCAGGTGACTCCGCACGCGGTCCGTGATCACACCGGCAGCTGGCACCGGGCCGACCTGGTCGTGCTGTGCACCGGGGCCATGCACACCGGGCTGGCCGGACCGCATCTGGCGGGCTGGGAGCGCCCGCCGGTGCGCCGGGTGCGACTGCAGATGCTGCAGACCGAACCGCTGCGCCCGGCGCTGACCACCTCCGTGGCCGACGGTGACTCGCTGCGCTACTACCCGGCCTACGACCTGCCCGGCCGCGCCCTGCTGCCCGCGCAGCCCGAGGTAGCCGCGCAGGCCCACGCCCAGCTGCTGCTGGTGCAAAGGCTGGACGGCAGCCTCACCATCGGTGACACCTACGAGTACACGGAGCCGTTCCCGTTCGATGTCGACGAAGGCCCGTACCAGCATCTGCTTTCTCAGGCGCAGCGCCTGCTGGGGGCCGGTCTGCCCGCGGTCCGCCGGCGCTGGGCCGGGGTGTACAGCCAAGTCACCGGGGATGATCTGTACCACCGGTCCGTGGTGGCGCCGGGCGTGGTGCTGGTCACCGGGCCCGGGGGGCGGGGGATGACCTGCGCCCCGGCGATCGCCGAGGACACGTTCCGTCGGGAAGAGGGTTCATGAGCAGCATCACGATCGCCTGCCTGGACATGGCCGGCACCACGATCGCCGACGACGGCAGCGTGCTGGCCGCGTTCTCCGCCGCGCTGGCCCGGTTCGGGCCCGCCGAGGACACCCCGGCGTACGCGGAGGCGATGCGCACCGTGCACGCCACCATGGGCCAGTCGAAGATCGACGTGTTCCGGCAGATCCTCGGCGACGAGGGCACCGCCTGGCAGGCCAACGAGGTGTTCGAGGAGCGGTACGCCGACGCGGTGGCGGCGGGCCAGGTCAGCGCGCTGCCCGGGGCAGTGGACACGATCACCCGGCTGTCCGACGCGGGCGTCCAGGTCTGCCTGCTGACCGGGTTCTCGTCGGCCACCCGGGACACGATCATCGACATGCTCGGCTGGCAGCCGCTGATCGACCTGGCGCTGTCCCCGGCTGACGCCGGGCGCGGCCGGCCCTGGCCCGACCTGCCGCTCACCGCGCTGCTCCGGCTGGGCGGCGGCGCGGTCAGCGAACTGGCCGTGGCCGGCGACACGCCCAGCGACGTCGAGTCCGGCCGCCGGGCCGGGGCGGGCCTGGTGGCTGGCGTGCTGACCGGGCGGACCACCCGGGACGAGCTGGAAGCGGCCAAGGCCCCGCACGTACTCGACTCGGTCGCGGACCTGCTCCCGCTCATCCTCAGCCCAACGTCGTGATCATGGCCTCGGTTGGGTTCTAGTACTACTTAGCCCATGATCACGAGTTAGTGATCACCTGATCGGCCGGGGCGGCGCCCGCCCGGCTAGCAGAGCGATCGGCCAGCAGGACGGGCAGGCCGGCCAGCGAGACCTGGACCGAGTCGCCCGGGCTGATGCCGGCCGCTTCGCTGGTCCGCTGGTCGACCTGAACCACCACGTCGCCGGTCAGCCGGACGCTGAGCCGGGTCAGCTGGCCGAGGAACGTCCGGGTGGTCACGATGCCGTTGCCGTGCGGGCTGGCGGCCAGCCGCAGCCCCTCCGGCCGGACCAGCGCGTCCTTCCCGTCGGCCGAGCCGGCCGGGCTGCCGTCGGCCGCGCCCACCAGGGCGGCCGGCCTGCCGAGCAGGTCCAGTACGTCGCCCGGGATCCGGTTCATGATCCCGACGAACTCGGCCACGAACGCCGACGCCGGGTGCGCGTACAGCTCGTCCGGGGTGGCGATCTGCTCCAGCGTCCCGCTGCTCATCACCCCGACCCGGTCCGCCATCGACAGCGCTTCCTCCTGGTCGTGCGTGACGAACAGGGTGGTGGTGCCCAGCCGCTGCTGCAGCGCGCGGATCTGCTCACGGAGCTGCAGCCGTACCTTGGCGTCCAGCGCGGACAAGGGTTCATCGAGCAGCAGTACCCGCGGCTCGATGGCCAGCGCCCGGGCCAGCGCGACCCGCTGCTGCAGGCCACCGGACAGCGCCTTGCCGATGTTCTGCTGGCCGGCCAGTACGTTTCCGTTCAGGAACGAGCCGATCTGGATCGGGGTCAGCGCGATGCTGCCGCTGGTCAGTGCCTCGGCGGTGGCATAGGCGGACAGTGCGCTGCCGAACAGCAGCATCACGCAGCCAAGGAACGACGGGAACAGCACCGGGCCGCCGATGTGCCGCCAGAACTGCCAGCTGCTGGCCCCAGGTTCTGTGCCGCCTCCCGCCAGGCGGGCCGGAGCCCTTCCAGCGCGGGCAGCATGATCAGCACCATGAGCGGGATCTGGAAGTACATGTACACGATGACGATGCCGCTCATCGTGTACAGGTCGAAGCCGTCCTCATACGGGTTCAGCCCGATCGCGGTCAGCCATCCGGTGACCAGCCCGGTCGAGCCCAGGGTGGCGATGAACAGGAAGGCCAGCGGGACGCCGCCGAAGTTGGCGAACACGCCGGACGCGGTGATCACGACCCGGCGGAGCAGGTTGCCCCGCTTCGCGGTGAAGATCGCGTAGGCGACCAGGAAGCCGACGATGCCCGGCACGATCGCGGTGACCACCGATACTTCCAGGCTGGTCTCGAAGCCCTGCAGTTCGCCGGCCGGGGCGACCGGCAGCGCGGCGTTAGCGGCCGTGTTCACCGTGCCGTTCTTGATCAGGGTGGGCAGCTCGATCGGCCGGGCCTTGCCCTCCAGCCACAGGTTCTGGCCGGTGACCGAGTACAGGTACTCCTCCCAGGGCCGGGCCGCGGCCGGGTCGGGCGCGGTCTTGCTGATCGCCTGGGCGTACTACGCGGCGTAGTGCGCGTCGGTCGGGATCACGATCTTGAAGCCCTTGACCACCGAGCCGATCTCGGACGCCAGCAGGTAGTCCCACCAGATGACGATGGGGGTCTGGCCGCTCTCCACCGTGGTCGGGCCGGCCGTGACCGGGACGAAGTTGCCTTCCTGGTGCAGCTTCGCGAAGTAGGTGATGCCGGGCGCGATGTTGGCCAGCGAGCCGCCGTTGGCCAGCGCCGCGGCGTACACCGCGGAGAACGCCGCGCTGGCCTGGGTCGGGTTGCCGTTGATCGCGACCTGGTTCCTCCTGGTCGGCCTTGATCGCGAACGAGGTGCCCATGTCCAGCACGTCCGGCGCCCGGCTCTGGCCCTTGAGCTGCTGCATCGCGTTGATCTCGTCCTGGCTGGACCCATCCGGGTTGGCATCGTTGATCTTGATGCCGTACTTCGCGGTGAAGTCCTTCATGATCGTGCCGTAGTTGGCCCAGTCGGCGGGCAGCGTGATGACGTTGAGCTGCCCTTCCTTCTTGGCCGCCGCAACCAGGGCCGTCATGCCGCCGGCCGCGGCGAGGGAGGTGGCCGTCGCGTGTGACTTGGTGCTGGAGCCGGAGCCCGAGCTGTTCGATGAGCTGCTGCCGCATCCGGCGGCGAACAGTACGCCGACTGCCGTGATGGCGGTCGCGACTGTCTTGATCGTGGGCACGTGTTCCCCCTCCGACCTGCGAGGCCACTGGCCCGCATGCCGCGCCCCGGTGGCGCGAACGGGGGAATAGTCGCGGGGAAAACTGACGGGAAGATGGCCGGATGGCGGCCCATTAAACGTTTTTGGGTGAAGGGTGCGGATATGCCGTGCGAACTCTTGGTAGCGGGACGCTCAGCGCCACCAGCGCTCAGAGCCGCCAGCGAATCTGGGCCAGCTGGCGCAGCGCGGCATCGGCGCCGTCCAGCCGCACCTGGGCGGCCTCCGTCCGGCCGAGCGCCCACAGGGTGAGTTCCGCTGGGCTGCCGGTGACGGTGACCACCGGCGTGCGGGCCTTGGCGGTGATCCGGACCCGGGCCCCGGCCGGGTCCGGGCCGATGTCATCGCGGACCAGTTCCACCCCGACCGGGGCCTTGCGCAGCACGAACCGGGCCATGCTGAGCCGCCGCCACAGCGCTTCGGACAGTACGGGCGTGACCTTGCGCTCCGGCCAGTCCGGGGCGCCCCGGCGGACGTCCTCGTGATGCACGAAGAACTCGACCAGGTTGGCCCGCTCGTCCACGCCAGGCAGGCCGAACGGGGACAGCCGGGGCGGCCCGTTGCGGATGGCCGTGACCAGGCTGGCGAATGAGCCGCGGTGGGCCAGCGTGCGCTGCACCCGCCGGGTGTACCCGGCCAGCGGGCGGATCACGATGCCGGCCCCGGCGTCCATCCGGTGTTCCCGGAGCACCAGATGGGCGGCCAGGTCGAGGGTTGTCCAGCCGTCGCATAGCGTGGGCGCGTCCGGGCCGGTCTGATCGAGCAGCGCGCAGAGGGCCAGGCGCTCATCGCGGGCGAGGGTCATCCCGCGATGTTAACCACCGCGGGCCGGCAGCGGAATGGCCTGCGCCGCGCGGCCCGGCCCGGTGCTGGTGAACGGCGGTGCTAAGAGTGCTGGAAGGATATGGCCATGAACAGCGCAGCGAGCCCGCGGTGACCGGCCCCCGCGGCCCGTCCCGGCTCGATCCACAGATCGCCGCCCGGCTGAAGCGCGATGCGAATGGCCTGGTCGCCGCCGTGGCCCAGCAGCATGACACCGGTGAGGTGCTCATGGTCGGCTGGATGGACGACGAGGCGCTGCACCGCACGCTGACCACCGGGCGCTGCACGTACTGGTCGCGCAGCCGTCAGGAGTACTGGGTCAAGGGTGAGACCTCCGGGCACACACAGCAGGTCAAGTCGGTGGCGCTGGACTGCGACGGGGACACCGTGCTGGTCAAGGTGGACCAGGCCGGCGGCGCCTGCCACACCGGCGACCGGACCTGCTTCGACGCCGCGCCGCTGCCGGTCGTGGTGGTGACGTCCGCGGGCATCGAGGAAGCACTGTGAAGTCGCCTAGACGGGAGTACCTCGGCGCGCTGCTGCTCGGTGCGGTCGGCGCGGCGGTGGTGCTCATCGCGGTCCGGCAGGACTGGGCCCGGGTGCTGACCGTGCAGCCACGCCCGCTGCCGGCCAGCACCGCCGTGGTGCGCGGGCAGGACCTGCTGCCCGCGGTGGGCGCGCTCGGGCTGGCCGCGCTGGCCGGCCTGGCTGCGCTGCTCGCCACCCGGCGGCTGGCCCGGCGGCTGACCGGCGGCTTGCTGGCCGCGTTCGGCGTGGCCATCATCGTGGCGCTGAGCATGCCGGTGACCGACGCCCAGGTGCGCGGCGCGGTGACCGGGGCGGCGGGCACGGCCAGTTCGGTGCCCGGCGGGAGCACGGTGGACGGCGGCACCACCCCGGGCGGCGGAGTGTCCGGGATCAGCCTGTCCAGCCACGTCACGATGGCGGCGTTCCCATGGCGCTGGGTGGCGCTGGCCGGCGCGGTGCTCATCGTCGCGGCCGGGCTGCTGGCCGCCTGGCGTGGCCAGAACTGGCCGGTCATGTCCAGCCGGTACGACCGGCCGGCCGCGCGGCGGCCATCGCCCGCGAACGACCCAGCCGCGCTGTGGGAGTCCTTGAGCCAGGGCATCGACCCGACCGTGCTGGCCCGGGGGGACGACCCCCCGGAGCCCCCCGGCCGCGGCTTCGCACGCGAAGAGACTGGTCAGGCCCAGGATCCAAACCGGCCGCCGGCCAGCGGAGCGGCGCGAACCGGGTTACTCTGACGTCCATGTCAGAGAATCGCCCGGCCGCCCCCGATGACCAGCGCGGCACGCTGATCCGGCTGGTTACCAGGCTGATCGTGGCGCAGGCCGCGATGGCCGCGGCGATTGGGCTGTTCTTCAGCAAGCGGCACCTGCCGTCGATTCTCTTCACCCTGGCCATCGTGGCCGTGCTGTGCGGGCTGGCGGTGGCCAGCCGGACCGGCAGCCACGCGGCGTGGGTGGCCGCGCTGGCCGCGGAGAGCGCGCTCGTGCTGTTCGGGGTGCTTCGTTTCATGACCTCGCGGTACGTCGGCGGCACGCTGCTGGCCATCATCACCGCCGCCGTGCTGGTCCATCCGGCGGTCGCCCGGGCTTACGGCTCCGCACCTCAGCAGGCCCGGGAGGGCCTGGCCGAGGAAGCGCTCGGCGAGACTGGCCCGGGGTAACAGGCATCCGGTACCGGGTACCGGCAGCGGCCCTCGGCCGAGGGGGCCCGCCGGCACACAGAGACAGCCTCGCTACCATCGGGTGCGCAAGGAAACCCAACCGACGGCGCCGAGGGGACTGCGAAATCGCGTGAGCGTGCTCAACGAGATCCTTGACGGGGTTCGCGCCGACCTCGCTGCCCGGCAGCGGGAAGTCACGCTGGACCAGCTCAAGGACATGGCCGGGCGCGCGCCGTCGCCCAAAGACCCGATGCGCGCGTTCCGCGGCGAGGATGTCGTTGTCATCGCCGAAGTCAAGCGGGCCAGCCCGTCCAAGGGCGCGATGGCGGCCATCGCCGACCCGGCCGCGCTGGCCAGGGACTACGAGGCCGGCGGGGCCAGCGTGATCAGCGTGCTGACCGAGCCGCGCAAGTTCGGCGGCAGCCTGGAGGACCTGGCCGCGGTGCGCTCGGTGGTCGGCATCCCGGTGCTGCAGAAGGACTTCGTGGTCAGCTCCTACCAGCTGTGGGAAGCCCGGGCGCACGGCGCCGACCTGGTGCTGCTGATCGTGGCCGGGCTGGAGCAGAACGCGCTCATCTCGCTGGTCGAGCGGGCCTGCTCGATCGGGCTGGTCCCGCTGGTCGAGGTGCACACCGAGGACGAGCTGGACCGGGCGGTGGACGCCGGGGCCCAGGTCATCGGGATCAACGCGCGCAACCTGGCCACCCTCGAGGTGGACCGTGGCGTGTTCAGCCGGCTGGCCCCGCTGGTCCCGGAGGGGATCATCAAGATCGCCGAGTCCGGTGTCCGCGGGCCGCATGACCTGCTCGCTTACGCGGCGTCCGGCGCGGACGCGGTGCTGGTCGGGGAGAGCCTGGTCACCGGCAAGGACCCGCGAAGCGCGGTGGCCGACCTGGTCACCGCGGGCTCGCACCCCGCGCTGCGCGGGGACCGCGGATGACCGGACCAGCGGCTGCCGCGGCCACCACCCAGGCAGCGGCGAACGGGGCAGACGGCCAGCCGGGGCACTTCGGCCCCTACGGCGGCCGGTTCGCGCCCGAGGCGCTGATGTCCGCGCTGGGTGAACTGGCCCGCGAGTACGCGTCGGCCCAGGCCGACCCGGAGTTCCAGGCCGAGCTCACCGCCCTGCTCACCGGGTATGCCGGGCGGCCCACGCTGGTCACCGAGGTGCCCCGGTTCGCGGCCCGGGCCGGGGACTGCCGGATCCTGCTCAAGCGGGAGGACCTGGCGCACACCGGCTCACACAAGATCAACAATGTGCTCGGCCAGGCGCTGCTCACCAAGCGGATGGGCAAGAAGCGGATGATCGCCGAGACCGGGGCCGGCCAGCACGGCGTGGCCACCGCGACCGCGTGCGCGCTGCTCGGCCTGGACTGCGTCGTGTACATGGGCGAGGAGGACACCGAGCGGCAGGCGCTGAACGTGGCCCGGATGCGGCTGCTCGGCGCGGAGGTGGTGCCGGTGGCGACCGGCAGCCGGACCCTGAAGGACGCCATCAACGAGGCGTTCCGCGACTGGGTCACCACCGTCGACACGACGCACTACTGCATCGGCTCGGTGATGGGCCCGGATCCGTTCCCGACCATGGTGCGCGACTTCCAGCGGGTCATCGGGGTGGAGGCCAGGGAACAGGTGCTGGCCCTGGCCGGCCGGCTGCCGGACGCGGTGATCGCCTGCGTGGGCGGCGGCTCGAACGCGATCGGCGTGTTCCACGCGTTCATCCCGGACGAGGCGACGGCGCTGATCGGCTGCGAGGCGGGCGGGGACGGGCCGGACAGCGGGCACAACGCGGCCACCCTGGTGGCCGGGTCGCCCGGGGTCATCCACGGCATGCGCACCTACCTGCTGCAGGACGCCGACGGGCAGACGCTGCCCACCCATTCGGTGTCGGCCGGGCTGGACTACCCCGGCGTCGGGCCGGAGCATTCCTGGCTGCACGACACCGGCCGGGCCAGCTACCGCGCGGTCTCGGACGCGCAGGCGATGGACGCGTTCTCGCTGCTCTGCCAGACCGAGGGCATCATCCCGGCCATCGAGTCGGCGCACGCGCTGGCCGGCGCCCTGCAGGTGGCCGGTGAACTGGGCCCGGGCGCGCTGCTGCTGGTCAATCTGTCCGGCCGGGGCGACAAGGACGTTGGTATCGCGGGCCGCTGGTTCGGCCACCTAGACCCAGGACTAGCCGGATGAGCGCCGTAAGCACCGCGTTCGAGAAGGCGGCCGCCGAGGGCCGGGCCGCCCTGGTCGGCTACCTGCCGGCCGGCTTCCCGTCGGTGGACGGCGCGATCGCGGCCGCGACGGCGATGGCCGAGTCCGGCTGCGATGTGCTGGAGATCGGCCTGCCCTACTCCGACCCGCTAATGGACGGCCCGGTCATCCAGGAAGCCACGCACCGGGCGCTCGCCGCCGGGACCCGGGTCACCGACGTGCTGGGCACGGTCGAGGCAGTCGCGGGCACTGGCGTTCCACTGCTGGTGATGACGTACTGGAATCCAGTGGATCACTATGGCGTCGCGTCCTTCGCCGCCGACCTGGCTGCGGCCGGCGGGGCCGGCCTGATCACCCCGGACCTGCCGCCGGAAGAGGCGGCGGCGTGGCTGTCCGCCGCGGATGAGCACGAGCTCGACCGGGTCTTCCTGGTCGCGCCGAGCTCATCGGGCGAGCGGATCCAGCGGATCACCGCGGCCTGCCGCGGCTTCATCTACGCGGCGTCGCTGATGGGCACGACCGGGGCCCGGGACGCGGTCGGGTCGGCCGCGGCCGGGCTGGTCAGCCGGGTCAAGGCGGTCACCAGGCTGCCGGTCGCGGTGGGCCTGGGGGTGCGCGACGGCGGCCAGGCCGCGGAAGTGGCCGGCTTCGCCGACGGCGTCATCGTGGGATCGGCCTTCGTGCAGCGGCTGCTGGCCGCGCCGGACGCCGCGGCCGGGCTGGCCGGGGTGCGCGAGCTGGCCGCCGAACTGGCTGCCGGGGTCCGCGCGCCCGCGCCCGCACGGGGCTGACGGGGCTGACGGCCGGCGCCGCAGCGGCCCCGGTTCGGTTACCAGGTTTGCCGTCCCGGCCCCCGGGCTCACCCAGAAAGCAATTTGCACGAAGCGCATGTTTCCAGCGGGTCAGGTGTTTCGCGAACCGCATCAAGCGGGGATGATTGACCTGGTGGCGTAATCTGCGTGTAACCTACGAGCACTAGCTCGGGGAGCCACTCCGCGATCAGCGGATCCCGTGGCAGGGCCAACGTCGTCCCGACCGCATGCGAGAACGCAATTTCGGATCGGACGACGGGAGTGCGGATGGCACCTGCCGCTTCTGCGAGCACGGGGGGACTTTACGACAGCAGCTTCGAGCACGACGCGTGCGGCGTCGGCTTCGTCGCTGACCTGTCCGGGCGGCCCAGCCACGACACCGTGGCCAAAGCGCTGACCGTACTCCGCAATCTGGAGCACCGCGGCGCGCAGGGCAGCGACCCCAACACGGGCGACGGCGCGGGCATCCTGACCCAGATCCCGGACGCCTTCTTCCGTGCCGTGTGCGACTTCGAGCTGCCGCCGGCCGGCAGTTACGCGGCCGGCCTGGTGTTCCTGCCCCAGGGCAAGGAACCCGCGGCGGAGGCGGTAGCGGCGGTCGAGCGGCTGGCGGCCGACGAGGGGCTGACCATCCTGGGCTGGCGCGACGTGCCCGCCGACCTGGCGCACTGCGGCGAGGGCTCACTGGCGGTGCTGCCGGTGCTCCGCCAGCTGTTCGTCACCGCCCCCGGGGAAACCGGCATCGCGCTGGACCGGCGGGCGTTCTGCCTGCGCAAGCGGGTGGAGCACGAGAGCGCCTGCTACCTGGTCAGCCTGTCGTCGCGGACGATCGGCTACAAGGGCATGCTGACCGCGCCGCAGCTGACGCCGTTCTACCCGGACCTGTCCGACCCGCGCTACGTGTCCGCGCTGGCCCTGGTGCACTCGCGGTTCTCCACCAACACGTTCCCGTCCTGGCCGCTGGCCCATCCGTACCGCTACATCGCACACAACGGCGAGATCAACACGGTGCGCGGCAACCGGAACTGGATGCGGGCCCGGGAGGCCATGCTGGACAGCGGGCTGTTCCCGCGGTCCGCGGACGGCCGGGGCATGGAGCGGCTGCTGCCCATCCTGGATGAGACCGGCAGCGACTCGGCCAGCTTCGACGAGTGCCTGGAGCTGCTGCACCTGGGCGGCCGCACGCTGCCGCACGCGATCCTGATGATGATCCCGGAGCCGTGGGAGAACCACGACGAGATGGATCCGGCCCGGCGGGCGTTCTACCGGTTCCACTCCACGGTGATGGAGCCGTGGGACGGGCCGGCCTGCGTGGCGTTCACCGACGGCACCGTGATCGGGGCGGTGCTGGACCGGAACGGGCTGCGCCCGGGCCGGTACTGGGTGACCAGGGACGGGCTGGTCGTGCTGGCCAGCGAGGTCGGCGTGCTGGACATCGACCCGGCCTCTGTAGTGCGCAAGGGCCGGCTGCAGCCCGGCCGGGTGTTCCTGGCCGACATCGGCGCCGGCCGGATCCTGGAGGACGCGGACGTCAAGTCCGGGCTGGCCGGCCAGCACCCGTACGAGGACTGGCTGCACGCGGGCCTGCTGCACCTGGATGACCTGCCGGACCGGGTCCGGGCGCTGCCCGGCACGGCCGAGCTGACCACCCAGCAGCAGCTGTTCGGGTACACCGAAGAGGAGCTGCGGGTGCTGCTGGCCCCGATGGCCCGGGCCGGCACCGAGCCGGTCGGGTCGATGGGCACGGACACGCCAATCGCCGTGCTGTCCGGCCGGCCCCGGCTGCTGTTCGACTACTTCTCCCAGCTGTTCGCGCAGGTCACCAACCCGCCGCTGGACGCCATCCGGGAAGAGCTGGTCACCTCGCTGGAGGTCTCGACCGGCCCGGAAGGCAACCTGTTCGAGCCTGGCCCGGCCTCCTGCCGGCAGATCGTGCTGCCTTACCCGGTGATCAGCGACAACGACCTCAACAAGATCATCCACATCAACGACGACGGTGACCTGCCGGGGTTTGCGTCGTACGTGGTGGACGGCCGGTACCCGGTGGCGGGCGGCGGCGACGGCCTGCGCCAGCGGCTGGCCGAGATCTGCGCCGGCGTGTCCGCCGCCATCACCCGGGGCGCGCGGATCATCGTGCTGTCCGACCGGAGTGCGGGCGCCGACCCGGGCAGCGGGCTGGCCCCGATCCCGTCACTGCTGCTCACCGGCGCGGTGCACCACCACCTGATCCGGGAGCGCACCCGGACCCGGGCCGGGCTGATCGTGGAGTCCGGCGACGCCCGCGAGTGCCACCACATGGCGCTGCTCATCGGCTACGGCGCCGCGGCGGTCAACCCGTACGTGGCCCTGGGGACGGTGCAGGACATGGTGCGCCGCGGCGTGCTGGAGGGGGTCACCGCCCGGAAGGCGGCGGAGAACCTGATCAAGGCGCTAGGCAAGGGCGTGCTGAAGATCATGTCGAAGATGGGCGTGTCCACCGTCGCGTCCTACACCGGGGCGCAGATCTTCGAGGCGGTCGGGCTCGGCCCGGACGTGATCAGCACCTGCTTCACCGGGACCACGTCCCGGCTGGGCGGCGTCGGCTTCGGCGTGCTGGCCACGGAGACCGCGGCGCGGTACCGCCGGGCGGTCCCGTCCCGTGGCACGCGGCCCGATCACCGGCGGCTGGAGACCGGCGGCGACTACCAGTGGCGCCGCGAGGGCGAGCCGCACCTGTTCAGCCCGGAGACGGTGTTCAAGCTGCAGCACGCCACCCGGACCCGGCGTTACGAGATCTTCAAGGAGTACACCCGGCTGGTGGACGACCAGTCCGCCCGGCTGATGACGCTGCGCGGCATGTTCCGCATCCGCGGCGCCGAGGGGCAGGCCGGGGAGCCCGGCACCGCCGGGGAAACCACCGACCCACGTGGGCTGGGCGCAGCGTCGCACCCGGCCCGCGTGCCGATTCCGATTGATCAGGTCGAGCCAGTGTCGGCCATCGTGCGCCGGTTCTCCACCGGCGCCATGTCCTACGGGTCGATCTCGGCCGAGGCACACCAGACGCTGGCCATCGCGATGAACCGGCTCGGCGCGCGGTCCAACACCGGTGAGGGCGGCGAGGACCCGGACCGGTTCGTGCCCGACGCCAACGGCGACCTGCGCCGGTCCGCGGTCAAGCAGGTGGCCAGCGGCCGGTTCGGGGTGACCAGCGAGTACCTGGTCAACGCCGACGACCTGCAGATCAAGATGGCGCAGGGAGCCAAGCCAGGGGAGGGCGGCCAGCTGCCCGGGCACAAGGTCTACCCGTGGATTGCCAAGACCCGGTACTCCACGCCCGGGGTGGGGCTCATCTCCCCGCCACCGCACCACGACATCTACTCGATCGAGGACCTGGCCCAGCTCATCCACGACCTGAAGAACGCCAATCCCCGGGCCCGGGTGCACGTCAAGCTGGTCGCCGAGGTGGGTGTCGGCACCGTGGCCGCCGGGGTGTCCAAGGCCCACGCCGACGTGGTGCTCATCTCCGGGCACGACGGCGGCACCGGCGCCGCGCCGCTGACCAGCATCAAGCACGCGGGCGCGCCGTGGGAGCTGGGGCTGGCCGAGACCCAGCAGACGCTGCTCCGGTCCCGGCTGCGGGACCGGATCGTGGTGCAGACCGACGGCCAGCTGAAGACCGGCCGGGACGTGATCATCGCCGCGCTGCTCGGTGCCGAGGAGTTCGGCTTCGCCAGTGCCCCGCTGGTCGTGTCCGGCTGCATCATGATGCGGGTCTGCCACCTGGACACCTGCCCGGTCGGGGTGGCCACGCAGAACCCGGAGCTGCGCCAGCGGTTCACCGGCAAGCCGGAGTTCGTGGTCAACTTCTTCGAGTTCATCGCCGAGGAAGTCCGCGAGTACCTGGCCGCGCTGGGCTTCCGCACCCTGGACGAGGCCATCGGCCGGGTCAACCTGCTCGACGCCGGGCAGGCCATCGGCCACTGGAAGGCCGCCGGGCTGGACATCTCGCCGATCCTGCACCGGCCCGAGCTGCCCGCCGGGGCGGCGCTGCACAACACGGCCAGCCAGGATCACGGCATCGACCGGGCGCTGGACAACACGCTGATCCAGCTGGCCGAGGGTGCGCTGGCCGACGGGACGCCGGTCACTCTGGACCTGCCGGTGCGGAACGTGAACCGCACCGTGGGCACCATGCTCGGCTACGAGGTGACCCGGCGGTGGGGCGGTGCGGGGCTGCCGGACGACACCATCCACCTCCGGTTCCGTGGCTCGGCCGGGCAGTCGTTCGGCGCGTTCCTGCCCCGCGGCATCACCCTGCGGCTGGCCGGTGACGCCAACGACTACCTGGGCAAGGGACTGTCCGGCGGGCGGATCATCGTGGCGCCGGAGCCGGAGGCCACGTTCCGGGCCGAGGACAGCAGATCATCGCGGGCAACGTGATCGGCTACGGCGCCACCGCCGGGGAGATGTTCCTCCGCGGTGCCGTCGGCGAGCGGTTCTGCGTGCGCAACTCGGGCGCCACCGCGGTGGCCGAGGGCACCGGCGACCACGGCTGCGAATACATGACCGGTGGACTGGTGGCCGTGCTCGGGCCGGTCGGCCGGAACTTCGCGGCCGGCATGTCCGGCGGCATCGCCTACCTGCTCGACCCCAACCCGGTCCGGGTCAACACCGACATGGCCGACCTGGAGGACCTGGATGAGGCCGATGCCGCCCAGCTGCAGGCGCTGGTCGAACGGCATTACGCGGAGACCGGTTCGGCGGTGGCGGCCCGGCTGCTGGCCGACTGGGACGCGGAGGTACTGGCGTTCAGAAAGGTAATGCCGAAGGACTACAAGCGGGTGCTGCTCGCGGCGCGCGCCGCCGAGCTCGAGGGGCGCGACGTCAACCAGGCCGTGATGGCCGCGGCGCACGGCTGAGGGAGGAAGGTTAGACATGGCTGACCCCAAGGGGTTCCTGCGCACGCCGCGGGAGACGCCGGCCCGCCGCCCGGTGGACATCCGGATCCGCGACTGGCGCGAGGTGTACACCGATTTCCCGCCGGTCGCGCTGGAGGCGCAGGCCGGGCGGTGCATGGACTGCGGGATACCGTTCTGCCACCAGGGCTGCCCGCTGGGCAACCTGATCCCGGAGTGGAACGACCTGGTCTGGCGGCACGACTGGCGGGACGCCGCGGAACGGCTGCACGCCACCAACAACTTCCCGGAGTTCACCGGGCGGCTCTGCCCGGCGCCCTGCGAAAGCGCCTGCGTGCTCGGCATCAACGCCGACCCGGTGACGATCAAGCAGGTCGAGGTGGAGATCATCGACCGGGCCTGGGCCGAGGGCTGGGTGACGCCCCGGCCGCCGGGCGCGGCGGCGCTGGCGGCCGGCCGCCGGGTGGCCGTGATCGGTTCCGGGCCGGCCGGGCTGGCCGCCGCCCAGCAGCTCACCCGGGCCGGGCACGAGGTGACCGTGTTCGAGCGGGCCGATGCCCCGGGCGGGCTGCTCCGCTACGGCATCCCCGAGTTCAAGATGGAGAAGCGGCACCTGGACCGGCGGCTGTGGCAGATGCAGGCCGAGGGCACCGTGTTCCGCTGCGGGGTGCTGGCCGGGCGCGATGTCACGGCAGGCGAACTGCGGGCGGAGTACGACGCGGTGGTGCTGGTGCGGCGGCGCGACCGTGGCCCGCGGGCTGCCGGTGCCCGGCGCTGACCTGCCCGGGGTGCACCAGGCCATGGATTACCTGCCGCTGGCCAACCGGGCGGTGGCCGCGTCGCTGGTGTCCGGCGGCGGGCCCGCCTCACCGGGAGCGGTGCCGGAACCGCCGATCAGTGCCCGGGGCAAGCACGTGGTGATCATCGGCGGCGGCGACACCGGCGCGGACTGCCTGGGCACCGCGCACCGGCAGGGCGCCCGTCGGTGACCCAGCTGGAGATCCTGCCCCGGCCGTCCGATGCGCGCCCGGCACACCAGCCGTGGCCGACCTACCCGATGATCTACCGGGTGTCCAGCGCGCACGAGGAGGGCGGCGAGCGGGTCTACGCCGTGTCCACCAAGGAGTTCCTGGCCGATCCGGCGGGCCGGGTGCGGGCGCTGCGGCTGGCTGAGGTCTCGCTGGCGGATGGCAAGTTCGCCGAGGTGCCCGGCACCGAGCGGGACCTGCCCTGCGAGCTGGTCCTGCTGGCCATGGGGTTCACCGGGGCGCAGCGCGAGGGGCTGCTCACCGACCTGGGCGTGGACTTCGACGCGCGCGGCAACGTATCCCGGGACGCGGCGTTCGCCACCTCGGTGCCGGGCGTGTTCGTGGCCGGCGACATGGGCCGCGGCCAGTCGCTGATCGTCTGGGCCATCGCCGAGGGCCGGGCCGCGGCGGCGGCCGTGGACGCCTACTTGTCCGGCGACACGGTGCTGCCCGCCCCCATCGCCCCCACCACCCGCTCGATGGCCTAGCCCGCTTGCCGCCCGCCCGCCGCGCGCCCGGCGGCGGCCGGCGCCGGGGCGGCCCCTTCGTGATCATGGCCTAGGTGGCATAAGAGTCACACCTAGGCCATGATCACGATTGCAGGACCGCGGTGTGGCCGCCATTACTGGCGCGTAACCGGTTGGGTACGCCGGGAAAGGCGCGCACTTTGGCGCTGGGGTAGCCCCGTCGGTGCGGAGTTTTCCACAGGCTTACGCCTTGCGATGCCTTTCTCCACAGTTGGCTGAAACGGTCTAGACCTGGTCCGGCCGGGCGGAATGGGCAATAGCACGGGCACCGGGCGTGGGCGGCCCGCCGCCAGGCGGCCGGTGCGCCCACCGGCAGGCCGCCGGGCGGTCAGCGGCGAGGCGGCGCCGCGCCGCTCGATGTCGGCCAGGTTACCGGTCCGGACATCGGATGACTGTTGGGTGAATTGTGCCTGGCAGGCCTCGGCAGCCGGGCCGCGCTATGCGACAGTGGTATAGACCAATTCTCGGCAGCAGGCAGGGCGGCGGCGGGCAGATGACAGGCGACACGAGCAGCAGCCACCGGGCGAAAATCGTTTGCACGCTCGGGCCCGCGAGCAGCACCCCGGACCAGGTGGCCGCCCTGGTGGCCGCGGGCATGAACGTGGCCCGGCTGAACATGAGCCATGGCAGCCAGGACGGGCACCTGGCCGTCTACCAGCGGGTCCGGGCGGCCTCCGACGCGTCGGGGCACAGCGTGGGCGTGCTCGCCGACCTGCAGGGGCCGAAGATCCGGCTCGGCACGTTCCAGGCCGGGCCGGTCCAGCTCCGCCCCGGCCAGGAGTTCACCATCAGCGTCCGGCCGGTCGCGGGGGACGAGCACGAGGCGTTCGACCACCTATCCCGGGCCTGGCCGGCGACGTGCGGGCCGGCGACACCGTGCTGGTGGACGACGGGCGGGTGGTGCTTGAAGTCCAGGCGGTGCGCGACGGCCGGATCCGCACCCGGGTGATCACCGGCGGGATGGTGTCCGACCACAAGGGGCTCAACCTGCCCGGTGTCCAGGTCAGCGTGCCCGCGCTGACCGCCAAGGACGAGGCCGACCTGCGCTGGGCGCTCCGGCTGCGGGCCGACATGATCGCGCTGTCCTTCGTCCAGGGCCCGGCCGACGCCGCGCCCGCCCGGAAGATCATGGACGAGACGGGTGTCCGGCTGCCGCTGATCGCGAAGATCGAGAAACCGCAGGCCCTGGACACGCTGGACGAGATCGTGGACGCGTTCGACGGGATCATGGTCGCACGCGGCGATCTCGGCGTGGAACTCCCGCTGGAGCAGGTGCCGATGGCCCAGAAGCGGATCATCACCCAGGCCATGGACAAGGCCAAGCCGGTGATCGTGGCCACCCAGATGCTCGAGTCGATGATCTCCGCGCCCCGGCCCACCCGGGCCGAGGCGTCCGACGTGGCCAACGCCGTGCTGGATGGCGCGGACGCGCTCATGCTGTCCGCCGAGACCAGCGTCGGTGCGTACCCGGCCCAGGCGGTGGCCACCATGGCCCGCATTATCACCGCGGCGGAACGTGACTACCTGCGCCCGGCCGTTTCGCTGCCCCCCGTGCCGACCAGCCCCGTGCCGACCGGCACCGTGCCGACCGGCACCGTGCCGAGCACCACGGGCGGTGCCATCGCCCGGGCCGCCGCCGAGGTCGGCGCGGTGACCGGGGCCCGCGCACTGGTCGCGTTCACCATCACCGGCGAGACCGCGCGGCGGCTGGCCCGGTACCGGTCACCGATCCCGCTGCTGGCCTTCACCCCGCAGCCCGCCACCCGCAGCCAGCTGGCGCTGACCTGGGGCGTAGAGACGTTCATCGTGCCGCCGGCCCGGCATACCGACGAGATGGTCCGGCAGGTGGAGGACGCGCTGCTGCACATCGGCCGCTGTGAGAAAGGCGACAGGGTGGTCA
>CAVWWE010000004.1:0-131733 GCA_963758575.1 uncultured Actinomycetes bacterium
CGCGCGGCGCTGTCGCATGAACGGCGGCTAGCCCGGCTCCGGCGCGCGGAGCGCGCCCTTGAAGACGTACTGAAAGTTCTCACCGGTCCGCGCGGCAATGTCCTGTTTTATCCGTTTCTGGTACCCAGCGCCGGGCGTCGGTACGTCTTGATGGCGTGGGTAGGGTCAACGACGTGACTAGCGCGTTCGAGGCGGAGGACCTCGCTGAGGTTATGCTCGCGGTGTCTCTGCCGCGGCGCTGGCGGCATGTGCGGTCGGTGGCCCGGCGTGCCCGGTGGGTCGCGAAGACAGCTGTCGCTGCCTGATGATCTGGTGGCGGCAGCCTGGCTGCATGACATCGGCTACGCGCCCGAGCTGGTCGAGACGGGTTTCCATCCGCTAGACGGAGCCCGTTACCTGCGCCGCGCGGTGTTGACGGCCAGGTGGTGAGCCTGGTTGCCTACCACTCGTGCGCTCAGATCGAGGCCGAAGTCCGAGGTCTTGGCGCTGAGCTCGCGGCGGAGTTCAATCCCGCCGAAGCGCTGCTGGCTGATGCCCTGCTCTACTGCGACATGACGACCGGGCCGGACGGTGACTACGTGCGGCCTGCTGACCGGCTGGTGGAGATCCGCGGCCGGTACGGCCCCGATCACGAGGTGACGCGGTTCGTCGAGCTGGCCGCCTCGGAGATCCTGACGACGGCCGGGCGGGTCGAGCAGATGCTGGCTGATCAGCCCAGGTAGGGCTCGGGCCGGTGGTCGAGGTAGTGCTGGATGCGCTGGCGCATCGACGGGTGCATGTTCAAGCCCGGGATGGCGTCGCGGGCGAGACCCAATGCGGCTCGGACTGTCTCGCTGCTGGGCCGTAGCTCCCCGCCGACTGGCCGGGCGGTGAAGACGATCGAGAATTCCTGCCGGACCTCGCCGTTGCTGGTGTAGAGGATCACATGCCGGGGGTTGGTGTAGATCCCGGTCAGGCCGGTGATCTCGCAGGTGATGCCGGTCTCTTCCTCGGTCTCGCGGACGGCCGTCTCGGTGATCGACTCGCCGGGGTCCATGCCCCCGCCGGGGACGGCCCAGTTGTCGTTGTCGGTGCGGCGGATCATGCAGGATCTCGCCGTGGTCGTTGACGACGATCACGTTCGCTGAGGGGACGAGGCTGGTGGCCTGCGGCGCGTCCGGGTCGTCGAGGTAGTCGATCCGCTGTGCCATGGTGGATCATCTCTCTGCCGGTGAAGGTCGTGCGGGTCTGGTCCCAGACCCGGTCAAAGCTGCGGGCGTAGGTCTGGAACAGGGTCCCGGAGCTGAGGTGGCGCAGGTGCAGGACCGGGGCGAAGTGCGCGGGCACTCCGTAGGCGTGGGTGTTGACCAGCATGTCGTCGTCGAACCAGTAGATCGAGTTGTACAGCGTGGTGGAGTGCAGCCGGATGTTGATGCCCGGGTGGCTGGCGAAGGGCCGGTAGTAGGCGAGCAGCACGTTGCGGATCTTCGCGGCGATGGCGTCCCCGATGTCTTCTTCCTGGCCCTCGCAGCGTGACCTGGGGGCAGTCCGGGTCGCCCGATCAGGATGCGGATGGAGGCTCCGTCGTCGGCCTTCTTGCTGAGCAGCTCGATCTTGCGGGAGTGCTGCTCGGCGAGGAAGAAGCCCGAGTAGACCAGGATGCCGATGTTGTCGATCGCGTTCTCGAACAGCCTGGCCCACAGCTCATCGGGCACGTCGGCCCGGTAGGGGTAGATCCGCACGATCTCCGATTCGGTGATCTCGCTCGCCTCTTGCGCGAGTAGCCGTCGGGCCATAGCCAGCCCTCGTCCTTCTGCACCAGGACCGAGATCCGGTGCCGGAACTGCGGATGCGGGGTCCGGCCCTGGGTGACCCACCGCTCGACCGTCTTGGTATGGACCTCCAGCTCGGTCGCCAGATCCTCCTGGGTGACCCGCGCGGTCATCAGCGCGTCGCGCAGCCGGTCATTCGACATGACACTTCCTCCGGGGACCTTTAGGGACGATCTAGGACCACCATAACTCGTCCTAAGTGGTTCCTCCGGGTGTTACGGTGTCCCGCGTGTCGCGGCCAAGTGGAACCGTGACCAATCCCGGTCACTCCGGCGAATGGCCCCAGGAAGGGGCTGCCAAGGAAGGAAGTGGTGATCATGCGACTGGTGCTGGAGACGTCGAAGACGGCCTTCACGGTGACGAAGGCCGCCGAGCCGAAGACCGAGTTCGGCGGCACGCAGCAGAAGGTGGACCGGGCGACCAAGCGCCCCGAGTGGGTCGTGGAGGTCCTGGCCATGGACGCCGAGCGCGGGGAGGTGATCCGGGTCACGGTGACTGGTGATCAGCCCAAGGTGTCCCAGGGTCAGCCTGTCCAGTTCTCGGATCTGGAGGCGATTCCGTGGGCCAACAACGGCCGCAACGGGGTCGCGTACCGCGCCGCCGCGATCCAGCCCGCTGCGCAGAACCGCGCCGCCTGACCCCGGTCTGACGCCCGGCAAGCCCGTCGCCATCGGTGACAGGCCACAATCCGGACTACCCGAGCATCACGCACGGAAAGGATCAGCCGCTGTCATGACCAGCAGCATCACCCCGGTCACGGCCGCCAGCAACGGCGGCAAGACCACCAAGACAAGAGCACGAGCTCCTCGCCAGCCCGGCAGGCCTGCCCGCCTGCGGGACACCGAGGCCAACAGCTCACGTCCTGATGGAATGGCGCTTCGAGGCGAGCGCATGGTCGGCCAGAGCTGACCAGCTCGGCACCGCTTCCTGACCACGACAAGCGGCAGAGCTGCTCGTCGAGAGCTCACGTGGCTGGCGACGCCGACCATGCCCATGTTCGGCGGCGCCTTCGGCGACCACGCCCGCATGGACCGCCTGGCGCGGATCCCCGACTAAGACCACTGGTGCCGGGCCTGGAGGGCGGCTATCCCTCCAGCCCGGCCAGCCACAGAAACCCTCCCGAAACCCATCGGAGAAAGAGGTGAGTGGCGTGTTTCACGCTACCAACCACAAGGCAGCCGGTCATGTGTAGGCCGTCGTGCTGCAACAAGTCCGGCGGCAGGGCGCAGCCATCACGGCGATCGCCGTCGTCATGGCGGTGCGCTCATCGTGGCGAAGATCGGCCCGGTCGTGGCCGAGTCTTCCACGTCGTCATCGAGGCGCTTGCCATCATCGCGCTGACCGCCGCTTCGGTACTCGCGTGTCTCCTGGTGACCTGGCTGGTGATCCGGATCGTGCGGTGGCGCTGCACCGCCGCCGCGCGTCGCGGCCAGCCGGCCGCGGGTGTTCGCCATGCCCGGACTGCACGCAGACCGGCCGGCGGCCAGCAAGTGCCTGGCCTGCGGCGATACCGGAACGGTGCTGCGAGCCGTCGCGGGCCGGTATCAGCCGGGCCGTGCCCGGTGTGCGAACCGCCCACCGGGCCGGGTGATCGTCATGCCGCAAGTCACCGGTCCGCAACCATCGCAACAATCCCTATTGCTGGACCGGGCATTCGTCCGGTGCAATCACAGTGCCGCCGGGGTCATCTGGCGGTTCCGCACCGAACTGGGTACCCTGCCGGCCGCACGGCTGGGGGATGGGAACTGGCCAGGAGTGGTCACTGCGGCCTGGATGCTGGTCATCCTCACCGCGTCGGCCACGGCGGCCATGGCACTGCCCTGGACCCGGCGGGTGGTCCCGCGCGCGCCTGGTGCGTGCTGTCCCGGCATCGCATCCAGCGGGTCTGCTTCGAGACCCGGATGCACACCCGATCCGGGCGGCTTCCCCTGGTGCTGCGCATCACCCCACCGAAGTCGGGGAACGCGCGCTCATCTGGTGCCGGGCCGGGATCTGCGCCGAGGACTTCGAAGCCCACGCCGCAGAACTCGCCGCCGCCTGCCTGGCCCGCCAGGCCCGCATCGAGGGCAACAAGCGGTGGGCGCAACTGGTCCAGGTCGACATCGTGCGCCGCGACACCCTCGGGGCACACCATGTCATCCCCTCTGGCATCGCCGGGATGTCTCCGAAATGGCGGCAGCCGTCATGACCTGCAATGATCCGCTGCTCGCCGCGCTGGCCGATGCCGCGCAGCGCAAAGCGCGAGCCGATCACGATATCCGGCTGCTGCTCGCCTACGCGCGCGAGCATGTGCAGCCGCGCCCCTACCGGCTGGCCGACCTGGCCGACGCCGCGGGCATGTCCATCTCCGGTGTCCGCGCCGCCTACACCCAGGCCGACACCGAGCAAGCCGCCCGCCTGACCAGCGGCACACGCGGCCGTCACCTGCTGGCGGTGATCACCACCCTGCTCACCTGCGGGCGGACCGCCCCCGAGCACCACCCGGCTGCCTGACCCAGGCAACCCGCCATGCCGGGCCTGAGCGCCTGGCGCGGGACACCGCCTGGCAGCCCGTCACCGCAACTGATCAACCCACCCATGAAGGGAGTTGCTGGCATGCCAGCAAACGTCGAATCCATGTTCTCGGTCCGCCAGATGCCCTGGCACCGGGAAGGCACCATCCTGGCCGACTACCCCGGCAGCTGGGCCGAGGCCCGCATCCTCGCCGGGCTGGACTGGGACCCCATGACCACCGAGGTCTACGCCTTCGACCGGCATCAATCCGGACGCCACGCGCTGCTACGAGCCGATCGAGGGCTGGAAGGGCATCCGCCGCTCCGACACCGGGGCGGTGCTGTCGATCAACAAGGACAGCTACACCGTGATCAGCCACGGCGAGATGGGCGAGATCGTCGAAGCCGTCCTGGCCCAGCCCAACGTCAAGTGGGAGACCGCCGGGGTCCTGGACGGCGGCCGGGCGGTGTGGTGCCTGGCCCTGCTCGACGAGCCCGTCGAGCTGCCCGGCGATGACAGCCCGACCCTGCCGTACCTGGCGATCACCAACCGGCACGACGGCACCGCCGCCTGCGCCCTGCGGGCTACCGCGGTCCGGATCGTGTGCGCCAACACCTTCCGCGCCGCCGAACTCGAAGGCGAGCGGACCGGCGCCACCTTCTCGTTCATCCACCGCTCCTCCTGGCGGTACCGGATCGAGGAAGCCCGCCAGGCCGTCACCGGCGCCCGGCACCGAGATGCGCCGCTACACCGAACTCGCCCACGAACTGCTGGGCATCCCCATCACGCCCAAGCAGCGGGAACTGTTCGTCACCGAGTTCATCCCCATGCCACCCCAAGGACTGGTGACCGACCGGGTGGCCCGCAACGTCGAGGAAGCCCGCCAGGCCCTCCGGATGATCTTCGAGTCGAAGACCACCGAACAGGTCGCGGACACCGCCTACGGGCTGATGCAGGCCGCGGGTGAATACCTCGACCACGTCCGCACCGCCCGGTCCTGGGAGACCCGGCTCAACCGGACCCTGATCCGGCCCGAGCCGCTCAAGCACCGGGCCCTGTCGCTGATCCGCGAAGTCACCGCAGCGGCATAAACACGCGCGGGGTGCCCCGGAAGCCACAAGCCCGGGGCACCCCGCCCCTCCCCTGAATCGGAAGGAAACGAAGTCATGAACCTGATCAGCACCTCCTGGTCCTGCGCCCGCTGCGGCGCCGCGTTCATCGGCACCCCGCCCGAGCACGGGCTGTGCGACCAGTGCCTAGCCGACCTGGACGCCCTCGCCCGGCTGGCCCCGGTCGCCAGCCAGCCCTGCCCCACGTGCGGTCGGGCCGGTGTGCGCCGACTGCGGCAAGGCCCTCCTTACCCTCCTCCCCCGCCCATCCCGCCGGGCTGGCAAAGCCCGCCACGAAGGAGGTGAGCGGCGATGACGGCTGACTCGATCCCGGTCGCGCCGCTGTCGATCTGGGAACCGGTCCACCTGGGCACCGACGAGCTGGGCCGCCGGGTCGAGGTCACCATGGCCGAGCGGAACATGCTGATCGGCGGCGAACCCGGCAGCGGCAAATCCGTCGCCCTCCAGCTGATCGTCGCCCACGGCGCCCTGTCCCCGGACTGCCGCCTCATCCTGGTCGACGGCAAACGCGTCGAACTCGGCCTGTGGCGCGACTGCGCCGAGCGGTTCATCGGCCCGTCGCATCGATGACGCGATCGACACCCTGCACTGGCTCCAGGACCAGATCGACGAGCGCACCGCCTGGCTGCTCGACCACAAGATGCGCAAGATCACCCCCGACCTCGGCTGGCCGGTGTACCTGATGCCGATCGACGAGGTCGCCTACTACTCCGCCACCGTCGGCACCGGCCGCAGCAGAAAGAGTTCAACGCCTGCAACCGGGACGTCGTCGCCCGCGGCCGGGCACCGGGCATCATCCCGGTCGAGGCCACCCAGCGGCCCTCCGCCGACATCATCCCCACCAGCCTGCGGGACCTGTTCGGCTACCGGTGGGCGTTCCGCTGCTCCACCGAAGCCAGCTCCGACACCATCCTCGGCCACGGCTGGGCCAACCAGGGCTACTCGGCCACCGAGATCGACCCCCAGGCCCGCGGAGTGTCGTGGCTGCGCGCCGAAGACGGCATCCCCCGCCGGGTCAAGGCCGCCTACCTGACCGATGAGCAGATCATCGACCTCGCCGACTGGGCCGCCCAGGCCCGCGCCACCCACCACGCCACGCCACGCCGCTCCTGATGGCAACGTGGTCCGGCTGCGCCGTGAGCGGTGATGCCGCATGACCGCCCGCCGCTACGACGGTGACTGCTGCCCGGCCTGCGGCAGCCACCAGGTCATCCCTTACGCCGTCCTGGTCGGCGCCAGCGAGGAGTACGGCTACCAGTGCCTGGTCTGCGAGGTCATGTGGCCCGTCCTGATCTACCCCACCGCGACTGGCGCGAAGGCGGGCCGCAAGCGAACCCGGCCGCATGAGCGCCCCGGCGCTGGCCCTGGTCCCCGTGCTGATCGATGACGCACGGGGCGGGAGCGAGCACCGGACCCTCGACGCCGAACTGCTCGACCGCGCCACCCGTGACGACTACCCGCAATGGCTGGGCACCGCCCTGGCCGCCGGTGGCTGCGTGCGGCCGATCCGCCTGCGCGGCACTCTGCGCGACATCGACGCCGCACCGGGGAAATCCTCCGCGACCTGGACACCGACAACCTGCCGGACAAGGCGATCTACGTGCCGTGCGGGGACCGCCGCGCCTCGGTCTGCCCGCCCTGCGCCGAGACCTACCGGGCCGACACCTACCAGCTCATCCGGGCCGGGCTGGCAGGCGGCAAAGGGGTTCCCGAGTCGGTCGCCATCCACCCATGCGTGTTCGCCACCTTCACCGCTCCCTCCTTCGGGCCCGTCCACACCCGCGTCGTCACCCCCGGCGGCCGGGTCGCCCGCTGCCGCCCCCGCCGCAAGGCCACGCTACTGCCCGCATGGGCGGCGGATCTCCTGCGGCCAGCGGCACCAGGACGACGACGCCTGCCTGGGCAAGCCGCTGTGCCCGGACTGCTACGACTACTCCGCCGCCGTGGTGTGGAACGCGCACGCCCCCGAACTGTGGCGCCGCACCGTCATCACCATCCGCCGCCGCCTGGCCAAACTCGCTAAGCCCATGGCGTGCGGGTCAAGCTCTCCTACGCCAAGGTCGCCGAGTTCCAGCGCCGCGGCCTGATCCACTTCCACGCCATCTTCCGCCTCGACGGCGTCGATCCCGCTCACCCCGAGCGCACCATCCCGCCGCCCCCGGCCATCACCGCCGGAGTGCTGGCCGACGTCATCCGCCAGGCCGCCAGCGCAACCTGGTTCGCCACCGTCTCCCACCCGGCCAAGCCCAAGGGCTGGGACATTACCTGGGGCGCCCAGGTTGACCCGCGGGTGGTCCGGCTCACCGACGACGGCGAGATCACCGACGTGGCGGTTGCCTCCTACCTGGCCAAGTACGCCACCAAGTCCACCGAGCCGGTCGGCGTCCTCCCCGCCAAGATCACCCCGGAGAACGCCGCCGCCTACGCCGACCCGCGCACCCACCAGGGGCGGCTGATCGCCGCCTGCCTCAAAACTCGGCAGCCACCCCCACCACGACTTCAAGGCGCTGCGGCGCTGGGCGCACATGCTCGGCTACCGCGGCCACTTCGCCACCAAAAGCCGCCGCTACTCCACCACCATGCGCGCCCTCCGCGCCGCCCGCCGCGACTGGCAACGCCGCCAGCACCCCACCCCCGGGCGCCACAGTGACCAGACCACGCATCACCTCACCGACCTCCAATGGGCCGGACGAGGCTGGCGCACCGAAGGCGACGCGCTCCTCGCCCTTTCCGCCGCCGCACGGCCCGCGAACACCGACGTATCGCCCGGGAAGAAATGGCTGCCGCTTCGTGAATACGAAAGGAGGACGTCGATGGAGCAACTCGAAGGAGTGTTCGACAAGACTGGCGGTATACCTGAGCAGACAGAGAGTCCACCACGTTTGCTCTTGACCGTGGAGGAAGCCGCAGAACGCATTGGCATCTGTCGGTCAAACATGTTCAAGCTCATTCGCCAGGGTGACGTCGAGTCCGTGACGATCGGCCGACTGCGCCGCGTTACCCCCACTGCTCTGGAGGACTTTGTACGGCGACTAAGCCGAGACAGGAGCCCGCGGCCTGATGTCCCGAAACAAACCGGGCCGCGAGGCCAACCTCCGATCAAGCATTTACCAGGGAGGAGACGGTTACTGGCATGGCCGCGTCACAATCGGGGTCCGTGAGGATGGGACCCCCGATCGACGGCACGTCATGTCCAAGGAGAAGGCCAAGGTCACCGCGAAGGTACGCAAGCTCGAACGCCAGCGCGACGACGGCATAGTCATCCGGCCTGGCCGGGCCTGGACAGTAGAGCGTTGGCTGACTCACTGGCTGGAAAACATCGCCAAGCCATCAGTGCGCTACAAGCCGTACATCGGATATCGCACTGCTGTGAACCGGCACCTGATACCTGGCCTCGGCGCCCATCGGATCGACCGTATCCAGCCTGAACACTTCGAGAAGCTGTATGCCCGCATGCTGGCCCGCGGACTCAAACCCGGCACCGCACACCAGGTACACCGCACCGCGCGTACAGCGTTCGGCGAGGCTTTCAAACGAGGCCACATTGCCAGGAATCCGGTCGCTCTGGCCAAGCCGCCGCGAGTTGAAGACGCAGAAGTAGATCCCTTCGAGGCCGAGGAGATCGAGCGCATCCTGACTGTGGCCTTGCAGAAACGCAACGGAGTCCGGTTCGTCATTGCCCTCGCGCTGGGGCTCCGCCAGGGCGAGGCACTCGGGTTGAAGTGGGCACGGCTTCATGAGCCGAGCAAGACCCTGGAGATCAGGAAGGGACTGCAACGGCAAATGTGGCAGCACGGTTGCGCCGACCCACATGCCTGTGGAGCCCGGTATCACAAGAGCAAGCCGTGCCCAAAGGACTGCAAACGGCATCAACGGCCGTGCCCACCGCCCTGCCCACCAACCTGCACCGGCCATGCCCGCTGGTGCCCCGATCGCCGCGATGGCGGGCTGATCGAGGTGGAGGTCAAATCTGCGGCGGGCCGTCGCGGCATCGCCCTGCCCGACCAGCTGTTCGCATTGATCACCGAGCACCACCAGCGCCAGGACCAGGAACGGGAACACGCCGGAACCGAATGGCACGAGGGCGGCTGGATGTTCACTCAGCCGACCGGCAAGCCGATCGATCCCCGTCGCGACCCGACGAGTGGAAAGCCCTGCTCCAAGAGGCAGGAGTCCGAGAGGCCCGGCTGCACGACGCGCGTCACACGGCGGCCACGACCCTTCTGCTGCTAGGCATCCCGGAACGAGCTGTGATGGACGTCATGGGCTGGTCGAACGCTGCCATGGTCAAGCGTTACGCCCACGTCACCGCCCGGATGCGCCGGGACATCGCCGACCGGCTCAACGCGTTCCTGTGGGCGTCAAATGAGACTAAAAATGAGACTGGCGACACCTATGGCCGACTCTAAAGGATCTTCGGCCAGGATATTGCCTGGTCAGAGTGGTGGTCAGGGGCGGGGTCGAACCGCCGACCTTCCGCTTTTCAGGCGGACGCTCATACCAACTGAGCTACCTGACCGTGCCTGAGCCGCTTTCCGCCGAACGGAGATCAAGCAGCCCAGCCGAGCGGTCCTGACGGGACTTGAACCCGCGACCTCCACCTTGACAGGGTGGCGAGCTAACCGACTGCTCTACAGGACCATGCGTGCTGACCGAACTGGTCAGCGGTGCCCCCAACGGGATTCGAACCCGTGCCGCCGCCTTGAAAGGGCGGTGTCCTAGGCCACTAGACGATGGGGGCCGGACGGCCTTCGCCGCCTTGACCCTTGGCGCCCGCCGTCGGGGACTGCCCCAGCATAGGGGACAACTGGCGTGCCCGGCAAAGCGGAACCGGGCACCCCGATCACACCCCGCGACAGCCTGCCGGATCGAGCGCTGGAGTCGGCACGGCCGGCTGGTACGGCCGCCGGACGCTAAAACGATCATGGCGGAACCCCTTGCGCAATTACTGATTTTTCGACACGGTAGGCACTCGACCAACAACGTAGGGTCACTACCGCCTGTTACCGGCCACGTTTGGGCATCCCAGGATCAGTTGCAGAGAGTGAGACATCAGTTGCACTGCGCACGACGGCACCGCAAGGCCGAGAAGGCATAGCCAAGCCGAGACAGAGCAGAGAAGAGCAACACCGTGCATAACGGAGAGCACCCCCCGCTCCCCCGAAGTCCGGACGGTCGGCCGCCGGCCCATGGACGGCCCGCTCATCCGCAGGCCGCCCGCGGGCAGCCAGCGCATGCGGCGGGGTCCGGCCGCCACCGGCTGCCTGAGGCCCCGCCCGTGTCCAGCCGTGAGGTGTTCGCCAGCACCGAGTTCCGCGCGCTGTGGTCCGCCCAACTGCTGTCTTCGGCCGGGGATCAGCTGGCCCAGGTCACCATCGGGTTCGTCGTGTACGCCAAGACCGGGTCGCCGTTCCTGGCCGCGCTGGCTTACGCGCTGACCTATCTGCCGTCCCTGATTGCTGGCCGGGCACTGGGTGGCCGAGCACTGGGTGGCCGAGCACTGGCCGGGCTGGCCGGCGCCTTCCCCCGCCAGCAGATCATGATCACCCTGGATCTGGCCCGGGCCGGGCTGGTCGCGCTGATGGCGCTGCCTGGCATGCCGATACCGGGGTTAGCCGCGCTGTTCTTCGGAACCGCGCTGCTGGGCGCCCCGTTCGCCACGGCCCGGGCCGGGCTGCTGACCGAGGTGCTGCCCCGGGCCATCGCGGCCGGCCTGGCCATCGGGAACCAGACCGCCCAGCTCGGCCAGATCGCCGGGCTGCTGGCGGGCGTGGGCCTGGTGACCGCGATCGGCCCGTACCGGGTGCTGGCCCTGGACTCGCTGTCGTTCAGCCTGTCGGCGGGCATCCTGGCCTGCTGGGTGCGGGCCCGGACCGCGCCGCGGAACAGCCCGGGCGCCCTGCCCAGCCAGGAGATCACCCGGGCGGGCCTGACCACGGTCTTCGGCACCCCGGCGCTGCGCGTCCTAGTGCTGTTCGGCCGACTGGCCGGCTTCACCGTGGTACCCGAGGGACTGGCCGCGCCATACGCGCACACGCTGGGCAGCGGCGCGCCCACGGTCGGCCTGCTGCTGGCCGCTACCCCGGCTGGCCTGCTCATCGGGGAGTTCGTGCTCGGCCGGCTGATCCGGCGGCCGACCGGCTGCGGCCGATGGGCTGGCTGGCCATGCTGTCCTGCGCTCCGCTGATCTTCTGCCAGGTGCATCCGCCGACCCCGGTGGTCGCGCTGCTCGGCGCTTCCGCCCAGCTGCTCAGCCGCCAGGATCAGCTGCTCAGCCGCAGGCACCCGCACCGGGCGACGTGCGCGACCTGCCCGGCGAGGCCCGGCTAGCTGCTGCCCGTCTTCTTGATCAGGTTCTCGGCGATCGACGCGCCCTCCCCCTCTTCCGGGATGACGATCCACCCGGCCAGGTAGATCAGCGCGCCCACGCCAAATGTGATCACCGAGACAGCCAGGAAGATGAGCCGGACCAGGGTGGCGTCGATACCGAAGTATTGAGCGATCCCGGAGCAGACGCCGGCCACCAGCCGGCCCTCCCGCGTCCGGACTAGCCGCTTAGGCGGATTGGGCTCAGTCATGCCCCGATCATTCCCGGTCATACTGGGTCCAGACAGCCAAACGCCGCACGCATACGCTGGCGGGGTAGGTAACGGTTGACCGGAAGGACCCGCCCATGCCGAACGCCGCAGGCCAGCCAGGCGCCGACCTCGATCTGCTGCGGATCGACAAGCAGCTGAGCCAGGACGAGACCCTGGTCCGCGACACGGTGCGGGCGTTCGCTGCGGAACGGGTCATGCCGCATGTCGCGGACTGGTTCGAGGCCGGCACGCTGCCCCGTGAACTAGCCCCTGAGCTGGGCAAGCTGGGCCTGCTCGGGATGCACCTGACCGGCTATGGCTGCGCCGGGATGGGCGCGATCGCCTACGGCGTGGCCTGCCGCGAGCTGGAAGCGGCCGATTCGGGCCTGCGCAGCCTGGTCTCCGTGCAGGGCTCGCTGGCCATGTTCCCGATCTGGAAGTACGGGTCGGACGAACAGAAAGAGGAGTGGCTGCCGCGGATGGCGGCCGGCGAGGCCGTGGGCTGTTTCGGGTTGACCGAGCCGGATCACGGCAGCGACCCGGGCGGCATGACCACCACGGCCAAGCCCAACGGGACCGGCTGGGTGCTGAACGGCACCAAGATGTGGATCACCAACGGGTCGGTGGCCGACATCGCCGTGGTGTGGGCGCGTACCCCGGACGGCATCCGCGGCTTCCTGGTGCCCAAGAGCGCCCGGGGCTTCACCGCCCGGAACATCCACAAGAAGCTGTCGCTGCGCGCCTCGATCAGCGTCCGAACTGCACTTGGACGACGTGAAGCTGCCCGCCGAGGCGATGCTGCCCGGGGTGTCCGGGCTCAAGGGCCCGCTGTCCTGCCTGTCCGAGGCGCGGTACGGCATCGCCTGGGGCGCCACCGGGGCGGCCCGGTCCTGCCTGGAGGCGGCCGCGGACTACGCCCGGACCCGGGAGCAGTTCGGCAAGCCGATCGGCAGCTTCCAGCTCACCCAGGGCAAGCTGGCCTGGATGCTGGCCGACCTGCAGCGCGCCCAGTTGCTCGCGCTGCACCTGGGCCGGCTCAAGGAGGCCGGCGAGATCACCCCGGAACAGGTCAGCCTGGCCAAGATGTGCAACGTGCGGGCCGCGCTGGACATCGCCCGGCAGGCCCGGACCATCCTCGGCGCCAGCGGGATCACGCTGGAGTACCCGGTGATCCGGCACGCGGCCAACCTTGAGTCGGTGCTGACCTACGAGGGCACCGAGGAGATCCACACGCTGGCCCTCGGCCAGGCCATCACCGGCATCTCCGCCTACCGCTGACCGTCCGCACCGGCCGAGCCCGCCCATATCGAACGCCAGTCCCACCAGCCGGGTCCGGCTGGTGGGACGGTTTGCGCTGGGCGGCGTTAGGAGAGCGGCGTCACCGGTGCGCGGCCACCGGGATCAGGGTGGCCTGGCGGGCGGCGACCCGGCGGGCCCGGACGGCCAGCGAGCCGGTGCGGGCCAGCAGCATGGCCACCGACAGGAAGATCAGGCCGTCGGTCAGCGCGTCCACAGTGACCTGGTTGGTCAGCATCCAGTGGCCAAGCTGGGCACCGAACAGGTGCGTCGAGCCGTAGGCGAAGAAGATCCGGCCAGCCACCACGGCCACCCAGACCAGCGCGTAGGGCAGGCCCGCCCAGGTGCTGACCTGGCCGGTCTGCGCATCGCGGGAGACCCGCATCAGCGCCGCGGCCAGCACTCCCAGCGCCAGTCCGGCCGCCGTGGCGGCGGCTTCCAGCGCCAGGCCGCTACCGGAGGTGGCCAGGCCCTTGAAGTAGAACGGGACGATCACCGCGGCGGCGATGAACGGGCGGATCAGCCGGAGCGGGGTCACCTTCCGGTGGCCCAGGTCGGAGATCAGCACCACGACGAGGATGGCGAGGTTGGGGATCAGCACGCTGGCGGTCATCTGAGGCTCCTAGCTGGCCGGTGTGGTTCGTTACACCAGCAACGCTAGGTAGCCGGCCCCTCCCGGCGCGTCGGCCTGCGGCTTGACCCGGGGTCCAGGCTGGTTGGAGAGCAGGTGGAGACGCCGCGTCCACCCGGCGTCAACCCGCGCCGACGCGGTACCGGATATGCGTGGCAAACGGCGACTGCGTGACGTCAACCGGGGTGAGGCCGGGATCCGCCACCCCGTCGAACAGCCGCTTCCCAGTGCCATTCGTGCAGCCGCGGGCCACCGACCCCGAGGGGATCTTCCAGGCTCTGGTCCGGCCCGGCAAGGAAGCCGTCGAGGGAGATGGACACGTGGCACAGAGTTCGGGTCATCGCAGCGATAGTGCCGCCAGGGCGGCGTTGACGATGGAGCCGGGGTCCAGGTCGTGTGCCCGGTACAGGTCGGCGACCGCGCCGGACTGGCCGAAGCTGTCCACGCCCAGGCTGACCGCGGGCACCCCGAGCGCGGAGCCGAGCCAGCTCAGCGTGTGCGAGGCGGCGTCGTGCACGGTGACGATCGGCGCCCGGTCGGGGAACGCGGTGCGCAGCGCGCCGGGAATGGACGGTGCGGTCGCGGTGCGCACGCCCTGCCGCAGCGTCCGCTGCCAGGCCCGGTACAGCCGGTCCGCGGAGGTGACGTTGACCACGCTGGCCGCGATGCCTTCCTCGCGAAGCTCGGCCGCGGCCGCCAGCACCTCGGGCAGCACCGCGCCGCAGCCCGCGAGGTGCACCCGGGGCGCGGTCTCGGCCAGATCTCCCGCCTCGACCAGCCGGTACGCGCCCGCCAGCACCTGCCTGCGCAGCACGGCATCACCCAGCCGCTCCCGCGCGTCCGTGAACGGCTGCTGGTCGATGCCCCGGGTGCTCAGCCGGAAGTAGAACGCGCCGCTTTCCACCGCGCCCGGTGGCACCGCCCCGGGCGGCCCGCCGCCGGACGGCGCGGTGGGCGGGGCGCCACCTGGCGCGGCCCCGGCCGCCGCGATGGCCTGCAGCGCGCCGCACATCAGCCAGTCCAGCGCGACCGCGTAGGCGGGCTCGATGAACGTGACCCCGGGCAGCTCCAGCCCGACCGACGCGGTGATCGTGGACTGGTGCGCGCCGCCCTCCGGCGCCAGGGTGACCCCGGACGGCGTGCCAGCCACGATGAACCGGGCACCCGAGTACACCGAGTAGATGAACGCGTCCAGCCCGCGCAGCACGAACGGGTCGTACACCGTGCCTACCGGCAGCAGCGGCTGGTCGGACAGGTCCCAGGCCAGCCCGAGCTGGCCGAGCAGCAGGAACAGATTCATCTCGCTGATGCCCAGCTCGATGTGCTGCCCCTCCGGCCCTTCGGACCACTTCAGCACCGGATCATCGGTCCACGCCCGCCGCGCCGCCGGGCTGAACACCCGCACCCGGTTGATGAACCCGGCCAGGTTGGTCGAAGTGGCCACGTCGGGCGCCGCGGTGACCAGGTAGGGCGCCACGCTCTCCCGCCGGGACAGGTCAACCAGAATTCTGCCGAACGCTTCCTGGGTGGCCAGTGCCCGGCTGGCCCGGATCCCGGTGGCGTCCGGGATGGTCAACGCGGGCGCGGGCGCCCGCGGCGGCCTGGTCAGCTGCTCCCGCCGGGCCGCGGTCCACTGGCCGGCCGGGGTCATCGGGTCGAACCGGTCCCACTCGGTCTCCGGGGTGAGCCCGAGCCGGGTGCGCATCTCGTCGATCTGCTCGCTGGTCAGCAGCGCGGAATGGTTCCGCGGGTTGCCGGCGATCGGCAGCCCCCAGCCCTTGACCGTGTACACGAACACCACACTGGGCCGGTCCTTCTCCGCGTCGCACTGCGCGAAGCTGTCCAGCAGCGAGCCCAGGTCGTGCCCGGCCAGGTCGGTGACCAGGGGGGCCAGTTCACCGTCCGGGTAGTCCGCGCAGAACCCGCTCACCGCCACCGGCGCGCCGTCCAGGAACCGGGCCCGCAACTCCGCCGCGGCCAGGCCGAACAGCGACTGGTAGTGCTCGTTCGGCATGGCGTCGATCCAGTCGCGGAGCTGGTCGCCACCGGGGCGGGCGAATGCGGCTTGCAGCCGCTGCCCGTACTTGGCCTCGACCACGTGCCAGCCCGCCGCGGTGAACTGCTGCTCCCACTGGGCGATGCGCACCCCGGGCACCACCCGGTCCAGCGATTGCCGGTTCAGGTCGACGATCCACATGACCGAGCCGAGCCCGTCGGTGGCCGGGTCCGCGACCGCCTCCCAGATGTTGCCCTCGTCCAGTTCGGCGTCGCCGATCAGCGCGATGAACCGGCTCCGCGGCCGCGGACCGAAGTGCGCGTCCACGTACCGCCGGGCCGCCGCGGCGAACAGCGGTGCGGCGGCGCCGAGGCCGACCGAGCCGGTCGAGAAGTCGGGCGCATCTGGGTCCTTGGTCCGGCTCGGGTACGCCTGCAGGCCGCCGAACGCGCGCAGTGTGGTCAGGTAGCTGCGGTCCAGGTGGCCAAGCAGGTACTGGATGGCGTGGTAGACCGGCGAGGCGTGCGGCTTCACGCTCACCTTGTCCGGCGCGTCCAGGAAGCTGAAGTACAGCGCGGTCATGGCGCTGACCAGGCTGGCGCTGGACGCCTGGTGGCCGCCGACCTTGACGCCGTCGCCGGTGTCCCGGTCATGGTTGGCCGCGTCCACGATGCGGGTGGCCAGCCAGAGCACCCGCTGCTGGATCTCGTCGAGCACGGCCAGATCGGCCTGGGCCGCGGCACTGCGGCCCGTGCTGGTCACGGTCATCGCCCACCAGCATCGCATCCGCGACGGCCGGCCAGCCAGCGCGGGCTCTTTCTGCGACGATGGACGGATGATCGATTCGTCCGAGGTGCGCAACGACACCAGTGGGTCCCGGTTCGTCTCCGGGCCCCCTGGCAAAGAAGCCGAGCTGTTGTACCGGGTCCGCAACGGCCGGCTGGTACTCGTGCACACCGAAGTGCCCATCGAGCTGGAGGGACACGGGATCGGCGGGAAGCTGATCAGCGCGGCGGTGGACTACGCGGCCGAGCACGGCCTGGTCCTGGTGGCATCCTGCCCGTTCGCCCAGACCTGGCTGGACCACCACCCCGACGCCGCGGCGCGGGTCCAGCTCGACCAGCCCAGGTAAGTTGGTCAGGCCATGACCGTGCCGGTATTTGCCCGCTACATATTCTTCGCCCTGGGCCTGCTCCTGGTCATCATCGACGGGAACAGCGTCGTCGGGACGCTGATCGTGCCGCGGCCAGCCGGCGGGCGGCTGATGGTCTGGGTGGACCGCATCAATCATGCCTGGTTCGGGCTGCTCACCGCGCCGATCGGCGACTTCCGGCGGCGGGACCGGGTGATGGCCGCGGAAGCGGCCACCTTGCTCGTCTTCCAGCTGGTGGCCTGGCTTGCCGTCGCTTACCTGGGCTTCACCCTGATGCTGTGGCCGTTCGTGCCTACCTTCACCGACGCCCTGGATACCGCCGGCCCAGCGTTGTGGTTCATCGGCGATTCGAGCGTGCGCGGCTGGGGCGAGCGGCTGGTGCAGTACGCGGCGGCGTTCTTCGGGCTGGTCACGGTCACCCTGCAGATTGCCTACCTGCCCACGCTGTACTCCTCGTTCAACCGCCGGGAAACCGATATCGCGCTGCTGAACGCCCGCGCGGGCGTGCCGTCGTGGGGCCCGGAACTGCTGGCCCGGACGCACTACGCGCTGGGCTCCGGGCAGTCCACCATCGGCACGCTGCCCGACTTCTACGAGCAGTGGGAACGCTGGGCGGCTGACATCGCGGAGAGCCACACCACCTACTTGCCACTGGTCCGCTTCCGCTCGCCCCGCCCGCTGTCCTCGTGGGTGACCGCGCTGCTCTCCGTGCTCGACTCGGCCGCGCTGTACCTGGCGCTCTCGCCGAGCGCCGCACCCACGGTGCAGGCCCGGCTGTGCCTGCGCAGCGGCTTTCAGTGCTTCGGCGACATCGCCCGCGCGCTGGGCTACCCGGTGCCGCTAGAGCCGGACGCGTCGCAGGGCATCAGCCTGACCTACGACGACTTCCTCAAGGGCATCAAGCACATGCGCAAGGTCGACTTCCCCATCGAGCGGGACCCGGCCGATGCCTGGAACGACTATGTCGGCTGGCGGGTCAACTACGAGCAGGCTGCGTACGCGGTGGCCCGGGACGTCAATGCCGTGCCGGCCCTGTGGTCCGGCCCGCGTAAGCACAAGGTCGAGCAGATGGCACCGTTCCGGCCGGCGCCGGGCCGGCCGACCGGCTACCACCCGGCCAAGGGCCGGCTGGCCAGAGGCCGCCCGTCCCGCAACCACCGCACCCAAGAACACCACGCCGAAGACCACCATCCCGAAGAGCACCCGGCCAAGACCCACCCCGCCAAGGACCACGCAGCAAAGGACTACCCGACCAAAGACCACGTGGCCAAAGACCACCCCCCCGACGACGGCGTAGCCCAGGATCACCGCCCCGCCGGCGACGGTGCGACAGACCATGCGGCCACCGACCCCGAACGCGTTGGCGATGACGCCAATGACTAATAGCGCCGCGAACACGGACAGACCGATGGCCCAGGCCCGGCGAATTCCTCTTAGTGGTCATGTCGACACGACGCGCTACCATGCGGCGTGGTTGACCACTGCCGGGAAGCGCGCCCGCCGGGTGAGTCGGTACGCTTCGTGCGACGGCGACGGCCTCGGCCGGCCGCCACCGGGGCGTTAGCTCAATGGCAGAGCAGCGGACTTTTAATCCGTCGGTTCAGGGTTCGAGCCCCTGGCGCCCCACCAGTCACAGCCCCACCAGTAACTTGTGTTACTTCGGCTGGGGCTTGACAAGCGTGCTTCGGTAATGGCTGACGGTGTTCCGGGCCGTTCCTTGATCATTCTTGCCACCCTGAGGCCGATGTCCCAGGTGGTGGCGGGCGCCCATCTGTGGTTACGATCCGAAATAGCCGTACTGGCGGGGGCTGCGTCACTTCTATCGCAGGAGGTATCGGTGAATATCACTCTTCCCCAACTGAAGTCTGGCGACAAGGACGCGCCGCACGACCGGATGGTGCACCGGCTGCAGGGCCTATGCACTGCGCTTGGCAACCCGGTCACGATCGATGGCGTCTTCGGCCCGAACACGTTGGCCGCGGTCAAAGCTCAGCAGAAGGCTTTCGGGCTATCCGAGTCCGGGGTCGTTGACGACGGCACCTGGTCGAAACTGATCGGGGGCTAGAACGGCAGACGGGTTCGCCTGATGCTTGACGGCTGCCGTTCGGCTGATGGGCGACAGTGCTCCGCCAGATGCTTAGTCCAGAGATCAAGTCCCCGTAGCTCCACGTAGGTCAGGACGGCCATCGCTGGCGGGCACGACTACCTGGCCGTGGGTTTCCTCGGTGCGTTCCGGCAACAGCAGCAGGGCGCCGATGAGGAAGCACACCGCACCGATGAAGGTCTGGGTGTTGGCCCGGGCCACGTTGTGCACCTGGCCGGTGAGCGGATTGACGTAGGCGGCGATCGCGGACACGCCGAAGGCAACCGACCCGGCCAGGTTCACGAGGGTGATCCACCACGACCACTCCCTGGGGCGCCAGGCGGCCCAGCCGTGGCAGACCTCATACCAGGCCAGCAGGCTGGATATCAGAAAGCAGACCGAGCCGATCGCGTCGGGCCGCCATACGTGCTGATGGGCGGCCTGCGCGGACAGGTCGGCCACCGTGGCGGCGCCGGTGCTGATGTTGAAGAACACCGTGCCGACCAGCTGCACGCCAGTGGCCCACCAGTCGATCCGCCTCGGCTGGTAGACGAAGAACCGCCGGTGCGCCGGGTTGAGGGCGGGCGGGGCGGCGTCGACCGCCTCCCGGTAGGTCAGGAACGCGGCCGAGGTGAAGAACAGCGAGCCGATGAAGAACGTGACGTTATCCCACTCGGCCCCCACCGCGCTCGCGTAGCCGGGTATCGCGCCGAGCGCGAACAGCAGCGATCCGATGGCGAACAGGACGGCGATCCACCAGCCCCGCGCCCGCGGTGCCCACCACGTCGACCCGGCAGGCTGCTTCAGGTGCTTGCGGTGGCGGCGGGATTCCCAGCGAACGAGCACGCCGTCCGGGCGCACGTGGTCAACAAACGTCACCGGGGCGCCGATGCTGAGATCGCGGCCGCCGCCGTCCCGTCCGGGCATGAACGCGTCCTATCTGCTCGGGCTCAATCTTCCAGAACAGGTCAAGAGATGCTCATCCCCCATCAAGGGTGATGACGGCATCACGCGCCACCGGACAGCATCGGAAGGGGCGCCGCTGCGGAGGCCCTCGAGTCAAGGGGGTTGCTGCTATGACACTGCACGAGCGGGAGACCATCCGTGGTGAGCTTGATGACTGCGTGTTCGCCGATCGCGACCTGACCCGGCCGATACACAAGTACCGGTTCCCGCCGCAGGGGACCCAGCCGAGAGATGCGTTCCAACTCGTGTCGGACGAGCTGATGCTCGACGGCAACGCGCGGCAGAACCTGGCCACCTTCTGCCAGACGTGGGAAGAACCCGAGGTCATGGGGCTGATGGCGATGTCGATCAACAAGAACATGATCGACCGGGATGAGTACCCGCAGACCGCGGAGCTCGAGCGGCGGTGCGTGCACATGGTGGCCGACCTGTGGAACGCGCCCGAGGCGGCCAACACCGTGGGCACTTCGGCCATCGGCTCGTCGGAAGCGTGCATGCTGGCCGGGATGGCGGCCAAGTGGCGGTGGCGGGCCAAGCGGCGGGCAGCCGGAAAGTCAGTGGACAACCCGAACATGGTGTGCGGACCGGTGCAGGTGGTATGGCACAAGTTCGCCCGCTACTGGGACATCGAGATGCGCGAGGTCCCGATGGCACCCGGCCGCTACATGATGGATCCGGAGACGATGCTGCAACGGGTCGACGAGAACACGATCATGGTGGTGCCGACCCTGGGCGTCACCTACACCGGCGCGTACGAGCCGGTGGCCGACCTGGCCGCCGCCCTGGACAAGCTGCAGGCCGACACCGGCCTCGACGTCGACATTCACGTGGACGGGGCCAGCGGCGGCTTCCTGGCCCCGTTCTGCGCACCCGACGTGGCCTTCGACTTCCGCCTGCCCCGGGTCAAATCGATCAGCGCATCCGGGCACAAGTTCGGGCTGGCGCCGCTGGGCGCGGGCTGGGTCGTCTGGCGGGACACCGCCGAACTCCCCGACGACCTGATCTTCCACGTGAACTACCTCGGCGGCGACATGCCGGTCTTCCAGATCAACTTCTCCCGGCCGGCCGGGCAGATCGTCGCCAGCTATTACAACTTCCTGCGGCTCGGCCACGAGGGCTACCGCAACATCCACATGGCGTCCTATGACATCGGCCAGTACCTGGCGGCCGAGATCGTCAAGCTGGGCCCGTTCGAGCTGCTGTGTGACAGCAACCCCAACACCGGGATCCCCACCGTCACCTGGCGCATCCGCGAGGGCGAGGACCCCGGCTACACGCTGTTCGACCTGGCCGACCGGCTGCGCAACAAGGGCTGGCAGGTGCCCGCCTACACCCTCACCGGGAGCGCCTCCGACATCCCCGTGCAGCGCATCCTGGTCCGCCTCGGCGTCAGCCAGGACCTGGCCGCACTGCTGCTCGACGACTTCCGCGAGGCCGTGGCCCACTTCAGCAAGCACCCGGTCACTGTGTCCATGACCAAGGAGGAGTCTGGCGGGTTCAGCCACCTGTAGCCCAGGCCGGTTTGACCGGGGTTCTTACTACGTCATACGATGCAACGTATGGCGAAGCAGCAACGTGATGCAGATGGGCTGGCCCGGTTCGGCGAACCCGGCGTCCTGGTGCTGCTCGCGCTCAGCGACGGGCCCAAGCACGGCTACGCCATCACCACCGACGTAGCCGAACGCACCGGGATCCAGCTCGGGCCTGGGACGCTCTACGGCTCGCTGGCCAAGCTGGAGAAGCTCGGCCTCATCGTCCCGCTGCCGAGCGAGGACCGGCGCCGGCCTTACGAGATCACCGCGGCCGGGCTGGCCGCGCTCGGCACGCAACTGCAGCGCTGGTCCCGGATCGTGGAGACCGGAAGGACCCGGCTGGCATGGACCTGATCCGCGTACTGGTGGCCCTGCACCCGAAGGACTGGCGCCGGCGGGTCCGGTACCGGCGGGACCACCACCGGCAATCGCCGGGGTAGTCACAGTGAGCGGCCGTAGGCGACACACGTGCCGCACTGGCAGCCGGACTCCAGTTCCGCGCGTATCTCAGCCTTCCTGAGCTTCGTCACCACCAGCACCACCGAGCCGGCCGTGCCGAGCATCAGCCACCAGGGAATGGCCAGGTTCAGCCAGTCCCCGTGGGTATACAGGGCGACACCCCGGGCGAGGAACATGGCCGGCCAGCCCGCGGCCAGCGGCAGCCCGATCAGCAAGCCCAGGCCGACCCGCCAGTTACGGCCGCGGAACCGGGCCGTGGCGTGCGGCCAGATCTGCCGGGCCACCCCGATGTACCCGGCCAGCAGCATGACCCAGGACAACGCGCACTCGACCAGCAAGACCCGCAACACAATGCGCATCGCTGCCCCCTTTCCTGCTTCCCCCATCGTCGCCCCGGGACGCGGCCAGCACAACGTTCCGGCGTTTTTGTTGGCGGCGGGCCGGCTGACGACTCCTATCCCCGTCATGTTCACCTCGTGAAGGGATAGGCCCATGAAGCCGCTCCGCTTCCTCACCCCAGTGCTGATCGCAGCGACGGCACTGTGCTGCTTCACCGGCGCAGCCCAGGCGGCCACCGCGCAGCCGTGGGCCGGCAACGGGTTCACCGTCTCGCTCGCCGCCAGCAGCACCGACCCCTACGTGGGCACCGCGGTGACGCTGACCGCCACCGCGAACGCCGACGTGGGGCCGACGCCGTACTACATCACCATCTACGACGAGACGACCGGCGCCGAGCTGGCCGTCTGCGGCAGCGGGACCACCTGCTCGGCCACGGTCAGCGAGAGCTCAACGGGCAGTCAGCGGTTCGAGGCGTTCATCGGCGACGACGTGCCGGGCGACGGCACGCCCGGTTTCGTCCTGGTCGCCAGCAACCAGGTGACCGCGACGTGGTGGCGGTTCGTCATCATCGGCCAGCTCAGCCCGGTGGCTGGATAACCAGGCAGTTGCTGCTGGCCGTGGCGACCAGGCGGCCCGCCGCGTCGGTGATCTCGGCGGTGGCCAGGGCGATCCGCCGTCCTGGCTTGGTCACCCGGCCGGTCGCGGTCAGCGTCCCGCTGTCCAGGGTGATCGGCCGGGTGTAGTTGAGCGTGATATCGATCGACGTATAGCCGGTCCCGTCGGCACCGGCCGCGACCGTGGCCGGGTCGTACCAGGTCACCTGCTTGGACCGGGGTTTACCCCAGGTAGCGTCCGGGGGCGGTGTGGGCCCCGGCTGCGGGTACTGGCGTTCGGCAAAATTGGTCATGAGGTGGCCGCCCGGCGGGTCAGCGTGGCCGCCGCGATGAGCGCCGCGGCCACGAAGAACGCGATGATCAGCCACAGCCCATGCCGGAACGCGGCCAGCGGGTCGGTGGGCGAGACGTGGGCCAGCACCGCGACCAGGCCGGCCACGCCGAGCACGGTGCCGACCTGGCGGGCCATGTTGAGGATGCCGCTGCCGGTGCCGAACCGGGCCGGGGTGAGCGACGCGCTGCCCGCGCCGAGCAGCGTCGGGATGCTCAGCCCGACTCCGGCGCCGCCGAGCAGCTGGGCGGGCAGCAGGTGGGTCAGGTAGGCCGGGTGGACCTGGATCTGGCTCAGCCAGAGCGCCTGGCCGCCCGCGTTCACCACGCAGCCGAGCACCGCGACCCGGCCAGGGCCGCCCAGCCAGGCGGCCAGCCGGGGCGAGACGATCCGGGCGAACGGCAGCACCATCAGCGGTCCGGGCGCGATGGCCAGCCCGGCCTCGACCGCGGAGTAGTGCCAGACGCCGGTGAGGAACTCCACCGAGTTGAGCACGAACGCGCCGAAGCCCGCGTAGTACAGGATCGACGCGGCGAACGCACCGCTGAACGTCCGGTGCCGGAGCAACTGCAGCTCGATGACCGGGGAATGATGCCGGTGCGAGCGCCACACCATGGCCGCGCCGCTGGCCAGCGCGGCGGCCAGCACGCCGAGGAAGCCCGCCGAGCCCCAGCCCCACGTCGGCGCCTCGACCAGGGCGTACGCGATCAGGCCGACCGACGCGGCGAGCAGCACCGCGCCGATCACGTCCGGGCGGCCGCGGGCCTGCTCGTCCTTGCTCTCCGGGACGATGCGCAGCGCGAGCAGCGTGGCCGCCAGCCCGACCGGCAGGTTGATCCAGAACACCCAGCGCCAGTCGATCTGGACCAGCGCGCCGCCGATCACCGGCCCGAGCGCGGCACCGAGCGCGCCGATCGCGGCCCAGGTACCGATGGCCCGCGGCCGGGCCGGGGCGGGCACAGCCGCCAGCAGCAGGGACAGCGACGCGGGCACCATCAGGCCCGCCCCGGCCGCCTGGATGACCCGGGCCACGATCAGCGCCTCCACCCCGGGCGCCAGGCCGCAGAGCAGCGATCCCCCAGTGAACCCGATCAGGCCGGCCACGAACAGCCGGCGCCGCCCGACCCGGTCCGCCCACCGGCCGGCCGGGACCAGGACGGCGGCGAACACGATGGTGTACGCGTTCAGCACCCAGGACAGCTCGCTCAGGCTGGTCCCGGCGTACTGCTTGCCGATATACGGGAACGCCAGGTTGACGATGAACAGGTCCAGGCTGGACATGAACACGGCCAGGGCCAGCACGCCGACGATCGCGGTGACCTGGCGCGGGGTCCGGCCGGTATCCGGTCCGGCGGTCGCGACGGCCGCGGCTTCGGGCTGGGCGGGGGTGGCCTGGGGACGGGACGTCACGGGCGATCTCCTGGCAGGCGGGTGCGGCGGCAGGTGCGTGGGTGGGTGGGTCCGAAATCTGGACTCACCATACCCCGGCTTGAGTGGGTGAGTCCAGAAATCGGACTTACGAGGTATCGTGGGGGTCATGAAGGCTTTGACCACCCAGCCGCGGGAGTGCTCGGTGGCCCGCACGCTGGACATCGTGGGCGAGAAGTGGGCCCTGCTCGCGGTGCGGGAGGTGTTCCTCGGCGACCGCCGGTTCGACGAGATGGTGCGGCGGACCGGGGCGCCCCGGGACACGCTGGCGGCCCGGCTGCGCACGCTGACCGCGGCCGGTATCCTGGAGCGGCGGCAGTATTCCGACCACCCGGCCCGGTTCGAGTACCACCTGACCGAGGCCGGCCGCGACCTGTACCCGGTCATCCAGACGCTGATGCGCTGGGGCGACCGGCACCTGGCCGGCCCGGACGGGCCCCCGCTGGTCCTGGAGCACCACTGCGGGGAGCAACTGGTGCCGCAGCTTGTCTGCCAGGCGTGCGGCGAGCCACTGCAGGCCCGGGACACCAAGCCGGCCAATTCAAAACCAAAAGACTAAGTACTTTAATATTTAACGCCAGTGCCCGGCTAACGGCATACCTGCCCGCCCGGTAGCCCGGTAACAATTCCTGCTGAATACGCCGACAGCGCGGCATCATCGAGCGGATCGCGGTGCCAGCTGCGGACCTGGGCAAGTAGCCCACGGTCCCCGCGGCCGGGAAGGCGAGAACCCGGGCCGGCGCGGGCCGGGCCGACCCAGGCCGGGACAGCCCACGTCCGCTGCCGACCCGGCGGCCGAGCACCCGCTAAGTCCGCCTACCTCAGCGCCCGGCAGGCCGGCCACAATATCCCGATCGGCGGGATGGTCCCTGCCGGGTCAGCTGGGCGGCGGGAGCTGGGATGAGCGCTGGGCCTGATCTGGTCAGCCTGCTGTACCGAGCGGACTGGACGCAGCTGACCCTGTCCGCGGTGGCGAACGATGGGACGAGAGTTGTGCTCGCGCCGGGACGGCGGTACCGGGTGGCGGACGGGGATGGCCTGACTGATGAATCGGGGCATATCTGCCGAAGCCGCATATCCTGTATGACGCAGATATGCCCCGGTCTTAGCCGGTGCGGGCACCGCCGCATCCCGCGCGGCCGGCCCGGATCAACCGGACCATCCACGCCGAGGCCGGCGCGCGCGGCCTGCCGGTCGCCGAGGTGTCCGCGTACTTCCAGCCACCGTGGCGGGGCAAGTTCGCCTCGGACGCATTCCACCCCAACCAGGCCGGCTACCGCGACTGGGCCCAGGCCCTGCTGGCCGTGCTGGCCCCAGCGGCGAGCTAGCCCCAGCGGCGAGCTAGCCCGTCAGCCGAACGCGGCGTCGAACCGGGCCCGCAGGTCACCGAGCCGTTCGGCCGGCTCGTTGGCGAACACCAGCCGCAGGTACCGCTCCCCACTCGGCCCCCAGCCGGTCATCGGCGTGGCCGCCACCTGAACCCGGAACAGCCGCTCCGACGCCTCCGCCGCGGTGACCCCCAGCGGCACCGTGTCGATGAGCAGCGACCAGCCGCCGTGCGGCCGGATACACGGGTAGCCGTCCAGCTGCTCGAGGATGACCTCGCACCGCCGCTGCCAGGTCCGGGTGGCCGCGGCCACGTCGCCGGCCGCGTCCGGGGCGCGCAGCGCGGCCGCCACCGCCTGCTGCGCGATACCCACCTGGCACACCACGTTGGTCAGCCCGACCAGCCCGACGTCCCCCATGATCGGCTCCGGCCCGACCACCCAGCCGACCCGCCAGCCGATCATCCGCAGTTCCTTGGACGCGGAGCCGACCGTGATGGTCCGCGCGGCCAGCTCAGCATGCGCGGCCGGGTGCGCCGGCGGCTGGCCGTCGAACCGGATCCGCTCCATGGCCGCGTCGTAGATCACCCAGGCGCCGTACTGGCTGACCGGGCCCGCGATCGCCGCGTAGTGTTCCGGGCCGAGCACCGCCCCGGTCGGCATGGCCGGGCTCATCAGCAGGACGGCTGCGGTCCGCGGCCCGATCGCCGCGGCCAGGTCGGCCGGGTCGGTGGCCCAGCCGTCCGGGCCGGGCACGCAGCGCACGTGCCGCGGCACCCCGCCGGCCAGCCGGATCCGGTTCACCAGCCCGGCGTAGATCGGGTCGCAGATGACCACCTCCTGGCCCGGCTCCACGGTGGCCAGCAGCACGTTCAGGATGCCGTTCAGCCCACCGGCCACGCTGACACACTGGCTGGCCGGGTCGTAGCCGACCTCGGTGATCGCGCTGACGTGCGCGGCCGCCGCCTCGCGCAGCGCCCAGTGCCCCTGGAAGGGCAGATAGCTGTTGGCCGCGTCCTGCTCCACTGCCTCGTGCGTGACCTGCCGGGCCACCGCGGGCGGCGGGATGTCGGTGTCCAGGTTCTCCAGCCGGAGGAACCGCGGGTCCCCGGCCGCGTCGGCCGCATCGCCGACCTTGTCCACCCCGATCCCCGGCACGTGCTGCAATCGCGACACAGGCATCGTACCAATATACCGAACGCCCGTATCGTTACAATGGGACGCGTGACGATCTCGGCCACCATCGGCGCCAATCTGCGCCGCCGGCGCCAGGCCGCCGGGCTGTCCCTGGCCGACCTGGCCAGCGCGGCGGGCATCGGCAAGACCACGCTGCACGCGCTGGAACTGGGCGACGGCAACCCCACACTGAGCACGCTGTGGGCGCTGGCCTCGGCGCTCGGCGCGCCGCTCGGCGACCTGCTGGACGACCGGCCCGCGCCGGTCGCGGTGGTCCGCGCGGACCAGGGTGCCCGGATCGACGGGGCCGCCGTGCATGCCCGGCTGCTGCACCGGCTGGACGCGCCCGGCCGGGTGGAGGTCTACGACCTGGCCGTGGACCAGGCCCGGCAGGATTCGGCCGCGCACCTGCCCGGCGTCCAGGAGTGCGTGGTGGTCACCCAGGGCGAGGTCCGCTGCGGGCCGGCCACCGACCCGGTCGACCTGGCGCACGGCGATTCGGTGCACCACGACGCCGCTGTCCCGCACGTCTACCAGGGCCTGCATCCGGAGAACCGGGCCCTGCTGCTAATGATCTATACCTAACGCCCACGCCTGCTGACCGGCGCCACGGGAGCCCGGTCAGGCCAGGGTGAGGAACATCTTCTCCATCTGCTCCTCGGTCATCGGCGAGCTAGGTCCGGCTTCGGCGCACTGCCGCATGCCACTGGCCACGATCTTGAACCCGGCCCGGTCCAGCGCCCGGCATACCGCGGCCAGCTGAGTGACCACCTCTTCGCAGTCCCGCCCGGACTCGACCATGGAGATAACCCCGGCCAGCTGGCCCTGCGCCCGGCGCAGCCGGTTGAGCACTTGGCTTTCGGCCGCATTGTCGATCTTCATCAGTTACCTCCTTCCGCTGTCCTACCAGGATACCCAGAGGGGTATTGTGGCCGGGTCAGCTGGTAGCCGGACCGCGGCGAGAACTCGGCCACCAGGGAGAACCGGTCACCACGGATCAGCGTGTGCCGCCATTCCACCGGCCGGCTCGCCGCGTAGCCCAGCCGGTCGATGGCCAGCGCCCCGGCGGCCGGCGGGATCCGCAGCAGCCGGCGCTGCGCCCGGCTGGGCAGCACCGACCTGATGTGCTCGCGGCCGCTCTCCAGCCGCAGGCCGGTACGCGCGGCCAGTTCGTCATACAGCGCGGTGTGCGTGAAGTCCGCGTCCATCAGCGGGGCGGCGACCTCGGCGGGCAGCCACACGGTGTCCAGCGCCAGCGGCTCGCCGCCGGCCAGCCGGAGCCGTTCCAGCCGGAACAGCAGCGTCTCTTCGGCCAGCCCCAGCCGGTCCGCGACCACCCCGTCGGCGCACAGTTCCCGCGCCCGGACCAGGCTGGTCTGCCGCTGGCCCGCCGACTCGACCGAGGCGAACAGCGAGTAGAGCGCACCTAGCGGCTGGGCGATGCCGCCCGGGCCGGCCAGCCGGGGACGGCGGCCACGCTCCGCCACCACGACGCCGTCCGCGCGCAGTTCCCGCAGCGCGGCCCGGACGGTGTGCCGGCTCACCGCATACTCCCCGGTCAGCGCCAGCTCGCCGGGGAACGAGTCGCGGAACGCGCCAGCCGCCAGCCGCCGGTGCAGGTCGTCCCGGAGCTGCGCCCACAGCGGCAGCGGGCTGCGCCGGTCCAGCGGCCGGGCGCCGGTGCCGGTCCCGTGGGCGGTCGTGTCGGTGACCACAGCCCCTCCTCCTTGAGCCCCTGTCCGAATGATCGTACATTTAAGGCAAGAGAGAAAGCCCGGCCATCCCGGGCCCAGGGGAGACCGCATGGTTGACGTGCTTCCGATCGACACGCCCAGCCTCGGCGACCGGAGTTACCTGGCGCACGACGGGGACGTCGGCGTGGTCATCGACCCACAGCGGGACGTGGACCGGGTCAGCGACCTGGCCGCTGGGCTGGGGATCCGGGTCACCCATGTGGCCGAGACGCACATCCACAACGACTACGTGACTGGCGGCCTGGCTCTGGCCCAGGCGGCCGGCGCGCATTACCTGGTCAACGGGGCCGACCCGGTCCGGTTTACCCGCACCCCGGTGCACGATGGCGACCGGGTGCCGATCAGCGAGGCACTGGCGTTGCGGGTAATGACCACCCCGGGGCACACGTTCACCCATGTCGCCTACGTGCTGGAGACGGAAGGGCGGGTGGCCGGGGTGTTCACCGGTGGGTCGCTGCTGTACGGCTCGACCGGCCGGCCGGACCTGCTCGGGCCGGAGAACACGCCGGTGCTGGCGCGGGCCCAGTACCGGTCGGCGCACCGGCTGGCCACCGAACTGCCGGACAGCGCCCCGGTCTTCCCCACGCACGGGTTCGGCAGTTTCTGCGCGGCCACCCAGACCGAGGCGCTGTCTTCCACCATCGGCCGCGAGAAGCAGGTCAACCCGGCGCTCACCCGCGAGGAACGCAGCTACGTGGAGGCCCTGCTGGCCGGCCTGGACGCGTGGCCCGCCTACTACGCGCACATGGCCCCGGCCAACGCGGCCGGGCCGACCGCCCCTGACCTGTCCCCGCCGCACCGCGCCGATCCGGCCGAACTCCGCCGCCGTATCGAGGCCGGCGAATGGGTGGTGGACCTGCGCGACCGGGTGGCGTTCGCGGCAGGTTTCCTGCCTGGCTCGGTCGCCTTCCCGCTCGACGGCAGCTTCGCCACCTACCTCGGCTGGGTGCTGCCCTGGGGCACCCCGGTGACCCTGCTCGGCGAGACCCCGGCCCAGGTCGCCGCGGCCCAGCGAGAACTGGCCCGGATCGGCATCGACCGCCCGGCCGCCGCGGCCACCGGGCGGCCCGCGGACTGGGCCGCCGGGCAGCCGCTGGACACCGTGCGGCTGGCCAAGTTCGGTGACCTGGCCGCCGCCCGCCAGGCAGGCCCGGACGGCGGCCCGGTCGTGCTGGACGTGCGCCGCCAGCTGGAATGGGCCGAGGAGCACATCGCCGGCGCGGTGCACATCCCGCTGCACGAACTGCCTGGCCGGCTCGCCGAGGTGCCCGCCGGGGAGGTCTGGGTGCACTGCCACAGCGGGTACCGCGCGCTGGCCGCCGCGTCCCTGCTCGCCGCGCACGGCCGCGAGGTGATCAGCGTGGACGACGACTTCGGCAACGCCGGGACGGCTGGCCTGCCCTTGGTGGCGGGCTGACCGGCTGCTCTGGCATCCGGGCGTAGCACCGGCTTGGCCCAGGTAGGTTGTCCCCCATGGATGAGAACCGGGCCCGCCGGGTGGCTGACGCGCTCCGTGATCGCGGCCTCGACGCGCACCTGGAGAACGCTGGGATCGACATCTACGGTGTCCGGGTCGTCCTCGGCGACGGGCGCGAGGCGATCTGGGGCAACGAGGGCACCACGGCCCTGGAGGCCGAAGTCATGGAGGACGGGGACCTGGTCGGCTTCGTCCCGCAGATCCCCGGCTCGGCCGACTTCGACGACGCACAGATCGTGGACGCGATCGCCCGCGCCGACTACTCCCAGCCGGAGGGCCACGAGCGGGACCAGGCGCCCCCGGCCGAGGCACCGCTGCCGCACGAGGGCGGGCTGTTCCGCCGGTTCATCGGCGGGTTCCGGTACGACTCCGAGTCCTGATCACTGCTTACGCGCCCGGCTGGGCGCCACCCGCGGCGGCTCGCCCGGCTGCTTGGGATAGACCGGCGGCCACGGCGCATCCATCAGCCCGGCCGCCAGGTCCCGCTCGCTCATCGCCAGCAGCGGCTCGAGCGACTGCGGATCATCGTTCATGCCCCGCCACGGGTCACCTTCCCGGCCGGCCAGTGACGCGATCGTGAACTGGTCGGGGTGGATGCCGTCCAGCTCGGCCCAGGAGATCGGGGTGGACACCTGCCCGCCTGGCCGGGCCCGCACCGACCACGCGCCGAACACCGTCTTGTGCGGCGCGTTCTGGTTGTAGTCGATGAACACCCGCTGGCCACGTTCTTCCTTCCACCAGGCGGCGGTGATCAGGTCTGGGCGGCGGCGTTCCAGCTCCCGGGCCACCGCCACCGCGGCCGCCCGCACCTGGTAGGAGTCCCAGTGCGGGGCCAGCCGGACGTACACGTGCAGGCCCCGATTGCCGGTGGTCTTGGGATAGCCGGTGAGGCCGGCCTCGGTGAGCAGCCCGCGCAGTTCGTGCGCGGCCTCGCGGATCTGGGCGAACTCCACTCCCGGGGTCGGGTCCAGGTCGATCCGCAGCTCGTCGGTGTGGTCCGGATCGCCGGCCAGGTAGGGCCACACGTGGAAACCCAGGCAGCCCAGGTTGACCGCCCACAGCACGTGGTCGATGTCCGCCGCCACCAGGGCCTGCGACGTGGTGCCGTTGGGCGTGGCCACGGTGGTCGTCTGCAGCCAGCCCGGCGCGGTCTTGGGCACCCGCTTCTGGAAGAACGACGGGCCGCCCGCGCCCTCCGGGAAGCGCTGCAGCAGCACCGGGCGGCCGCCCATGGTCCGCAGCAGCGGCTCGGCCACCCGCTGGTAGTACCCGGCGAGGTCGGCCTTGGTCTCGCCCCGCTCGGCGAACAGCACCTTGTCCGGGTGCGTGATCAGCCCGCTGCCCCTGCTCACACCAGCAACTATTCCAGACGACCCTGGCCGGTACGCTCACTCGCAATGGACAAGGTGACCAGCACCGCGCCGGCGCCGGGCCAGGCGGAAAGCCCGGCCCGCGGCCGGCCGTGGCCGGGCTGGCTGCTGCCCGCCGGGCTGCTGGCCGTGCTGGTCTTCCTCACCGTCAACGTGCTGGCGCACGGCCCGGTGGTCATCCTGGACCAGCACATCCGGCACACCGTGCAGGACTGGGCGCACGCGGCGGCCTGGCGCTGGCTGGCCGACAGCCCGCACGCGCCCGCCCAGCTCATCACCGACCTCGGCCGGGAGACGGTGGCCGGGCCAGTGCTGGCCGTGGTCGCGGCGGTGCTGGCGGTCCGCGGGCATACCCTGCGCCCGCTGCTGGTGGCCGCGACCGGAGTCGTGCTGCTGCTGGTCACGGTGATCCCAGCCAAGATCATCATTGGCCGGCCCGGGCCGGGCACTACGGTGCTGCCCGCCGGCAGCTGGGGCTTCTTCCCGTCCGGGCACACCAGCACCGCGTGCGTGTGCTACTCGATCGCGGTCGTCCTGCTCATCGCCGGCTGGCGCGGCCGGGCCCGCCGGGCCGCGCTCGCTGGCCTGGCCGCGGTATGGCTGCTGGTCGGGGCCGCGCTGGTCTGGTGCGACTATCACTGGGCCAGCGACGTGCTGGCCGGATGGGCACTGTCCGTGCTCATCGTCTGGCTGGCGCTGCGCGTGCCACTGCCCCGCCGCCTGGGTGGCTGACGCTGGGGTGGCTGACGCTGTGGCTGACGCTTACGGATCCCTTACTAGCGGCCATCCGGGCTGGGGCGCGGCGGGCCGTTGCTCCTAGAGTCTCTACTGCGGCAAGAGTGCACAGTGGGGAATTCCCCGCCAGCCGGCCGGCGCGGCCCTAGAGACGCGGCGTCCTGGCGCCCTAGCCGGGGCATCCGCCGCGCTGCCAACACACGGCGGATGCCCCCGGCTGCGCACCAGCAACCTGCGCTACTGACCCGGCCAGGGCAGCTGGTAGGCGCGGTAGCTGTTCACTCCGGCGGGCAGTTCGGCGTTGAACAGCAGCCGGCCGGACGGGCTGAACTCGGAGAAGTAGGGCAGGTTCCCCCAGCCCACGAACAGGTCACCGGTGGCGGTGGTCTGCGCGTTGCCCTGGGACGAGGCAACCTGGTCTTCCGGCTGATCGTCCGATGCGACCAGGGTGGCGGTCCGGCTGCGGAAGTCCAGCCGGACGGTCACCGCCCGGCTGACCGGCAGCAGCGGGGTGCCCGACGACTCGTCGTCGAACAAGGTGTAGGTCTGCGGTTCAACCTGGTCCGGGTCGTGCTGCCAGGCGAAGATCTCGCCCGCGCTGTCCAGCACCTGGCCGGGCGCGGCGCGGACCGCGAACGTGCTCTGCTTGCCGCCCAGCGTCCAGAGCATCTTCCCGGTGCGCAGGCTGACGTCGTACGTGGCCCAGGTGTCCCGCGCGTCGATCAGCAGGTTGCCGTAGCTGTCCAGGTGCACGGCATTGATGTGGAACCAGTCCCACGGCGTGCTGGCCGTCGCGGGCAGCGGCTGCTCGCTCGCGCTGTACGGGACGTGATCGGCGCTGTTCCACTGGAACAGCACCCGGCCGGTCCGGATATCGATCTCCTGCACGATGCCGTCGATGACTTCCTGGTCGGCCGGCCCGCCGATGGCGGTGAGGTTGGCCGTGGCCGTGGTGTAGGCCAGGATCAGCGCGGTGTTCCACGGCGTGATGAGGAACTCGTGCCCATCGGCTGAGTAGCCGTTGCCCGCCTGCACCGTCGCGATCTGCTGGTAGTGGTCGTTGTAGATGTAGTCGGTGCCGCTGGACAGGCCACCCAGGCCGGTGCCCTGCCACCAGGTGAGTACCGGCTGACCCAGGTACCGCTGGGCGCGGAAGTCGCTGGCCTCCTGCCCGGCTGGTACCGGGTGGAACCAGACCACCCGCCCGGATGGGCTGAGGATCTCCGGGCCGTTCTGGTAGCTGGCCGTGTCCCCGAACGGCGAGATGAAGATATCCCCGGTGCCGGTGCCCGGCTCATGGGTGAGCACGGTAACCGGCGGTGGCCCGGCCGGGCTGGCGGCGGCGGCGGGCGCGGTCAGCGCCGCCGGAATCAGGCCGGCCAGTACGGCGGCCGGGCAGGCCAGCCGCCGCGTTAACGACCATCGGTGCATGAGGCAGTCCTCCTAGGGATAGGGCGATGCGGCTCTATCTTCCTAGAAATTAGACTGTTTTTATAGACTTAAGGAAAACCGAGTGGCCGGCGCCGTGCTGCGCCTGGCCGCACCGGTCCGCGCCGCACTGGCCCGCGGGGCCGCGATCATGCGAGTTGCTGAGGTCCGTGCCGCCGTGCTGCGCACCTGGCTGCCCGCGACCGACTTCGTGCTGGCCTTGGCTTTCTGATTGCTGGCCGCATTCTTGACCGCACTGCTGCGGCTCGTTGCGGTACGCGTTGCGGTCGCCGATTTGCGGCGAACGGCGGTGCGTGCCATGGTTTGCACCGGCATTGATCTCCCCCCGTATTGATCAATTACGGAAAGAGCTATTCCACGATTGGCCGGAAAGGCAACGTCCCAGCTCAGCAGCAGTAGGTGCGGTCGCCGGACCGCGCCTGGTGACCGACAGCGCGGCGGCGGCATTTGCCCGCCGGGCGGCCCCGGCCGCATCCTCCCCGGCGGCCAGTGCAGCAATGAAGGCCCCGGTATGAGTATCGCCCGCCCCATTGCTGTCAACCGCGGCGACCGGGAATCCGGGGACCACTGTTAGTGGCGTTTTGAAATGTGCCAGCATGCAGCCTTTTGCGCCGGTGCGTACCAGCACCCCCTGGCCCGGCCGGGGCGGCCAGGGCGGCCGCTCGGTGAGCGTGCGCAGCGCGGCCGCGGCGGCGGGCTGGCCGGTCAGCAGGGCCGCCTCACGGGCGTTGAGCGTGACCCAGTCGGCCCGGTGCGCCACGGCGGCCAGCGCGTCCGGCGGGATGGACCGCAGCAGCGGGCCAGGGTCCAGGAACAGCACCGTGCCGTCGCCCAGCCGGGCCAGCCAGCCGAGCAGCGCGTCCCGGTTGGCCGGGTGGACCAGCCCGTAGCCGGACAGGTAGACCGCGTCGGCCGGGCCGGCCACCACGTGGGCCAGGTCGGCGGCGGTCAGCGTCGCCTCGGCGCCCGGGCTGGTCACGAACGTGCGCTCGCCGGCCGCGTCCACCATGCTCACCACGAAGCCGGTGTCCCGGCCTGGTTTCGGCGGCTGCAGCACCTCGATACCCTCGGCCGCCAGCCCGGCCCGGGCCAGGTCGCCCAGCGGCCCGGTGCCATGCACACCGGCGTAACCAGCCCGCAGGCCCAGCCGGGCCGCCGCGGCCAGCACGTTGAACCCGCCGCCCGGGGTCAGCTCGGTGCGGCTGGCCAGCACGTCGCCGCCCCGCTCCGGCAGCGCCGGGATGTCCAGCACCACGTCGATGACCACGTTGCCGAGGTGCAGCAGGCGGCCGAACGTCATGCTGCCCGCCCGCCGGCCGCCCGGAGCGCCAGCAGGCCGGCCGCCACCTCGTCCAGCCGCAGGCCGTTCACCTCAGCCACGGTGCGCCGCGCCCCGGCCGGGAACGCGGCCACCCCGTGGCAGGCCCCGGCCACTGCCCCGGCCATGGCGGCGATGGTGTCAGTGTCGCCGCCGGCCGACGCCGCCAGCCGGCAGGCCAGCCACGGATCATCCGGGGCGGCGGCCAGGATGGCGAACGCGGCCGGCACCGACTCCTGGCTGGCCAGGCTGGTGCCCACCAGCGTGGGCACGATGTCCAGGACCGCTTCCGGAGCCAGCCCGGCGGTCAGCCCGGCCGCCCAGCGGATCCGCGCCGCGACGTCGGCGCCGGCCACCCAGTGCCCACGGCCGGCGGCCAGGCTGGCCGCGGCGATCGCCACCTCGGTGACCGCCGGCACCGGCGCGCCGGCCACCCCGGCGCTGACCGCGGCGGCCACCGCCGCCGCACCGGCCAGCGCCACCCCGGCGTTGTGTGTCACCCGGCTGGCCTCAACTACCTGATCCACCAGCCGACCCAGGTCATCAACAGGCGTGGCCACGCCGACCGGGGTGATCCGCATGGCCGCGCCGTTGGTGCTGCCGTACCGGCCGGTCTCGGCGACGTCCGTGCCGGCCAGCAGCGCGGCCAGGGCCCGCTTGGTGGACGGTCCGAGCAGGCTGAGCGAGCCGCGCACCCGCATCGACTCTTCCCAGCCGAGCAACCGCCTGGCGAACTCGGCCGCGTCGATCCGGCCGCCGCCCTCGATCAGCAGCCCGGCCAGCAGCAGCGCCTGCTCGGTGTCGTCGGTCACCGTGCCGGCCGCCAGCCCGGGTGCCAGCGGCTGATCCGCGGCACCCGGCTCGAACCAGTCCAGCAGCGGCCCGTACCTGGCCACCACCTGGGACCGGGGCAGCGATTCGGTCGGCATGCCGAGGGCGTCCCCGATGGCCAGCCCGTACAGCGCACCCGCCGCCCGGGCCTGCGCCCCGGTCCGGTCCTGCGCCCGGTCCGGTCCGGCGCGCCGGTCTGGTCCTGCGCCCCGGTCATCCGCCCAGGATGTCCGCCAGGCCGACCACCTCGATCAGCGGTGCGTACGTGCGCAGGATGTCCAGGGCGTTGCGGTGGCTGTCCTCGGTCGCCCCGGCGCACGCCTCCTCCACCACCTGGATGTAGACCCCTTCGTCGGCCGCGGCCACCGCGGTGGACAGCAGGCAGCAGTCGGTGGCCACCCCGCACAGCACCAGCCGCCCACTGTCCGCCACGTGGCCACGCAGTTCCGTACCCCATTTGCTGAACGTAACCGCATCCAGCGTCTGCCCGGACCAGGCGGCGAACTCGTCCACCAGCTGGTAGATGTCCGCGTCCGGCGGCTGCAGCGCGAACGGCCAGGCCTGGTAGTAGTCCCGCCAGGACCCGTGCGGCTCGGCCGGCGCGATGAACCGGGTGAACACCACGTTCGGCTGGAAGGCCTCGACCAGCTTGCCGACCGGCTCGATGATCTCGCCGAAGTGCGGCGCCAGCCACGCGCTGCCCGGCTCGGCAAACACCCGCTGCATGTCGATGACGGCCAGGCACGGCCCGGGCGGGCTGCCCATCAGGTGGTGGCCGGCTCGGTCAGCGCGGGCCGTGACTCCTGGGCGCGCACCGGCGCGAAGTCCAGCGCCCAGGCGGCCAGGAAGCCGAACACCAGCGCGACCAGCACGCCCAGGTTGGCGAACGCCCACGCCCCGGTCTTCCCGCCCAGCCCGAGCGGGCCCAGCAGGTAGCCCTGCCAGGTGAGCCAGCTCGCGTACGTATTGGTGACCAGGCCCCAGCCCACTACGGTGCCGATCACGATGATGGCCAGCGGGGCCAGCCGGATGTCGCCGTACCGGCCGTGCCGGTCATACAGCTCCGGCTCGGAGTAGTCCTTCCGCCGGAGCATGATGTCGGCCAGCATGATACCGCACCAGGCCGCGATGGGCACGCCCAGCGTGATCAGGAATCCCTCGAACTGGTTCAGGAAGTTTTTCGCCACGAACACCACGTAGATCGTGCCGAGCACCATCACTGTGCCGTCGATGAGCGCGGCCGCGTAGCGCGGGATGCGCAGCCCGAGGGTGAGCAGGGCCAGCCCGGACGAATAAATGTCCAGCACCGAGCCGCCGACCAGGCCGAGCACCGCGGCGATGACGAATGGGATCAGGAACCAGGTGGGCAGCAGGGTGGTCAGCGCGCCGATCGGGTCGGCGCCGATCGCGCTGCTCAGCTTGGCCGACGAGCCGGCCAGCAGCAGGCCGAAGATGAGCAGGAAGATTGGTGCGATGGAGGACCCGAACGCAGTCCAGCCGATCACACCCCGGCCCGACGACCGGCGCGGCAGGTAGCGGGAGTAGTCGGCGGCCGCGTTCACCCAGCCCAGCCCGAACCCGGTCATCACGAACACCAGGGCGCCGATGAACTTCTGCGCCGAGCCCGCCGGGATGGCCGACACCGTGTGCCAGTGGATCTTGTCGGCAACCAGCGCGATGAACACCACGGTGAGCACGGCGGTGACCCAGGTGATCACCGTCTGCATGCGCATGATCAGGTCGAAGCCCATCACCCCGCCGATCACGGTCAGCGCGCTGACCACGATCAGCGCGATCACCTTGACGCCGGTTCCGCCGCCCCAGCCGAGCCGCTCGAACACGGTCGCGGTGGCCAGCGTGGCCAGGATGATCAGCACGGTTTCCCAGCCGACGGTGAGCAGCCAGGAGATGAGCGACGGCAGCTTGTTTCCGCGGACGCCGAACGCGGCCCGGCCGAGCACCATGGTGGGTGCCGAGCCGCGCTTGCCCGCCACCGCGATGAACCCGCAGAGCAGGAACGAGACGACGATGCCGATCACTCCGAGCGCGACCGCCTGCCAGAACGAGACGCCGAAATCGAGCACGAACGCCCCGTAGCCCAGGCCGAGGACGGACACGTTGGCCGCGAACCACGGCCAGAACAGGTCGCGGGGATGGCCCTTCCGCTGGGCGTCCGAGATCACATTGATCCCGTTCATCTCGATCTGCGTCGGGCGGAGTTCCGCGGCAGATGCCGACTGAGTGTGGCTGTCAGCCATGGCGAGCCCCTTCAGGCGAGGAATACCGGGGAATAGCGGGGTCTACTGGCTGGGTCACCGCAGGGCCGCGGCGGCGCCAGATCACCCAGGCGGCCAGGCCGGCGGCCAGCGTCCCGGCGGCCAGCAGCAGCGCCACCACCACGGCCGGCCGTTTCCGGCCCGCGGCAGGCGGCGTGGCGGGCTCCGGCGACCCCGCCTGGGTGCTGAGCAACTGCTCGACGTTGCCGGCGAACTGCTCCACCAGCCGCTGGCCCACGTCACCGATGGCGCCCGGGGCGTACTGCGCGACGGTGCCGCGGATCATCAGGTCCGCGCTGATCAGCACCCGGGTGGTGGCCCCGTGCGGTACGACGCGCAGGGTCACGTTGGCGTCCGCGCTGCCCTGGCCGCTGCGCTCCCGGCCGGACGCGCTCAGCGTCGCGGTGCCGGCCGTCCGGTCGGCCGCGTCCAGGTGCACCGTGCCCGCGTACACCGCGTGCACCGGGCCGATCCGGAGTCGCAGTTCACCGGCATAGGTGCCGTCCGCGACCTCGCCGATGAGCCGGCTGCCCGGCAGGCAGGCGGCTACCTTCCCGGGATCCAGCAGCGCGTCGAGTACCTCCGGGGCAGGCCGGCCGATCCGGATCGCGCTGGTCAGCTGCACGCCGGCGTCCCTACCGGTCCATGACCGCTTTGCGCTGGGCGCCGTCCACCGGGATGTGCGCGCCGTTGATGAAGCTGGCCCGCGGCGAGGCCAGGAACGTGACCAGGGCGGCTACCTCGGCGGGCTCGCAGATCCGGCCGAACGGGATGGATTCGGTGGCCAGCTCGTGCGCCCGCTGCTGGGTAACCCCCTTGTCCCGGGCGAACGCCTTCTCCAGGCCGTCCCACCGGTCGGTGTTCACCGGGCCCGGGTTGACCGTGTTGATCCGCACCCCGTACCGCCCGTACTGCTCGGCGACCGACGAGGCGAAGTTGATGTCGGCCGCGTTGGCCGCCCCGGCGGTCATCTCCCAGTAGCTCGGCTTGAGCCCGTCGTTGCCCACGACCAGGACGATCGACCCGGTGCCGCGTTCCCGCATCTGCCCGATGACCGCGCGGACGCTGCGCACGTAGCCCATGAACTTGAGGTTCAGGCTGGCCAGCCACTGGTCCTCGGTCAGGTCTTCGAGCAGGCCGCCGGGCGAGCTGCCCGCGCAGGTGACCAGGATGTCGATCGGGCCGAGCTGGTCGGTGGCGGCGGCCACGCAGCGCTGCACGTCCGCGGTGACGCTCATGTCGCCGGCCAGCGCGAGCACCGGGCGGCCGGTGGCCGTCTGGATCTCCTTGGCCGTCACCTCCAGCGGCGCCGTGGTGCGGGCCGTGATGGCCACGCTGGCCCCTTCGGCCACGAGATGCTCCGCCACCTGGCGGCCGATCCCCTTGCTGGCGCCGGTGACGAGGGCCACTTTCCCGCTCAGCTGCAGATCCACCGCAACCCCTTCCCGGCTAGCCAGACACCGCGCAGGACGCGGCGCGGACACGGCGTTGCTGGATGGTATACCAAATATCACCTTGACGGAAGACTCCCTGCTACGCCCACATAACACACTTGGCCCCACTCACTTCCCCGGCCGGCCGTGATGCTCGCCACTCCCCCGGGCGCCGCGTCAGCGGGCTTGCGGATGGCTGGTGGTGAGGGCGTGGCGGTCCAGCTTGCCGAGCGGGTCACGTGGCAGCCCGGCCACCAGGAACACCTGCTTCGGGCACTTGTACCCGGCCAGCCGGGTCCGCGCGTGCGCGATCAGGTCCGGCTCGCTGAGCTCGCGGCCCGGGCGGAGCATCACCCACGCGGTCACCTGCTCCCCCCAGCGCCGGTGCGGGAGCCCGGCCACCGCGGCCTCGGCCACCGCCGGGTGGCTCTCCAGCGCCAGCTCGACCTCGCGCGGGTAGACGTTCAGCCCGCCGCTGATGATCAGCTCTTTGGTCCGGCCGCGGATGACCAGGCGCCCGGTGGCCTTCTCGACCGCCCCGATGTCCCCGGTGCGGAACCACCCGTCCGCGGTGAACGCCGCCGCCGTGGCCCCCGGGTCGGCCCAGTAGCCGCCGAACACCTGCGGCCCGCGCAGCTGGATCTCGCCGTCCGCGCCCGGGCCGGCCGCACCGGACGGCGCCCAGATCCGGCACTGCACCCCGGGCAGCGGCAGGCCGACGGTGTCCGCCCGGGCCGCCCCGAGCGGGTTGGACACGTCGAGCCCGGACTCGGTGCTGCCGTAGCGCACCAGCGGAAGCTGGCCGAGCAGGCCGGGCAGCCGGGCGGCCAGCGCCGGGCTCAGCGGTGCCGAGCCGCACACGGCCAGCCGCAGCCGGTTCAGCAGCGGCTCGCCGCCGGCCTCATCGAGCAGGGCCTGATAGCTGGCCGGCACCCCGAACAGCACGGTGCCGCCGGCCGCGCGCACCGCGGCGATCAGGTCGGCGGCGCGGAACCGGGACCGGATGTGCGCGGTGGACCCGGCCACCAGCGTGGCGTGCAACCCGCCCAGCCCGTGCTGATGGAACAGCGGCAGCGCGTGCACCAGCACGTCCTCGGCGGTCCAGCGCCAGGCCGTCAGCGCGGCCCGGATGGACACCGCGAGCTGGCGGTGGGTGAGCGGCACGCCTTTGGGCCGTCCGGTGGTACCGGACGTGTACGCGAGCAGCGCCGTGTCCCCCGGCCGCACCACCCTCTTTTGCCGAACGCCAGTGCCCGCCCAGCCACCGCCCGCCGGTAGCCCGGAGACCGGCGCGATCGGCAACGGCGCCGCACCGCGGCTGGGCAGGCCGGCCAGCCGGGCCGCCGGGCCCGGATCGGCCAGCGCGAGCACCGCGCCGGAGTCGGCCACCAAGTGACTGAGTTCAGCGGCGGTGTATCCCGGGTTGGTCAGCACGACGACCGTGCCCGCCTGCAGCGCGCCCAGGTAGCAGCGCACGAAGTCCAGGCTGGACCCGGCCGCCAGCAGGACCCGGTCGCCCGGTTCGGTCCGGGCGGCCAGCCAGTCCCCGACCTGGCTGGCCCCGGCGGCCAGCCCGGCGTGGGTGACCGGCTCGCCGTCCACGGTGACCGCCACCCGGTCCGGGAACCGGCGCGCCGACTCGGCCGCCAGGTCCAGGATGGTCGCCGCGCCCAGCCGCTCGACCAGCTCGTCGAGATCACCATCCGGCACCCCGAGATGAGCCCGCCAGCCCGCCCGGCTCCACGCTGCCGCCGACCATCCTGCGGCGCCGCCCACTCCGGTACCACCAGCCCCGTCCGCGCGGCCGACTGAGTCCGGGCCGGTGGCTGAATCCGCACCGGCGACTGAATCCGGGCCAGTCACGGGTGCGCCGCTGGCCGAGGCGCGGTCAGGGCGGCCTGGTTGGCCGCCCGCTCGGCCCGCAGCCGGTCGAGCAGTCCGCCGGCCGCCGCGACCCGCTTGGCGGCGCCGGCTCCTCCAGGCCCCTGCTCGGCCAGTTGCCTGGCCAGTACCGCCGCGGCCTGGCCGGGCTCGGCGTAGACCCGGTTGACCAGGCCGATCCGCTCCGCCTCGGCCGCGTCCACCCAGCGCCCGGTCATCGTCAGTTCGAGGGCCAGGCCCCGGCCGACCAGGCTGGGCAGCACCCACGCGCCCACCGCCACCGCACGGCCGGGCGGCCCGGTCCACCGGAAGTTCGCGTCCGGCCCGGCCACCCGCAGGTCAGCCGCCCCGGCGAGCTGCGCGCCGCCGCCGACGGCGGGACCGGTGATTACCGCGATGACCGGGCCCGGCCGGGTGATCATGACCTCGTAGCACTGGTACAGCAGGTCGGAGATCTCGGCCCGCTCGGCGTCGCTGACGGTCAGGTCCGCGCCCGCACAGAACACCCCGGGATCGGTGCTGTCCAGCAGGATGGGCGCGGCCGGCTCGGCCGCGAACGCCGCGTGCAGGGCACGGACCATGCCCAGGTCCAGCGAGTTGCGCCGGTCCGGGCGATCCAGCCGGATCCGGCGGAAGCTGGCCGGGCCCGGTTCCACCCGGACAGACGGGTGCGGCATGGGCAGACTCCCCCAGAAAGTGCCTCTGGCCAGATGCCTGAAATATGGTATACCAAACGCGTGGGGGTCGCCGGTCGGGTGTGCGCTCGGGCCGTCTGGGTGGGCTCCACGCGACCTGCGCCCGGGAGGAGGCCGGTGAAGCCAGCCCCGTTTACCTATCACCGGACCCGGTCGGTGGCGGAGACCGTGGCTCTGCTGGCCGAACTCGGGGACGGGGCAAAGATCCTGGCCGGCGGGCAGAGCCTGGTGCCGATGATGAACTTCCGGCTGGCCCGGCCGAGCGCCCTGGTCGACATCACCCGCATCCCGGGCCTTGACTACCTGCAGGCCGGCCCGGACGGGCTGCGGGTCGGCGCGCTGACCCGGCACCGCACGATCGAGCTGTGCCGCGACCCGGCCGTGCTGGACGGCTTCGGCGTGCTGCCCCGGGCGGCGCGGTGGATCGGGCACTACCCGATCCGGGCCCGCGGCACCCTGGGCGGCAGCATCGCGCACGCCGACCCGGCGGCCGAATGGTGCCTGCTGGCCGTGCTGCTGAACGCGCAGATCCAGCTGGCCAGCCCGCGCGGCCAGCGCACTGTCCCGGCCACCGAGTTCTTCGAGAGCTTCTACAGCACCACCGCCGAGCCGGACGAGATGATCACCGAGATCCGCTTCCCGGCGCCGCCCGCCACGCCGCGCTGACCGAGTTCGCCCAGCGGCAGGGCGACTTCGCGGTGGTCGCCGCCGCGGTCAGCATCGACCTGGACCGCGACGGCGCCTGCCGCGAGCTCACCGTGGTGCTCGGCGGCGTCGGCCCGCTCCCGTACCGGGTGGACACCGCGGAACTGGCGGGCCAGCCCGCCACCGAAGCAACCTGGCGCCAGGCCGGCCAGCTGGCCGCCGGGCAGATCGACCCGCCCGCCGACGGGCACGGCACGGCCGGTTACCGGAAGCGGCTGGCCGCCACCCTGACCGAGCGCGCACTGGCCCAGGCGGCCGCACCGTGACCTGGGTAGGCGCCTCGGTGCCGCGCAAGGAAGACCAGCGGATGCTGCTCGGCCGGGGCCGGTTCACCGGCGACATCAGCCGTGGCGCCGTGCTGCACGCCGCGTTCGCCCGCAGTCCGCACGCCGCCGCCACGCTGGGCGGGATCGACCTGACCGAAGCGCTGGCCGTGCCCGGCGTGGTCGCCGCGTGCACCGCGGCCGACCTGGGCGACCCCGCGCTGCTCGCGGTGCTGGAACGCCCGGAGTTCGTGCCCACCAAGCTGCCGCTGCTGGCCATCGGCCAGGTCCGGCATGTCGGCGAGCCGGTCGCCGTCGTGGTAGCCGGTGACCCGTACACCGCCGAGGACGCCGCCGAACTGGTGGCCGTGGACTACACCGCGCACCAGGCGGTGGCCAGCCTGGACAGCGCCCGCGCGCCCGGCGCCCCGCCGGTGCACGACGGGCTGGCCGGCAACTGCCTGGTCGACCTGACCATGTTCGACGACGACCGGCTGCCGGACATCTTCGCCGCCGCCCCGGTGGTGGTCAGCGGCCGGCTGCGCAGCGGCCGGCTGGCCGCCCTCCCGCTGGAGGGCCGGGCCTGCCTGGCCGAGTGGGACGAGCGGGACGGGCAGATCGTGATGCACGTGTCCACGCAGGTCCCGCACCAGGTCCGGTCGGCCGTGGCGCAGGCCTTTGCGCTGCCCGAACGCCAGATCCGGGTCATCGCCCCCGACGTCGGTGGCGGCTTCGGGCTGAAGTGCGTGGTCGGCCGGGAGGAGCTGGTCGTCGCCGGGCTGGCCCAGCGGCTGCGCCAGCCGGTCCGCTGGGCCGAGGACCGGCAGGAGAACCTGACCGCGTCGTTCCACGGCCACGAGCAGTGCTACGACGTCCGGGCCGCGTTCGGCGCCGACGGCCGGATCCTCGGCCTGGCCGCGGACATCGACTGCGACGTCGGCGCATACTCGGCGTTCCCGTTCACCTGCGGGGTCGAGCCGCTGATGGCCGCGACCGAGCTGCCCGGCATCTACAAGGTGCCCGCGTACCGGGCCCGGGGCCGGGCCATTGCCAGCAACAAGGCGCCCACCGCGCCGTACCGCGGGGTGTCCCGGCCGCAGCTGGTGCTGGTCATGGAGCGGCTGATGGAGAAGGCGGCCGGGCAGCTCGGGCTGGACCCACTGGCCGTGCGCCGCCGGAACATGATCAGCCCGGGCGAGTTCCCGTACACCGGGGTGAACGGGATCACCTACGACGAGGGCAGCTACGCCGAGTCGCTGGACCGGGCCGAGAAGCAGGTGGCCGAGAATGGCTGGGCGGCCGAGCGGGACCGGCTGCGCGGCCAGGGGCTGCGGGCCGGCATCGGCTATTCCTGCTTCTCCGAGCGGACCGCGTACGGCACCCCGGCCATGTCGCTGCGCCGGATGCGGATGACGCCCGGCTACGACACCGCCTCGGTGCGGATGGACCCGTCCGGTGAAGTCATCGTGACCACCGGCACCTGCGGCCACGGCCAGGGACACGAGACCACGTTCGCGCAGATCGTCGCCGACCGGCTGGGCATCGACCCGGGCCAGGTGCGGCTCCGCGAGGGCGACACCGACCTGGCCTCCTACGGCTGGGGCACCTGGGGCAGCCGGTCCATCGTGATCGGCGGCGGCGCGGCCAGCCGGGCCGCCGGGCAGGTCGCGGACCAGCTCCGGAAGGTGGCCGCGCATTTGCTGGAAGCCAGCGCTGACGACATTCAGCTGGCCAGCGGGCAGGCCCACGTCCGCGGTGATCCGGAGAGCGCGCTGCCGATCAGCGAACTGGCCCGGATCGTGTACTTCCAGACGCACCGGGTACCCGAGCCGCTGCGCTACGGCCTGGAGGCCCGGTCCTCGTTCGACCCGCCGGGCACGTTCTCCAACGGCTGCCACGCCGCCCTGGTCTCTGTCGACCCCGGCACCTGCGAGATCCGGCTCCGCCGCTACCTGGTGGTGGAGGACTGCGGGGTGGTGATCAACCCGATGATCGTGGACGGCCAGGTGCGCGGCGGGGTGGCCCAGGGCATCGCCGCCGCGCTGCTCGAACAGGTCCGCTACGACGCCGACGGCCAGCCGGGCAGCGCCACCCTGATGGACTACCTGGCGCCGACCGCGGCCGAGCTGTGCCCGGTCGAGATCACCCACCTGGAGACGCCGTCGGCGCACAGCGAGACCGGCGCCAAGGGGATGGGTGAGGGCGGCACGATCGGCGCACCCGCCGCTGCGCTGAACGCGATCAACGACGCGATGGCCGGCACCGGGACCAGCTTCGACCACATCCCAGTACTGCCGTCCGACATCCACGCCGCGCTCAGCGGAGGTGGCCGCCGATGAAGGACATGCACCTGATCCGGCTCCGGGTCAACGGCCGGGAGCACGAACTGGCCGTGGAGGCCCGGCGCACGCTGGCCGACATGCTCCGCGACGACCTCGGCTACACCGGCACCCACCTGGGCTGTGAGCACGGCATCTGCGGGGCGTGCACGGTGCTGGTGGATGGCGAGCCGGCCCGGTCCTGCCTGATGTTCGGGGTGCAGGCGGATGGCGCGGAGATCAGCACGGTGGAGGGCCTGGCTGACGGCGACCGGCTGTCCGACCTGCAGCAGTCGTTCAGCGACCGGCACGGGCTGCAGTGCGGGTTCTGCACCCCGGGCTTCCTCATGCTGGCCGAGGGCTACCTGGCGCAGGACCGCGGCACCGAGCCGACCGAGGCCGAGATCCGCGAACTGGTCGCGGCCAACCTGTGCCGGTGCACCGGCTATCAGGGCATCGTCGAGGCGGTGCTGGCCACCGCGCGGTCCCGGTGGCAGCGCGCGGCCGGGCCGGGCCCATCATGACCGAGCTGGGCACCCGGGTACGGGGCGTCATCGGGGCGCGGGTGGCCCGCAAGGAGGACCCGCGGCTGCTCCGTGGCCGCGGCCGGTTCGGCGCCGACATGTCCCGGCCGGGCCAGGTGTGGGCCCGGATCGTCCGCTCCCCCATCGCGCACGGCCACCTCCGCGCGGTGCACACCACCCAGGCCGCCGCGGCGCCCGGGGTGGTGGCCGTGGTCACCGCGGCTGACCTGCCCGGCCGGCTGGAGATCCCGGTCCGGCTCGACGTGCAGGGCATCGACCTGAGTGGCTACCTCCAGCCGGTGCTGGCCGCCGATACGGTGCGCTATGTGGGCGAGCCGCTGGCCGTGGTGCTGGCCGCCGACCCATACCTGGCCGAGGACGCGGCCGAGCTGGTGGACATGGACATCGACGAGATGCCTGCGGTGCTGGACGCGGCGGACGGCACCGTGGCCGCCGACTTCACCCTCGGCTACGGCGACGTAGCCGCCGCGTTCGCCCGGGCCGACCACGTCGTGCAGACCGAGGTCCAGATCGGCCGGCACGGCGCGGTGCCGCTGGAGCCGCGCACCCTGCTGGCCGACCCTGACCCGGTCACCGGCAAGCTGGCCATCTTCGGCATGACCAAGGTGCCGGTGTTCAACCGGGACCTGCTGGCCGGGCTGCTCGGCATGGACGAGACGCTGATCCACGTGCACGCGGTGGACGCGGGCGGCGGGTTCGGTGCGCGCGGCGAGTTCTATCCCGAGGACTTCCTGGTCCCCTGGCTGGCCCGCACGCTGCAACGGCCGGTCAAGTGGGTGGAGGACCGCGCCGAGCACCTGGTCGCGGTGAACCACTCCCGGCAGCAGGCGCACCGGCTGGCCGCCGCGTTCGACGCCGGCGGCCGGCTGCTCGGGCTGCGCGCCGAGGTGCTGCACGACAACGGGGCGTACTGCCGCACGCACGGCATCATCGTGCCCGAGCTGACCCTGGCCATGCTGCCCGGGCCGTACCGGGTGCCCGCCTACCGCGGCCGGGTCCGGGTGGTGCTGACCAGCAAGACGCCGTGCGGCACCTACCGGGCGCCCGGCCGGTTCGAAGGCAGCACCGCGCGCGAGCAACTGCTCGACGTGGCCGCCAGCCAGCTCGGCATCGACCGGGTCGAGCTGCGCCGCCGCAACCTGCTGACCCCGGGTGAGCTGCCCTGCTCGCGGGCGATGAGCACGCTGGGCACCGACGTGGTGCTGGACGACGGCGACTACCCCGGACTGCTGGCCGCGGCCGCGGCCGAAGCAGCCGGCTCGGCTACCCGGCCGAGGTGAGCCACGGGCGGCAAGCCGGCCGGCGGCGCGGGCTCGGCGTGGCCGCGTTCCTGGAGAAGAGCGGCCTCGGCCCGCAGGAGACCGCGGACGTGGTGGTCAGCGGGACCGGCGCGGTGCACGTGTACTCCGGCGGCACCTCGCTGGGGCAGGGCATCGAGACCGTGCTGGCCCAGATCGCGGCGGACGCGCTGGGCATCGACCTGGCCGCGGTCAGCGTGGTCAACGGGGACACCGACCGGCAGCCGTTCGGCGGCGGGTCGTGGGCGTCCCGGTCCACCGTGGTGGCGGGCAGCGCGGTGCACATGGCCGCGCTGGCGGTCCGCGACCGGGCCACCGAGGTGGCCGCGCGGATGCTCGAAGCCTCGCCCGGCGACCTGGTCAGCGAGGACGGCGTGGTCAGTGTGCGCGGCGACCCGGCAGCCCGGGTCACGCTGGCCGAGATCGCCCGGGCCACCGCCCCGGCCAGCCGGTTCCTGCGGCCCGGCGAGCCGGCCGGGCTGTCCGCCCGGCGCCGGTTCGAGGTGACGCACATGACCTACCCGTACGGCGTGCACATCGCCGTGGTCGACGTCGATCCGGGCACCGGCCGGGTCGAGGTGCTGCGCTATCTGGTGGCCTACGAGGTGGGCCGGGCGGTCAACCCGGCGCTGGTCGAGGGGCAGTTGCGCGGCGGCGCGGCGCAGGGCATCGGCGGCGCGCTGCTGGAGGAGTTCTGTTACGACGACGCGGGGCAGCCGCAGTCGGCTACCTTCATGGACTACCGGATGCCGACCGCCGCCGAGGTGCCGCCGATCGATGTCCTGGTGACTCAGGACGCGCCGGCCCCGGGGAACCCGCTGGGCGTCCGGGGGGCGGGCGAGGGCGGCGTGTCGGCGGCCGGCGCCGTACTGGCCAGCGCGGTCCGGGACGCGCTGGGCCTGGCAGGCAGCGTCGGGCAGTTGCCGCTGACCGCGGCACGGGTGCAGGAACTGGCCAGCAGCGGAGGCGGCAGATGAGTCAGGCACCGGTGGGCCGGGTGGTGCCCGGCCCGGGCTACGTGAGCAAGACCGACATGGTGGCCGCGCTCATCCGGGAGCAGATCATCACCGGCGAGCTGCCCGCCGGTGAGCAGCTGCGGCAGCGCGACCTGGCCGCCCGCTTCCAGGTCAGCCAGACGCCGGTGCGCGAGGCGATGCGCCGGCTGGAGTCCGAGGGCCTGGTCATCGGGGACACGCACCGCGGGTTCACCGTGGCCGGGCCGGAGGAAGGCCCCGTCGAGGAGAACTTCCAGATCCGCGCGGCGCTGGAGTCGCTCGGCGCGTCGCTGGCCGCGCGCAAGATCGACGCCGCCGGGATCAGCCGGCTGCAGGCGCTGAACGACCAGATGAAAGCGCTGGCCGAGGACGACCCGCGGTACGCCGAGCTGAACCGGGAGTTCCACTTCAGCCTGTATGAGTACGCGCGCAGCCCGCTGCTGCTGTCCTTGATGCGGCTGCTCTGGGCGTCCTTGCACGGCGGCCCCAAGGTGCTCCGCAGCCACGCCGAATCGGCCCGGCAGCATGACGTCATTCTGGCCGCGCTGCGCGCCGGGGACCCGGCCGCCGCGGCCGATGGCACCTATCAGCACATCATGGACACCAAGCGGGCCGGCTGACGGTGAGCACGCACACCGTCCGGACCGGCGACGGGGTCAGCCTGCACGTGGAGAGCACCGGTCGCGGCGTGCCGCTGCTGTTCATCCACGAGTTCGCGGGCGACCACCGGAGCTGGGAGCCGCAGGTCCGGCACTTCTCGGCTGGGTTCCGCTGCATCCGGTACGCGGCCCGCGGCTACCCGCCGTCCGAGGTGCCCACCGACCCGGCCGCCTATTCGCAGCAGCGCGCGGTGGCCGACGCGGTGGCTGTGCTGGACGGCCTGGGCATCCCAGCGGCTCACCTGGTCGGCCTGTCCATGGGCGGTTTCACCACGCTGCACCTGGTGCTCCGGCACCCGGACCGGGTGCTGTCCGCGGTGGCGGCCGGCGCCGGGTACGGGTCGCCGCCGGACCGGCAGGCCGCGTTCCGGGCCGAATCCGAGGCCATCGCGGCCGCGTTCGAGGCGGACGGCGCGGCCGCGGTCGCCCAGTGGTACGCGGCCGGCCCGGCCCGGGTCCAGTTCCAGAACAAGAACCCGCGCGGCTGGGCCGAGTTCGCCGCCGCGCTGGCCGGGCACGACTCGCTCGGTTCGGCACTGACTATGCGCGGCGTGCAGGCCAGCCGCCCGTCGCTGCACGCGCTGCGGGAGGAATTCGCCCGGGTCGCCGTGCCGCTGCTGATCCTGGTCGGGGACGAGGACGACGGCTGCCTGGAGACCGCGCTGATGCTCAAGCGGGCCGTGCCGACGGCCGGCCTGGCCATCCTGCCGCGCACCGGGCACACCGCCAACCTGGAAGAACCGGACCGGTTCAACGCGGCAGTGGACGGGTTCCTGGCTGCCGTGCAGCGCGGCGCCTGGCGGCCCCGCGACCCGCGCTCGGTGTCCGCGTCCACCACCGGTGTTCAAGCAGACGGAGTACGGCGCTGACGCATACCGTGTTAGCTATGCACCCGCCAAAAACCACCCAATCCTACATATGTCGGGTTGGGTCAGGAGGGTCTGGGTGATGGGCTGGCTCGGCCGGCTCTCCCCCGGCGCCGGATCTTCGCGGCCAGCGTGGCCGGGCTGCTGGCCGTGGCGGTCGTGGCCACGGTGGCCAGCATCGTCGTTCGGAGCAGCGCGGCCGGCCAGCCCGCTGGGTACCCGGCCCAGGGCCGGCCCGGGCCGGTGCTGCTGGTCCCGGGGTACGGCGGCAACACCAACTCGCTGGCCGTCCTGGCCCGCCGGATCCGGGCCACCGGCCGCCAGGCCACCGTGCTGCACCTGCCCGGGAATGGGACGGGCAGCCTGTTCGGCGACGCCAGCGTGCTGAACGCCGCGGTCAGCCGGGCGCTGCACGACGGCGCGCCCTCGGTTGACGTGATCGGCTACTCCGCGGGCGGGGTGACCACGCTGCTCTGGGCGCACGATGACGGCGGCGCACACAAGGCGCGCCGGATCGTCACCCTGGGCTCCCCGTTCCACGGCGCCGAACTGGCCGCCGACGGCGAGGCATTTTTGCCGAACGCCTGTCCGGCCGCCTGCCGTCAGCTGGTGCCGGGCAGCAGCCTGCTCAGCCAGCTTGGGGCGGCCATCACCCCGCAGCGGCCGAGCTGGCTCTCGCTGTGGAGCGTCGACGACAAGACGGTGGACCCACCGGACTCGGCCCGGCTGGCCGGTGCGGTCAACGTCCCCATCCAGTCGCTCTGCCCGGCGCAGCAGATCAGCCACTCCCAGCTGCCCACCAACCCGGCCGTCACGGCCATGGTCCTGCAGGCCATCGGCACCGGCCCGGTCCAGCCCACCACGGCCGACTGCCGTTAGGCCTTAACCCCGCGGCTCGACCGGGCCCAGCGGCGGCAGCGCGTGCTGCTGCAGGTCGATGCCGATCTGCAGCAGCCGGGTGTCGGCGCCGCGCGGCGCGGCCAGCGACACCCCGACCGGCAGGCCGGTGCGGCGGCCCAGCCCGCCGGGCAGGCTGGCCACCGGGAACCCGGTGGCGTTCCAGGTGGCGGTGAGCCGGATCATCAGGTCGCCGTCCCCGGCAGGCTGACCCGGGTCGTAGCCGCCGCCGCGCGGCGGCGCGGTCCCGCAGACGCTCGGCTCGAGCAGCGCGTCCACCCCGTGCTGGGCGAACCACTCCTCCCAGCCGGCAGTGACCTCGGTCCCGGCGCTGCTGTGCGGCCAGGTAAGGCGCAGCCGCGGTGAAATCGTCGCTGGCCGCGACGAACTCGCCGATGCTGGCCCGGTACCGGGCGGCCCTGTCGCGGTGCCGCCGGTGGTACGTGCCGGCCTCGGTGAGCAGCACCGTGTTCAGCTCCGGGCCGGGCAGGTCCGGCGCGGCGGGCAGCGTGACGACCCGGGCCCCGAGCCGCTGCACGGCCGCCACGGCCTCGTCGAGGATCTCGGCCACGTCCGGCTCCAGGCCGGCCCGTTCCGGCCGGTCGGTGACCGCGATGGTGAGCCCGGCCAGCGGCCGTCGGCCCGGCCGGGCCGACATCGGGAACGTTCCCGGCGGGGCGGGCGGCGGGAGCAGCGGGCTGATCTCCGCCGGCCCGGCCGTCAGCGCGTTCAGCAGCGCGCCGCAGTCAGCCAGCGAGCGGGCCATCGGGCCGGCGTGGTCCAGGGTGGGCGCGAGCGGGATGATGCCGCCGATCGGGATCAGGCCGTGCGTCGGCTTGACCGTGCTCACCCCGCTCAGCGCGGCCGGGATGCGCAGCGACCCGCACGTGTCGCTGCCCAGCGCGGCCGGCACCATGCCGGCCGCGAGCGCGGCGGCCGATCCGCCGCTGGACCCGCCCGGGGCGCGGTCCAGCGCCCACGGGTTGCCGACCTGGTCGGTGGTGCCGCCCGCGGCGAACTCGTGGGTGTGCGTGTGCCCGATCAGCACCATGCCCACGCGGTCCAGCCGCTGCCAGGCGACGGAGCTGCGGGTGGCCACCTGCCCGGCCAGCACCCGGCTGGACGCGGTCAGCGGCAGCCCGGCCACCGCGTACAGGTCCTTCAGCCCGAGCGGGATGCCGCACAGCAGCGGCGTCTCATCCCCGTCCCGGGACCGTCGTTCGTCGGCCGCGCGGGCCTGCGCTGCGGCCAGTTCCGGGTACAGCCGGGCCCAGGCGTTCACCGCGGCCGGCTCGCCGTCGAAGCTGGGTTCGCCGCCGTTGCGCTCGGCGATCCGCCGCTGGCACGCGGCCAGCAGTTCGGCGGCGGACAGTTCCCGGCGGCGCAGCAGGTCCGCCGCCTGAAGCACGCCCAGGTCGGCTGGGTCGGTCATGGCCGGGCCTGCTGTTCAGGGTCGGTCACCGCGTAGCCGGGGACCGAGGGCCAGCGGACGGCCAGCACTACCGAGGCCTGCTCGGCGTGCCATGAATGACTGACCTCGTGGAACACGACGTAGTCGCCATGCTCGGCGAGCAGCACGCTGCGTCCCGGCAGCTCAACCCGGAACCGGCCGCTGATCAGCAGCAGCACCGTGGACCGCCGCTCCCCGGCCACCCATTGCGGGCGCCGGTCCCCCTCGGGATGGATGGCCCACTTGATCTCGACGTCAGCGCTGTGCCGCGGGTCGTCGCCCGGCTTGAAGTGGCCGAGCAGCCAGCCCCGGTCCTGCTGCGCGTCCGCACCCGCGTTGCCCACATATATCGGGTCAGCCATGAGGCGGCAGACTAACTGGTCACGTCCTTGGTGGCGAAATGCGCCCAGGCGGCGCCGAGGAACACCACCACGTAGATCGCCTGGACCGCGAAGCCGCGCTCGATGTTGCGCCAGACGATCGGGTCACGGAAGAAGTCGACCCAGGCCAGCCAGTACCGGGTGGGCAGGTACGGGTCGACGGTGGACGCGGCGTTCAGCGTGACCAGCACCTCGCTGGTGATCAGCGCGGCCAGCGCGCCCAGCGCCGCGCCCAGCGCGGAGTCGGTGATGGTGGACAGGAACAGCGCGATCGCGCCCACGCCGAGCATGGACACCGCGATGAACGAGATCGCCCCGATGGTGCGCAGTGCGATGTCGGTGGGGCTCATCGCGGTGCCGGACAGCGAGGTGGCCGCGCTTGCGATGTTGGAGGTGGTCAGGCCGCCCGGGGTGGCCGCGATCGGCTTCGAGCCGAACAGGATGATCCCGGTCAGGTAGGCGGTGCCGGCCACCAGCAGCACGGCGGCCAGCGTGTACACGATAAGCGTGATCAGCTTGGCCACCAGCAGCCGGGTCCGGCCCACCGGCCGGGCCAGCAGGTAGCGCAGCGTGCCCGCGCTGGCCTCGCCGGCGATGGCGTCCCCGGCCACCACGGCCACCGCGACCGGCAGGAAGATCGGCAGCACGATGGCCAGCGCGGCCGCCGGGTACAGCGTGCCGCTGGACAGCACCTCGGACAGCAGGGCCGGGCCCTGGCCGGGCGGCGGCGCGATGTGCGTGACCGCGACGAACACGGCCACCACCACCGGCAGCCCGCACAGCAGCACGATACTCACCCAGCTGCGCGGCCTACGCACCAGCTTGACCAGCTCGACCCGGATCACGGTTGCTCCTCGCCGGCCATGTCGCCCTGCCCCAGGACGTCGCTGTCGTCCCCCGGGGCCGGGACAGGCGGGCGGCCGCGGCTGGCCGGGCGATCCACCCGGTCGGATCCTGAGCTGGTCACCGTGAGCACCACGTCCTCCAGCGACCGGCGCTCGGCGGAGATCTCCGTGACGCGGACCCCACCGGCCACCAGCTGGGCGTTAAGCAGCGCGGTGTCCGTGTCGCGGACCAGCAGCCGGTCCACCTCGGTCAGCTCGACGCGGCCGTCGAGCAGTTCCTTGGCCTTGTCCACGTCGGGGGTGTGCACGATGGCCCGGCCGGTCAGCGCGCGCAGCGTGTCCAGCTCGTCCTGCTCGACCAGCCGGCCCTGGTTCACGATGCCGACCCGGGTGCACAGCTGCTCCACCTCGCTGAGCTGGTGGCTGGACAGGAACACGGTGGTGCCGGCCTGGTTCAGCTCGATGAGCAGGTCACGGATCTCCCGGATGCCCTGCGGGTCCAGGCCGTTGGTCGGCTCGTCCAGGATGAGCAGCTTCGGGGTGCGCAGCAGCGCGGCGGCCAGGCCGAGCCGCTGCCGCATGCCGAGCGAGTACCGCTTGACCGGCCGGTTGTCGATGCCACCCAGGCCAACCTGGTCCAGGGTGTCCGCGATCCGCTGCCGCCGGGTGCGCCGGCTGGCCGTCCCGGCCGCGTCGATCAGCGCCAGGTTGGCCCGCCCGGACAGGTGGCCGTACGCGGACGGGCCCTCCACCAGCGAGCCGATCGACGGCAGCACGTCGCCGACCTGCTTGGGCACTCGCTTGCCCATGACCTGGATCTCGCCGCTGGTCGCGTAGACCAGGCCGAGCAGCATCCGGACCACGGTGGTCTTGCCGGAGCCGTTCGGCCCGAGGAACCCGTACCGGTCGCCTTCCCGGACATCCAGGTCGATCTGGTCCACCACGAGCAGGTGGCCGTAGCGCTTGGTCAGCGCGCGGGTGGCGATCACCGGGCCACCTTGTTCCGGCGCGGGCCGCCCGGCGGCGGGCGGCGGAACTGGAAGAAGTGGTTCAGGTCGTTGATCATGCTGTTAGCCGCCCTTTCCAGCACTGCCGGGGTCACCGCGCCGGCGAACAGCCAGGTGGCGTGGTGGAATCCCGCGGTGACCATGAGAACGTTCAGCAGCGGGGTGCGGATCACCGCGCCGGTCTGCCCGGTAAGCGAAACGACGTCGGCGCCGGCCTGCACGGCGGCGTTGAGCGCCTGCGGGCCGATGCTGTGCGGCAGCGGCAGCACCACCAGCCGGGACAGCCCCGATCCGTAGATCGCCACACCCGGCGGGGCGCCCGGGATCGGCACCAGCCGCAGCCCGCCCAGCTCAGGGGGGAACGGGTCACCGTCGTTGTCCCCGTCGCCGTCGCCGTTCAGGATCCGGTTGATATCCGGCTCCTTGGCGGTGGCCAGGCCGAGCTGCGGGGCCGGATGCGGGGTGACCGCGTCCAGCGACGGCTCGGTCTGGGTCAGCTCCAGGAAGTTGCTGATCAGCACCGGATGGGCCGAGCCACGCGCGGTGAGCTGGACCTCGACCGGCAGCCCGGTGTGCGGGTCGGCCCAGATCTCGATCGCGCCGATCGTGGTGCCCTGGCTGGTTGGGGTGACCCGCAGGCCGGCCGCGGCGACGCCGGCCACCCGCCGGGACGGCAGCCGGCTGAGCCGCACAGCGGACCCGGCGATGCTGAGCAGCCGCCGGGCCAGCTCCGGCGGCAGCAGGTCGGCGGCCCGGGGCAGCCGGACCGGCTCGGCGCCGATGATCTGGATGAGGCTGTTGCCGCCGTAGTTCCACAGGTAGGTCACGCCACCGTCGGAGTAGGTGTCGTTCTCACCCTCCGCGGAGACCACGTCGGCCCGCCAGTAGCCGGCCGACCGGTACCACACGTACTGGTCGGTGGTGCCATCCAGCAGCATGCTGACGTTGCCCAGGTCAGGCAGGCTGGGCAGGCCGAAATCGGCGGTGCTCTCCGCGTAGCCCTGGTAGGGCCGCCCGGCCGAGGCCATGATGCGCGCGCGCAGCACGGCCGCGCCGATCGTCGAGCCCTGCACCGGGAGCGCCGCGATCACCGCTGGGATCGAGCACAACGCCACGGTGCCCGCCAGCACGATCGCCCAGCGGCGCCACGCCCCGCGGCGGAGGGGGCTCAGGCTCAGCAAGTTCACCGGCAGCGCCGCATCGCCGCTTCTGCCACCAAACCACCGTACGATGCGCCGCCGCCCGGATACACCGCTGAGAGGGAGCTCTGCGGAACCCGTAATGCGACGGCAATAACTGGTCAGTGGCAGCGGGCCCGGGCGGCCGACGCGGCCACCGCGGCATTGTGCCCGGACGCCGGGCTGGCGGTGGGGGTGGGCGTCGCCTGCCCACCGCCGGATCCGCTGTGCCCGTTGCCGCTCTTCCCGGAGCCGCCGTTGCCGCCGTTCCCGCTGCCATCGCCGCCCTGGCCATCCGCGCCGGTGGCCCATCCGGGACCGGTACTGGCGCCGGCCAGGCTGATCCCATCGCTGCGGCTGTCGGGGCAGCCGACGCCGGCCACTTCGGTGCCCATCCGGGCGGGCCGGACCAGCACCGGGACCACCACCCGGACACGGGCCTTACCGGGCATCCGGCATCCAAACACACTCCCGTGGTCGATCCCCCGGGTAAGCCGCCACGTTAGCCCGGCACCGGCCGGCCGCATCAGCACAATCGGGGTATCGCTCATTACGGCGCGGTTACGTGGCCATTCCGGAAACCTGGTAGGCGGCCACAGGCCAGCTCAGCGGGGTGCTTGAATGAGGGGATATTGGCCCGCGACCGTCGGAGGCAGTGCCCGTGATCCTGGTAACCGGAGCGACCGGACGGGTTGGCTACCCGCTGCTGGAGGCGCTGGCCGATGCCGGCGCCGATGTCACCGCGATGGTGCGGGTGGCCGCCAAGGGCGCCGATCTGCCCGGCGCGGCCAAGTACATCGAGGCCAGCTTCGACGACCCGCCGCCCGCGCACGTGCTGCAGACGTTCGACCAGATCTTCCTGCTCAGCCCCGCGATAGCGGAGCAGGCCGAGCTGGAGATCCGGTTCATCGACGCGGTGCTCGCGGCCGGGCACCGGCCGCACGTGGTCAAGATGGCCGTGGACGGTTTCCAGGACCCGGGCGTCGAGGTGCGTTTCGTGCGCAGCCACCGGGAGATCGCCGCGCACCTGGAAGCGTCTGGGCTGCCGGTCAGCTACCTGGCGCCGAGCATCTACCTGGAGACACTGCTGGCCGCGGCGCAGCGGATCCGTCGGGCGGGCATGCTGTACGTGCCGTCCGGGTCCGGCCGGGCCGCCTACGTGGCGGCTGGCGACGTGGCCGACGTGGCCGCGCGGGTGCTCACCAGCCCGGGTCACGAGGAGCGCACGTACGTGCTGACCGGACCGGAGGCGCTCACCGGCCAGCAGGTGGCCCGGCGGATCTCCACCGGGTTCGGCCGGGATGTCGGCTACACCGACCTGCCCGCCGCGCAGGTGCGGGAGGAACTGCTGGCCAGCGGGCTGAGCCAGTGGGAAGTGGACGGCGCACTGGAGCTGTCCGACTGGGTGCGCGAGGGCGGCGCGGCTAAGGTGACCGCGGACGTGCCCGAGGTGACCGGGCATCCGGCCACCCGGGTCGAGGATTGGCTCGATGACAACCGGGCCGCGTTCCTGGACTTCCCGCCCGAGCTGCCGCCGGACGTGTTCTGAGTCAGCTGCGCGGCACCGCCGCCACCGCGGCGGTGATCATCCGCGGGGCGGCCGGCACCGGCGCCCCGTTGACCAGCACGGTGGGCGTGGCCTGCACGCCCCGCACGGTGGCCAGCGCGGTCACGTAGGACGGCCAGTCCAGGTAGCGGCCGCTGTGCAGGCACTCAGTAAACGTTCCGGGCAGGCCGACGGACCCAGCCAGCTCGGCTAGCTGGGCGTCGGTCAGGCCGGCGCCACCCTCGGGCGGCTGGCTGGTGAACAGCGCGTGCGCGTACTGGGCGAACCGTCCGCCATCGGCCGCGCAGCCGGACGCCGCGGCGGCCCGGGTCGAGTAGTTCGTGGTCGACGCCGCGTCGAGGAAGTTCATCGGGTGATAAACGAGGCTGATCTGCCGGTCCGCGACCAGCCGGGCGAGCGCGTCGCCGGACCGCAGCTCGAAGTGGCGGCAGAACGGGCACAGGAAGTCGATGTAGGCGTCCACGGTGACCGGGCCGGACCCGATGACGACGCCGTCGCCCTCCGCGGTCGCGCTGGCCGGGACGTGACCGGGCCTGGCCAGATCGGTCATGGTGTGCCCCCCGGGTGATCAATGTGGGTGCCGCCTGGCTTCTACCTTCCCACGGGCCCGCGGCTGCCCGCCGGTCAGGTCAGCACGCGCGCGGTGAACGTGCGGGTGGCCAGCCAGCCCAGTAGCGCGGTGCCGCCGGCCAGCACGCCGAGGAACGCTGTGCGCCGCCCGCGGCTGGGCCGGGCCGGCCAGCGCCGGAGCGGCGGTGATTACCGCCAGCGCCGCCGCCGCACCGCCGGAAAGAATGGGAATAGCGCGCACTATTTTCATTTGCCCCTCTGTGGTAATTCTGTGCAGCAGGAATGGCCTGCTGCCGAGGTCAACTTAACCAGCAGGAATGCCGGATCCGGCGCAGGCTAGGCTGCTGCTTTGTGATAGATGAGCAGCTCAATGCCGCGCACCGGGCAACTCCGGCAGGCACCCCGCGGGCCCGCGCGCTCGGCGTGCCGTTCGGCGGGACGCCGGGCCGGTGGAACGCGATCACCGACGTGCCCGGGGTGGAGGTCGGCTACCAGACAATCATCCGCGGCGACACGGCGCGCACCGGGGTGACCGGGCTTCATCCCCGCGGCCGGGGTGGCGCACTCGACCCGCTGGCGGCCGGTTACGCCGCGCAGAACGGGAACGGGGAAATGACCGGCGCGGCCTGGATCCAGGAATCGGGCACCACCGCACTGCCCATCGCGCTGACCAACACGCACGCGGTCGGCATCGCGCACGCCGGGATCATCGCCTGGGCGGTGCGGCACTACCCGGAACTCGGCGACAACTGGTCGCTGCCGGTGGCCGCGGAGACCTGGGACGGCTACCTGAACGACATCAACGGGCAGCACGTCACCGAGGCGGACTGCGTCGCCGCACTGGACGCGGCCCGGTCCGGCCCGCTGGCCGAAGGCGCGGTAGGCGGCGGCACCGGGATGATCTGCTACGGCTTCAAGGGCGGCAGCGGCACCGCGTCCCGGCTGGTCAGCCACGCCGGCGATAGCTACACGGTGGGCGTGTTCGTGCAGGCCAACTTCGGTGCCCGCGGTGAGCTGGTGCTGGCTGGGCGGCCGCTCGGTGAGCTGCTGGCCGACGACGACCCGCTGCGCGAGTACCCGGCCGCGCCGCCCGGTGCGGGCTCGGTCATCGCCATCGTGCTCACCGACGCGCCGCTGCTGCCGCACCAGTGCTCGGCGCTGGCCCGCCGGGTCACCCTCGGGCTGGCCCGCACCGGGACGGCCGGCTCGCACTCCTCCGGCGACCTGTTCCTGGCCTGCTCGACCGCGAACCCGGGCGGCTTCAGCCGGTACGGGATCGGGGACAGCCGGCCGTACGACCGGCTGTCGTTCGTGCCGTGGGACGCCATCGACCCGTTCTTCACCGCGGTGGTACAGGGCACCGAGGAAGCGGTGGCCAACGCGCTGTGCGCTGGTGAGGAGATGACCGGCTACCGTGGCCACCGGGTCCCCGGGCTCCCCCGGGACCTGGTCGCGGCTGTTTTCCAGGAGGACTAGTGGAGTACCGGCTGCTCGGCAGCAGCGGCTGCGCGGTGTCCGCGCTCGCCCTGGGCACCCTCACGTTTGGCAACGAGACCGACGAGGCAGGGGCGTTCAATCAGCTGGACAGTTTCGTGGCAGCGGGCGGGACGCTGCTGGACAGTGCGGATGTGTACGCGGACGGGCGCTCAGAGGAGATCATCGGGCGCTGGCTGGCGGCGCGGCCGGGGATGCGGGAGGCCGTGGTGCTGGCCACCAAGGGCCGGTTCCCCACCGACGACAGCCCGAACGGGCACGGGCTGTCCCGGCAGCACCTGGCCCGGGCGCTGGACGCGTCGCTGCACCGGCTCAACCTGGACCGGATCGACCTGTACCAGGTGCACGCGTGGGACCCGCTCACCCCGGTCGAGGAGACGCTGCGCTTCCTGGACGATGCGGTGCGGGCCGGCAAGATCAACTATGTCGGGCTGTCCAACTTCACCGGCTGGCAAGTGCAGAAGGCGGTGGATGTGGCTCAGTTCCGGGGGCTGTCCGCGCCGGTGTCCGTACAGCCGCAGTACAACTTGCTCTCCCGGGCGGTCGAGTGGGAGATCGTGCCCGCCTGCCAGGCCGCCGGGCTCGGGCTGCTGGCCTGGTCGCCGCTGGCCAGCGGCTGGCTGACCGGCAAGTACCGGCGCGGAGAGCCGCCCGCCGCAGGCACCCGGGTGCTGGAGAACGCAGACGAGGGGATGCGGATCTGGAACCAGCGCGGCCAGGACGAGCGGATCTGGCAGGTGGTGGACGCGGTGCGCACGGTGGCCGACGGCCGCGGCGTGCCGATGGCCCAGGTGGCCATCGCCTGGCTGGCCGCCCGGCCGGCCGTGTCCTCGGTCATCCTGGGCGCGCGCACCCTGGACCAGCTGGCCAGCAACCTGGCCGCCATGGACCTCACGCTGAGCGACGAGGAGACCCTGCTGCTGGACGAGGCGAGCCAGCCGGAGGCGCCGGATTACCCCTACGGTGAGCCCGGCCAGAGCCAGCGCAGCCGCCGGATCTGGGGCGGCCGGTTCTGAGCTGGCCGGGACTCACCGGGGTCCCAGGTCAGTACCAGCCGTAGGCCAGCTCGTGGTACCAAGCGCGGCGCGGCCAGCCGTACACGCTCTTGATGTAGCCCAGCCCCCAGCGGACCTGCGTTTTGGAGTTGGTCCGCCAGTTCGCGCCCGCGCTGGCCATCTTGCCGCCGGGCACGGCCTGCGGGATCCCGTAGGCGCCGGAGGACGCGTTGTAGGCGTACTTGTACCAGCTGCTCTCCCGCATCCACAGCTTGTAGAGCGGGGACCACTGCCGGGCGCCCCAGCCGTACTTGCCGAGCATCCCGCGCGCGGTCTGCTGGGCGTACCGGGCTGAGGATTCGGCCGCGGCGTCCAGCTTGACCGTGGCCGGCCCGGCGCCGCGGGTGAGCGGGGAATCGAAGGCCACCTGAACCTGCCCGGTGCGGGTGCCCGCTGAGCCCAGGCCGGTCAGCGAGCCGGCCGCGGGGCCGGTGGTGGCGAGTGCTGCGGCCCCGAGCACGGCCGCACAGGCGGCCGAGGTGAGCGCAGCGAGAACGGTAGCGGGTTTCCTGGAGAACGTCCTTTTCGGGGACAAAATGAACCTTCGGTCGGCGCGGCTGCAACCACGCTCGGCTTCACCCCGGACGGAGGCCAGCCCGGGCCGGTGAACCTGGCGTGGGCTGACGCTGGCGTGCGGACGTGACGCGGGGACAGGGCGCCGGGCGGCTCAGAGGCGGCCATCACGCACGCGGGGTGCTTGCCGAACCACCCTGCCGGAAACCTGACCTTAATGTTCCGTAAATCGTAATAAGGGACAGTATGAAATAGATCACACCCCACAGCGGCCGCCCCCGCGGGGGGGTTGGCGGGGACGGCCGCTGGCTCGGGGAGCCTAGTACCAGCCGTACGCCTGCTCGTGCGACCAGGCCGCGCACGGTGAGCCGTAGGTGGACTGGATGTAGCCCAGGCCCCAGCGGATCTGGGTGGCCGCGCTGGTCTGCCAGTCGGCGCCGGCGCTGGCCATCTTGCTGCCGGGCAGTGCCTGCGGGATGCCGTAGGCGCCCGAGGTGGCGTTGCTGGCGGTGACGCTCCACCCGCTCTCCCGGTTCCAGAGCGGCTGCAGGCAGCTGAACTGCGAACTGGACCAGCCGTAGGAGCCGAGCATGCTCTCCGCGATCTGCTGCGGGTCACCCTGCGGCGTGGCGGCTGCCGGGGTGCTGCTGGCCTGCGCGGCCTGCTGGGCCGCCTTGGCCTTGGCCTTGGCCGCGGCCGCTGCCTTGGCCGCCGCGGCCGCCTTGGCCGCGGCCCGGGCCTGGGCCGCCTTCCTGGCCCTGGCCTGTGCTTCCTGCCGCAGCTGGGTCTGCAGCGCCGAGGCCTGGATGGCCCGGATCTGGTGCGCCGTGTTCGCCTGCACGGTCTGCGGGGCGACCGAGCTGGCGGTGGCGTGCGATCCCGCGAGCGCCGCCGCGTCGGCCAGGTTGCCCTGGTCGCCCGACGCGCCGGGCCAGGCGGCGGTCGTGGCGGCTACCAGGCCCGCCACGGCCAGCGCCGACCCGGCGCTGATCAGCACGGCCTTGGTGTGCTTGCGGGGCTTGCGATGAGTAGGAGTCCGTCGGCTGAAGGACAAGATGAACCTTTGCTCAGGCGCGCTCGCGCCATCGGGGTTACCACCCAGGCACAGAACCAGCCGTCAGGATGGGGGCTGGCCAGCGGCGTAAGGACGGGGCGCGGGGACAGGGCGCCGGGCCGCTGGGGAGTCGGCCGCCATCGCGAACGCTGGGTGCTTGCGGGAACCCAGAATGCCGAAGATCACCAATCCGGCCGCCGAAACCCGGGATAACGGGCGTATGAAAAACCTCACACTAAATACCCGTTTAGCCCCATTACCTGCCCTTTTGCGCACTTGGTCAGGCGCGCATCACGCTCCGCCGGCCGACTGCGGCCGGCGGGTCAGCCGAGGGCCGGGATGACGGTGTCGCCGTAGGCGGCCAGGGTTTCCGCGGGCTGGTCGTGCATCAGGTACACGGCGAACTGGTCGGCGCCGATCTCGGCCAGCTCACGCAGCCGGTCCAGGTGCGCCTCCACCGGGCCGAGCAGGCAGAACCGGTCCACGATGGCGTCCGGGACGAAATCCGTGGACGGGTTGCCCGCCTTGCCGTGGTGCGAGTAGTCGTAGCCCTCCCGGCCCTTGATGTAGTCGGTCAGCTCGTGCGGCACCGGCCCGTCCTCGCCGTACCGGGCCACCAGGTCGGCCACGTGGTTGCCGACCATGCCGCCGAACCAGCGCAACTGGTCGCGCTGGTGGGCCAGGTCGGTGCCGACGTAGGCCGGGGCGGCCACGCAGATGGTGAGACTGTCCGGGTCGCGGCCGGCCGCCCGCGCCGCGGCGCGGACCGAGCCGACCGTCCAGCGTGCGATGTCCGGGTCGGCGGTCTGCAGGATGAATCCGTCGGCCTGCCGCCCGACCAGGGCCAGCGCCTTCGGCCCGTAGGCGGCCATCCAGATCTCCAGCTTGCCGTTGCGCACCCACGGGATGCGCAGCGGCGCGCCGTGCAGCATGACCTCGCGCCCCTCGGCCAGGCCCTTGATCACCTGCATCGCCTCGGACATGGTGGCCAGGTTGACCGGCCGCTGGCCGATCACCCGGCGGGCCGAGTCGCCGCGGCCGATGCCGCACACCGTCCGGTTACCGAACATGTCGTTCAGCGTGGCGAACAGCGAGGCGGTGACCGACCAGTCCCGGGTGCCCGGGTTGGTCACCATCGGCCCGATCGTCAGCCGCGAGGTCTCGGCCAGGATGGCCGAGTAGATGACGTACGGCTCCTGCCAGAGCACGTGCGAGTCGAACGTCCAGCCGTGACTGAAGCCCACCTGCTCGGCGCGGCGCATGGTGTCCACCACCGCGCTGGCGGGCGGATCCGTCTGCAGCACCAGCCCGAAATCCACTGTGCTCCCCCTGGTCAGCTGAGGTACTGGGACAGGCCGCGGCGCAGGAACTGGCCGTGGCCGGTGCGGCCGTGGTACTCCCCGCCGTCGATGACGACCTGCCCCCGGGACAGCACGGTCTGCACCTGGCCGGTGATGGCGAAGCCCTCGTACGCCGAGTAATCCACGTTCATGTGGTGCGTGCGGGCGGACAGCGTCTGCTTGGCCTTCGGGTCGTAGATCACGATGTCCGCGTCCGACCCGGGCGCGATGACGCCCTTGCGCGGGTACAGCCCGAACATCCGGGCCGGGGTGGTGCAGGCAACCTCGACCCAGCGGGCCAGCGACAGCTCGCCGGCCGCCACCCCCTGGTGCAGCAGGTCCATCCGGTGCTCCACGCCAGGTATCCCGTTCGGGATCTTGGAGAAGTCACCGCGGCCCAGCTCCTTCTGCTCCTTGAAGCAGAACGGGCAGTGGTCGGTGGACACCACGGACAGGTCGTTGGTGCGCAGGCCGCGCCACAGCGAGCCCTGATGCTCACGTGGCCGCAGCGGCGGTGAGGCCACGTACTTGGCCCCCTCGAAGTCCGGCCGGGCCAGGTCGTCCAGGGACAGGTACAGGTACTGCGGGCAGGTCTCGGCGAACACGTTCTGCCCGGTGTCCCGGGCCGCCGCGATCTCCTGCAGCGCCTGGGCGGCGGACAGGTGCACCACGTACAGCGGGGCACCGGTCACCTTGGCCAGGGTGATGGCCCGGTGGGTGGCCTCGGCCTCGAGTTCCGGCGGCCGGGTCAGCCCGTGCTGCACCGGCGTGGTCTTCCCGGCGGCCAGCGCCCGGGCCACCAGCTGGTCGATCGCGATGCCGTTCTCCGCGTGCATCATGATCAGCGCGCCGATGCCGGCGGCGCGCAGCATGGCCCGCAGGATCTCGCCGTCGGTGGCGTAGAACACCCCGGGGTAGGCCATGAACATCTTGAAGCTGTTCACGCCCGCGCCGACGCACGACTCCATCTCCTTGAGGCTGGTGTCGTTGACGTCCGAGACGATCATGTGGAAGCCGTAGTCGACCACGCAGTTGCCGTCGGCCTTCTCATGCCACTTGTCCAGCGTGGCCAGCAGCGAGGTGCCCTTGGCCTGGACCGCGAAGTCGATGATGGTGGTGGTGCCACCCCAGGCCGCGGCCCGGGTGCCGGTCTCGAACGTGTCCACCGAGAAGGTGCCGCCGAACGGCATCTCCATGTGCGTGTGCACGTCGATGCCGCCGGGCAGCACGTAGCGGCCGGTGGCGTCGAAAACCCGGTCCGCCCCGGCCGCCCAGGACTGGGCCAGCTCGCTGCCGCTGGCCGCCAGGCCGCTGATCAGCTCGCCGTCCACCAGCACGTCGGCAGGCACGGCGCCAGACGGCGACAGCACCTGACCGCCGCTGATCACCGTGGTGCTCATGGCGCGACCAGCCCGCCGTACTGGTCGGGGCGGCGGTCCCGGTAGAACTGCCACAGGTCGCGCACCTCGTCCAGCACGTCCATGTTCAGGTCGCGGACGACCACCTCGTCCCCGGTGTCCGAGCCGGCCTCGCCGACGAGTTGGCCACGTGGGTCGACGAAGTAGGACTGGCCGTAGAACTCGTTGTCGCCCAGCGGCTCCACGCCGACCCGGTTGATCGCGCCGACGAAGTACTCGTTGGCCACCGCCGAGGCGGGCTGCTCCAGCCGCCACAGGTACTGGGACAGGCCACGGCTGGTCGCCGACGGGTTGAACACGATCCGGGCGCCGGCCAGGCCCAGCGCCCGCCAGCCCTCCGGGAAGTGCCGGTCGTAGCAGATGTACACGCCGATCCGGCCGACCGCGGTGTCGAACACCGGGTAGCCGAGGTTGCCCGGCCGGAAGTAGAACTTCTCCCAGAAACCCTTCACCTGCGGCAGGTGCGTCTTCCGGTACTTGCCCAGGTAGCTGCCGTCGGCGTCGATCACCGCCGCGGTGTTGTAGTACAGCCCGGGCTGCTCCTCCTCGTACATCGGCGCCACCAGCACCACCGAGTGCTGCTGGGCCACGTCGCACAGGAGCTGAGTGGTGGCCCCACCCGGGATCGCCTCCGTGTAGGAGTAATAGTCCGCGTCCTGCACCTGGCAGAAATACGGCCCGTAGAACAGCTCCTGGAGGCAGACCACCTGGGCGCCCGCCGACGCGGCTCGGCCGATCGCGTTGACGGAGGCCCGGATCATGGAGTCCTTGTCACCAGTCCACTGCTGCTGAACCAATCCGGCCCGGATCACCTCGGCCACGGTTGCCTCCCTGTCTGCCCGGCACGCCCCGTTGCACCGCCGTATGTCGGTTCGTTCCCCACCGTGGATCTTTTCAGCCCTGGCCCGGGCTGACCAGTCCAGTCAGGCGGCGGGCGGCTCCGGGTCGGCGGGCTGGCGCTGCGCCCTGATCACGTGGATGACCGCGTTGATCAGCGCCAGGTGGGTGAACGCCTGCGGGAAGTTGCCCAGCTGGCGGCCGGTCCGTGGGTCGATCTCCTCGGCGTACAGGTCCAGCGAGCTGGCCAGCGACAGCAGCCGCTCGCAGAGCTGCTGGGCGCGCTCCGGCTCACCGATCTCGCACAGGGCCGACACCAGCAGGAACGAGCAGATGGTGAACGTGCCCTCGCCGCCGGGCAGCCCGTCGTCGGTCTCCTCGGGCCGGTACCGGAGCACCAGCCCGTCCTCGGTGAGCTCGTCGGCGATGGCCAGGATGGTCGCCCGGACCCGCGGGTCCTCCCGGGGCAGGAAGCCGGTCATCGGCAGCAGCAGCAGCGAGGCGTCCAGCGCCCGGGTCTCGTAGTGCTGGGTGAACACGCCGCGGTCGTCCACTCCGTGGGCCAGGATGTCCTCCCGGATTTCGTCGGCCGCCTCACGCCAGGTCTTGGCCAGCGTCCCCTCGCCCCGGGCCAGCGCGGCCTGCGCCCCGCGCTGCACCGCCGACCAGCACATCAGCTTGGAGAACGTGAAGTGCTGGGGCGCGCCGCGTACCTCCCAGATGCCCAGGTCAGGTTCCCGCCAGTACTTCAGCGCCGACTCCACCTGGCGGCGCACCACCGGCCAGATCCGGCTGTCCAGCCGCTGCCAGCTACCCAGCCGGATGTGGATGGCCTGCAGCATGGTGCCCCACACGTCGTGCTGGCGCTGGGTGTAGGCCTCGTTGCCGACCCGCACCGGCCGGGCCCCGTCGTACCCGCTGAGCCGGTCGAGGATCCGCTCGCTGAGCATCCGCTCGCCGTCCACCCCGTACACCACCTGGACCTCGTCGTCCCGCTGGGCGATGTCGGCCAGGAACCAGAAGAAGTCGTCCGCCTCCCAGTCGAAGCCCAGCGCGTACAGGCTCCACAGGGTGAACGCGGAGTCGCGCAGCCAGCAGTAGCGGTAGTCCCAGTTGCGCTCGCCGTGCGGCACCTCGGGCAGCGAGGTGGTGGCCGCGGCGACCATGGCGCCGCTCGGCGCGAACGTCAGGCCCTTCAGCGTCAGCGCGCTGCGCTGCAGGTAGCGGCTCCATGGATGGTCCGGGAAGCGGCCCCGGGCCAGCCAGTGCTGCCAGTGGTGCGCGGTCCAGACCAGCCGGCGCTGCGCCTCGTCGTAGCTGAACGGCGGCTGGTGCATGGTCCAGGACAGCGCGACGAAGTGGTGCTCACCCTCCCGCATCAGGGTCCGGGCCATGGCTCGGCCGCCCTCGAACCCCACCCGCATGTCGGTGGTCAGGGTCAGCTCCATCCCGGCCTCCGGGCCGGCCGCCCGGCACACCGCCTGCGCGTAGCCGCGGTCGGTGTACTCCCAGCTGCCCGGCAGGCGGCCGTAGTCGAAGACCGGCTCGCAGTCGAAGGTGACCTGCATCTCACCGGTGACACAGCGGATGGTGCGCAGCAGCACGTGGTCGGCGTCGTAGTCGGTCGGCGTCCGGCGGTGCGTGTGGGACAGCTCGATGTCGTGATGCCACGGCCCCATCAGCAGCGCGTCCCGGACCACCAGCCAGCCGGTGGGCGTTCCCCAGCTGGTCTCCAGCACCATGGTGCCGGGCAGGTAGCGGCGGGCCGAGGGGACGGCGACCCCTTCCGGGCCGAGCCGGAACCCGCCGGCCGAGCGGTCCAGCATCGAGCCGAACACGCTCGGCGAGTCCAGCCGGGGCAGGCACATCCACTCCACGTTGCCGCTCGGCGCGATCAGCGCGGTCGTCTCACAGTCGGACAGGAAGCCGTACTCGCCGATCGGCGGGAACGGGGACTCATCGGCGGCCATGTCCACCGGCCCCGGAGTCGCCGCGTCCAGGCCATCCCACCATTGCCCGGCCATGTTCCCCCCACGGCGCTCGGCGAAAGCATCCATCCGCTTGATATACCCCGTCAGCAGGCCGGCCGTGGCCGGTACCGGCATAGCGGACAGCCATTGCGAACGATTGCGAACACTGCGACACTCGTGCCCATCAGGCCCAGGATGATGCGAGGTGGCCAGATTGCCAGACAAGCAGCGGATCAGCTACTTTCCGCTGGACGCGATGGACCCGGAGATGCGCGCCGAGATGGAGCGCTGCCAGCGGGAGGGCACCCCGCGGCCGGAGAGCTCGGCGGTCCGGGCGCACGTGCCCGCGGCGTTCTGGACGTTCGCCCGGTCCTGGCAGTCGCTGTTCCGCGAGGGTGTCTGCGACCACCGGATCAAAGAATTGTGCCGGGTGTACATCTCCCGCTCGGTGAACTGCGAGTACTGCGGCAACCAGCGGTCCATGCAGGCCGCGCAGCAGGGCTTCACCGAAGCCAAGTACGACGAGCTGCTGAACTTCGAGTCCGCGGACACCTTCGACGACCGGGAGAAGGCCGCGCTGGCCTACGCCGAGGCCATCGCCTGGCACCAGCCGGCCAGCGACGAGCTGTGGGACCGGCTGCACCAGCACTTCGCCGAGCCCGAACTGGTCGAGCTGGGCTGCTTCATTGCGCTCACGTTCGGCCAGCAGAGCTGGCTGCGGCTGCTCAACATCGAGCACCACCAGGTGCTGCCGGGCACCTCGGCGTCGATGGCGCCGGGTTTCGAGACCGCCGAGGCGCTGGCCGAGAGCAAGCAGGCCGCGGACTACTGGGCCAGCCACTGAGCTGGTACCCGGCGTTCAGCCCGGACGAGCTAGGGCGCCGCCGGGCCGCGCTGGCCGGGGTGCTGGCCGGGCGTGGCCTCGGGGCCGCCCTGGTCTACGGCGCCGACCGGTCCGGCAGCGCCGTGCCGTGGCTGACCGGCTGGCCGGTGACCAGGGAAGCGGCGCTGGTCTTCACGCCCGGCCAGCCGGACGTGCTGTACGTCTGTTACGACAACCACGTGCCCAACGCCCGGCGGCTGGCCCCGGACGCGGATGTCCGGCCGGGCGGCCGGTCCGCCTTGCGGGCCGCGCTTCCGCTGCTGGCCGCCCGCTCGGCCGGTGGCGGGGCCGGAGTCGTCGGGCCGGTGCCCGCCCGCTGGCAGGACGAGCTGATCGCGGCGGCCGGCCGGGCCGAGTACCTGGACCAGGACTACATCCAGCTGCGGCTGGTCAAGTCGGCCGCCGAGATTGACTGGCTGTGTGAAGGCGCCCGGCTGACCGACGCCGGGGTCAGCGCGCTCGCCGCCGGGGCCCGGCCCGGGATGACCGAGGCGGCGCTCGGGGCGCTGGTGGAGAGCGGCTACGTCGCGGACGGTGGCCAGACGCACATCCGCTATCTCGGCGTCACCCCGATGGGCCAGCCGGAGCTGTGCGTGCCTGCGCAGTGGCCGTCCAGCCGCCCGCTGCGCACCGGGGACGTGCTGAGCTGCGAGGTCAGCGCCAGCTACGGCGGCTACCCGGGGCAGTTGCTGCGCACATTCGCGGTCGGCGCCCCGCCCACCCCGCGCTACCGGGACCTGCATCAGGTGGCCGAGCAGGCGTTCGACGCGATGACGGCCCGGCTGCGGGCGGGTGCGACCGCGGCCGACCTGATCGAGGCGGCCACCCTGATCACCGCGGCCGGTTTCACCGTCTACGACGACCTAGTGCACGGCTACGGCGGCGGGTACCTGCCCCCGGTGCTGACCCGGGCCGCGCTGGAGCGGCAGCAGGCCCCGGACTTCACGTTCCAGGCCGGGATGACCGTGGTCATCCAGCCGAATGTGATCACTACCGACGAGCGGGCCGGGGTGCAGACCGGGGAACTCGTCCTGGTGACCGAGGACGGCTGGGAGTCACTGCACCAGTTCCCGCGAGGTTTCGCCCAACTCGGCTAACACCGCCTGGCTAAGGCCGCCCGGCTAAGGCCGCTCGCCGTGCAGCCGGGCCACGTAGCGCTCGGCGGAGCGGCGGATCGCGGCCGGGCCGTCGTGGACCACGACCCGGCCCCACCAGCCGCCGTACACCCGGTCGAAGCGGAACCGGCCGGCCCGCTCGGCGATGTCCAGCACGGTCACCTCGTCCAGCGGGATCAGGTTGGGATAGCTCCACATGAAGCTGACCCAGTCCCGGTCCGGGACCACGGTGATGGTGTCCCCGGTGAGCAGCGCGCCCCGGCCTTCCGACCCGGCCGGCCAGTGCAGCACGGCCGCGCCGTCGAAGTGCCCGCCGATCCGGGCCAGGGTGACGCCCGGCACCGGCTCCGCGTCGTCGTCGAAGAACTCGATCCGCGGCGAGGGCCGCTGCACCCACTGCTGGTCGGCGCGCGGGATGAAGATCCGGGCATCGAAGGCGTCGGCGTACTCCACGTTCACCCCGTAGAAGTGCGGGTGCGACATGCAGATGGCGGCGATGCCGCCCAGCTCGCCAATCCGGGCCCGGCCCGCGTCGTCGAGCAGCGAGACGCAGTCCCACAGCACGTTTCCGTGCGGGGTGCGGACCAGCAGGGCCCGCTGCCCGATGGCGAAGGCGGGTTCCACGCCGACCCCGATCAGGTCCGGCTCCTCCTCGCGCAGCACCACCGCGCGGTCGCCGGCCAGTTCGGCCATGGTGGTCCACTGCTGGCCGCCCCAGCCCACGTATTGCCGCTCATCCAGGCAGATTGGGCAGGCAGCCGGCGGTTCGCCCGACTCCGGGTACTGGACGCCGCACGTGCGGCAGATCCACGCGGGCATAACGATCTCTCCTCAGCGTCGGCGGCCGGGGTCGACGGTATAGGCTGAACGGCCAGACAAGGGGCGAACGACCCCTGGTGGGGGTTGATGACAATGCGCCGGATCCTGATCGCGGCCGCAGCGGCGGCGCTGGGTACCGGGCTGGCCGCGTGCGGAAGCTCCGGGTCAGGCAGCACCGCCACGAGCGGCGGCAGCGCGAGCGCCGCCGCGGCCAGCTGCACGTACGCAGGGGTGCAGAAAGAGCTGTACACCAAGGGCGTGCTGACCGTGGGCACCGACAAGCCGGCCTACCCGCCGTGGTTCGAGGACAACAACCCGGCCAACGGCAAGGGCTACGAGAGCGCCGTGGCGTACGCCGTGGCCAAGCAGCTCGGCTTCAAGAACTCACAGGTCAAGTGGGCCTATGAGCCGTTCAACGACTCGTACGCGCCGGGCCCGAAGAAGTTCGACTTCGACATCAACGAGATCTCAGTGTCCCCGGCGCGGGCCACGGCGGTGACGTTCTCGAACAGCTACTACGACGTGCAGCAGGCGCTGGTCGCACTGAAAGGCACGCCGATCGTGACCAAGCACACCCCGGCCGACCTGAAGACCTATGTGTTCGGCGACCAGGTCGGCACGACCAGCCTGGCCTTCATCAACAGCGCGATCCAGCCGACCCAGACCCCCAAGGTGTTCGAGACGCTGAACGACGTGAAGCAGGCGCTGCAGACGCACCAGATCGCCGCGTTCGTCACCGACACGCCGACCGCGCAGTACATCTCCTCGTCGGAGATCCCGCACTCGATCATGGTGGCCCAGTTCCCGTCCAGCGGCGAGCACTACGGGCTGCTGTTCGCCAAGGGCAACCGGCTGGTCACCTGCGTCAACAAGGCGCTGGCCACGTTGCGGGGCAACGGCACGCTGGCCGCGCTGCAGAAGAAGTACCTGCAGATCTACCTGACCGTGCCCAACATCAAGCCCTGATGACCGGCCCGCCGCAGACCTCGTTCGGCGCTCAGCGGCGCGGGCCACGGCTGCTCAGCAGCGGCCGTGGCGCGGTGGCCGTGTCCACGGCCAGCACGATCGTGGTGCTGGCCGCGCTGGCCGCGCTATTCTGGCTGGCGCCGGGCAGCGCCGCGGTCCGGCACACGTTCTTCAACCCGCAGGACATGTGGCATTCGTTCATCGGCGACCCGAGGGCGGGCTACTACTCGGTCGGCGCGGCGCTGTGGCTGAACATCCGGATGTTCCTCGCCGCCGAGGTGCTGATCCTCATCCTGGCCCTGGTCATCGCCGTGGTCCGGCAGTCGGTCAGCCCGGTCATGTTCCCGCTGCGCATCGTCAGCACGATCTACGTGGACGTGTTCCGCGGGGTGCCGCTGATCCTGGTCATCTTCGCCATCGGGTTCGGCCTGCCCGCGCTCAACCTGGGCTTCATCTCCACCCAGTCGGCCGCGGTGTACGGCGTGTTCGCCCTGGTGCTGTCCTACTCGGCCTACGTGTCCGAGGTGTACCGCGCCGGGCTGAACTCGGTGCACCAGAGCCAGGTGGCCGCGGGCCGCTCGCTGGGCCTGTCCCAGTGGACCTCACTGCGCTACGTGATCCTGCCGCAGGCGGTGCGCAACATCATCCCGCCGTTGCTGAACGACTTCATCAGCCTGCAGAAGGACACCGCGCTGGTCGGCATCCTGGGCGCGATCGAGGCCAACAAGGCGGCCGAGATCTACAGCGACACGGTGTTCAACTACTCCAGTTACGTGGTGGCGGCCATCCTGTTCCTGCTGCTGACCATCCCGCTGGCCCGGTTCACCGACCACCTGATCGCCCGGGACCGGCGCCGCAGGCTGGCTGGGGCCCCCGCATGAGCAACGCGGAGACGGTCCCGGCGGACGGCCCCGGCACCGCACTGGCGTTGAATATCGAAGGCCTGGAGAAGTCGTTCGGGCCGAACCGGGTACTGCGGGGGATCAACCTCAGCGTGGCCTCACACGAGGTCATCTGCCTGATCGGGGCGTCCGGGTCGGGCAAATCCACGCTGCTGCGCTGCGTCAACCTGCTGGAGCCGATCGACAGCGGCCGGATCGTGCTGTGGGGCCAGGACATCACCCGGCCCGGCGTCGACCAGAACGCGGTACGCCGCCACGTGGGCATCGTGTTCCAGTCGTTCAACCTGTTCCCGCACATGACCGTGCTGCGTAACATCACGCTGGCCCCGGTCAAGGCGCTCGGCCAGCCCCGGCGGCAGGCCGAGGATGAGGCCCGGGCGCTGCTGGACCGGTTCGGCCTGCTGGACAAGCAGGCCGACTACCCGGACCGGCTGTCCGGCGGCCAGCAGCAGCGGGTGGCCATCGTCCGGGCGCTGGCCATGCACCCGCAGCTCATGCTGCTGGACGAGGTGACCAGCGCGCTCGACCCGGAACTGGTGGCCGAGGTGCTGGACGTGATCCGGGAGCTGGCCAGCGGCGGGATGACCATGCTGCTCGCCACGCACGAGATGGGCTTCGCCCGGGACATCGCGAACCGGGTGTGTTTCCTGGCCGATGGCCAGATCATCGAGGACTCGCCGCCCGCGGAGCTGTTCTCCAACCCTAAAGACGAGCGCACTCAACGCTTCTTGCGTCGCATCATCAACGCCGGCCGGCTGTGAGCCGGTGGCTGGTGGAGCCGGGCTCCGCCCGGCCGCCTAGTGCATGATCCAGCCGCCGTCCACGCAGAGCAGCTGCCCGGTGATGAACGACGACTCGGGGGCGGCCAGGAACAGGACCGCGTTGGCGATGTCGGCCGCCTCGCCGCGCCGCTTGACCGCCTGCTGGTCCAGGATGAACTGGTTATAGGCGGGCAGATCGGGATGGATCGCCTCGGCGGCGGTGGGGAACGCGCCGGGCGCGATCGCGTTGACCGTGATCCCGTCCGCGCCGCACTCCCTGGCCAAGGCCCGGGTCAGCCCGACCAGCGCGCCCTTGGACGTGACGTAGGGCGCCAGGAACGGGGTGTTGCCGAAGAACGTGATGCTGGACACGTTGATGATCCGGCCTGACCCGGCCTGCCGCATCCCGGGCAGCGCGGCCTGGGCGCAGACGAACGCGGCGTCCACGTTGACCCGCTGCACCGCGAGCCAGTCCGCCGTGGTGTAGTCGCTGATTTCCTTTCTGGGGTAGATCGCGGCGTTATTAATCAGCACGTCCACGCCGTCCCGCCGGGCCGCGATGTCCTCGATCAGTTCCCGGGCCGCGGTCAGGTCGGCCAGGTCACAGGGGGCGAACAGCGCCTCGCCCGGGCCGCCCGCCTCGTTGATCCCGGCGGCCAGCTTGGCGCCGGGGCTGTCCGGCAGGTCCACGATGGCCACCGCGGCGCCCTCGGCCGCGAACGCGCCGGCCATGCCTGAGCCGAGTCCGCCGGCCGCCCCGGTGATGACGACTGTCTGGCCCGCGAATCGCATCCAGCCACTCCCGTCACGTGATCGTCGGTGCGCCTTCCTAGGATGAAATCACGGTAGTCGTCGGTTGAATGGGAAGCGATACCGAGCCGCCCGGGCGATCACAAGGGGAGCCGCGCGGGGTCCATGAAGCAGACCGTGGGCAGATGGCAGGCCAGGGGGTTCCTGGCCCATCCTGGCCTGATCTCGCTCGCCGCGGGGTGCGCGGCGGCCGAGGCGGCCCTGCTCTGCGCGGTGGCGCCGGCCGCCCGGGCGCTGGCCCCCCAGGTCACCGCCGTGCCGCCGCTGGCCGTGTTCCACGACCTGCGCTGGCTGTTCGGCTACCAGCAGTCCTGGCTCACCTTCGCGCTCCTGCTGGCCGGGCTGACCGTGGCCCGGTCCACGCTGAACGCCGCGCTGGTCCTGCTGGCCTGGCCCGCCGACCGGCCCCGGCCCGCGGCCCGCGAGGCGTTCGCCGCGGCGGTCACCCTGAGCATGGTGGCCTGCCTGCTGCTCTCCCCCATCGTCGCGCTCACCGTCGGGGTGGCCATCCTGCCGTTTTCCTGGCCCTACCTGGCCGCGCTGGTGGTGATGCTGCTCATCTCGGCTCCGCTCAGCCACGGCGGGATCCGCATCTCCTGGTGGCGCACGCTGCCCCCGGTCCGGGCGGTGTGCTGGCTGCTCATCGACTTCGCCGTGCTGTCGCTGGCCGCGGCGGCCATCGGCCGGCTGCCGCTGTACGCCGCGATACCGGTCTCCGGCCTGGCCGGGATGGTCAACGGGCGGGCCTGGTCCGGCCTGGTCCGGGCGGCGACCAGGAAGCCGGCCCGGCGGCCGGCCACGGGTGGTCTGCCGACCCAGCCGCTGCTCCGGCTGCCGCTCGCCCCGCTGGCCGCAGTGCTGTCCATCGCGCTGGTGATCGGGATGACCCGGCTGGCCTTCGTGATCGGCCGCGGGCCACGCCAGGTGGGCGTGGAAGCGGCCGCCATCCAGGCCGGCCAGATCGGGGCGGCCGGGGCCGCCGCGGCCAGCGCCCCGCTGCGCGGGCACGGCACCGGGGCCGGGCACCGGCGGCAGCATAATCCGGTCCTGGTCATCCTCGGCTTCGGGTCGGCCTGCTGCGGCGGGGCCCGGCCGCTCCAGGCGGTCGCGCCCGGCGCGTACCTGCAGCAGTTCTCCTACCGCGGGCTGAACGCGGCAGGCCAGCCGCTGCCGCAGGGCAACCGGGCCAGCAACCTGCCGCTGCCCGAACTGGGCGACCGGATCGCCGCCCAGGTGCAGCGGCTGCACCGGGAGACCGGCCGGCCGGTGGACATCATCGCGGAGAGCGAGGGCACCCTCGGCGTGGACGCCATGCTGGCCACCCGGCGGGATCTGCCGCTCGGCTCGGTGGTCATGATGAGCCCGATCGTCACCCCCGGCCAGGTCAGCTACCCGGCGGGCAGCGGACCCGGGGCCGGGCTGATCCCGGCGGACGAACTGCGCGCGGTGGTCTGGTTCGTCGGCGGCCTGTCGCCGTTCGGCTCGTCCGGGGCGCAGCGGCTTATCGACTCGGTCAACGAGGTCGGCGCGCGCTTCGCGGCCTCCGCCGCCTCGGCCGCCCGGCATCAGCCGCTGCGCATGGTGCTGCTGGTGCCGCTGGCCGATGCGGTCACGCTGCCGGTCTGCCCGCTGCCCCGGAATGTGTTCGTGGTCCCGGCGCTGCACGGTGACCTGCTCGGTACGCCCCAGGTCAAACGGATGGTGCGCCGGTTCCTGGCCGATGGGACAGTGCGGATGCCGGGTAAGTACAACGGCACCGCGGAACTGGTCGCCGCGGCGGCGGCCGCCTGGCGGATGCCGGAAATCACCCCGCCGCAGCCGGCCTGCGGCCGCTGAGCTGGGAGCCAGCCTGATGAGCAGCCAGGCGGAGAGCCGCACTGTGTACGCGGCCGGGCTGGTCCAGGGCGTCGTCCTGGTCACCTTCCCGGCGGCGACCCAGCAGGCTCCGGCGCCGGTCAGGACTTGGTCTCGGCCTCGAGTTCCGCCTTGGCCTTGAGCAGTTCACGCCGCTGACCCGGGCCGGGCACCGGGTAGTGCGGGTCGAGCCGGACCAGCGTGTCGGCGATGACCGCGGCGGCGCACACCCGGGTGCACCATTTGTGGTCGGCGGGCAGCACGTGCCAGGGCGCCCATTCGGTGCTGGTGTGGCTCAGCATGTCGGAGTAGGCCCGCTGGTAGTCGTCCCAGTACTGCCGCTCCCGGGCGTCGGCGGCGGAGAACTTCCAGTTCTTCTCCGGCAGGCCGATCCGCTTGAGGAACCGGGCCCGCTGCTCCGCCCAGGACAGGTTGAGGAACATCTTGACCACCTGGATGCCGTTGTCCACCAGGTACCGTTCCCAGTCGTTGATCTCGCGGTAGCGGCGGGACCACAGCGCCCAGTCCTTGCCGTCGCCGGGCACCCGCTCGGCCCCGGCCAGCTGCGGGTGCACCCGGACGACCAGCACCTCCTCGTAGTGCGACCGGTTGAAGATGCCAATCTCGCCGCGCGCGGGCAGCCGCCTCGCGTGCCGCCACAGGTAGTCGTGCCGCAGTTCCTCCGCGGACGGCGCCTTGAAGCTGGACACCGTGACACCCTGCGGGTTCACCCCGCTCATCACGTGCTTGATGGTGCCGTCCTTGCCCCCCGCGTCCAGGGCCTGCAGCACGACCAGGACCCCGTAGACGTCCTGCGCGGCCAGCCGGTCCTGGTATTCGGCCAGCAACTGCACCCCGCGGGCGAGCATGGCCTGCCCCTCGCGCTTCTTCCGCATGCCGAACCGCGCGCCGGGGTCAAAGCCCTTGGCCAGGTCCACGGCCGAGCCTGGCGGTACCCGCAGCGGCCGGATCAGCCCGCCAATCCAGTCGGTGTCGTGCTCGGTCGTAGGCATCGTTGTCTTTTCCTTCCCCGGCTCTCGTAGATCATGGTGGATGTGGCCGATCCGATCCAGGTCCGGGGCGCGGTGATCCCGGCCGACGAGCTGTCCTGGCGGTTCTCCCGGTCCTCCGGGCCCGGCGGGCAGTCGGTCAACACCAGCGACAGCCGCGTCGAACTGTCCTACGACCTGGCCTCGTCCACCGCCCTGGGCCCGGTGCTCAAGCAGCGCGCGCTGCACGCGCTGCACGGCCGGCTGGTCAACGGGGTGCTCACGGTCAGCGCATCCGAGTTCCGCTCTCAGCTGCGCAACCGGGAAGCGGCCGCCCGCCGGCTGGCCGAGGTGCTGACCGCGGCCACGGCGCCGCCGCCCAGGGCCCGGCGGCCGACCAAGCCCACCCGCGGATCCCAGGAGCGGCGGCTGGCGGCCAAGCAGCGCCGCTCCCAGATCAAGCGCCTGCGCCGCTCCACCGACGAGTAATCCAAACCGTTAGCGCGGTGCATCGTGCCTCGCCGGTGAGGCACGATGCCCCGCGCTGACGTCCCGCGCGACCCGCGCGGCAGGCGCGGCGCCAATGTGACCAGTGGTACGGGCACCGCTGGTGCACCACTAGCGCGGTGAGTTTGCGGTCACCGGTGACCGCAAACTCACCGCGCTAACGCCTTAACCGTGACTCGCGGGTCGGGCGCGATGCCTTTAGTGCGGATGTGACCGCCTGCGGAGGTTTCACTCCTCGCCGGAGAAGCGCTCCCAGGCGGACTGCCGGGTCATCTCCAGTGCCGCGCCGATCCGGGCCCAGGTCGCGCCCAGTGACCTGGCCTTGCGTACCCAGTGCGTCAGGTACTCCTGGGCCTGCTGGCCCGCCGCCGCCACCCGGGGCAGGGCGGCCAGGATCTCCTCCAGTGACATTTCCTGCTCCCACGGCGCTACCCGCGGCTGACCGCCGGCCGGCCCGGCAGGCCGGTCGGCCGCCGGGCCGGCCGGCGGCGGGGCGGCGGCCAGTTCCGCCTGGATGATCTCGCTGCACAGCGCCACGCACTCGTTGCAGATGTACACCCCGTGCCCGGCGACCAGCTTGGCCACCTGGGTATTGGGCTTGAGGCAGAACGAGCAGCAGGCGATCACGGTGGCCGGCGTGTCGGCAGTCATGGTGCGCCCTCCGGATGAGCAGGCTGTCAGGAAACGCCTTACACCGGCTCACCGTACGCCGTCAGGCACTGCCTGACAAGTGCTGCTGTTGCCGGGGCCGGTCAGCGGCTGCGCAGTCCGGTCACGGTCATGGCCAGGCCGCCGATGGCCACCACCGGCCCGATCAGCGCCCACAGGGTCACCCCGGTCATCACGCTGCCCTTGAGATAGCCGAGGCCCTGCAACGTCCAGACCACACCGGCGATGATCAGCAGCGCGCCCACGATGGCCAGCAGTATCCGCCTCATGGGACCGCCCCCTTGCTTGGCGATGACCGAATCATAGATCGTAAACTTCCGGTCAAAACGGGGCAGAGCCAAGCCGCAACATTCCCGGCAGGGCAACCGAAACACTTGCGTTACAACACGCGGGCGTGGATCGTACGGCAGAGCACAGGGGAACGGGTTTCGATCACGGCCGGCCGGACCATGACGGGCGGGCCACCGAACCGGGCCAGGACACCATCCGCGAATCGGAGAGATGACCAATGAGGGGCTTCAAGAACTTCCTGCTGCGCGGCGACGTGATCGTCATCGCGGTCGGGCTGGTCGTGGCGCTGGCGTTCAGCATGCTGATTGCCGCATTCACCAGCGACATCATCAACCCGATCGTGTCCCGGCTGCAGGGCGGCAAGTCCATCGGACTGGGCATCCAGCTGGGCAGTGACCACAACCCGAAGACCTTCGTGGATATCGGCTCGTTCATCTCCGCGATCATCTACTTCGTGATCTTCATAGCCGTCGTGTACTTCGTCATCGTGGTGCCCTACAAGCACGTGCAGGCCCGCCGCGGCCAGACGGTGTTCGGCGACCCCGCGCCGGTCAAGACCTGCCCGGCCTGCCTGTCCACCGACCTGCCGGCCGCCGCCTCGAAGTGCAAGTACTGCGGCACCGAGCAGCCCGCGGTGACATCCGGCTGAGCCGCGCTGCCCGGCGCCCGGGCCGGCTCACTTGGCGTCGGCGTAGCTGCTGACCACGGCGGTGCTCACCGGGAAGCGCACTGGGGTGTCCCCGAACACCAGCCGGCCGCTTCCTCGGCCGCGGCGCCGATGGCTGCGGCCACGTCCCCGGCCGCCGCCTCCGGGCAGTGCACGATCACCTCGTCGTGCTGGAAGAAGACCAGCCCAGGCCCGTCCAGCGGCCCTGGTCCATCAAGCACTGGGTTCTGCAGCGCGGCCAGGCGGCGGCGCAGGTCCGCCAGCAGCACCAGCGCCCAGTCGGCCGCGCTGGCCTGCACCACGAAGTTGCGGGTGAACCGGCCGCGGGCGCGCAGCGAGCGGCGGGCGCGCTGCTCGGCCGCGTCCGGCTCGTCGGGTGCGGCGGTCAGCCCGCGCCATTCCGCGGACGGCGGCGGGCAGGACCGGCCCAGCCGGGACCGCACCACCCGGCCCTCCTCGCCCGCCCGCGCCGCCGCCTCCACGTACCGGTCAGCCAGCGGGAACCGGCGGCGCAGCACGGCCAGCAGTTGCGACGCCTCGCCGCCCGCCCCGCCGTACATGGCGGACAGCAGGGCCACCTTGGCCTTGGCCCGGTCGCCACCGAACGCGCCGGCCAGCGCCTGGTACAGGTCGCCGGTGCCGGCCGCCTCGGCGAACGCGTGATCACCGGCCAGCGCGGCCAGCACCCGGGGCTCCAGCTGGGCCGCGTCGGCCACCACCAGCACCCAGCCGGGGTCGGCGACGACCGCGCGGCGGAGTACCCGCGGGATCTGCAGCGCCCCGCCGCCCCGGGTCGCCCAGCGGCCGGACACCACCCCGCCGACCACGTACTCCGGCCGGAACCGGCCGCCGGACACCCATTCATCGAGCCAGGTCCAGCCGTTCGCGGTGTGCAGCCGGGACAGTTCCTTGTACTCGAGCAGCACCGGCACCGCCGGGTGGTCCACGTCACGTAGCACGCCGAGCCGGGTGGACGGGATCCGCACCCCGTCCGCGGCGAACGCCTTGATCAGCTGGGCCGGGGAGTCCGGGTTCACCGGCCGGCCGCCGAACGCGGCCGTGATCTGGCTGGCCAGCTCGGCCAGCCGGGGCGGTGGCAGCCCGGCGGCCGGCCGGGCACCAAGCAGGCTGGCCAGCAGCGCGTCGTGCACGTCCGCCCGCCAGGGCACACCCCGGGCCTGCATCTCGGCCGCGACCAGGCCACCCGCCGACTCGACCGCGGCCAGCAGGCCGAACCGGCCCGGGTGCGAGTCGGCCGCGATCCGCCGCAGCTGGTCGGCGTGCACCGCCACCAGCTGGTCCAGCGCGGTGCTGGCCTCGGCGAATCCCGGCTCGGCCGGCCCGAACAGGGCCGCCTGCTGGCCCGCCGCCAGCCGCCCTGGCCCCGGCGCGGGCCGGTCCGCGGCTGGCCCCCCGCCGCCGCCGTCCGCCGCGCCTGGCCCGCCATCCCGGCCGGCCAGCAGCGCCCCGACCAGCCGCACGTCGTGGCACCGGTCCACCCGGACCCCAGCCCGGAGCAGCGCCGGGTAGGTTTCCGCGGTGTCCGCCCACACCCAGCGCACCTGACCGACCCGCGCATAGCCGGCCACCGCATCCGGGAGATCATTCAGCAGAACGCCAGCACCCTGGCCAGTGCCGTCGTCCGCTAGCTCCTTTAGCAGGGCCGTGCGGCCAGGCCCGGCCGCCACCGCAACCCGCACGATCTGATTCTCCGCCGGCCTGCCGACAACTGGTGCCTGGGCCCGGCCTGGTCCCTGGGCAGGCTGGGCCGGGCCCAGACGTCTTTGGGTCAGCCCGCCGCCGACGGCCGGGACAGGTACGACAAGGTGCAGCCATCCGCGCTGCGCACGATGCGGGAGGACGGCGTGGGCGTGGCGGCCGCGATCATCGTCAGCGGAGGACGAAACCGATCGTTGGGCGGTGGCCCGCTCGCGCATGTCACGGCACTAATCGAAGCCAGCGCACCTTAGCTTTAGCTGAGGGCTCGCTTAAGGATCCCTGCTGGGCCATCCGGCCAGCAAAACTCCCGCTGCCCAGGGCCGGCCTGGGCAGCGGGAGTGCCCGGCTCAGCGCACCCGCTCGGCGGCGGTGCTGCCACCGGCGCGGCGGGCCTGCTGGCGGCCGCGGGCCACCGCGCCGCCCACGCTGGCCCAGGCGGCCAGCCGGGCCGAGGCCTGGCCCGGCAGCTCACCCGCGGCCCAGCCGGCCAGTTCGGCGGCCATCGTTTCGGTGAGGCCAGTCCGGCCGGCCAGATCGGCGGGGCCTTCGGCTGCGGCGGCCGTGGGCCCGTCCTGCGGCCGGTCCACCGCGCCGTCGCCCGACCCCGGCAGTGCTGGAACGGACCCCCTCGAGCGGCCTGCGCGATCACCGCTCGGCTCGGCCCGGCATCCGCCGGGGCCGACCCCCCTTCAGTTCTGCTGAACCGCTGAACTTGTACTGCTCTACCTGTATGGCCATCTCCCTGACCGGAACTGCGCCCTGGGATTGGCCGCTTGCTGCGTCCCCTACTCCGACCGCTGCTGCGGGATGCCCGCCAGCAGTGCGCGGACTTCTGTCTCCCGGTACCGGCGGTGCCCGCCCAGGGTGCGGATGGAGGTCAACTTCCCGGCTTTCGCCCAGCGGGTAACCGTCTTGGGGTCGACCCGGAACATTGTCGCGACCTCCGCCGGCGTCAACAGCGGCTCAGCCTCGGGTGTTCGTGCAGACATGTCTACGGCCTCTCCTCTTGGACCAGTCTTGCGATCCGGCGTTGTTGCTTTGTCTGACTCCGTGTGGAGCCTGCCGTGGATGTCCCATATGGCCCACTGAGACCATATTGCCATCACCAGCGGTGACAAGTTGACCACCAGGAGCAAAGATTCTGTGACAGGCCGCCCCCGTTGCTCCACTGATATGCGTCACGCTGCGTGATTCTAGCGACACGTATCGTCGCAACGGGTGGAATCTGGAAAGTCGTCCTCTGGTAGTCAGTTGGCGGCTTCGAGCGACTCCAGCGCCCGCCATCTATCCCGCAGCCGCCGGTAGAGCGCGGCGGCCAGATCTGGCTGGCCTTCCCGGCTCGCGCTGATGGCCGCCGACACCTCGGCTACCGACTGATCCGCGCGCAGCGTTTCGTCATCGAGCAGGTGCACCAGGCCGCCGTAGTCGAGCTCCAGCACGGAATGCGGATGGAACTCCTCCAGCCAGCGGCCGACCTGCGCAATCTCCGCGCCGGCTGGCCATGAGCCGAGCCGCCCGCCGTCCCGGCGGCCCGCGCCACGACGGCCAGCCGCCCGGCCGCGCTGACCGGTTAACGCGTCGCCGCCGGAGCCCTGCACCGCGTTCAGCGCCCGGGCGACCCGGCGCCGCGCCTGCGCCATGGCCGTGGTGTAACTCAGCGTCCGGGTGGCCGCCGCGGTCGCCGGGCCCCGGGGGTCCGGATCCCCGGCCCCGCCCAGCACCAGCCAGCGCTCCTCCGGGGCGAACGGCACGAACCACGCGGTCGGCACCGACCAGGTAGCCGCCTGGATGAACACCCGCAGCGACGCGGCCTGCCCCTGCCACCGGGCGAAGTCACGCAGCGCGGCGTCCGCCTGGCCGGCCGGGAACGCGGTGCTCAGCAGCGGCCGGGTGGTGGCGCGCAGCGTGCTGAGCGCCAGCCAGGAGCGGAGCCGGGTCTGCCACGGGCAGATATAGGTGGTCCCGTCGGCCCACCGGACATAGGCATGCCCGCTCTCCCGCGCCGGGGCGGCGACCGGCGGCGTGGCGATCAGCCGGGCCAGCTCCTCGGCCTGCTCAGCGTCGAGCGCCTCGGCCCGGCGCGGGCGATTCGGTGACGCTGCGTATTCGGCCCAGCGCTGGCCCTCAGCCTCGCTAAACGCGGCCAAAGGCTCGTAGACGCGCAGATATGCCGCGTAGGGTCGCACGTTGGCATCGTGGCACGAGCCTGGGCGTCGCGGGGCGATAGTCTCTGTGCCAGGGCTGGCCGCGGAAACCCACGGGCTGGCCCATGTGGCGTTTACCCAGGTCGCCAACCCAGGACCGGAGAGGTAGTCACGACCGTGACCAGCGTTTTCGCGAGATCCGCGGACAGCAGCAACCCCGCCGAGGGCGCAGCCGCCATCGGCCAGACCGTCAGCCCAGCCGGACAGTCAGGACACGAGCAGGTCGTCTTCTGCCAGGACACGCAGAGCGGGCTGCGGGCCATCATCGCCATCTACTCCACCGCGCTCGGCCCGGGGCTGGGCGGAACCAGGTTCTACCCCTATCCCGACGAGGACGCGGCCCTGGCCGACGTGCTGAACCTGTCCCGCGCCATGGCGTACAAGAACGCACTGGCCGGCCTGGACCACGGCGGTGGCAAGGCGGTCATCATCGGCGACCCGGCCACCGGCAAGTCAGAGGCCCTGCTCCGCGCGTACGGGCGGTTCGTCGAGTCACTGGGCGGGCGCTACATCACCGCCTGTGACATCGGCACCTACAGCGAGGACATGGACATCATCGCCCGTGAGTCCCGGCACGTGACCGGCCGGACGGTGCCGAACGGTGGCGCGGGCGACTCCTCCGTGCTGACCGCGTTCGGCGTGTTCCAGGGCATGCGGGCGGCGGCCGAGCACCTGTGGGGCTCGGCCAGCCTGGACGGCCGGGTGGTCGGCGTGGAAGGCGTCGGCAAGGTCGGCCGCCGCCTGGTCAGCCTGCTGGCCGAGGCCGGGGCGCGCGCGGTCATCTGCGACGTGGATCCGGACGCGGTGGCCCGGGTGCAGGCCGCGCACCCCGCGGTGACAGTGGCGGCCAGCACCCGCGAGCTGATCACCCAGCCGCTGGACGTCTTCGCGCCGTGCGCCCTGGGCGGGGCGCTGAACGATGACAGCGTGGCCGAGCTCACCGCCAGCATCGTCTGCGGCGGCGCCAACAACCAGCTGGCCCACCTCGGCATCGAGAAGGTGCTGGCCGACCGGGGCATCCTGTACGCCCCCGACTACGTGGTGAACGCGGGCGGGGTAATCCAGGTGGCGGACGAGCTCGGCGGGTTCAACTTCGACCGGGCCGAGGCGCGCGCCGCGCAGATCTTTACCACCACCAGGCAGATCTTCGCCCTCGCCGATGCCGACGGGGTGCCCCCGGCGGTCGCCGCCGACCGCCTCGCGGAGCGCAGGATGTCCGAGGTAGGCAGGCTGCGGAGCATCTGGCTGGGTGCGTGAGGTACCCCGCCCAGCTGGTCGCCCAGCGGTATTTAGTCCCGGTCAACCAAGGACTGCTCGCATGCTGCATAGGCGCGTACGCCGCAAAGCAGGTACGGTTGGTTCTGTACGCAAGCTCGAAGCACGTCGCACTTCAAGCGGTGGAGCGGCGACGGGCGGATTTGCATGCGTAGAGCCGCAAGTCATCAGCGCAGGGAGCAGGGGCCGGACAAGGGCTCCGCATGTTCGAGGGGGTCGAGCCAATGGGGCGCGGCCGAGCCAAGGCCAAGCAGGTAAAGGTGGCACGCCAGCTGAAGTACAACAGTGGCGGCACGGACCTTGACCGGCTGCGGACTGAGCTGGGTGTCGGTAGGGACGACGAGGTAGCGGATGGCGGCGATCCCTACGCAGACCTCGCAGGGCGTTACGCAGACGCCGAATATGCCGATGACGAGGACGACGACGAGGACGAGGACGACCTCGGCGGCAGCAACGGGTCACAGATCCGGCGGTCCTCTTAGGCCTGGGCTCAGGTTGCGTGCCGCCCGGTCAGCCGGGCGGTGCCGCTGCCGGGCACGATCTCGCCCAGCACCCACGCCGGGACACTGCGGCTGGCCAGCAGGTCAAGGGCACGGTGGGCGTCCGGTCGGCTGACCACAGCCACCATGCCCACCCCCATGTTGAACACCCGCTCCATCTCCTCAGCCGGTACCGCACCGCGCGCCGCGAGCAGGCCGAACACCGGGGCCGGCGACCAGCTGGACCGGTCCAGCACGGCGTCCATCCCGGCAGGCAGCACCCGGGCCAGGTTGGCGGCCAGCCCGCCGCCGGTGACGTGCGCGAACGCATGCACCGCGCAGTGCCCGGCCAGGGCCAGGCAGTCCCTGGTGTAGATCCGGGTCGGGGTGAGCAGTTCGGCGCCCAGTGGCCCGCCGAGTTCCGGGATGTCCTGCTCCAGGTCGAGCCGGGCCTGGTCGAGCACGTGCCGGGCCAGCGAGAAGCCGTTCGAGTGCAGCCCCGATGAGCCCATCGCGAGCACCAGGTCGCCCGCTTCGACCCGGTGCGGCCCGAGCAGGCCGTCCTGCTCCACCACGCCGGTGGCCGCGCCCGCGATGTCGAAGTCGTCCGGCCCGAAGTGACCCGGGTGCTCGGCCGTCTCGCCGCCGATGAGGGCGCAGCCAGCCTGCACGCAGCCCTCGGCGATGCCGGCCAGGATGCTGGCCGCGCGTTCCGGGCGCAGCACGCCGAACACCATGTAGTCGGTCATGAACAGCGGCTCCGCGCCGCACACCACCAGGTCGTCCACCACCATGCCGACCAGGTCGATGCCGATCGTGTCGTACCGGCCCAGCCTGCTGGCGATGACCACCTTGGTGCCCACCCCGTCGGTGGAGGTAGCCAGCAGCGGGTGGCGCATCGCGGTCACCTTGGCCGCGTCGAACAGCCCGGCGAACCCGCCCAGGCCACCGACCACCTCCGGCCCGGCGGTCCGGGCGATCGACGCACGCATCAGATCCACCGCCCGCTCACCGGCCGCGATGTCCACCCCCGCGGCCCGGTAGCTGGGCTGCTTGGTCATCTGGCCACCGGCGGGGCCACTTCCAGCAGGTGCTTGCCCCGCTCGGCTTCGGCCACCGGGATCGGGTAGTTGCCGTCGAAGCAGGCCCGGCACAGCCGGCCGGGCGGCAGCGTGGTCGCCTCGGTCAGCCCGGCCAGCGAGATGAAGCCCAGCGAATCGGCCCCGATCGAGTCCCTGATCTCTTCCACGGACAGGCTGCCCGCGATCAGCTCGGCCCGGGTGGCGAAGTCGATGCCGTAGAAGCACGGCCAGGCCACCGGCGGGCTGGAGATGCGCACGTGCACCTCGGCCGCGCCCGCCTCGCGGAGCATGGCCACGATGGCCCGCTGGGTGTTGCCGCGCACGATGGAATCGTCCACCACCACGACCCGCTGGCCGGCGATGACATCGCGCAGCGGGTTCAGCTTCAGCTTGATCCCGCGCTGCCGGATCGTCTGGCTGGGCTGGATGAACGTCCGCCCGACGTAGGAGTTCTTGACCAGGCCCTGGCCGTAGGGGATGCCGCTGGCCTGCGCGTAGCCGATCGCCGCCGGGGTGCCGGACTCCGGTACCGGGATGACCAGGTCCGCCTCGACCGGGTGCTCGGCGGCCAGCATGCGGCCGACCTGGACCCGGGTGGCCTGCACGCTGCGCCCGGCGATGGCGGTGTCCGGCCGGGCCAGGTAGACGTACTCGAACAGGCAGCCCGCCGGGTGCGCCCGGGCGAACGACTGCGACCTGACCCCGCGCTCGTCGATGGTGATCAGCTCGCCGGGCTCAACCTCGCGGACGAACGACGCCCCGACGATGTCCAGCGCGGCCGTCTCGCTGGCCACCACCCAGCCGCGGGCCAGGCGGCCGAGCACCAGCGGGCGGAAACCCTGCGGGTCCCGGGCCGCGTACAGGGTGTGCTCGTCCATGAACACCAGCGAGTACGCGCCGCGCACCAGCGGCAGCGTGGCCAGCACGCTGTCCTCCACGCTGGCCATCCGCGGGTCGGCGAACAGCGCGGTCAGCACGTCCGTGTCGGACGTGGCCCGCTGCCCGGGCCCGGCGCGCACGCCCTCCGCGCCGCTGGCGATGGCGGCCAGTTCCAGGGTGTTGATCAGGTTGCCGTTGTGCCCCAGGGCCAGGCTGGCTACCGGGGTGGACCGGAACGTCGGCTGCGCGTTCTCCCACACCGACGCGCCGCTGGTCGAGTACCGGCAGTGCCCGACCGCGATGTAGCCGCGCAGCGTGGACAGCGCCGCCTCGTCGAACACCTGGGCCACCAGGCCCATGTCCTTGTAGACCACGATCCGGTCGCCGTCACTGACCGCGATGCCCGCGGACTCCTGGCCGCGGTGCTGCAGTGCGTACAGGCCGAAGTAGGCAAGCTTCGCTACTTCCTCGCCAGGGGACCACACGCCGAACACGCCGCATGCGTCCCGAGGGGGCCGCTCGGTGGGATCTACATCGTCCGTCAGTCGGCCATCGGGGGTGACCACCTGGTCAGTCTAGGGGCGCCGGAGGGTTACTGGTGCCGCGGAGCAGCGGCAACAGCCCGGACAGGTCGGCCCGCGGCCCGCTGGCGCTGACCCGCCCGGCCGCCACCGCGTCGGCCCAGGCCAGCCGCCCGGCCGCCAGCAGCACCCAGGTGACCGGGTCCAGCTCCACCACGTTCGGCGGGGTACCCCGGGTGTGCCGGGGGCCCTCGACGCACTGCACCGCGGCGTACGGCGGCACCCGGACCTCGACGGCGCGCCCCGGAGCATCGGCGGCCAGCAGGTCGAGCAGGTAGGTCACCGCGGCCCGGAGCGCATCCGGCCGGGCCTGCCCGGCCGGGCTGTCCAGCGCGTCGAGCACGGCCAGGACCAGGGCGCGGCCGGCCCGGCCGGCCTCCGCAGGCCCGGCCCAGGGCGGCTGGCCGAGATCGGCCCGCTGGGCTTGCAGCGCGGAGAGCATCCGCTGGGGATTGGCACGCGGGCGGGCTGGCATCAGGGCCAACCTATCGTGATCACGGACGGTGCAACCCGGCCCCGGCCATACCGCTTCCTGATCACAGAACGTACACAAATGTGTCAAATGTCTGCACCCAGCGTAACGCTTTGATACCTAAGCGTAATACTAGATTTCGTAATTTGAGCTATTTCCGGATATCGGTAGCACGGCGGGCCGGTAGCAGGTACTCGTCGTGAATATGGCAGGGACACGCGGTCCAGGGCGCCGGGGAAAGCGCCGGACGCGGGCGACGACTGCCGCTGCGATCTCAGCCGTGGCCGTGCTCGCCGTGCTGGCGGCCGTCGGCGCGCTGGCCATCTTGCACCTCGGCAGCAACAACGTAGCGCAAGGACGCCATGACTCACTGCCGGCCAAGATCACCAGCCAGCAGGCGGTCGGGCTGGCCAACCTCGGCGCGACCGGGCAGGCCGGCTCGGGCCAGTCGACACTGCTCTCGGCCGGCGCGGGCGGCGTGCTCTTCACCCCGAGTAGCGGGGGCGAGAACGTGCAGTCCAGCCAGCAGTGGCAAGCGGATGAGATGGGCGCCGGCCAGTTCGTGCTGCTGTTCACCCCGGACGGGAAGTGCCTCACCGCGGTCGGCAGCGGCAGCCAGGCCACCACCGAGCTCGCGGCCTGCGACAGCGGGCTCGACCAGCGCTGGTACCACCCGTTCGAGGGCACCGACGGGACAGGCCGCGACTACTGGCAGCTGCGCAGCGCGTCGAACGGCCGCTGCCTGGCCATCGGGTCGGCCTGGCTCAGCCGGGGAAGCGGTAGCCGAGATGCAGCACTGCTCAGCCGCGAAGGCGTGGCCGCAGCTGATCATGTTCTGGGCCGCGCTCTGACCGCACTTAACTGAAGAGCGCATGCCTTCGCCGCGAAGCGGCGAGCGGGGGGTCCAGGGGGGTCGTCCCCCTGATTAGCGATCGAAGAGCGCAGGCAGCGTACCGGTGTGCGCGGCGGCCAGTTCGTCCACCGGGATGTCGAAGCTATCGGTGATGACCAGGCTTTCGCCGCCGACCGTGCCGATCACCTGTGCCGGCACCCCGTGCTCGGCGGCCAGGGCGGCCAGCGCCTGCTCGGCGCCGGGCCGGACGGCCAGTACGGCGCGCGCGGCCGACTCGCTGAACAGCTCGGTGAACGGGTCCCCCGGCAGGCTCACCTGGCAGCCCAGCCCGCCGGACAGGCAGCTCTCGGCCAGCGCCACGGCCAGGCCGCCCTCGGACAGGTCGTGCGCCGCGTCCAGCAGCCCAGCCGCCGCCGCCCCGGTCAGCACCGCGCCCAGGGCCCGTTCGGCGGCCAGGTCGACCGTGGGCGGGCGCCCGCCGATGTGCCGGTGTGCCAGGTGCGCCCACGCCGAGCCGCCGAACTCGGCCGCGGTCCGGCCGAGCAGCACCAGGCTGGCGCCCGCGGCGGTGAACCCGATCGGCACCCGCCGGGCCACGTCGGCGTGCACGCCGAGCACGCCCACCACCGGGGTGGGGTGGATCGGCACCGCGTCGGTCTGGTTGTAGAAGCTCACGTTGCCCCCGGTGACCGGGACGCCGAGCGCGGCGCACGCGTCGGCCAGCCCGCGCACCGCCTCGCTGAACTGCCACATCACCCCCGGATCCTCCGGCGAGCCGAAGTTCAGGCAGTTGGTGACGGCCAGCGGCACCGCGCCGGTCGCGGCCACGTTGCGGTACGCCTCGGCCAGCGCGAGCTGCGCACCGGCGTACGGGTCGAGCAGGCAGAACCGGCCGTTGCCGTCGGTGGCCAGGGCCACCCCGAGGCCGGTCTGCTCGTCGATCCGCAGCACCCCGGCGTCCTCCGGCATGGCCAGCACCGTGTTGCCGCGGACGTGCCGGTCATACTGCTCGGTGACCCAGCTCTTGTCCGCCTGCCCGGGCGAGGCGAGCAGCGACAGCAGCGTGCCGCGCAGCTGCGGGCCGGATGACGGGCGGGCCAGCCGGGCCGGGTCGTCAGCCTGCAGCGCGTCCTGGCCGGCTGGGCGCTGGATGGGCCGCCGGTACACCGGCCCGTCGTCGGCCGCGCTGCCCGGCTCGATGTCCACCACCTGCTCGCCGTGCCAGCTCATCTGCAGCCGGCCGGTGCCGGTCACCTCGCCGATCACCGTGGCCAGCACGCCCCACCGGGCACAGATCTCCATGAACCGGCCGACGTGGCCCGGCTCGACCACGGCCATCATGCGTTCCTGCGATTCGCTCATCAGGATCTCGGCCGGGCCGAGCGCCGGGTCCCGCAGCGGCACCGCGTCGAGTTCCACCCGCATGCCACTGCCCCCGCCCGCGGCCAGCTCGGCGGTAGCGCAGGACACCCCGGCCGCGCCGAGATCCTGGATCGCGCTGACCAGCCCGGCCGCGTACAGCTCCAGGCAGCACTCGACCAGCAGCTTCTCGGTGAACGGGTCGCCGACCTGGACGCTGGGCCGCTTGGCCGAGTCGGTGCCGCCGAACGTGGCGCTGGCCAGCACCGACGCCCCGCCGATACCGTCCGGGCCGGTCCGCGAGCCGAACAGGATGACCTTGTTGCCCGGGCCCCGGGCGGCTGCCTCCTTTAGCGAGGCATGCCGCATGACCCCCACGCAGAGCGCGTTGACCAGCGGGTTCCCGCTGTAGCAGGGGTCGAACGCCAGCTCACCGCCGATGTTGGGCAGGCCGAGGCAGTTGCCGTAGAGGGAGATTCCGGCCACCACCCCGGGCAGTACCCGGCGGGTGTCCAGGGCGTCGGCCGGGCCGAACCGCAGCGAGTCCATCACCGCCACCGGCCGGGCGCCCATGGCCAGGATGTCCCGGACGATGCCGCCCACCCCGGTGGCCGCGCCCTGGAACGGCTCCACGTAGGACGGGTGGTTGTGCGACTCCACCTTGAAGGTGACCGCGTAGCCCTGCCCGATGTCCACCACGCCGGCCTGCTGCCCGATGCCGGCCAGCAGCGCCGGGCTGGGCGGCGCGGTCTCCGCGAACCGGCGCAGATGCACCTTGGACGACTTGTAGGAGCAGTGCTCGCTCCACATCACCGAGTAGATGGCCAGCTCGGCGTCGGTCGGGCGGCGGCCGAGCAGTTCCCTGATCCGGGTGTACTCCGCCTCGGTCAGGCCGAGCTCGGCGTACGGCTGCGGCTGAGCCGGGGTGGCCGCCGCGCGGCGCACCGTGTCGGCCGCGGTCATCCGTCCGCCCCGTCCGGCACCAGCAGGCCGCCAGCCACCGTGCGCAGCACCGAGGTGAAGAAGCCTAGGCCGTCGGTGCCCGGCCCGGTCAGCGGGTCGATGGCGTGCTCCGGATGCGGCATCAGCCCGACCACGTTCCCGGCCTCGCTGCGCACTCCGGCGATGTCGCCCACCGAGCCGTTCGGGTTGCCACCCGCGTACCGGGCCACCACCTGCCCGCCCGCGGTCAGCCGGGCCAGCGTGGCCGGATCGGCCACGTAGGCGCCCTCACCGCTCTTCAGCACCACGGTGATCTCCTGGTCCTGGGCGTAGTCCGCGGTCCACGGCGTCCTGATGTCCTCGATGCGCACCCGCACCGCGCGGTTGACGAACCGCAGGGCGGCGTTGCGGGTCAGCGCCCCGGGCAGCAGGTGCGCCTCGCACAGGATCTGGAAGCCGTTGCAGATGCCCAGCACCGGTAGCCCGTCCCGGGCCGCCGGGATCAGCTCGGACATCACCGGCGCGAACCGGGCGATGGCCCCGCAGCGCAGGTAGTCACCGTAGGAGAACCCGCCGGGCAGGATGACGGCGGCCAGCCCGCGCAGGTTGGTCTGCCCGTGCCAGACCGGCACCGGGGTGCCGCCGGCCCGGGCCACCGCCCGCGCAGCATCGACGTCGTCGAGCGAACCAGGGAAGGTGATGACGCCCACTCGGGCTGTCATGAGCGTCCTCGCAGCAGCTAGCGGGGATTGTCTGCCTGCAGGTTACCCTGCTGAGCCGGCCTGCTGGACGTCAGCCGACGTTCCTGAGCTGGCCTTCGGTCAGTTGGTCGTCGTCGGTGAGCGGGAATTCGGCCGGGCGGCCGAGCAGCGCGTCGTCTCGCCACGCCATCCGCTTCTCCAGCGACACCACCGTGCCCACCCCCGGGTCGGTGCTGAGCGTCACGTCGTCCACGCAGGCCCGCATGATGGCCAGGCCCCGGCCGGATTCCGGCAGCATCGCGATGACCTGGTCCTCGGTCAGCGGCCGGTGCCCGTCACCGGCCCGCCGCCGCCCGCCCGGGCGGGGCAGCCGCCGCGGCGGGCGCACCGCGCGGCGGCGGAACCTGGCTGGCGCGTGCACGGCGTCCCACATGGGCCGGCGCGGCCCGGGCACGAGCAGCGGCTCCAGGCCGCGCTCGTCGTTCAGCACCTGGATCAGGCAGCCCCGCTGGCCGATCCGGGCGACAATCTCGTAGCGCGGGCCGGGCGTGCCGTGCTTGAGCACGTTGGTGCACGCCTCAGTCACCGCGAGCAGTAGGTCACAAACCCCGTCTTCATCGGCACCCAGCCGCCGCAGCGTGTCGCCGAGTACTCGCCGCATTACCGGCACGCTCAGCGCCTCGTGCGGGAACACCAGGCAGAACTCCACGTCCACGATCGACTCCTCGGTGCGTCTCAAGTGAGCCCGCATCCGCCCCTCGTTCCCTCGCTCTCGCGTCCGTGCGTGCTGGCCACTTGTGTCCTTTCCCGGCCCTGGCCGGGATAATCGTGAACTCTTGGTGTTGTCTTGCAATCGTTGTCACCCCTCGTGCAGGGTGAACTCTTCGATGACCGGGTTAGCCAGCACCTCTCCGGCCAGTTCGGCCACCCTGGCCAGCGCCGATTCGTCGGCCGGGCCGCTCAGTTCCATCTCGAACCGCTTGCCCTGGCGGACGCTGAGCACCTGGCCGAAGCCGAGCCGCTGGCACGCGCTGGCGATCGCCTCACCCTGCGGGTCGTGAATCTCCCGGCGGAGCATCACGTCAACCACGATTCGGGCCACCTGCGGTCCCTGCCTTCCGTAGATTCACGCCGGGTTTCCCGGGGCGCGGCTTGGTCTGTCACGATGGCCCTAGTGAACCCCACCACCATGGGGGCTAGTGAACCCCACCACCCAAGGGAGTACACGTGGCCGTCGAAACAATCCAGCTCCTGACACCAGAAGGTGAACGGGTCGAACACCCCGACTACCCGCTGGAGCTGACTACTGAAGAGGTCAAGAGCCTCTACACCGACCTGGTCCTGGTCCGCCGGATCGACACCGAGGCGATCGCCCTGCAGCGCCAGGGCGAGCTGGGCATCTGGGCCTCGCTCCTCGGCCAGGAGGCGGCCCAGGTCGGCTCGGGCCGCGCGCTCGGCCCGCGGGACATGGCGTTCCCCACCTACCGCGAGCACGGCGTGGCCTGGACCCGCGGCCTCGACCCGAGCCGGCTGCTGGAGTTGTTCCGCGGGGTCAGCCACGGCGGCTGGGACCCCGAGGCGCACCGGTTCCACCTGTACACGATCGTCATCGGCGCCCAGACGCTGCACGCTACCGGGTACGCGATGGGGATCCAGCGGGACGGCGCGGTAGGTGAGGACGGCGAGGCGGTCATCGTCTACTTCGGCGACGGCGCGACCAGCCAGGGCGACGTGAACGAGGCGTTCATCTGGGCCTCGGTGTTCAACGCCCCGGTGGTGTTCTTCTGCCAGAACAACCAGTGGGCCATCTCCGAGCCGCTGGAGCGGCAGAGCCGTATCCCGCTCTACCAGCGGGCCAGCGGCTTCGGCTTCCCCGGGGTCCGGGTGGACGGCAACGACGTGTTCGCCTGCCTGGCGGTGACCAGGAAGGCCATGCACGCCGCCCGGGAAGGCCAGGGCCCGATGCTGATCGAGGCGTTCACCTACCGGATGGGCGCGCACACCACCACCGACGACCCGACCCGGTACCGGCTGGCCACCGAGCTCGAAGCATGGAAGCTAAAGGACCCGATCGAGCGGGTCAAGGCGTTCCTGGTGCGCAGCGGCGCGGCGGACGCAGCGTTCTTCGCCGACGTGGACGCGCAGGCCGACGACCTGGGCCGGCGGATCAGGAAAACCTGCCAGGAGATGCCCGACCCGCAGCCACTGGCCATGTTCGAGAACGTGTACGCCGGGCGCAACGCGCTGCTCGACGCGGAGCGCGAGCAGTACGCGGCCTACCTGGACACGTTCGACTCGGCGGAGGTGGCCCGATGACGACGATGACGCTCTCCAAGGCACTCAACGCCGGCCTGCGCAAGGCGCTGGAAGACGACCCCAAGGTGCTCATCATGGGTGAGGACGTGGGCAAGCTGGGCGGCGTGTTCCGGGTCACCGACGGGCTGCAGAAGGACTTCGGCGAGAGCCGGGTGGTGGACACCCCGCTGGCCGAGTCGGGCATCGTCGGCACCGCGATCGGGCTCGCGCTGCGCGGCTACCGGCCGGTCTGTGAGATCCAGTTCGACGGCTTCGTGTTCCCCGCCTTCGACCAGATCGTCAGCCAGCTGGCCAAGATGCGGATGCGCTCGCTGGGCCAGCTCACCATGCCGGTGACGATCCGCATCCCGTGCGGCGGCGGGATCGGTGCGGTCGAGCATCACAGCGAATCACCGGAAGCCCTGTTCGCGCACATCGCCGGGCTGCGCGTGGTGGCCTGCGGCAACGCCACCGACGCCTACACCATGATCCAGCAGTCGATCCATTGCGACGACCCGGTGATCTTCTTCGAGCCGAAGCGCCGGTACTGGGACAAGGCCGACGTGGACACCACGGCCGAGCTGAGCGCGGCCGTCCCGCTGGACCGGGCCAGGACCGTGCTCGACGGGGCCGACGTGACCGTGCTGTGCTACGGCCCGATGGTCCGCACCTGCGTGGAGTCGGCCGTGGCGGCCCGCGCCGACGGGCGCTCGGTGGAGGTGATCGACCTCCGCTCGCTGGCCCCGCTGGACGACGAGACGATCATGGCGTCGGTGCGCCGCACCGGCCGCTGCGTGGTGGTGCACGAGGCCCCGGTGACCGGCGGCCTCGGCGCCGAGATCGCGGCCCGGATCACCGAGCAGTGTTTCTACCAGCTGGAGTCGCCAGTGCTGCGGGTGGGCGGGTTCTCCGCGCCGTACCCGCCGTCCCGGCTCGAGGAGCACTACCTCCCCGACCTGGACCGGGTGCTGGACGCCGTGGACCGCACGTTCGCCGTCTGAGGGGACCGCAGATGACACAACGACGTGAGTTCCGGCTGCCCGACGTGGGTGAGGGGCTGACCGAGGCGGACATCGTCAGCTGGCGGGTCAAGCCCGGCGACAGCGTGCAGATCAACCAGATCATCGTGGACATCGAGACGGCCAAGGCGATCGTCGAGCTGCCCTGCCCGTTCGAGGGCGTGGTGGCCAGCCTGCTGGTCACCGAAGGCGAGACGGTGGACGTGGGCACCCCGATCATCGCGGTGGACGTGGCCGGTACGGCCGGCTCCCCGGCCACACCGAGTGAGCCGTCGGTCCCGGCCACGGTCGGCCCGGTTGACCCGGCCGCCATCGCCGCCGCCGGCCCGCGGCCAGGCCCAGATGACCTGGTGCCCGCCGTTGCCACCGAGCCGGCCCTCGGACAGCCCAGCATCCCCCGCGGAAGAACGGCAGGCCGTGCTGGTCGGCTATGGGGTTAAAGCCAGCTCGACGACCCGGCGGCAGCGCAAGGCACCGGCCGGGCACGGGCGTTCAGCTGAAGAGGTTTCTGCCGGGGCAAGGCCGGCCGCGAACGGCGGTGGCCGGCCCGCTACGGTCCTGGCCAAGCCGCTGGTGCGCAAGCTGGCCCGGGACCTCGGCGTGGACCTGGCCGCGCTGGCCGGCACCGGGCCTGGCTCGATCACCCGGGACGACGTGCAGCGGGCCGCGGGTGGCAAGGCGCTGGCCGCGCTGCCGAAGACGGCCGAGCAGGAGGAGCGGATCCCGATCAGGGGAGTGCGCAAGCACACCGCAGCCGCGGTGGCGGGCAGCGCCTTCACCGCCCCGCACGTGACCGAGTTCCTCCAGGTCGAGGTCGGCGCGACGATGGACGCGGTGGCCCGGCTGCGGGACCTGCCCGAGTTCGCCGGCCTGCGGGTCTCGCCGCTGCTGATGGTGGCCCGGGCGCTGCTGATCGCGGTCAAGCGGCACCCGATGATCAACTCGACGTGGGATGAGGCCGCCCAGGAGATCGTGGTCAAGCACTACGTGAACCTGGGCATCGCCGCCGCCACCGAGCGCGGCCTGATCGTGCCGAACGTCAAGGACGCGGGCACGCTGAGCCTGCCCGCGCTGGCCGGCGCGCTGGCCGACCTGGTGGCCACGGCCCGGGCGGGCAAGTCGTCACCGGCCGACCTGACCGGCGGGACGATCACCATCACCAACGTGGGGGTGTTCGGGGTGGACGCGGGCACCCCGATCCTGACTCCGCCGGAGGCGGCCATCCTGGCGTTCGGCCAGGTCAAGGACGCGCCGTGGGTGGTGGACGGGCAGCTTGCGGTGCGCCCGGTGACCACCCTGTCGCTGTCCTTCGACCATCGCATCGTGGACGGCGACCTGGGCTCGGCCGTGCTGCGCGACGTGGGCAACATGCTGCACGACCCGGCCCGGATGCTGGCCTGGGGCTGACTGGACCACTGGAGAAGGGACCCGCATGTTCCGGCACGTCGCGCTGTTCACCTGGAAGCCGGAGGCAACCGACGCGCAGCGGCTGGCGCTGGCTGAGCAGCTGCGCAAGCTGCCCGGCGTGATCAGCACCATCCGGGGCTTTCACATTGGCCCGGACGTCGGGGTGAACACCGGGAACGCCGATTTCGCGGTGGTCGCCGAGTTCGACGACGAAGCCGGGTACCTGGTGTACCGGGACGACCCGGAGCACCGCAGGATCATCGCCGAGCACCTGCGGCCGATCCTGGCCAGCCGGGCGGCGGTCCAGTTCGAGAGCTGACACCTGGCTGGCCCGGCCTAGCCCCGGGCCAGCCAGGCTCAGAACGCGGCTTCGGGCAGCTCCATCAGGTCCAGCGTGGCCGTCTCGGCGATCTCCCGCTCCACCGCCAGCCGGGGCAGCACGGTCTGCGCGAAGAACCGCGCGGTGGCCACCTTGCCCTGGTAGAACGCATCGTCCAGGCCCAGCCGACCCTGGTCCAGCGCGGCCAGCGCCACCTCGGCCTGCCGGGCCAGCATCCAGCCGATGATCAGGTCGCCGAGGGCCATCAGCAGCCGGGTGGTGTTCAGGCCGGCCTTGTACACCTCGGTGGGCTGCTCCAGCGAGCCGACCGTGTAGCCGGTCAGCGCGGTCACCATCCGCTGCACATCGCTGACCGCGGCGGCCAGCGCGGCCCGCTCGGCCTTGAGCCGGCCGTTGCCCGCCTCGCCGTCGGCGAACTCGGTGATCTCACCGAGCAGGGTGCGCAGCGCGACGCCCTCGTCCCGGAGGATCTTGCGGAAGAACAGGTCCATGCCCTGGATCGCGGTGGTGCCCTCGTACAGGCTGTCGATCTTGGCGTCCCGGATGTACTGCTCGATCGGGAAGTCCTGGATGAACCCGGAGCCGCCGAACGTCTGCAGGGACAGGGTGAGCAGCTCGTAGGCGCGTTCCGAGCCGACACCCTTGACGATGGGCAGCAGCAGGTCGTTGACCCGCGCGGCCAGGTCGTCGGTCTCGCCGCGGGCCCGGGCCTGCTGGATGGTGTCCTGGTAGGACGCGGTGTACAGCATCAGCGCGCGCATCCCCTCGGCGTACGCCTTCTGCATCATCAGCATCCGGCGGACGTCGGGGTGGTGGATGATCGTGACCCGCGGCGCGGACTTGTCCGTCATCTGGGTCAGGTCCGCGCCCTGCACCCGCTGCCTGGCGTACTCCAGCGCGTTCAGGTACCCGGTGGACAGCGTGGCGATGGCCTTGGTGCCGACCATCATCCGGGCGTGCTCGATGATGATGAACATCTGCCGGATGCCGTCGTGCACCCCGCCGACCAGGGTGCCCACCGCCGGGCGATCCGCGCCGAAGGTGACCTCGCAGGTGGTGGACGCTTTCAGGCCCATCTTGTGCTCGACGCCGGTGACCCGCACCCCGTTCCGCTCGCCCGGCTCGCCGTCCGGGCCGACCAGGAACTTGGGCACCAGGAACATGGACAGGCCCTTGGTGCCCGGTCCGGCCCCCTCCGGCCGCGCCAGTACCAGGTGGAAGATGTTCTCCGCCATGTCGTGCTCGGCACTGGTGATGAAGCGCTTAACACCCTCGATGTGCCAGGTGCCGTCGGGCTGCTCGATGGCCTTGGTGGTGCCAGCGCCCACATCCGAGCCTGCCTCCGGCTCGGTCAGCACCATCGTGCTGCCCCACTTGCGCTCGATCGCCTGCTGCGCGAAGCGCTGCTGCTCCGGGGTGCCGATAATCCACAGCACCTGGGCGAAGTTGGGGCCGCCGGAGTACATCCACACGGCCGGGTTGGCGCCCAGGATGAGCTCGGCCACCGCCCAGGCCAGGGTGCGCGGCACCCCCGTGCCACCCAGCTCGGCGGGCAGGTCGAGGCGGAACCACTCGGCGTCCATGAACGCCTTGAACGACTTCTTGAAACTCTCCGGCATGGTCACGTTGCCGGTGGCCGGGTCGAACACCGGCGGGTTGCGGTCGGCGTCCGCGAACGAGTCCGCGAGCGGGCCGCTGGCCAGCCGGTTCACCTCGTCGAGGATGCCGCGCGCGGTCTCCTCGTCCACCTCAGGATAGGGCTCGCGGCCCAGCAGGTCCTGACGGCGCAGCACCTCGAACAAGTTGAACTCGAGGTCCCGAAGGTTGCTCTTGTAGTGACCCATGGCCGCCCCCGTCTGTGGTGGGAAAGTCGGTACCGCGGCAGACGTGCTACCGGTGAGTAACAAACTCTATGATACCGGCAAGTAACCCGGAAGGCGAGGGCGCACCTCAGCCGGGCAGCGGCAGCATCTCAGCCGGGCAGCGGCCGCTCCTCAGCTCGGCAGGATGTTGATCGCCCGGGCGATGACCAGGGCCGCCAGGGCCAGCGAGACCGCGGACTGGACCAGCATGGTCAGCTTGGCCCAGCGGGCCAGCGGCATCACGTCGGTCGGGCTGAACGCGGTCGCGTTGGTGAACGACAAGTACAGATAGTCCACGAAGAACGGTTCCCAGTCCGGCGGGGTCAGGTCGTTGACCGTCATCTGCGGGAACAGGAAGTCCAGGTACTGGAACGTGCCGTGTGCCCGGTGCACCGGCCCACCCCGGTCGAACTCCCAGTACCACAGCGCGAACGCGATCACGTTGGTGGCCCAGATGGCCGCGCCGGAGGCCAGCAGCGCACCGGCCCCGCCGGTCGCGTGCCCGTTCAGGATCGCCCGGATCAGCAGCACGGCCGACGTGGCGTTGGCCGCGGTGAGTACGAAGATCAGCACCAGGCTGGCCCACCGGACGAAGCGGGCCCGGTGCTCGATGCGGACCGGGTTGGAGATGGCCAGCCCGACCAGCAGCCCGCCCTCCAGGGTCGGCATCAGCCACCCCGGCAGCGGGTGCAGCGAAAGCTGGTCGGGCAGCAGGATCTGCAGCACGATGGCTATCACCACGGTCACGCTGACCGGCCAGCGCAGCTCCCCTTGGGTCCGGCGCCGCCAGGCGGGCAGATGCGCGCCCTGCGCCTCCCGCTGCACCTCGCCGGCCCGGGTCACCAGGCCGTACCAGACCGAGTTGCACACCGCGAGCACGGCGTGCGGCGACGTGCCCCGTAGCTGAGTGTCTTGGGCCGGCGGTTGATCCGGGGCGGTGTTACCGCGGGCCTGCCCTGATTCCCTCATCTGACCATTCCTGTGCCCTCGCCGAATACCTGTTACAGAGGGAGGTTAGCCGGATGAGCGGCTAAACCGGATATGACCGTTATTCCTTGGGACACGCCCGAGGTCGGCGGTAATTCAGCAGAGCCGCGCTAGCCTACTTGGGAAACCGGCATACGGGGGGCCGATGACCGACAGTGACGACGGGACGGTAGGCGGCGATCTGCCGCCGCCGCGGCCGGGCTATTACCCAGCGCCCGCGCACCCGCCCCGCGCCACCCGCCGGCGGCCCGGCCCGTCCGCCGCACAGCAGCGGCTGATGAACCGCATCGCGGCCGGCCGCCGGGCCCGGCAGCGCCGGGCCTATCTGGTCATCTGCGCCGCCATGTCCGCGGTCGTCCTGTTCCTCTCCGGCACCGCCTGGGGCTTCACCAGCTACATCAACGACAGCATCGGCCGGGTCAACGCGGGCACCGCGGGCACCCCGTCCAGCGGCCCGCTCAACATCCTGCTGGCCGGGGTGGACGTGCGCTCCGGGCTGACCCGGCACCAGCAGCTGGCGCTGCACGTCGGCGACACGGTGAGCTCCAACTCCGACACGCTGATGCTGATCCACGTGTCCGGCGACCGCAGTCACATCACCGTGGTCAGCCTGCCCCGGGACTCCTGGGTGAACATCCCCGGGCACGGCATGAACAAGATCAACGCCGCCTACGGCCTGGGCGGCCCCCGGCTGGTGGTGCAGACCGTCGAGCAGCTCACCGGGCTCACCGTCAACGACTTCATCCAGGTCAACTTCCTCGGCTTCGTCAAGGTCATCGACGCCCTGGGCGGGGTGAACATCTGCCTGCCGTACGCGGTCGATGACCTGTACAGCGGGCTGCACCTGTCGGCCGGCCCGCATCATGTGGACGGCATCACGGCGCTGGAGTACGCCCGGGACCGGCACTCGTTCGCGCTGTCCGACCTGGCCCGGATCCAGGACCAGCAGCGGCTGATGGCGTCCATGCTCAAGGAGGCGATCAGCTCCGGGACGCTGGCCGACCCGGTGAAGCTGACCAGGTTCCTGCAGGCCGCGCTGGCCGCGGTCAAGGTGGACCAGGGTCTCAACGTGTCCGCGCTGGCCGACCAGCTGCGCGGCATCTCGCCGCGCAACGTGCAGTTCATGACCGTGCCGCTGGCCAACCTGAACTACCAGACGCCGACCGGCGAATCGGCCGTGCTCTGGGACACCAGCCAGGCCCAGGCGCTGTTCAGCAAGCTGAAGAACGACCAGGTGGCGAGCAAGGCCGCGCATGCGCCGGGGGCCGGCCACCGGTCCGCCGCGAGCAAGCTGCGCCCGGCGCAGGTGCCGGTCGCGGTGTGGAACGCGACCCTGATCGGCGGCCTGTCCGCGGGCACCGGCGCGGACCTGGCCAAGCTTGGCTTCCCGGTGCAGTCCGGCCTGACCTGGAAGGTGCAGGACCTGAGCCAGACGGTGATCCAGTATCCGGCTGGCCATCAGGCCGCGGCCAAGCTGGTGCACCGGTATCTCCCCGCGGCCACCATGCAGCAGGTGACCGGGCTGGCCAAGATCAGGATCCTGCTCGGCACCAGCGGCTACACGGTTACCTCCGGCACCAGCTCGTCCAGCGGCAGCTCGTCCGGCGGCAGCTCGTCGGGCGGCAGCGGTTCGGCCTCGTCGGCCGTCCCGTCCCGGACCGCCGCCCAGGACGCCTGCTCCTAACCGCGGCCTAGGCCGACCCGGTGCCGCCGGACCCGCTCGACCCGCCCGTCTCGCCGTTGCTGCCGGCGCCGCCGGTTCCGCCCTCGCCGGACGGGCTGTCTCCGGACGGGCTGTCTCCGGACGGGCTCTCTCCGGACGGGCTCTCTCTGGACGGGCTCTCTCTGGACGGGCTCTCTCTGGACGGGCTCTCTCTGGACGGGCTCTCTCCGGACGAGCCCTCAGCGGAGGAATCCTTGCCGTCCGTGTCGCCGAGCCCCTGGTCGGCCTCCTGCCGGGACAGCGCGTCGACCAGCCGGTCGATCCGCTCCTTGCTGTCCGGGCTGCCCCGGCCGGTGCGCTCGGCGTACACCGCGGCACCCAGGTCACGGAACAGCGCGTCGGCCCGCCGTTTGGCCTGCGCCTGGTCGAGCTTGACTTTGCCCTCGCGCGCGGCATCCTGGGCGACCTGGGCCAGCTGACTGCCCTGCGCCCTGACCTTGTCCATGAGTCCCATCGACTGACCTCCGCAGGTTCAGGTTCAGGCCTTAGCGAAAGAATATGCCGCCCGGTCCGGCCGGCCTGGACAGCACCGGCCACTCGCGCGGTTTGCCGTCCGCCCTGCCGGGCACCTGGCAGAGCCGTGCAGCCCTCCCCCAGTACCGAAGATCCGCTGGACAAGCTCGACCAGCTGGTGGACGCGGCCCCCGAGCCCGAGAACGCGGTGCTCACCGACGACGCTCGGGTGGTGCGCTGGACCGGGCCGATGTTCGTGCTGTTCTCGGTGATCCTGCTGCCGTGGACGGTGTACCTGGCCCGGACGCTGCCGTCCCGGCAGGTGTCGTCGAACTATGACGTCACCTGGGCGGGCTTCGACCTGTTCCTGCTCGGCCTGCTGGCCACCACCGCGTACTTCGCGCTGCGCCGGTCACGCTACCTGTCCACGGCGGCCGCGGCGGCCGCCGCGCTGCTGGTGGTGGACGCCTGGTTCGACTGCATGACGACCCCCGCGGCGCAGCGCTGGCAATCCTTCCTGCTCTGCTTCCTGGTCGAGCTTCCGCTGGCCAGCCTCTGCCTGTGGCTGAGCTACCACACCCACCAGATTGCCGAACGCCGGATCCTGCTGCTCCGCCGTCGCCGCCGTCGCTGACCAGGCGAGTGCATGAAAGCCCGGTACACGGGCACTTGTGGCGCGGATTCACCGGAGTCCTACGAGAACCGAGAGGTAGTGCTCGGGATGAGATCGGTAACCACGCCACGGCGGATGTCGAGCAACGCACGGCGCGCAGCGGACAGCAGACCGATGCAACTGCTGGCCCGGGCCGGGCTGGTGGCCCGCGGGGTCATCTACATACTGATTGGCTGGGTCGCGATCCTGATCGCGCTAGGGGCGAAAGGCCACCAGGCCGACCAGCAGGGGGCGCTGCAGCTGCTAGCCGGCACGCCGGTTGGCCTGGTGTCGCTGTGGCTGCTGTTCATTGGCTTTGTCGGCTATGCCTTGTGGCGGTTCAGCCAGGTTCTGTTTGGGGTGCCCGGCGAGGGCACCGGCGCCGGCCCGCGGCTGAAGTCACTGGTCCGCGGGCTGGTCTACGCCAGCTTCGCGGTGCTCACCTTCAAGATCGTCACCGGCAAGCACACCAACCAGAAGGCCCAGCAGCAGGACGTCACCGCGTCGCTGATGCACCACACCGGCGGTCAGTGGCTGGTCGGCCTCATCGGCCTGATCATCGTCATCGTCGGCGCGGCGCTGGTCATCGAGGGTGTCCGGCAGAAGTTCATGAAGCACCTGATGACCTCGCAGATGAGCGCCCGGACCCGGCAGGCCGTCCGGCGGCTCGGCATGGTCGGCACCACGGCCCGTGGGCTGGTCTTCGCGCTGGCCGGGGTGCTGGTCATCGACGCGGCTATTACCTATGACCCGTCGAAGGCGGGCGGCCTGGACAAGGCCCTGCACACGCTGCGGAACCAGCCGTTCGGCGAGTTCCTGCTCATCCTGGCCGCGCTGGGGCTGATCGCGTTCGGCATCTACGGCCTGGCCGAGGCCCGGTGGCGCCGAGTCACATAAGCACGGTCTGATTCCGGCCCGAACCGCGCCGCGCCCGGTCTAAGGACTCAGTTCCTGGCCGGGCGCTGCGCATAGCGCGGGCAACTGCATCGCGGGTATTGCCGGTACGCTTCGGCCACCTCGCTGATCGCCTCCGGCGAGGTGAGTTCCGGCACTGAATCGTCCGGCACGCGGAGCCCGCGCGGCGCGGCGCTGTAGCCGGAAATGGGCCGCATCCGGCGGCGACCGTACCGGGCACCCGCCAGGAGTAGCCGCAGTCCAGGCAGGTCCGCTCGAATTCGCGGGCCTGCCAGGGAAAGCGCATGAGCACATCATCGTCCTGGCGTGACGCCGGCCACCAGGCCGCACACCCCGCTCTGACTTCCCGCGATCGTGTGATTACTAATAGTAATGTGTCGGCCACGATTAGGCTCAGCGACAAGGAGTCAGCATGCACCGGCTTAGACCGAAGATTGGCGGCCTGGGCGGATTGGCCTGCGCGGCCACCCTGCTGCTCAGCGCCACGCCCGCCATGGCCAGCACGAACAATTCCCGCAGGCCAGTCACTGGGCCCGAGGTGGTGTACGGCGTGGTGTACGGGAAGGAGGCCAACGCCACCGCGCCCCGCATCCCACTGCGGCTGTGGGGGTGGTGCGCACCACCGACCCGACGTTCGTGCCGGGCGGCGGCGGCCACCGCCGGCACATCCTCAACACCGGGAAGGGCTCACGGTGCTGGCTATCGGGAAGCCGCGCCACGTGCTGCGAGCCAACCCGCGGACCTGCCGGGAGTCATACACCCGGCGGGGGACGTTCCGCGTGCTGGGCGGGCAGAGCACGGGCGAGTTCGCCGGGGCGTCCGGGCGAGGCGCGTCGCAGATCTACTTCGCCGCGTTCGCACCGCGGTACACGCACGGCCCGAAGAAGGGCATGTGCGATTTCGCCAGCAACAAGCCGCGCAGCCGCGCCGCCGTGGCCAGCTTGCTGGCCAGCATCGTGCTCACCAGGCACCGCTAACTCAGCGCAGTGCTACCAGCCAGGCTCCCCGGGCCGCCGGGGAGCCTGGCTGCACGGCGCTAATCCACGGCATAATCCGGCAGAGGGCAGGCAGGCGGCTAGCCTAGCCTTGTAAGGCCAAACTTATAAGGCTAGGCTTAAGAGATGAGCCAGCACCCGGATGTCACCGACCTCGCCGCCGCGCTGCGGGCGAGCATCGGCCTGCTGCTCCGGCGGATGCGCCAGACCCGGCCGGACGACGAGCTCAGCCTGCCGGAGAGTTCCGCGCTGACCCGGCTGGACCGCAACGGGCCGGCCACGGCCAGCGCGCTGGCCCGGCTGGAGCAGATCAGCCCGCAGTCGATGGGCGCCACGCTCAGCGCGCTGGAAGGGCGCGGCCTGGTGCAGCGGGCCGCCGACCCGCAGGACGGCCGGAGGATCGTACTGTCGCTGACCGGCACCGGGCGGCAGGCGCTGCGGGACAAACGCAGCGCGCGCACCGCGCAACTCGCCCAGGCCCTGCAGGCGTCCTTCACCCAGCCCGAACTGGACGTGCTGGCCGCCGCCGCCCCCCTCCTGGAGCGACTGGCCCAGAACATCTAACCCACCGCCCCCCGCGTTCGTGATCATGGGCTAGGTCGTATTAGAACCCCACCAAGGCCATGATCACGTTCCGGCCCGGACCGGGCTGAGCTTCAACATCAACCGGACGGCCGCCCCCGGTGAAGCCTGTGGTGCTGGTGTGGCCAGTGATAGAGATGCAGGAGCGGCACGGGCGGGCGGGTGGTCAGGTGAGGAGCTGCTCGGTGGCCAGGTAGATGCCGAGCAGGATGAGCACGATCCCGGCGCCCTTCTCGGCCAGTTCGCGCCAGCGTTCGGCGATGCGGGCCCCCAGGGCCAGGCCGAGTTGCGCGGCCAGGAAGGCCTGCGCGGCGATGGCCACGATGACCGCGGTGACCGGCAGGTGGATCAGGCCGATGCTGAACCCGATGGCCAGTTCGTCCAGGCTGATGCTGATACCCAGCCCGGCCAGGGCCAGCCCGTGGCTGCCCAGCAAGCGGGCGGCCCGTTCCGCAGCCGCGCTGCGCGCGAACAGCATCCAGCCGCCGACGCCGATCACCGCCGCCGCGGACAGGTAGCTGGCCACCTGCCCGATGCTCCGGGCCAGCGCGCTGCCCAGGCCTAGGCCGATCAGCGGCATTCCTCCTTCGAACAGGACGAACACCAGGGACACGCGCAGCCGCAGCCAGCGGCTGGCCACCTGGCCGGCTGCCTGGCTGGCCGCCTGAGCGGCCCCGATGGCCGCCGCGACGGCGAACGAGTCCAGCCCCAGCGGCAGCACGAAGGCGAGCAGCCTGAGCACCTACCCAGACTCTCACCTGACCAGGTCAGTGGCCGTTTCGTGTGCTGTGCTTGCCCTGCCCGCCGCGTAGCCAGTTCCACGCCCCGGGCGGGACGTGGTTGTTCTCACCCGGGCCCGCCGGGCCCGCCGGGCCGGCCTGGAACGCGGTGCGCGGCAGCACCCCCTGCGGCGGAGCCGGGATGGCCGAGCCGGGCACCGGGTCGGCCAGGTAGTCGGCGGGCCGGGTCTCGTCGTAGCCGTCCGGCAGCCGCATGGCCCGGAACACCAGGGTGAACAGCACGCTCAGCACCAGGTTCAGCGCCAGCGCGGTGACCGCGGTGTAGGTGATGTGCCCGAACACCGGCGCGGTCGAGGCGCCGAAGTGAGCCTGCCCGTTGCCCGGCGTCCGGTACGCCTCGGCCGTGCCGTACACCATGGCCACCGCCCAGCCGATGAGCAGCGCGAAGCGATGGAACCACCGGGTGTACAGGCTGATCACGATGACCGGGAAGATCTGCAGAATCCAGATCCCGCCGAGCAGTTGCAGGTTGATCGAGAACGTCTTGGTCAGCTCCAGCGCGAAGCCCAGCGCGCCGACCTTCATCACCAGCGAGACCAGCCGGGCCACCCGGGTCTCCTCGGCCGGGCTGGCGGCGGGCCGGAGGAACTCCTTGTACACGTTCCGGGTGAACAGGTTGGCGGCGGCGATCGACATGATCGCGGCGGGCACCAGCGCGCCGATCACGATGGCCGCGTCGGCGATCCCGGCGAACCAGTCCGGCAGCGTGTGCTGGAACAGCAGCGGCACGGACAGCTGTGCGTTGCCGCCCGCCGCCTTGACCCCGGCGTTCACTGCCGGCACCGACCGGGCCAGGTAGCCGAACAGCGCGATCAGGCCGAGCACCAGCGTGTAGGCGGGCAGCAGCGCCGCGTTCCGCCGGATCACGCTGCGCTGCCGGGCCGCGAACACCCCGGTGGTCGCGTGCGGGTACATGAACAGGGCCAGCGCCGAGCCGAGCGCCAGCGTGGCGTAGGCCCACTCCCGGCGGGCAGCACGACCAGGCTGCCGTACGGCTTGCCGGTGGTGGGGTTGATCGTCTTCAGGTGCGCGGCAGAGACGCCGAACACGTGTGCCCAGCCGCCCAGCTTGGCCGGGATGTAGATGATCGCGACGATGACGGTCAGGTAGATGAGCGCGTCCTTGACGAACGCGATCAGCGCGGCGCGCGCAGCCCGGCCAGGTAGGTGTACCCGGCGACGATGGCGAACGCGATGATCAGCGGCAGGTCCTTGCCAGCGTGCGCGGGCGCTGCCGGTGACGCCGACGACGGTCAGCACCGACTCGATGCCGACCAGTTGCAGCGCGATGTAGGCATGGTGGCCAGGATCCCGGTCACCGTGACCGCAGCATCAGCCCCTGCGAGCCGTACCGGCCCCGGGCGAACTCGGCCGGGGTGATGTAGCCGCGCGCCCGGGCCACGACCACAGCCGTGGCGCGAAGACGAACACGACCGGGAAGACCATGATCGTGTACGACAGCGCGTAGAACCCGGCCGCGCCGGTCGCGTAGACCAGCGCGGGCACGGCGATGAACGTGTAGGCGGTATACAGGTCGCCGCCCAGAAGAACCAGCTGATGAAGGTGCCGAATCCGCGGCCGCCCAGGCCCCACTCGTTCAGGTGCATCGGGTCCTCGGCCGGGCGCCAGCGCGCGAGACGAAGCCGATTAACGTGACGATCAGGAACGAGACGGCGAGGATGGCGAACGCGACGAATCGAGGTTGCCCATTCGCTGCCCCGGAACTATGCCGTGCGGCATCCCCCCGCCCCCGCTGGCCACCGCGCGCAAAGGATTGCACGAAGCGGTGCAGAGTCCACTGCACCCCAAGCCGACACGTATCAGGCTTTCCAGAACAGTCGGACATCCGGGGTTTCTAGGCCGGCCAGGCATGCCCGGCTTGCCATCGTCAGTTCATCGGTATATAACGTTGGTATGAGCGCAAGGGCAATGCAAGAGGCGACGTTCCTGATCCTCACGTCGCTGGCTGAGAGCAGCCAGCACGGCTACGGGATCATCAATGACGTCGCGGAGATCTCCGGCGGCCGGGTTCGGCTGCGCGCGGGGACGCTGTACACCGCCCTGGACCGGCTCCGGATGGACGGGCTGGTCGAGGTTGACCGGGAAGAGGTGGTAGAAGGGCGACTGCGCCGCTACTACCAGCTCACCCCATCCGGAACTAAGCTGCTGGCCGCCGAGGCGGCGCGGCTGCATGCCAACGCCACCGCGGCCATGCGGCGGCTGACCCCCCTGGGGGTGGTCACATGAACAGCTCGGCGAGCCTGGAGCGCGGCTACCGGCGGCTGCTGGCTTTTTACCCACGCGCGTTCCGCCGAGAGAACGAAGAAGAGATCCTCGCGGTGCTGCTGGCTACGGCTAGCCGAGACCAGCGCCGGCCCGGCCCGGCCATCTCCGCCGACCTGATCCGCAGCGGGCTGCTGATGCGGCTGCGGCCCACCGTGCCGCACTCCGCCCGCACCGTGCGGGCCGCGGTCACGCTGATCTACCTGGCCGCGCTGGCCGAGCTGGCTGCGGTGATCACTATCGTGGCCACGTCCTCGGCCGTGCTGGCCTACGTGCACCGGGCGGCGCCCGCGGACAGCCACCTCGCGGCGCTGAGCCTGACCAAGGACGAGATCGTCGGCCCCATCGCGATCGTCCTCCTGGTCTGGCTGGCCTGGGCGATCGGCCGGCGGCACGACTGGGCCCGCGTCGTGTTCATCATCTTCTGGGGCATCAGCACGCTGAGCATCATCGCCGCGCTGTCCGAGGGCGCCCCCGTCGCCGCGCCCGCCGACTTCGCCGGCGGCGTGCTGGTCTGGCTGCTCCAGCTGGCCGCGGTCGTGCTCATCTTCGCCAAGCAGTCCGCGCCCTACTACCGGCACGGATCCGAGCCGGCCGAGCGGCTGACCGCCTGACCGGCCCACCCCACCAGAAACCCAAGGCCCAGACCCGGGGACTCACTCCCCGGCCTGGGCCTTCGCGTGCCGCCCGCGAGTTACCCTGACTGGCATGGCCAGCGGCATGCCGACCGGCGATGGCTTAACCGGCGCAGATGTGGTGTTCACCCCCGGCCGCGGCTACCGGGCCCCGGTGGTGCGCCGTGGCGCGGTGTCGCTGACCGTGGCTGGCCTGCTGGCGCTGCTGGCCGGCTTCGGCGTGCTCACGGTGGTCACCGGGCCGCTGGCCGCGGCCTTCGCACTCGCCGCGCTGGCCCACGCCGTGCTGTACCTGGGCCAGGGCCGGTTCCGCACCCGGCTGACCGCCACCGGGATCGAGGCCCGTGGCTACCGCACCCGGATGATCCCGTGGTCCAAGGTGACCGGCCTGGACGTCGCGGGCCATGAGCTGACCCCCGCCAAACAGCTCGGTGTCACCGGGCAGCCGTGGAACTCACCGGTCCGGGACCCGGGGTTCTGGCTGGCCCCGGAAGGCGGCTACCGGGCCAGGCTGGCCACGATCCGGGTGATCCGGCGTCATGGCCGGCCCGTGCTGCTGCGCGCACCCGTGGTCACGTCCGGGCAGGACGATCCGCAGTTCGCTGACAAGGCCCGGCTCATCGGCCAGTACTGGCAGGACTACGGCCAGGGCGGCGTTGTGCCAGGCTAGCCAGATGGGCAAGGCAAGCAAGCCGCTGACCATCGGCTCGACCGTGCTCGGCGTGGCCGACGTGGGGCGGGCCCGTGATTTCTGGACGGCCGCCCTCGGCTACCTGCCCCGCGACGCCGAGCCGGACAACACGTGGGCGGTGCTGGTCCCCGCGGACGGCGCGGGCGCCCAGCTCTCCCTCATGCTGAGCGACACCCCGCCGCAAGCCCGGCCGCGGGTGCACCTCGACCTGTATGCCGCCGACCAGGGCGCCGAGATCAGCCGGCTGACCGGGCTGGGCGCCAGGGTGGTCGAGGACTGGGCCGGGTATACGGACGACTCCGACTTCGTGGTGCTCGAGGACCCGGACGGCAACCGGTTCTGCGTGGTGGACAAGAGCGGCTAGCAGGGACCTCACGTTCTGCCGGTCCGGGACGTCTTCCGGATGTACCGCGAACCGAGAGGAATCTGATGAGCACCACGCACACGGTCGTCGGCTCGCCGCTCGGAGACCTGACCCTGGTCGCCGACGACGGCAGCCTGACCGGCCTGTATTTCCGTCATCACTGGTACCGGCCCGACCCGGCCAGCTTTGGCCCCCGGGACGACACCGGGTTCGGCGACGTCACCCGCCAGCTCGGCGAGTATTTCGCCGGGGAGCGGACCGAGTTCGACCTGCCGCTCGACCCGCGCGGCGACGGGTTCCAGCAACTGGTCTGGAAACTGATCAGCCGCATCCCGTACGGGCAGACCACCAGCTACGGCGACCTGGCCCGGCAGCTCGGCGACGGCGTACTGGCCAAGGACGTCGGCCAGGCGGTCGGCCGCAACCCGCTGTCGGTGATCGTGCCCTGCCACCGGGTCGTCGGCAAGGACGGCCAGCTCACCGGCTACGCGGGCGGCCTGGCCCGGAAACGGTTCCTGCTCGACCTGGAACAGCGGGCCGACCACCTCTGGTGATCACCAAGCCGCCGTTCGAGGCCATCGTCAGCCAGCACGGCCCAATGGTGCTTCGGGTCTGCCGGGCCGTGCTGGGCTGGGCCGACGCCGACGACGCCTGGTCGGAGACGTTCCTGGCCGCGCTGCGCGCCTACCCGGAGCTGCCCGCCGACGCCAACGTCGAGGCGTGGCTGGTGACGATCGCGCACCGCAAGGCGATCGACGTTACCCGGGCCACCGCCCGCCGCGCCGTCCCGCTCGCCGACCTGCCCGAGCACCCGGCCGCGGACCAGGCCGGCCCGGCCGACCTGGACCTGCGCAACGCCCTGGCCGCCCTGCCGCGCAAGCAGCGGGAAGCGGTCGCCTACCACTACCTGGCCGGCCTCCCCTACCAGGAGGTCGCCGCGATCATCGGCGGCAGCACCGAGGCCGCCCGCCGGGCCGCATCCGACGGCATCGCCAAGCTGCGGCACAGCTATCCCAAAACCGGAGACTTTCAATGAACGCCAGTACCTCCCCATCGCCGCCCGGCCTGCCCGGTGCGTTCCCGGTGAACGACACCGACCTGAGTGCACTGCACGCTCAGCTGGCCGCGCGGGCTGAGTCCGCGGGCCTGCTCGACCTGGCTTATCGCACCATCGACAGCCCGGTGGGCACGCTGCTGCTGGCCGCCACCCCGGCCGGCCTGGTCCGGGTGGCCTTCGCCAGTGAAGACCACGACCAGGTGCTGACCGCGCTGGCCAGCCAGATCAGCCCGCGGATCCTGAACGCCCCGCAGCGGCTGGACGACGCGGCCCGCGAACTCGACGAGTACTTCAGCGGCACCCGCCGCCAGTTCGACCTGCCGCTGGACTTCCAGCTGTCGGCCGGGTTCCGCCGGGCCGTGCTCAGCCAGCTGCCCACCATCGGTTACGGGCACACGGCCAGCTACGCCCAGGTCGCGGCCGCGGCCGGCCGCCCGCGCGCGGTCCGCGCGGCCGGCACCGCCTGCGCCCTCAACCCGCTGCCGGTCGTCGTGCCGTGCCACCGGGTGGTCCGATCCGACGGATCGGTCGGCCGCTACCGCGGCGGCCCGGCGGCCAAGCAACTCCTGCTGAACCTGGAGGCGGCAGCATGACCGTGACCAGCACCCCGTGGCAGCAGCGGGTCGATGGAGCCGACTGGGACGAGATCACTGGGCAGCTCAATGACTACGGCTGCGCGCTGACCCCGCCGCTGCTGACCCCGGACGAGACCGACGAGATCGCCGCGCTCTACGGCCAGGACAACCGGTTCCGGTCCACCATCGACATGGGCCGGCACCGGTTCGGGTCCGGCGAGTACCGGTACTTCCGGCCGCCGTTCCCGGAACCGGTCGGCCAGCTCCGGCAGGCGCTCTACCCGCGGCTGCTGCCAATCGCCCGGGACTGGTACGGCAAGCTCGGCCGCCCGGCCCCGTGGCCGGGCACGCTGGACGAGTGGCTGGCCATGTGCCACGCCGCGGGCCAGCGCAAGCCCACCCCGATCCTGCTGAAGTACCAGCAGCACGACTGGAACGCGCTGCACCGCGACCTGTACGGCGACCTGGTCTTCCCGCTGCAGGTGGTGATCAACCTGAGCAGGCCCGGCGAAGATCACACCGGCGGCGAGTTCCTGCTGGTCGAGCAGCGGCCCCGGGCGCAGTCCCGGGGCACCGCGGTGCTCATCCCGCACGGCCACGGCCTGGTCTTCACCACCCGGGACCGGCCGGTCCGGTCGGCCCGCGGCTGGACCGCCGCCCCGGTCCGGCACGGCGTGTCCGCGATCCGGTCCGGACGGCGGTTCACCCTGGGCCTGGTCATGCACGACGCCGCCTGAACCAGCAGACGGCAGTTAGGGCCTGTCCCGCAGATCTTCGGCCACGGGACAGGCCCTAGCGCACTAGTCGTTCAATAAGAAGAGCCGCCCCGATAACGAACATGGCCGCGCCGGACAGGCGGGAGATGGCCGCCGCGGCGCGCGGGCGGGTGAGCAGGACCTTGCGCGCGGATGAGCCGAGGCCGAGGTAGAACAGGGCGCAGCTGAGGGTGAAGACCAGCCCGAGCAGGCCGAGCTGGGCGCTCAGTGGCCAGCTGCCGCGCGGGCTGGCGAACTGGGGCAGCAGCGCGAGCAGGACCAGCAGGCCTTTGGGGTTGAGGCCGCTGACGCCGATGCCGCGGATCAGAAGGGCCCGGTTGCTGCCGGCCGGCGCCGCCGCGGCGGCGATCGGCGCGGCCGGGGCGGCGAGCGTGCGCGCCCCATGCCACATCAGGTACAGGCCGCCGGCCACGGTGAGCCCGGTGAGGATGTCCGGGGTCCGGGCGACCAGGGTGCCGACGCCGGCCGCGACCACGCTGGTGATCGCGGCGTAGCCGATGGCCAGGCCGCCGACCGCGGCGGCCACCGAGCCGCCGCGCAGCCCCGCGCTGAGGGTGAACGCCCAGTCCGGGCCCGGCACGATGATCAGCAGGATGGCGATCAGCCAGAACGTGGCGACAGAGCTAGCAGCCATGACAGAAAACTAGCCGCGAACAGCCGGAATGTGTTTCCAAGTTTTCTTGCATAGTGGGTCTTCAGTGGAAGAATATTCCACGTGGACGCGATCGATCGAAAGATCCTTGCTGCTCTCCAGCAGGACGGCCGGCTGACCGTCACCGAGCTGGCCGCTCAGGTCGGGCTGAGCATCTCGCCGTGCCACCGGCGGCTACGCGAACTGGAACGCAGCGGCGCGATCCGCGGCTACCGCGCGGTGGTGGACGCGGATACGCTCGGCCTGTCCTTCGAGGCACTGGTGTTCATCACCATGCGGCAGGAAGACCGGGAGACGCTGATCGGCTTCGAAGCGGGTGTGGCCCGCATCCCGCAGGTCGTCTCGGCCCAGCGGCTGTTCGGCGACCCGGACTACCTGCTCCGCATCGTCACCACCGACCTGGCCGCCTACCAGCGGCTGCAGGACGAGCAGCTGTCCGCGCTGCCCGGGGTGCAGCGGATGACATCCACGCTGGTCATGAAGCGGATCGTGCAGGACCGCCCGCTGCCCGCCTAGGCCGGGACAGGCCTTAGGTCAGGTCTGTCCCCATCGTGTCGGACTGGGCGTCTGAGGAATCCACGACCCGGTACCCCTCGGACAGGTAGAGCCGCTGCGCGTAGTTCTTCCGCTCCACGCTGAGGCTGATCCGCGCGATACCGCGGGCCCGTGCCTGGCCGGCGATGGCCCGCAGCAGCGCCCGGCCGACCCCCTGGCCGCGCCAGCCTGCGGCCACCCCGATGGTGAGTTCCGGGACGTCAGCGGCGACGAACCCGTAGCCCGGATCGGTGGCGGGCAGGAACCTGAGCCAGGCCGCGCCGACCGGCTGGCCGTCCGCCTCGGCCAGCACGCCCAGGTCGCTGTCCTGCGGCCAGCCGGCCACGTAGTGCGCCGTGTCCGGCGCGGACAGGATGCGGGCGCGGCCCTTCGGCCGCCACTGCGTGGACCAGTTGACCGCCTCGACCAGCATGTCGGCCAGGAAGCCGACGTCGCTGGCCACCGCCGGGCGGATGGTGTACCCGGCGCCCTGCTCGTTGCCCACCCCACTCAGGATCTGCTCGCGAACAATGTCCGCGTGCCCGCAGTGCTGGGCGAACTCGCGCAGCGCGTGCAGGTAGACCCAGCGCAGCGGCAGCGGCCCAAACCGGTGCCCGGTCAGCACGTCATCCAGGCCCAGGCCGGCCGTGGCCTGGCGGGAGGCCGCGCACGCCTGGTCGTGGGCGCGGCGCACCGACTCAATGCTGTCCCCGGAGCTGAGCTGGAACGTATCGGCCGCGTTCGGCGGCAAGCCCATCTGCTGGCGGGACCGGCCGGTGACGGCTTCACCAAACCACACCTGTTCCGCGTACGCCGCGTGCTTGACCAGGCCGAGCAGCGTGGTCTCGGACGGCACCAGGTGGCGGCGGGCCTGCTCCTCGGTCAGCCCGTCGAGGCAGTCGCGCAGGGCGGCCCGGTGCTCGTCGAGGAACGTCTCCAGCTGGACTTTGAGTGGTTCGGCGGTCACGTCGTACGACGTCCGCCCGTGTTGGCTGGTCACGACCGGAGTATCACATGCCGTCAGCCTCAGTCCTTATCAAGCCTTTAGTTCGGTTAGCGCAGTTTTGACTAGGCCTTGGCGACACGCGCTGTGAATCGTTGCGCAAATCCACTCCTGAAACGGATGTGCAGCACTATCATTACCGCTACTTTGCTTGTCGTTAAGAACGTCGTGACTGCGTGGTGCTGGTGCGCCGACCGGAACAGGTGCCAGGTTGACATCATCCGACACGCCAGGCCGGAATCCGGCCGACCCGGAGAGCCGGGTGCTGAGTGGCTCACGGCCGCGCATCTACGTGCACATCGGCGAGCCGAAGACCGGCACGTCGTTCCTGCAGCGCTCGTTGTGGAGCAACCGGGCCCGGCTGGCCGCCCAGGGCGTGACGCTGCCGGGCTTCAGCCACCGGGACCATAACCGGGCCAGCCGGGATCTGCGCGAGGCCCCCCGGGAGGCGTCCGACCCGACCGACCCGTGGACCGGCGACTGGGCTGTGCTGACCGGCGAGGCGCTGCGTGCCCCCAGCGCGGCCGTCATCTCGGACGAGATCCTGGCCGCCTGCAACCCGCCCCAGGCCGATCGCGCCGTCCGCTCCCTGCTCGCGGCCGACCTGCACGTCATCCTGACCGTGCGCGACTTCGGGTCGGTGCTGCCCGCCGAATGGCAGGAACGGGTCAAGTGCCGCGAAACCACAGGATGGGAGGAATGGCTGGACAGCGTGGCCGACGCCACGCCGGCCGCCGACCGCCGCGCGCGGTCGTGGTTCTGGGCCGTGCATGACACGCTGGCCATCCTCGACATGTGGTCGCAGCACATCCCGCCGGACCACGTGCACGTGATCACCGTGCCGCCACAGGGCGCCACCGACCTGCTCTGGATCCGGTTCGCGTCCGTGCTCGGCGTCGATCCGGCCCGCTTCGACCTGACCGGGACGCGGGCCAACCCATCGCTCGGGCCCGCCGAAGCCGAGTTCCTGCGCCAGGTGAACCAGGCCCTGCCGGCCGAGGTGCCGGACTGGTTCTACACCCGGGACATCAAGCAGATCCTCGCCCTCGACCTGCTGCGGTCCCGGCCGCGGCCGGCCGTGCTGACGCTGCCGCCCAGCCGGGCCGCCTGGGCCCAGGAACAATCGGAGATCCTGATCGCCGGGCTACGCGACGCCAAGAATCACATCGTGGGTGATCTTGACGAACTGGTCCCGCGGCCAGCCTCCCCGGCCTATACCGGGCCCGCGGACCAGCCGGCCGAGCAGTTGCTGGATGCCGCCGTGCACGCTACCGCCGCGCTGCTGCAGCACATGTACCTGGAGAAGAGCGGCGGGATCGGGCGGCCGCCGGTGGGCGGACCACCGGCGGCCGCACCGCGGCGGCCCCGGCTGTCCCCCGGCACGCTCCGGCAGCTGCTCGTCCAGTGGGAATGGACGCTGCTGAACGGGCCGACGGCCAAGCGGATGCTCCGTAGCGCCAGTCACCGGCCGGCCGTCCAGCGGCTGCGGATCCTGATCTGGCGGTTGCTGATGCGCCCCGCCCGCAGCAGCGGGTAAGCGAGAACGGATTTATCGCTACCATTCTGGCATGCCGCGATCGCGGCCGCCCAAAGCGGCGAATTTAGGGCGTGGCGGCATCGCCGAAATGCTGCACAGCGCCTCCAGCCACAAAGGCACCGAATAGGCACGGAAACCATCTATCCGGGCAGCTCAGGCCCGACTTTGATTAGTAAAAGTCAGCGCAATCAATTGACAGCTTCGTAGTACGCTGCGGGCTGGCCTTTACCGGCTGCAATCACATCATCGCTCTATTGCGGGGGCCTGACTGAATTTCTGTCCCGCCCGCCGCAGGGGAGGGTCAATGCGACATTTTCCGGTGCGAATCTCCCGTTACTGGCCGACCGCGGTAGCCGGTGCGGCGGCGGTCGCCCTGGCGGCGACCATGACCGCCACGGCTACCGCGTCCACCCGGACGGCAGGAAGCTCAGCCCAGCCGCACAGTGTCACCCTCTACGCAGTGGGCAAGCGGGCCTGCCCGGCCAAACCGCGGCCGCACACGGCCACCTGCTTCGCCGAGATCCGCGAACTGGTCAAGAAGGGCACCCCGGGCGCGCGGGCATACAAGATGGCGGCCGGGGCGACCCAGGCGGGCTCCATCGGCCCGGCCGGCGGCCTCACCCCCGGGGACCTGGCCACCGCCTACGGGCTGCCCACCACCGGCGGCCATGGCCAGACGGTGGGCATCGTGGACGCCTACAACGACCCGAATATCAATGCCGACCTGCAGACCTTCGACTCGCACTACGGCCTGGCCGCGTGCAGCACCTCGAACGGCTGCCTCCGGGTGGTCAACCAGAGCGGCGGCACCACCCCGCCCGCGAACGACACGGCTGGGTGGTCGGTGGAAGAGAGCCTCGACGTGGAGGCGGTGCACTCGGTGTGCCAGGGCAAGATCCTCCTGGTCGAGGCCAACTCGGATTTCGACACCGACCTGGGCACGGCCGAGAACAGGGCCGTCACACTGGGCGCCACCGAGGTGACGAACTCGTTCGGCGGCCCGGAGGGAGGCAGCACCACGACCTTCCAGAACGATTTCAACCACCCCGGAGTCGTGATCACCGCCTCGGCTGGTGACGATGGCTACTACGGGCGCCGCGAACTGCCCCAACCCGAACTCCCAGGGGTTCGGCACCGTGGACTGTGCCTACACGGCCGGCGGCGCGGTGGCCGTGGGCAACCGGGCCTGCGACGCGCTGGCCGGCTACGACGGGCCGACCGGTGTCGGGTCACCGAACGGGCTGACCATGTTCACCCGGACCGGGCCGTCCGCCACCATCACCGGCCACGGTGACCCACGGCACCAGCCAGACGTGGCACGCCACCACCACCGACCCGTTCCCCGGCGCCGTGACCAGCTACCACTGGAACTGGGGTGACGGCACCAGCAGCACCACCTCGGCCGGCAGCGCGGCGCACACCTACGCCACGGGGGGTGTGACCCGCACCATCACCCTGACGGTCACCGACAACTACGGCATGACGGGCACCGCCACCTACCCGGTGCATGTGAACTAGCCGCCAACCGCGCCGCCGCGCGGGGCAGGAAGGCTGGTCACCGGCCTTCCTGCCCCGCTCCGCATGCCGGTCTGGTGCCGGGATCTCCTCCCGGGCTACGTTGACAGCGTGACGCAGCAGCAACTCAACTTGCTGGCCGTGATCAGCGTCGTCGTGTGCTGGGCCGCGTTCGCCGCCACCTGGCTGGCGGCCGAGAACTACAACGAGAGCCGGGCACCGGCGGAGCGCACCCGGTCCTGGTTCGGCACGGCCGTGGTGCCCGGCGCGGTGGTCATCACCGTGATCATGCTGGCCGTGCCCAAGGCGGACTGGCGGTCGCTGACCTTCTCCGATCCGGCCGGGCGGCTGCTGGGCCTGGTGATCCTGCTGGGGGCGACCGCGTTCACCATCTGGGCCCGGCTGGTGCTGGGCGTCATGTGGAGCGGCGCGCCTGTGGTCAAGCAGCAGCACGAACTGCGCACCACCGGGCCGTACGGCATTACCAGGCATCCGATCTACACCGGGATCCTGGGCATGCTGATCGGCTCGCTGCTGGTAACCGGGGCAGGGCGGTGGATCGTGCCGTTCCCGGTCTTCCTGGTGCTGTTCGAGATCAAGATCCACATCGAGGAACGGTTCATGCTGGGCGAGTTCCCGGACGAGTACCCGCAGTACCGCCAGCGGGTACCCAAGCTGGTACCCGGCCTGCGGCTGATCAGCGGGCGCCGTGTGGCCAGCAGCTAACTCATCAAGCCAGCTGGCCTGGTAGCCGGCCATGCCCGTGCGTCTGGTCCCGGTGTCTGACGGTGCGCTGCTCCGGGTGACCACGGCCGGCGCCGGGCTCCCGCTGGTACTGTGCCACGGCGGGCCTGGGCTGTGGGACTACCTCGGGCCGCTGGCCCGGCTGCTGCCTGGCGAGCTCCGGGTGTACCGGTATGACCAGCGAGGATGTGGCCGGTCAACGGGCGATGGGCCGTACACCGTCGGCCAGTTCGTCGCCGATCTGGACGACGTCCGCCAGGCGGTGGATGAGCCATCCTGGTGGGTCGGCGGGCATTCCTGGGGGCCGAGCTCGCGTTGCGCTATGCGCTGGCTTACCCGGCCCGCACCCGGGGCCTGGTCTATCTGGCCGGTACCGGGATAGGAGACGGCTTCCGGGCGGCCTACCGGGCCGAGATGCGCCGCCGCCTGGGCGGCGACCTGCCCCGCTGGCAATACCTGCACGACAAGCCGGACCGGACCCGGGCCGAGGAGCACGAGTTCTGCCTGCTGCAATGGCGGCCCGACTACGCTCCCGGGCCGGCCGCCGCCAAGTTCGCCGCGGCCGTGTGGGATGACGACCTCCGGGTGAACCTGCGCCGCAATAGAGAACTGCCGCCGACGGGTCCCGCGACGAAGCCGAGCTGGCCCGGCGCTGCGCCCAGCTGCAGATGCCGGTTCTGATCGTGCATGGCGCGGCCGATCCCCGCCCGGTGTGGGCCACCGACACGCTGGTCACCGCCCTGCCGGACGTGCGGCGGGTGGTCATCGAGGGTGCCGGGCACCTGCCGTGGGCTGAGCAGCCGTCCATCGTGGCCGGCGAGATACGCGACTTCATTCTGGCGGGCGGCCAGCCGCGGCCTCAGTGACACACCCCGGTGGTAGGCACGGTTCATGAAGATCGTCGTCAGCACCCCTACGGGGCATGTCGGATCACGAGTCGCGCAACTGCTCATCCAGGCCGGGGTCCGGCCCACACTGCTCGCCCACCACCCGGCCCGGCTCGACCCGGCCGTGCGTGACCGCGCCGATGTCGTCGAGGCCGATGTGAGCGACGCCGCGACCGTCCTGCGGGCGACCCGGGATGCCGACGCCCTGTTCTGGGCAAGCCCGCCGAATTTTCAGCCAGCGGCCGATCCGGTCGCCTGGTATACGCAGCTAGGTGCCAACGCGGCCCGCGCGGTGACCGAGAACCGGATCGGCCGTACCGTCTTTCTCAGCAGCATCGGCGCCGAGAAGCGGTCCGGGGCGGGCGAGATCGACGGGCTGGCCCGCACCGAGGAGTACCTCGACGCCACGGGCGCGGCGGTGCTGCACCTGCGCTGCGGTTATTTCTTCACCAACGTGGACGACCTCGACTCGATACGGGACGGGGTGATCCGGGCGCCGATGGCCCTGGACTACGCGCAGCCCTGGGTCGACCCACGCGACATAGGCGAGATCGCCGCCGTCCGGCTGCTCGGGCCGGCCTGGTCAGGCCGCCAGGCTCAGGCCGTGCACGGCCCGGAGGACCTCACGCTCGCCCAGGTCGCCGCCATCATCAGCGAGGCAGCCGGCCGCCGGGTACGGGCCGAGACGATCTCCGACGCGGCCTGGCGCGAGTCGCTGCGCGCGGCGGGATTCGGGGATAAGCAGGTTGACGGTATTTCCGGGATGGCGGCGGTAACGCGCGCGGGCTTCGTGCCCGAGGACAAGCGAAGCTTCATGACCACGACGCCGACCACCCTGGCCGCCTGGGCTCAGCGCTACCTTCGCCCCGCTCTGCTCAGTACCGGCTGAGCCAAGGCTAAAGATGCGTCGCGATGATCATGACCATCATCACCAGGAACGCCGCGGCCAAAAGGACCACGATTACGGTCGCGACGCGCATCAGGACATAGTCCTCACGCAGCTGCCGTTGCTGTTGCCTCAATGGCACTCTGGACCGGGGCGGATGATAGCCGGGCGGCGGATCGTGCAGATAGATTCCGCTGGCCCGGCCGGCCCGGCCGCGTCTGCGCGGGCCACCGAGATAGGCCATCCTGCCTCCCGCCATCTTCTGCTCGCAGCGTACCGCCGCGCACGATCCGGAGATAGACCGATCTAGATCGCGGTGGGCGTGTCCGCGCGGAATTAAAATTCGTTTGCGCTGTCTTTAGGGCCGGCCGACGATAGGCACCGATGAGTGCTGTTCAGATCACCGGCTGTTCTGGCGCCGGGAAGACGACGATCGCCGCCGAACTCGCCCGCCAGGGCCTGACATGCATCGATGCCGACGACGACGCATTGCTGGCACGGTCCGTTGACGCGGCCGGCAACGTAGTGGAAGAACCGGAGGCGCCGGACCTGGCCTGGCTTGCCCGGCATTACTGGGCATGGGATCCGGCCCGCCTGGACGAACTGATCGCGGCCGCGGCGCCAGCCACGCTGTATGTCTGTGGCGGGGCGGCCAACGAACTGGACCTGGCCGATCGCTTCACGCACGTGTTCCTGCTGGAAATCGACGAGCCGACCATGCTGGCCCGGGTGGACGCCCGCGAGGACAACGACTGGGGCCGGATCGGGGACACCCGCGAGCACCTGCGCCGCTTTCTGCCCGGATACCAGGCCCGGCTGCGTGCCTCCGGTGCGATCCCCATCGACGCCAGGCAGCCGCTCGACCAAGTGATCGGCGCGATTCTCTCCCACCTGCGGCCAAGTACACTTCCCGGCTGACCGGAACACGACTCGGCAACAGATTGACTGGGAATAGCTGATGACAGCCCCGATAGCAGTACGTGATGTCGCGGCGGCCGCCGGAGCGCTGCTCGTGCTCGGCACGGTAGGGAGCGTGGTCGGCACCGTTATAGTGCCGCGCAAATCTGGGAGCAGGCTGACGCGGCTGGTGGCCAGCGTCACGAACCGGATCTTCGGGCTGATCGTCTGGCCGGTGGCCAGTTACCGATGGCGCGACCGGATCATGGCAGGCCAGGGAGCGGTTATCCTGCTCGGCCAGCTAGCGGTCTGGCTGGTCTCCTTCTATGTCGGCTATGCCCTGCTGATCTGGCCAGCGACCGGCAGCATCGGCACCGCGTTCACGTCGGTCGGGCCGGCGCTGTGGACCTTCGGCTCGCCGAATACGCATGGATTTTTCGAGACCGCGGTCCTCGACACGGCCGCGATGGCCGGCCTGATCACGGTCACGTTGCAGATCGCCTATCTCCCGGCGCTGTACTCCGCCTTCAACCGGCGTGAGAACGAGATCGCGCTGCTGAACTCCCGGGCCGGGTCACCGTCATGGGGGCCGGAACTGCTGGCCCGGACCCACTATGCGCTCGGCTCTGGTACCTCAGCTCTGGATACCCTGCCCGAGTTCTACCGCGAGTGGGAGCGCTGGGCGGCGGACATCACCGAGAGCCACGTCACGTACCTGCCGCTGGTGTGGTTCCGCTCGCCCAGCTACGAAGCCTCCTGGGTGACGTCGCTGCTGGCCGTGCTCGACTCGGCCGCCCTGTACCTCTCGCTGTGCCCCTTGGCGGCACCCGCGGTTCCGGCCCGGCTGTGCCTGCGCAGCGGGCTGGTGTGCTTCTCCGAAGTGGCCCAATCCATGGGCATCAAGGTGCCTGCCGAGCCCGCCGCGGGCGCTGTCATCAGCCTCACCTACGCCGAGTTCCTGGATGCCGTCGGCCGGCTTCGGGAGGTGAATTTCCCGATCGAGCGTGAGCCGGAGGCCGCCTGGCCGCACTTCGTCGGGTGGCGGGTCAATTATGAGCAGGCTGCGTACGCGATCGCCGAAGCGATTGACGCCGTCCCGGCTCTCTGGTCCGGGCCGCGCCGGCACCCGGTGGAACCGATGCCCCCGCTGCGCCCGAGGCCCGGCGTCCCGTTTCCCTAGCTAGCTAGCCGCGTCCGGCCGGACTGTGGTGAGGGTCACGTTGACGGCTCCCTATCAAAGTGATATCACATTGATAGGTGACCGGAGTGACCGGACACCGGAGGCCGCAGGAGGCATCCCATGTATGCAGTGACTGACAACATCGCTCCCGTGTCGGGGTCGCCCACCCCAAGGCCGACCCGTGCCACCCTGCAATCCCGCCCGATGGTCCAGCGCGCCCTCATCCGGTCCTGGGAATACATCCGGCCCGTCCGGATCAGCATCCTGGTCGTGCGACTGCTGGTCGTGCTGTGGCTGCTCTTCCTCGGCGGGGCGGTAATGTGGGCGGGCTACGCCTGGGGCGCGGCTCTGCTACCGGCCGCCGTGGCCGTGTTTGCGGTTGCCTTCTGGGTGTTCAACACCGCCGGGAAAGGGTGGCCGGTGACTGACGAGTGAGCACCAGCCACATCGTGATCGACCAAGGTTCAAGAGCGATGAAGGCCCAGCACCAGGACTCCCGCCCTGGCCTGGGCCTTCGTGTGTGTGCAGCGGGTGACGAGAACCGAACCGGCGCCGTGCACCTGCCCGCTAGCTGTGCGACCCGGCGGCTGGCTTTCTGGCCGAGACAAGCGTGAAGTGATGGCCGGGAAGGCCGGACCACGTCCGCCAGTCGAGGTGACGCACCTCGACGTCTACGCATTCCACGCCCTGGAGGACAGGGGCGTAGCGGTGAGCGCCCTCATCGACGACCCGTATCTGTCCGCCGGGGCGAAGGACCCTGACGGCCTCGCGCAGCGCCCTGGCGCGTTCTTCGCTGCCCCGGATGTTGCTGAAGGCCAGGTTGCTGAGCACCACGTCGAACGACCCGGGCGCGAAAGGGCAGATCCCGCGCATCGGCTTCCGCGAACTCGACCCGCTCGCTGACCCCCTCGACCATCGCGTTACGCTTCCGCGCCCAGGCGGGAAGGCCGTAAATGCCACCGTGTCTCAGGCTCGCGAAGTGACCGCTGCCGATATGGCCCTGACGCGCACTTACCGGCGTGAGCGCGCTGATACTGGCTCTTATGACTGAGATCGAGTCCTTGACCGCCGAGGTCCGCCAACTGCGCACTGAAGTCGCCCAGTTGCACGCCGCGCACACGCCGGTGCACATCCGGCACGGCTGGCTGAGCCTGATCTTCAAAGACCTGTCCACCAACCCGTACACCCAGTACAAGGTGCACATGTGGGGTGCGATCTACTGGCTGATCAACTTCCCGCTGATCGTCTGCCTGTTCTTCTTCGCCCCCGGGCTGTGGCTCAAGCTCGGCATCTTCATCACGCTGGTCTACTCGATCTACGCGAACCTTGCGACCGACTACGGCGCCATGTCAGCGGCCGAGGCAGCGTTCGGGGAGCCGCAGCCGCCGCCGATCCCCCTTGAGCCACCGCCGCCGATGCCCCAGCAGTGCGCCGGCGGGGACGACGACGAGGGCCAGGCGGACGCACTGGCCCCCGTGAGCTAATGGCTGCGGTCAGTTGATATCGAACTCGTTGCCTCCCGCGTCCCTCATCCCGACCGCGTAGTGGTCGGGCCCTTCCTCGGGCAAGGCGCCAGTGATGCCAGATGCTTCCCACCGCCGGACCGATGAGTTCCGGTCTGAGCTTCGTCATCTCTGGGAGGTCGCACAACCGGCGAGCACGACCTGAGCACAATCAAGCCCCGGACCATTTGGGAGATCTGATGAGCACCGTAATCATGCACAGCGTCGTGTCGGTGGACGGTTTCATCGCCGACGCGAACGATCAGGTCGGCCCACTGTTCGACTGGTTGGTCAACGGCGACGTCGAAATCATTGAGGGTGGCGGGATCAAGGTCTCGCAGGCATCGGCCGACTACGTCAAGACGATGTGGGCGGGCATTGGGTCGATGGTGATCGGGCGCCACCTGTTCGACATCACCAACGGCTGGGACGGCGCGCCGCCCGCGGGGGATCACGTGGTCGTGGTGTCGCACCGGCCCAGGCCCGGCGATTGGCACCCCGAGGGGTTTAGCCCCGTACACCCACGGGAGCGTCAGGCGTCGTACTACTTCATCAGCGATGTGGCCCAGGCGATCACAACGGCCAAGGAACTGGCCGGGGAGCGCACCGTCGCGGTAGCTGCGGGCGACGTCGGCGGACAGGCACTCGCCCTCGGCCTGGTAGACGAAGTGGCGATGGACGTCGCGCCCGTGGTCTTCGGCTCAGGCAAGCGGTACTTCGGATCGGTCGATGCCCGGCATCTGCTCGAAGACCCGCACACGGTGATCCAGGGCAACCGGGTGCTGCACCTGCGCTACCGAGTCCGCAGCACCGCGGCGGAGGCATGAGCCAGCAGCCACTCGTTCGAACGCTCCAACGGCCAGCCGAACACGTCGCGGGTTCGGAGCAGGCCATCGATGCCGTAGTAGTAGGTAATGATCCGGCTGGCTAGCCGTGCGTTAACGTCGTCGCGCAGGCCGCCGATGTCCTCGAGATGACGGCAGATCGTCATGAGACTGCGGTTGTGCCGCCTTTGCGCGGTGGCCAGCACCGCGCCGGACTCGTCGTCGTGCGGCGCGACGTCGATCACCACCCGGACGACGTCGCCCCACTTCTTGGTGATCTGGAGGTAGGCGGTGCTCAGGGCCTGCATCACAAGGGTGGCGTCGGTGGCGGCGAGGGACTTCTGCTCCCACCCGACGACCATCGGAGACTGCGTCCAGCTATCCACGAGCGATCGCAGCAAGCCATGCTTGCCGCCGCACTGCGCGTACACCGTCGCTGGAGATACCCGGCTCAGCTTGGCAATCTCCTCAACCTTCGTCTGGAAGAAGCCATTCTCGGCGAACAGCCGGCGGGCCGCGGCAATCACCGCGGCGCGGGTCTGGTCGGGATACTCCTCGTGACGCGGCCGATCGGGCGGTCCGTCCATGTCAACATGCTAGTCAGTTGAGCCGCCCCTGGCCTGTCAGGTGATGACTCTGGTTGTTAGAGTTGAACTCTAGTGAGCAGAGACGCCATCTAGCTGAAACAGCGGGGCAAACTATGGCCGAGTTCACGACCAGAGACGGAACGCAGATCTTCTTCAAAGACTGGGGCACCGGTCAGCCGATCGTTTTCAGTCACGGCTGGCCCCTGTCGTCCGACGACTGGGACGCCCAGATGCTTTTCTTCTTGCCCGTCGGTCCTGCAGACCGACGCCAATCCGGCCGGCGTGCCCAAGGCAGCCTTCGAGGGCTTCCACGCGGCGCTAGCGGCGAACCGGGCGGAGTTCTACCAAGCGGTAGCTTCCGGCCCGTTCTACAACTTCGACCAGCCGGGCGTGACGGCGTCGGAACCGGTCATCGCGAACTGGTGGCGCCAGGGCATGATGGGCGGCGCGAAGGGCCAATATGACTGTGTCTCGGGGTTCATCAGCCAGGACTACTCCGAGGACCTTAAGAAGGTCAGCGTGCCAGTCCTCGCCATGAACGGAGACGGCGACCAGGTCGTCCCCCACGACAGTTCAGGCCTCCGGGCCGTCAAACTGGTGCAGAACGGCACGCTGAAGACGTACCCGGGCTTCCCGCACGGGATGCTGACCACGCACGCCGACGTGCTCAACAACGACTTGCTGGCGTTTATCCAGTCCTGACCGTTCGGCTGCTCAGAAGACGGCCCAGCGCTCAACCGCCTATCGGACGGCTCCGATGCCAGCCAGGATGAGGTCGATGCCGGCGAGGAATTGCTCGCGGTCGACGTGCCCGGGCAACTGCGTCGCCACCTGATGCACGAACGGGTACTCCGCGGGGTCGAGCTGCACCCACCGGGCGGCGACGGTCGCGAGGAAGGCCGATCGATCCGTGTCGCGCGCGAGGAGGCGGGCGCCAGCGGCGTACTGTCCGGCGAGGCCGAGGATGTAGTTCACGAGCGCGGAGGCGCAGTCGAACTGTGCTCGTTCGGGGACGCCTAGCGCCAGCAACTGGCCGCCGATGCCTTCGAAGATTTCCATCACCACGGACTGCCACGGCTCACCGGAGAGCTGGGTGCCCACCCAGGGGTGTGCGTCGATCGCGTCGAACACCCCCAGGGCTATAGCCCGGATCGCCTCCCGCGGCTCCGCACCACTGACCACGTCGGTCATGACACGGGCGATGACGTTGTTGGTGGCCGCCGCGAGCAGCTCGTTCTTGTTGGCGACGCGCCAGTAGATCGCCCCTGGCCCGGTGGCCAGGCGAGCCGCGAGCGCGCGGAAGGTCAGAGCGCTTTCGCCGTCGGCGTCGAGGATCTCGATCGCGGCCTCGACGATTCGCTCCTTGGAGAGCGCGTCCGTACGCCGTTTGGCCCGCTGCGTCTTGGTCGCCATGAGCATCATCTTGACATAGCTGGAACGCTGTTCCAAAGTGTTCTTATGGAACAGCGTTCCAATCAGCCTTGAAGGGGGCTTCATGACGACACCAGTCACGATCGTCGGTGCCGGCCTCGGCGGCCTCACCCTCGCACGCGTCCTCGGCGTCCACGGCATCCCCGCCACCATCTACGAGGCGGAGCCCTCGGCAAAGACGCGCACGCAGGGCGGCCAGCTCGACATCCACGAGAACAACGGGCAGGTCGCGCTCGAAGCGGCCGGTCTCACCGGCGAGTTCCGCGCAATCATCCATGAGGGCGCCGAGGCCACGCGCATGCTCGACCAGCACGGCACGGTGCTGCTCGACGACCCCGACGACGGCACGGCTGGGCGTCCCGAGGTGCTCCGCGGAGACCTGCGCCGGATCCTGCTCGGCTCCCTGCCCGACGAGATGATCCAGTGGGGACGCAAGGTCACCGATGTCCAGCCCCTCGGCAACGGCCGGCACGAGCTGACCTTCGCTGACGGGTCGACCGTGACGAGCAGCCTCCTCGTCGGTGCCGACGGCGCCTGGTCGAAGGTCCGCCCGCTGCTGTCCGACGCCAAGCCCGAATACGTCGGCACCACGTTCATCGAGACGTATCTGCGCGACGCCGACGAGCGGCATTCCGCCACGGCCGAAGCGGTCGGCGGCGGCGCCATGTACGCGCTCGCCCCAGGAAAGGGGATCGTCGCGCACCGCGAGGCGGGGGACATCCTGCACACGTACGTCGAGCTCAACCGCCCCGCCGAGTGGATCGCAACCATCGACTTCACCGACGCCGCCACCGCGACTGCCCGGGTCGCGGCCGAGTTCGACGGGTGGGCCCCGGGCTGGCCAGATCACCGCTGGCCTGGATGCGGACATTGCCTGCGGTGGCGACCAGCACACCCCGGCTTGAGGTGGCCAGGCCGACCAGCAGCCAGCCGATCGCCCCGCCACCGCGAGCCGGTGCCACCGGCCTCCCGGCAGCGTCCCGCCGGGGAACAGCCACAGCAGCAGCGAGACGAGGACCAGGAACATCGGCCAGCATTCCTTGAGCACCACCGCCGCCCAGCCCAGGGGCAGCGCCCCGTGATGCATCCGGTAGTCCAGGACGAGGTACTGACTGGCCGGGCTAATCTCCACGATGATGATGGCCAGCAGCATCCATCCGATCGGATTGCGCGGTCGGCGAGCGGCGAGCAACGTCCCGACCAAGATCACCGGAACCGCGCCGGCCGCGGTGATGAATGCATCGGCTGCCGGTCCTCCGGTGCCGTGCTGGTGGGTGAGGCTATTCAGCATCACGGAGGCCACGCCGAGCCCGAGCGTGACCAAGCCGAGCACGACGGCCGCCACGGGTGCCGTCCGTGCTCGCAAGGTCGCGTTCACCCGGAACGCCGCCCTTCTACGGTCGCTCGCAATGAGCCAACGATAGGCGGCCCGCGTCCCGAGATCGTTACGAGCCTCGTGCCAGTCGGGCGCCAGTTCGTGAGACGACTGTGAGAGGTCTGACCTGCAGGGTGGGCTAGGGCACGGCTATGCCTGCCCAGACGTTAGCTGGATGGTGTCCGTTCAGTAGACGGTGTTGGCGCGTGCGCGGGGTCAATGCGGAGGTGAGGATGAATACGGTCGAGCGGCGCGTGCGCGCAACGATCAACCCGTGGTTGACCGCCCTCACCAAGTGGTGGTGTCATTCGGCCGTCCGCTTCGCCCTGACCGGCTATGGCGCGCCGCGCGGCCGCGGCCATGATGTTCCGCGGCCCACGCCAGCCGATGCACCGGCCGATGGCATGCCGCAGGCGGTGCGGATCGAGGCGCTGACGCAGGCGGACATCGCCCCCGCCGTCGCGCTTGCCGTGCGTGCCCTTCGGGTCAAGCCTGGTGACCGCGGCCAGCAGTTCGCCTCAGACATCACTGATGAGCTGCGCCAGATGTTCGTCGCGAAGGCCAACGGCCAGGTAGTCGGCTATGGCAGGGTCATCGAGCTGGCCACCGATGAGGCGGGACCGGGAACTCCGGCTGGCTACTACCTCGGCGGCGTGCTGGTGGACCCGGCGTGGCGAGGCTGGGGTATCGCCACGACGCTGACGCGCGCTCGCCTGCGCTGGGCCTTGGCCAGGACGGACACAGTGTTCTATGTCGCCAGCGCGGACAACGCCGCGTCACTTCATCTTCACGCGGCTCTCGGATTTCAGGAAATCAAGCGCTTCCGCAGTGACCGGTCCGCAATCGGCGTGGACGTGCTGTCGCAACTGGTGAAGAGCACGGCACCTTATGGGCAAGGACCGCTGGAAGCCCAGCCGCATTAGCAACTCGGCTGAGCCATCCCGATAAGGATTGTGACCCGTGTAGTGCGACCGCTGCCCCTCTGCGGCGCGCCTCGCCTGACCGCTCCCGGTATCTGCCGTGTCTGCTCGCGAGCCAGACGGCGCTCACGCCATACTCGCACCCATCTGCAATGACGTGCGTGGAGCGGGTGACGAGAATCGAACTCGCACTATCGGCTTGGGAAGGGCCGCGGTTACCGCTGCCAGGGGCGCTGAGCTGGCGTCCCTGGCAGTCCCGAGTAACCGCGGTTGCCCCCTCGTTACCCTGGTTAATGGCCCGCTAATGGCGCGGCGATCATGGGGCGACGTGGCGTAGTTCGGGGCGCTTGGTACCCTGCTCCTCCCCCGTCGCCTGCGGCCGAGTGGGCTTCTGCTTATACACCGGGACAGGTGGCTGCCACCACCCCTGGACATTTCGCTGAGCTATACGTGCGGCATAGGTATTACGGCGCGTCTGCTGACCGTAAACATATGGCACAAGCTCAGGCAGCCCATTCTGTGGTGAGGGGCGCTGACGAGGTGCAGTGCTCGTTGCCTTGATCGCGGGCATGATCTTCTCTTCCCTGCGATGCCGGCCCGCTGCTGACCGCATGAGCTGAGTACGATCACGCGAGTCCCTGCGAGTCGTAGACCCTGGTCCTGGTTCGTACCTCCGGGTGGGCCTCTGGTGACTCGGAGTGGGTGCCTTCCAGTCTACTTGAGACGTTCACGCAGTTCGGTTCAAGATCCGCATTACGACCTCCACGCCCAGGACCGGCCCCCCGGATGCTCCCAGACGTTAATGGTCCGCAAGATCAAAGATGGACCGAGAGTGATCAAGGAGCAAGCGCGGCGCTCGCGTGCTGACCTGCGTGAACGTAGGTGGAGCGGGTGACGAGAATCGAACTCGCACTATCAGCTTGGGAAATTATACCGATCCACGCCGGTATGGCCGCTGACCAGCCAGACGGCGCGACCGTGGGTGTCCGTGATCGACCGCTCGTTACCCTGGCTAATTGCACGCTAATTGCACGGTGTTCTTCCTCCGATCTGAGCGGATCTGTCAGCTCCGTGCCCTGCTCCTCCCCCGTCCTCCTCGTAGCTGCCCGCCCTTGGCCGTGGCCGAGATCATCGAGCAGCAAGGAGGACGACACCAGCCTGGAATATCGTTGGTGCGGCAGTCTGCTTGATCAGGACCGATGTTGGGGCGGGCATCCGGTGCTCGTGCGTGACTGCTGCTCCACGCCGGAGTGTTCGGCGGGCGGCCTCCGCGGCGCCAGTTGTAGGGCCTTGCACATATACCGCTAGCCGGTATATACCTAGTCCATGACTGAGCTGTCGCTGCGGGAGCCGACGTTCCTGATCCTCACGGCGCTGGCCGCCGGTGCGCAGCATGGCTACGGGATCATGACCGATGTCGCGGAGATTTCCGGTGGCCGAGTCCGGCTGCGCGCCGGGACGCTGTATGCCGCCTTGAACCGGCTCGCCGCCGAGCGCCTGGTCGAGGTCGACCGGGAGGAGATCGTGGATGCCCGGTTGCGGCGGTACTACCGGCTGACCCCGCCGGGTGCGCAGCGCCTGGAGGTCGAGGTGGAGCGCATGCGCAGCAACACCACGGTGGCGGCCCGGCGGCTGAGGCTGCTCGGCCGCACGGCATGACCGGCCCAGGGCACCGGAGAGGGTGGGCAGAGCCATGGATGATCACTTCCGGACCTCGGACGCCGACCGGGACCGCGCCGCCGCCTTGCTGCGCGATCATTTCGCGGCGGGCCACCTCACACCGGAGGAGTTGGACGCGCGGCTTGCAGCGGCGCTGAATGCTAAGACCTTTGGCGACCTGCGCTGCGTCCTGGCTGACCTTCCCGTGCCCGCGCCGGTGCTGCAATGCGTCAGCCGTATACCGCCTGAGGCTGGCAGGCTGGAGCGCGGCTACCGGCGGCTGCTGTTCTTCTATCCGGCCCGGTACCGCCGCGTGCATGAGGAAGAGATGCTCGCCGTGCTGGTGACCGCAGCACCCGAGGGGAAGCGCCGACCAGGGATCGCCGAGGCCGCGGACCTGATCTGGGGCGCGCTGCGGGTCCGGTGCCAGCCATCCCGCAACAGTGGCGAGCCTGCATGGCGGGACGCACTGGCCGTGATGAGCGTCATCTTGCCCGTGATCATGCTGGTGGTCTTTGCGGTGCAGGAAACCCGGATCTCGCCATCGGCCCCGCTGTGGGTTCTCAAAGAGGTCGCCGCACCGTCCACGCTGGTGGCTCTGGTCCTGCTGCGGCTGCGCCGCCTCGCCACCGTGGCGGCTGTGGCCATGTTCCTGTGGGTCGCTTTCCGGAGCGGAGATGGCACGCTCTTCTGGGCGATGTGGAATGCGCACCTTCTGGTGCCATTGGGCCTGGAGATAGTCGCCCTGGCCGCATCACCGGGACCGCGCCGCGGACTGCAGATCCTGACCTGGAAGCACGGTGCGCTCGTGGTCAGCGCCACGCTGGCGGTCAGCACCGCCAGGTATCCGGTAGCGCTCATCGTGATAGCCGTGATCGGCGCCGCAATGGCACTGGCCTCGTCACTGGGCCGCTGGCTGCTGATGCTGCTGGCCATCGCGGCCATCCCGGCCTTGCCCTTCTTCTACGCTGCCCGCTTGGCTCCTTCGGTGATATATCCCCCTTACGGGTGGGGCTTCATAGGCCCGGTTCTCATCGTAGGCCCGGCCTACCTGCTGCCCGCGGCTCTGCTGGCCGTGTTCGCCATGGCTGCCCGCCGCGAATCTCGCCGCTCGGCCCAGTTCCCTCAGGCTTCCTGATAGGCGCCGGGACCAAGGCGAGTGCCCGCCGGGTCTACCGTCGGCACGGCCGACCGCATGTGCGACGCCCGCCGGGGGCGCAAGGGACGTGGTAGCCGAGAGCTGGACAATCGGGAGCGAGGTTGACGAGTATGCCGGGCCGTGTCAGTGCTGACGTGCGAGCAATCTTTGATCTGCGCGTCCCGCGGCGTGTGGCCCGGCGTGCGCCGGGCGGGCCTACCAAGGCAGAGCCCGGCGCTGACGCCGGGCCAGCGGCGCCGTAGGCGTCGCCTTGATCAGCCAGCGGCCCAAGCTCCGGCCGCGGACGGTGGACCATTACCGCTGGCTGCTCAAGAAGCACATCGCGCCGCACCTGGGCACGGTCCCGCTGGGCAAGCTGTCCACACCGATGATCCGGCAATGGCGGGCAACGCTGCTCGGCAACGGAGTGTCTGTCTCGGTGGCGGCCAAGGCGTACCGGCTGCTGCGGGCCGTCCTGATGACGGCGAC
>CAVWWE010000005.1:0-423022 GCA_963758575.1 uncultured Actinomycetes bacterium
CCGGAGGCCGCCGCCGCAGAGCTCGAGCGATGCGTCCGGGTGCTCGGGTTCAAAGGGAACCTGATTCGCGGCCATACCAAGGGCCGGTTCCTGGACGCGCCGGAGTTCCGGCCGATCCTGGAGACCGCCCAGCACCTGGACGTGCCCGTGTACATTCGCCCGACCATGCCGCCCGCCGAGGTTATGAGCGTGTACTTCGGCGGCCTGCCCGGCGAGGTGGCGAACACCCTGGCCGGGTCGGGCTGGGCTGGCCGCGGAAACCGGCCTGCACGCCCTGCGCCTGATCGCATCAGGCACCATGGACCGCTACCCCGGCCTGAAGATCATCATCGGTCACATGGGCGAGAATCTTCCCTTCTCGCTGGCCAGGGCGGACAAGACGCTCAACCCGGTCGCCGGGCTCCCCAGGCGGATCAGCGAGTACTTCACGGCAAACTTCTATGTCACCACCAGCGGCTACTTCACCGTGCCGCCGTTTCAGTGCGCGATGAGCGTTCTCGGCATCGACAGGCTGCTGTTTTCCGTTGATTATCCGTTCGCCGACAACGCCGCGGCCCGGCAATTCCTGGACACGCTGCCCATCAGCGAGCCAGACCGGGAAAAGCTCGCCCACGGCAACGCCGAGCGCGTGCTGGGCCTACCGCCCGGGACGTAGTGAACATCAGCAGGCGACGCCGCTTGCGGGACCGTCCTCAGCGGCTCAGGAGGTTCTCCCCGTGCCCGGAAGCGAATCCACGGCCGCCAGCAGGACCGCGCTGGCCAACGTCCGCGTCTTCGACGGACGTGACCTGCAGGAGCCGTCCACGGTCGTCATCGACGACGGCAGGATCGGCACCGGGGCCCGCGGCGCGCGCCTGCTCGACGGCGACGGCGGCGTCCTGCTGCCCGGGCTCATCGATGCCCACGTCCACCTGCGGGACCTCACGACCCTCAAGACGCTGGCCGGGTTCGGGGTGACGACAGCGCTCGACATGGGCTGCTGGCCGGCCAGCCTGGTCAGCTCGCTTCGCGGGCAGCCGGGGCTCACCGACATCCGCAGCAGTCACGTGGGCGCGACATCCCCCGCCAGCCGTCACAGCCAGACCCTGGCGGACCGCCCGGCGGAAGGGCTCGTCGAGGGGCCAGACGACGCGGACCGCTTCGTGGCCGGCCGGATCGCCGAGGGTGCCGACTACATCAAGATCATCATCGACCTTCCTGGTTTCGACCAGGAAACCGTCACCGCGCTCGCGGCCGCTGCCCGCGTCCGGGGGAAACTCACGGTCGCCCACGTCACCACCTGCGCGGCCGTCGAAATGGCGCAGCAAGCCCGCGTCAACGTCCTCACGCACGCCCCGCTGGACGCGCCGCTGGGAAAGGCAGCGGCGGCGCAGGTGCGCGCCGACGGCAGGGTCATTGTGCCAACGCTCACCATGATGGAATCCGTCGTCGCGAACCTGCGTAAAGCCGGCCTGGCCGGGCCGAGCGGCCCGGCTTACGAGCCGGCTCGCGACTCCGTGACGGCGCTGCACCAGGCGGGGGTTCCAATCCTGGCCGGAAGCGACGCCAATCTGACCGCTGGCGTGCCCGCATCGCCGCCGTTCGGGGAGAGCCTGCACCATGAGATGGAACTGCTTGTTGCCGCCGGGCTCTCCTCCGTAGCGGCGCTGCGGGCAGCTACTGTCGTGCCTGCAGGCTATTTCGGCCTGCGTGACCGCGGCGCGATCAGGCCAGGCATGCGGGCCGACCTCGTGCTGCTCGCAGGCGATCCCACCGCCGACATCCGGGCGACGCGCCAGGTCCGCCAGGTCTGGTGCGCTGGCGTCGCCCGGTACCCCGAGTGACTACGGCGGCGGGCTGGCGGCTGAGGAGATGACCGGGATGCCCTCGACCAGGGCCTGCTGCAGCCGGTCGGCGGTGGCGACGTCAGGTTTGCGCGCAGCCAGCACATCCGCATACACGAACGACTCGCCGAGCCTGACCAGTGCATAGGCGAGGGCGCCCGGCTCGATCATGGTCACCAGGCCGAACTCGGCGATGTCGCGACGCAGCAGGCCCTCGACGAAGGCGACGATCCCGGTCTGCACCCGGCCACGCGGGTCCGTGAGCACCCGCAGCGCCAGCGCGGGCTCGTCGTCAAGAAGCCGCCGCAGACCTGGTGACTGGGCCACGATCGCGTTGATGTGCCGGCCGGTGCCGGGCGAGTGCAGCTCACCCTCCGGCCGCTCGGCCTCCCACCGGGCTGCGGCGACTGCCAGGGTGCGCTCGGTGAGCAGCCATAGTGCTTTGCTGAGCAGTTCCTCGCGGCTGCCCACGCGGCGGAACAGGGTGACCCGTGAGATCCCGAGTTCGTCCGCGAGGCCCTGCATGTCCAGGCGCCTGCCATCCTGCACCCACCGGGCGGCAAGTGCCACGGCCCGGGCAGCGCGCATGCTTCCGGGGCTGGCTGGGGCGCGCGGCCGGCGCGTCAGTGCATTGGGCGGCATGATGCCGGGTGCCCAGGTCAGGCACTGCCTGGCGGGACAGGCTCGGTTTCCGCTGCGTTGTGGAACACGCTGTCCACGATGGCCTGGGCAGCCGGCCCGTACGGCGGCAGAAACACATCAGCCAGGTCCCCAGCGCCCCGCACTACCACCCCTCGGGGATTGGAGAATTCCCGGAAGCCCTCGATGCCGTGGTGCCGGCCGCTGCCGCTCTGCCCGACGCCGCCGAATCCCAGCGACGGCAGGGCACCGTGAACGGCGCAGACATTGACGCACGCCCCGCCCGATGTGGTCTGCTGCAGCACCTCCTCGCTGAGTGCAGGATCAGTGCTGTAGACATACAGCGCCAGCGGGCGCTCACCAGCATTGACCTTTCCCAGCGCCGCCCTAAGGTCCTCATAAGGTATGACCGGCAGGATCGGGCCGAACACCTCTTCCCGCATGATGCGCAGCTGCTCCGGCGGGTCAACGACCAGCAGCAGCGGCAGCAGGCGGGTTGGCCGGTCGCCCTCACCTCCCAGCGGGACTATCCGCGCCCCACTGGCCTGAGCCTCATCGGCCATTGCGGTGATCCGCTCCAGGTGCCGCTCGGTGATGATGCCGGTGCAGTCAGCCGAGCGCCCGTACTCCGGCAGTTCCTGGGCCACATACCGCTGCGCGTGCGAGACGAAGTCCTCCAGTTGCGCCCGTGGGACCAGGACGTAGTGAACAGAGATGCACATCTGGCCGTTCTTGACCAGCTTGGTACCGATGATGCTGCGCACACTCCGGGCGTCCACGCTGCCGGGGGTCAGGATGGCCGGGCACTTACCACCCAGTTCCAGTGTTACCGGCACCAGGTTGGCCGCTGCGGCCTTGGCGACTTCACGGCCGATCGCCGCGCTGCCGGTATACAGCAGGTGATCCCAGCGCAGGGCGGCGAACTCCCTGGCCAGCGCGAGGCCGCCGACTGACACTGCGACCTGCTCTTCCGGGAACGCTCCCGACACCATCCGGCGAAGCAAGCCTGCACAGGCTGGGCTGTAATCCGAGGGCTTGATGATTACGCGGTTGCCTGCGGCGAGCATCTCGGCCAGCGGCCCGAGCGACAGGTCGAACGGGAAGTTCCACGGGACGATGTTGCCCACCACGCCCTTGGGCTGGTACCGCATGGCCGCGCGGGCGGTCCCATACAGCGCGGGGTCGGCGGGCCGCTCGTCATCGGCCATCCACGAGTCGAGTCGTTCTATTGCGTAGGCCGCGCGGCCTGCTACCCCGAGTACCTCAACCAGATCGGTGAAAAGGTCCGGGTGCGCACCGAAGTCTTCGCGCATCGCTGCCCGGATGTCATCGCGGTGACCGAGCACCGTCGCGGCCAGGGCCTCCAGGTGATTCCTGCGTTCGGCGGCGGCCGGGTACGGGTCGGCCAGGAAGGCCTGGCGCTGTACGGCATACAGCCGATGCAGCTCGGCAATGGCCGGGCCGTCGTCGGCCTGGGTGACCGCGGGCGGCGGCACAAGGGAAGTCATGGGATCTCCTTGGTCTGCGCGGAAGCGGCCATGGCGGGTGATACATCTCCCGGAAGTGTTGCATAACTTTCCGGCCGATGCCATCCTCGAGCCAACAGCCGGACGGCACCGGGGAAGCGATCAGGAGCACCATGCGCATGTCATCAGCCCTTCCCGCGGATACGGCGATGGGGCATACCGACGTGCTCATCGTCGGTGCCGGGCTGTCCGGAATCGGCGCCGCCTGCCGCCTGCAGACCGGTGCTCCCGGCATCTCGTACGCGATCCTGGAAGCCCGCGGTGCCAGCGGCGGAACGTGGGACCTGTTCCGGTTCCCCGGCGTCCGCTCAGACTCCGACATGTTCACTCTCGGGTACCCGTTCCGGCCCTGGACCCGGGCGCAGGCGATTGCCCGCGGAGGCGACATCCTGCGCTACCTGCGCGAGACAGCCGGGGCCTACGGCATCGACCGGAAGATCAGTTACCACAGCAAGGTGGTGGCCGCGAACTGGGCCAGTGCCGACGCTCGCTGGACAGTGACAGTCGAGCACACCGGCAGCGGAACCCGCACCGAGCGCACGTGCGCGTTCCTGTACCTGTGCCCGGGTTACTACCGGTATGACGAGGGCTAGACCCCACCATGGGCCGGGCAGGAGAGGTACACCGGCGCGATCGTGCACCCGCAGCACTGGCCGGACGACCTTGACCTCACCGGAAAGCGGGTAGCGTTGATAGGAAGCGGCGCCACCGCGGCGACCATCCTGTCGGCCATCGCGGGAACAGCGGCCAGCGTGACTATGGTGCAGCGCTCACCGTCGTATGTGCTGCCGATGCCCAGCCGCGATCCCATCGCAGATCTGCTGCGCAAGTTCCTGCCTGAGCGCCGCGCGTACGCGGCTGTGCGATGGAAGAACGCGAGGCTCGCGACGGCGATCTACAGCTTCTGCCGCAAGCACCCGGCCCGGGCCCGCGCGATGCTGCAGCAGGGCGCCGCCAGACGGCTGCCCAGCGGTTATGACATCGGCACCCACTTCACGCCCGCCTATGAGCCATGGGACCAGCGGATGTGCCTGGTGCCCGACGGGGATTTCTTCGCCGCTATCAGGTCCGGCCAGGCGGACGTCCTCACCGACCACATCAAGGAGTTCACCTCCACCGGGCTGCAGCTGCGCTCCGGCCGCGAGCTTGCCGCCGACGTGATCATTACCGCGACCGGTCTGAACCTCCTCCCGCTCGGCGGGATTCCCATGACGGTCAACGGCGAGGCGGTCACCGTGGCGGACCGCGTCGCCTACAAGGGCATGATGCTCGACGGCGTGCCTAACATGGCGTTCGCCATCGGGTACACCAACGCCTCGTGGACGCTGAAGGTTGACCTGGTCGCTCGCTACGTCACCCGCATGCTGCGGTTCATGGCCGAACGGCGGTATACGACTGTCACTCCGTGTGCCCCGGCGGCTGGGCTGCGCACTTCACCGTTCATCGACATGACCTCGGGGTACTTCGAACGGTCCCGGCACACGCTGCCGCTGCAGGGCGACCGGGCACCCTGGCGGCTGCGGCAGCATTACTTCAAGGACGCGGCGCTGTACCGCGGCCGCATCGACCAGCACAACCTGGAATTCCGCCGCGCGCCTGCGCTGGCCCAGACCGCAGGCTGACCATGGAGGACAGGCTATTGAGCCGCGCGCGCGTGGTCACCAGAAGGCTGGGGCGTGGGTCTGACCGCGTCGCCGCGGGCCAGCCGCCACCGGGCCACGCAGCGGCGAGTCGTTGGGAGCGATGATGGATTTCAACCTGGCTGTCATCCTCACTGAGTCAGCACGCCGGGCTCCGGGTAAGACGGCGGTGATCCTCGGAGAGGCCACAATCAGCTACGCCGAGCTGGATGCGCTGGCGGATCGTGCCGCCGCCGGCCTGACGGTGGCCGGCCTGCAGGCCGGTGACAGGGTAGGGCTGCAGTTGCCGAACATCACCGAGTTCGTCGTCGCCTACTTCGGCATCCTCAAGGCCGGCGGGGTGGTAGTGCCGATGAACCCACTGCTGAAGGCACGGGAAATCGAGTTCCAGCTCAGCGACTCAGGGACCCGCACACTGATCACTCACAGCGGGTTCCTGGGCGAGGCCGCGAAAGCCGCTGCGGCGGCCGGGCTGGACGCGCTGTATGTCGTCGGCGACGCGGACGGCGTGCCATCGGCCGCGCCGTTCGAGAGCCTGCTGGCCGGCGGTCCTTCCACCCTCCAGCTCGCCCCGGTCAGCCCGGCTGACCCGGCAGTGATCATCTACACGTCCGGGACGACCGGCGCCCCCAAAGGCGCCGTGCTGTCGCATTTCACCTTGTACATGAACGCTGACGTGTCCGGGCGGCTGTTCGAGGTCAATGACAGCGACATCGTGATCGTGGTGCTGCCGCTGTTCCACATCTTCGGCCTGTCATCCATCATGAACGTCTGCGTGTTGCTGGGCGGAACCATGTCGCTGGTCCCGCGGTTCGACCCGGTAGCTGTCCTGGCGACGATCCAGCGGGACCGGGTGACCATCTTCGAGGGCGTGCCGACCATGTACGTCGCGCTGCTGAACGCTCCATGCCTGGACCGCTATGACCTGTCATCGCTGCGGGTCGCTGTGTCCGGTGGGGCGCCGATACCGGCCGAGATCATCGACGCCTTCGAGCACCGGTTCGGGGTGGCGATCCTGGAGGGATACGGGCTGTCGGAGACCTCCTCCACCACCACGTTCAACGTCAGCGCCGCCGAGCGCAAGGTCTACAGCGTCGGCAAGCCGATCTGGTCTGTGCGTGTGCAGATATGGGACGAGCAGGGACGCCCGCTGCCGCCCGGCCCCGAGCATGTCGGCGAGATCGTGGTCCGCGGCCCGAACGTGATGACCGGCTACCACGGAAACCCCGAGGCCACCGCGCAGGCTTTCGCCGGCGGCTGGTTCCACACCGGCGACCTCGGCTACTTCGACCTCGATGGGTACCTGTTCATCGTCGACCGGATCAAGGACCTGATCATCCGCGGCGGGTACAACGTCTACCCGCGGGAGGTGGAGGAGGTGCTCTACGCTCACCCCGCCGTCGCCGAGGCCGCCGTCGTCGGCGTACCCGACGCAAAGCTGGGTGAGGACGTGCACGCCATCGTCACGATCAAACCCGGTCAGACGGCCACCGCGGCTGAGCTCACGGAATATGTCAAGCAGCGGGTAGCCGCCTACAAGTACCCGCGCAGCATCGAGTTCCGCGACAGCCTCCCCAAGAGTGCCACCGGCAAGATCCTGAAGAAGGACCTGAGACAGCCGTGACCGGCGCCGCGCCGGGCGCTTCGAGGCAGGCCGCAGCCGCGAGAGCGGACGGCCAGACCCTGGTGAGCCGCGCTGGCGAGGCGACGATGGAGAAACGTCTACCCGGCCTGCCCGACCTCAGGATACGGCTTCGGGCGCCGTGGCCGGGCTCGCTGGGTCGATGATGATTTTCGCGTGCCTTCCGGGGTCTGCCAACGCACCGAAGGCGGCCTCGACGCCGGGCAGCCCAACGGTTCCGGTCGTGATCGGCGCCGCGTTCACCTTGCCCTCGGCCAGCATGTGGAGCGTGTCGCGGAACTCCAGCGGTGTGTAGCCCACGACGAACCGCAGATCGACCTCCTTGTTGATCGCCATCACCGGCCGGATGGTGTCTGGTTCCACGCAGACCCCGGCCACCACCACGCGCGAGAACAGCGGCGCGCTTGCGATGATGCCGTCCAGGATGCCGGGAACGCCGACGCACTCGAAGATCACCGGGTGCTTCGGCTTCCCGCCCAGCGTCTCACCGAGGCGCCAGACATGCTGCCATGGCACCAGCAGGGGCCTGAGCTTCTCCATCGTTCCGATTGCCAGCCCGACGGCGGCCGGGAGAGTTGTCAGGAAACCGCGGTCTCCCGGTGCCTCGTACGGCGATGCTTCGCTCGGGTTTACCACGATGTCCGCGCCGCACGCGCTGGCGAGCTGCCGCCGGCCAGCGGAGAAATCACTCGCCACGACCGTGCCGACGCCGCGGGCCTTGAGCATGCAGATGATCGACAGGCCGACGGGGCCGCAGCCGATCACGATGGCCACGTCATTCTTCTTGACCTCCGCGCGGCGGACCGCGTGCCAGCCGACCGCCAGCGGCTCGGTGAGGACGGCGAGCTTGGGCGACAGGCCGTTCGGTAGCGCGAACATGAGCGACTCCTCGACCACCACCCGTTCGGCGTACCCGCCCGGTGCCGCCGCACAGAGACCGATCGCGTGCAACTCGTCTCCGCGGCGGGTGAGCGGCACCGCCACCACGGAGGTCCCGGCCGGTATCTTCTTCCGGGTCGCTGGCCCGTAGCCGGTGACCTCGCCGACGAACTCGTGGCCAAGCACCACCTGCTGACCGGAACGCATGAAGCCGTCGTAGCCGATTTCCGCCAGCACCTCGGCCTCCGCGTCGGCGTGGTGACGGACGTGCAGATCGGAACCGCAGATACCGCAGCCAAGGACGTTGATGACAACCTGGCCGGGGCCCGGCTGCGGATCCGGCAGGTCAACGAGCTTCAGCTCGGAATTCTGGCAGGTGACCGCCTTCATCGCACGGCCTCACTCATGCGGCAGGAAGCTGGGGTCGAAGGGCGGCAGCGGCTTGATCAGCGGCTCGAGCAGCTCGCCTGCCTGCTTGGCGGTCAGCACGTCGGCGGGATCGAGCTTGATGAGAGCACGCTCGGCGTCGTCGAATTCCCAGAGGTCCTCGCCGATCAAGCGGCACTGGTCGTCATACGGCCAGACCATGACCATCTGGAAACGCTCAAGGTACATCGCGTCGGCGTCGGCATCGACGCCGGACGCCGCGAGCTCGGCGCCGAGCCGTTGCTGGTAGCCGATGCCCCGGCCCACGATCAGGTGGTCGCCGACCGCCACGGTCTCGTCCTCGACGTAGAAGACGCACTGATCCGTCTGCGTCCAGTGCTGGTAAACCGCCTCCACCTGCGGGCGGCCGTCCAGCGTGAACCTCGGCTGCCCGATCAGGCTGAACCGGTAGACGGGATGCTCGACGGTCATCTCGGGCGCGAAGATCTCCTGGTAGCGTCCCGCCGATTCCAGGTACCGGTGCCGGAGGTAGGACTGGAGCAGGTACCGGTGGCGAGGGTTCTCGGTGACCTCCAGGACCCGCTCAACTGCTGCGTTCTGCTCCTTGATGTCGAGTTGCTTAGTGCCGAACCGCGGCATTACCTCTGTCCTCTCGTTCAGCGGGCTGGCCATTCACACCGGACGCAGTCCCCGGCGCGGGACTGCGTCCGGCTTAGTCCCGGGCTGTCGCGCGGGCTGTGGGCTCAGCTGGTGAGCTTGGCCAGTTCGGCCTGGACCATGGTCTCGTGCTCGGCCTCGTCCCTGCGGGCGTCGCGCGGCCGCCACCGGCCGCGCAGCAGCGGGATGGACAGCAGGAAGAACACGATGCCGCCGAAGCAGATCCAGTACCACGTCTTCCACTGCCCGGCGGTCTGCGCGGCGGCCTTGGTCACCGCGGCGCCATGTGCCTTGAGGTAGGCGAGCGCCGACGGCGGGACCTTGGACAGCGCCGTCAGTTGCGCCGAGTACGGCGCCATGGCGGTCAGCTCCGCCGAGTAGGGGGCGATGGTCTTCAGGTCCGCCGCATACGGGGCGACGGTCCTCAGCGCCGGCGCGGCCGCTATCACGCCGTTGATGGCCGCCTGGTTTGCCGCGATCGTGGTAAGGATCTTGAGGCCCTTGGCTCCGCCGCCGGCGGCAGCGATCGCCTGGGCCTGGAGGCCCCGCGGGATCGTGGCCGGGTTCTTGTAGGTGGCCAGCCTGGCGAACAGCGCCGGGTGGGCCTGGATCACCGCGAGTTCGGGCGCGAACTTCTGCGCGTTCGCGAGCTGTGTGGCGTCCTTCTGCGCAGTGGCCAGGACCGACGGGGGGATCTTCTGGGCGGTGGCTACGACCGACGGGGGGACCTTCTGGGCGGCCGCCACGACGTCCGGGTGCGCGCTGGCAAACGCCAGCTCGCTGGCGTACTGGGTCGAGTACGCTTGCACGGTAGCGCCGTAGCTGACCAGCGGGGTGACCGAGTTGACCACGGCCGGGATGATCAGGAACGCGACGAAGACCGTCACCCGGACGATCCAGCCCCAGATGGCCAGCCCGGTGGCGGTGAGCGCGGGGTTGCGGGCCTCCACGGTCTCGGTAAAGCTCGCCATCCACGGGGTGTAGGCCACGCCCAGGCCGAACGCCAGCGCCGCCAGCATGACCGCCAGGGTGTAGTAGCCGGGATGGCGGCCCGCCTGCTCCAGGTAGACCACCGTCATCACCGCGGCCAGCACGCCGCCGATCACCATGAACGGCTTGCGGACCCGGAACCGGTCGGAGATGAACCCGATCAGGATCACCGCGATGACGTTGAAGCCCCAGTTCCAGTTGCCCAGGCCGTTGGCGTCCTTGACCGAGAACCCGAACACGCTGTTCAGGTAGATCAGGCTGAAACCGACGGCCGTGTAGTAGATCAGCAGCATCACCGACACCGCGAAGGCGGAGACGATCACGTCGGGCTTGAGCAGCTGCCGGAATGGGTGCCTGAGCGCTGCCCCGATCTCCGCCTCGGTCAGGCCCTTGGCCCGGGCCTCGATCAGCGCCCGGTCCCGGATCGTCACCATCAGCTGGTCACGGATCCGGGGAGACAGTTCGCGCAGCCCGACCAGGGCGATCAGGAACACGACGAGCCCGGCGATGCCACAGATCAGGTACTGATGGGTCCAGATCCGGTCGTCGTGCACGACCGCGGGGATGGTGGCGCTGCCCACGACCGCGACGATCAGGCTGCCCACCACCGGGCCGCTGGTCCAGAACCCCATCGCCGTGGCCCGGCCCACCTGCGGGGAGAAATCCCTGATCAGCGCTGGGGTGGCCACCAGGCAGACGCCCTCGACCAGGCCGACGGCGAAGGTCTCGATGCCCCAGGCCCACCTGTTGGTCGCGGCGGGCAGGATGAAGGCGGTGAACACCCCGGTGACCAGCAGCCCGCCGACTACCAGGTTGGCCCGGCCCAGCCGGTCGGCCAGCCCGGCGAACAGCGAGCCGAACGCCCCGATCAGGTTCCCGAACGCCAGGATCACCACGAAGAACGTGAAGCTCATGTGCAGGTTGGTCAGCAGCAGCGTGGACACCGAGCCGACCACGTACAGCTCGTAATACAGCGTGATCGTGGCCAGCACAGTGATCGCGAGGTACAACGTCCGCGGGCCGGTCTCCGGATAGGTATCGAGCTGCCGGCTCCACAGCCAGGATGCCTTTCCTGGGTGGCCGCTAACGGCCGGATCTTCCGCAGTCCTGCTCATGCTGACCTCGCCATCATCGCTGCCGGCGTATGCCCGGCGGCCCCGGGCGCCGAGGTCACGGTATCCGCACTATGAGTGCAAATTCAATGGCCTGATGCCAGGCTGTTACCACATCGAGTCACCGGCAGGGATACCGGGGCGGGAGTCAGCGGAATCCGGCCTCGGCGAGCAGCGCGGTGAATGTCGAGCCGAAGAGCTGCCTCGCCTGCTCCGGGTCGAGGCCGAGCTCGTCCCGCAACGACTCCCAGAATGACCAGATGCTGATCGCATGCAGGCGGTCGAGCAGTTGCTGACGCCGCGGTCCGGCGAGCTCGCCCAGTTCCCGCGCGAAGACCACCTCGAGCTCCGCCTTGGCTATCGCCAGCGTCCGGGTCTTGTTGCGCCGGAGCTGCTCGGAGAACGGCGCGTGCAGGCGGGCCGCCCGCCAGCTGGGGGTCATCTGCTCCAGGATGCGTGCCCGCTGGCCGGTAAACAACGCGATCCGTGCGGCCAGCGGCTGGTCCGGGTCGATCTGCGTCATCAGCGATTGCAGAATCTCGTTGTCGCGGCGGTTTGCCTCGACCAGCAGAGTCTCCATGTCGGCGAACTGCTGCCAGACCGTACGCAGCGACACGCCCGCCCGCTCAGCGACGCGCGGGGCGGTCGGGCGCAGATCCCCCTCGGCATGCAGCGCGCGCATCGCGTCGACGATCGCTCGGCGGGACCGGTGCGACCGGGCCGCCCGGCCATCCGCTGGCTCGCTGTTACGGAGCGACTGGCCGCGGCCTTCCGGCCGTTTGGCAGCATTCTTCACAGTCGACATGTCCTTCACCCAGTCTGAGCCCGGCCCGGCGCGCTCTTGGCGCGCGTGGTCATCGTAAACCGGAACTTCTGGCAGCCTGCGCCAGTCCGCTCCCGACGCCCCCAGCGTCAGGGACCTTCCGGCTGTCCCGAGCGTCCCAGCGCCCCCGCCGGCCACGAGACCAGCAGCAAGGGGAACAGCGAAACGAACCCGTAGTAGGTAAGCAGCGCCGCCAGATAGGCACCGAAGTCGTCGAAGTACTTGTAGACCACCGCGAGAGGGAAGGCCGCCCACGGGTGCTTCCGCTGAAACCCATCCAGGCGCTCCGTGACCGCCACGCCAACCACCTCACCGCACGCCGGCCCATCCCCGGCACCATCGGCAGTGAATCGAGCCGCCGGCATCTATCCCGGCGCTGCCCGGCAGGCCGACGATGAAACCGGACATCCTGCCGACAAGGCGCTATAGCACGCCGGGCCGGGCGAACGTCCGTCTTGCGGTCTGCGCGAGGCCTTACCGGCTTGGAGCATCAGCGGCGTGGCTGTGCCCGGGTCGGCGGGACCCGTGAGCGAGACCATCGTGCCGCGATCGGCGGACCCATCAGCGGGGTAACGGTGGCCGGGTCGGCCGGGCCCATCAGCGGGGTAATGGTGCCCGCGGTGGCATCAGCAAACTTGCCGTCCGCGCGGCGATACCTCAGCCCGATGCGGCTGACTGGGTGCGCACCACCCGATGACATGCCATGAGACTGTCACCACGAGAGGCTGTAGGCACTCCACCCCGCCGAGCGGATTCTCATCGATTTGGCCCATAGGCCAGATAAGGGTCAGGTTATTTGAGAAAAGGCCACTTACGATGAGACCCTGGACCACGGCCGGGTGAAGCCGACCACGGTGCCATCCCCGGCCGCCGAACTGGGCGTGCCGAACTGGGAGATCCGGATCGGGAAACCGGTCGCGTACGCCTCGATCATCGTGTTCTTACCGATGACCAGCCCGACGTGCCCAGGTGAGGTGGGTGTGCCGTCCGAGCCCGCGAAGAACACCAGGTCCCCCGGCTCGACCTGGCTGGCCGAGATCCGCGGCCCCCAGGACCACTGGTCCTCCGAGGTGCGCGGGATGTTGATGCCCGCGGCCCGGTAGGCCATCATCACCAGCCCGGAGCAGTCGAAGGCGTCCGGCCCGGTGCCGCCCCACAGGTAAGGCTTGCCCAGCTGCTCCCGGGCGTAGCTGATCACGGTGGACACCGTCTGGTTCGGCACCTGACCGGTCTGCACGCTGGTCAGGCATTCCGGCGCGCTCACCGTGGTGGCACCGCTCACCGTAAAGCCGCCGCGGCTGTAGATGGCCGCCCAGTTCAGCACGGCCTGAACGTAGGACTGGAGGTGGTTGTAGGCGAAGATGGCCCCGCTCGGGTTGCCCTGCACGCCGTTTCGGACCAGGTACTTGGCCGCCCCGGCGATGGCATCCGCCGGGTCGTACACGTTGTCCACGCCGTCGCCGTCTTCGTCGGTGCCGACGCCCACGTTCTCACTGGCCGGGTGGATCGGGGTGCCGCCCCAGGTGTTGCCGGATGCTCCGCCGATGCCGATCTGCATCGGGCCCGCGGCGCCGAACCCGTTTTGCCCGGAATGCACCCCGGCCAGGTTGGACTGGCCGTCGTCGCTCTCCACCTTGCCGATCCCGGCCAGGATGACCCAGGGCATGCCATACTGCTGCCCCACCTTCTTGAATAGCGCCAGGTAGTTGGCCGGGATCGAGTTGTGCGCGGCGGTGGTGGCCACCGGCTGGCCGCTCTGGCTGCTGGCCGGGCTGGGGCAGCCGACCCCGGCCGCGAACAGCATGGCGCCGCCCCCGATCATCGCCATTGGCACCACCGCCACCGCGGTGACCAGCAGCGCGGCCAGCACGATGGCCACCACCGCGGCCACCCGTCCCCGGCTGACGGTCAGGTGCCAGTTCACGTATTGCCCGCCTGGGCGGGCTCGATGTCATTGACCAGCCAGGTCCCGGCGTTGTTGACCACGGTAATGGCCCACTGCGAGCTGCCCGGGCTACTGCCCTGGGTGGTATGCAGCCGCTGGTTGATAGTGACCACGAAGATGAGGCTGGACGCGCCGAAGCTGCGCAGCGAGTTGATCACCGCCGTGGCCGTGGACACCTGCTTCTGCTTGGCGCGCTGGCTGGCCACGCCGAGCGTGCTGTAGCCCCGTTCCAGAGAGCCGGTCAGCTCGGTGGTGGCCAGGTTGCGCATCGGGGCCACATAAGCGGCGGCGCTCTCCCGGTAGCTGAACGTGTCGTAGGCCGCGCCGAACGCCTCGGTCACCCCGGCCGCCTTGGCCAGGTCGGACTGGCTGAACGGGAGCCAGGCGTAGATGTTGGGCGCGGACGGGGCGGCGGTCGGTGCGGCGGAACTGGACGGCGCGCTGGTCGGCACCGGCGCCGCGCTGTGCGACGGGTGGCCGGACGCGGTGGGCTGGGGACTGGCCGGTGACCCCTGACTGAGGGCGGTCCGCACGCCTGGGATGAGCAGGTACGCCCCGGTCCCGCCGAGCAGCACGACGATGACAACGAAGGCCAGCACCCGCTGGCGCGGGGAAAGATCCATCGCGGCCAGCTACTTCTTCCGGCGTACCGGGCGCAGCCAGAAGGGCCCGGGCGGGCTGTCGGGTCGGTCGTTGCCGCGGTCCCCGGGCTCCGCCGCGGGCTGGCTGGCACCGCTGCCTGCCCCGGCGGGCCGGCTCCGGACCGGCGGGGCGCTGCGGGCCGGCCCGCGGGCTGGACTGGGACTGCGTGCAGGGCTGGCGGCCGACCCGGCGTCAGCGCCGCGCGCCGGGCTCGGAGTGCGCTGCGGCGGCGCACTGCGGGACGGGGCACCGAACCACGGCGGCGCCGCCCCTGGCGGCTGGGCGGGTGGCGCGGTGGGCGGGGGGGCCGCACCGCCGGACGACCGGGCTGGGGTGCCGGATGACCGGGCCGGGGCGCCGGACGGCCGGGCCGGGCTGCCAGACGACCGGGCCGGGCTGCCGGGCGGCCGGGCCGGGCTGCCAGACGGCCGGGCCGGGCTGCCAGACGGCCGGGCCGGGCTGCCAGACGGCCGGGCCGGGCTGCTGGGCGGCGGGGCGTCGGCGGGCGGCCGCGGCGCCACCCCGGGCCAGCGCTGCCGCGACGACGACGCCGGCCGGGCCGGCGGGCTGCTGCTGGCTGGGCCGCTGGCCGCAGCCGGTGGGCTGGCCGCGGCCGGGGCCGGACCGCTGGCCTGGGACCGGCCGGTACCCGTGTCCGCGGCACCGGACCGGGACCAGCCGGATGCCGGGCGCTGGCCGGTGCCGTCCCGGTCCGGCAGGTCCAGCGGCGGCGCGGCGGCTGGGCTGGTGTCGCCGTCCGGGGTGGCCCGGGCGCGGCCACGGGCGCCCAGGCTGGCCCGGCCTGAGGCGTTCTGGTAGGCGTCCTCGGACTGGGCGTCGCCGCCGGCTGTGCCTGCCTGATCGGCGCCTGACCCGGCCTCGCCGGACCCGGCGGCCGCACCGGCCGCCGCCCCGGCGGCCGCGCCCACACCACCGGCCGTGACGACCGACGCGGCCACGCCGGCCGCCTGGCCCGGGTTGCGCCGGGCCCAGCGCGCGGCCCGGTAGGCCCCGAACCCGGGCACGCCGACCGTGGCCGCGTCCACCGTGTTCCGCCGGGCCGTGTCGCCCGCCCGGACGAGTTCGGTATCGGCGCGTTCCCGCGAACCGACCACGCCGTAGCCGACCGCGGAGAACAGGTGCACGAACGGCTTGCGGTAGATGAACACCGCGACCGTGACTAGGGCGATCATCAGGATCTTCAGCGCCCAGGGCAGCGTGGCGTCACTGGTCCCCATGATCAGCGAGTAGGCGTACAGCAGCACGCTCAGCACCAGCGCGATGGCCGCCTGCTTCAGCAGCACGCCGATCAGCATCTCGAACCAGCGCATCGCGACCACCCGGCCGAAGCCGGGATGGGTGCCCACGATCAGGAAGAACGGCCCGGCCACCAGGAGCAGCAGGAAAGCGAGTTTCAGGATGATCAGGGTGATCGCGATCAGCAGCACCAGCACCCCGGCGACCAGCGCGGCGAACAGCGCGGCGAACGCGATCTCCAGCCGGGTCGGGTACTGGTTGCCCTGGAAGAGTGAGTAGACGGCCGGGTCGTTCTGCTTGATCGAGGCCGCGATGCCCGCGTAGGTGTTCTCCTTGGCGCTGATCAGGGACGACGTCGGATTCTCGTTGGTCGCGATGGCCTGGGCCCACAGCAGCTGGCGGCCGTACTGGTTGACCACGGTGGGCTTGGCGCCCTTGCCGGTGGTGTACACAGTGGTGCCGAATTCCCCGTCCAGCCACGGCTTGCAGACCAGCACGGTCCATAGCTCATTGGCGTTCTGGTCCACGATGGACGAGCCGCCGGTGTAGCTGAAGCTGGCCGTCTTGACCTGAGGGTCGTTGCCGCCGACCGGCACGCAGTTGCTCTCCGCCGGGGCGGGCAGCCCGGCGAACGCCACGTTCAGCGTCTGGGTGATCCCGTCGGAGACCGTCTTGCCCAGGCCGGTGAAGTCGGCCGGGCGGCCGATCAGCCAGATGGCGGCCGTGCACGCGATGACCATCCAGATGGTGCCCTCGATGGTCCGGGTGGCCCGCTTCCGGATCAGGCCCTGCCACGCCAGCCAGAGCGCGCCGAGGATGACCACCGGGGCCAGGTACGGGAAGTAGATCGCGTTGCCCAGGCTGGTGATCAGCCGGTCCACCGCGTTGGTCAGCCAGGACAGGATGCCCTCACCGGCCGCCGACTGGTACACCGTGATGGTGACCCGGTCCAGCGCCTTGGCCGCGTCGAACACCATCCCGGCCACGCTGTTCCCGATCAGCGACGTCATGTCCGAGCACTGCATGTCGTAGGCGGCCCAGGACTGGCCGGCCATGCCGTAGCTGTCGTACAGCGTGGGCGCCGGCGTGCCGGCGGTGGCGGGTGGCTTGATCAGCGAGTCGATCCCGCCGTTGGCCGGCTCCGGCGCCGGGATGGACGGCTGGCAGATGTTGTTCAGGTCGCCGATCAGGCCACTGGAACCCGCGTTGCAGAAGCCGAGCAGCCCGCCGATGTCACCGATCCCCGGCACCCCGCAGATCCCGCCGGTGGCGGCCGGCTGAGCGGCGGTGGCCTGCCGGGCCGTGCTGGCCTGCCGGGCCGTGCTGGCCTGCTGGGCGGTGCCGGTGTGCTGAGCGGTGCCGGTGTGCTGAGCGGTGCCGGTGTGCTGAGCGGTGCCGGTGTGCTGAGCGGTGCTAGCCGGTGACCCTGCCGCGCCCACGGCGGCCTGGGCGATGGCCGGGCGACCCGAGTACGCCTGCGACAACCACGGCGATGATGACGCCGGGCACCGTCAGCGCTCTGCGGGCACGCGTGGCGGCCCGGCGGAAGAGTCTGGCCATCATGGGCTCCTGAAGCCTCGGGGGCAAAGGCAAAGGCAGGCATAGAGGTGACCAGCCGGCTACGGGCCCGGCTCGGCTGGCGGTGGTGGTACCGCGCCTAACAGGCCGGTGTCAGGATCGCTGTCCGGTGGCGCGGCCTGTTTCTCGGCGGGCCGGGCACGCGTGGGGTTGGTGTCCAGCCATTGCCGTACTTCATCGGAGACCAGGTCGATGCCGATGCGGCCCGCCCTGCCCTCCAAGTCACGGAAAATGCACTCGCCGTTGCCGAGCCCCCGCAGCACGGCCCTGTGTTCTTCCGACGCTTCGACGCCCAGCAGGGCCATCACATTGGCCACTTCGACCCGTTCCGAGGACCGGAACGCGAACACGCTGGACAGGCAGTTGGTCACCTGCTCGTTGAGCAGGTCACCCGCGTTCTGCGAGACCAGGATCAGCGCGGTGTTCCGCGACCGGCCCATCCGGGACACCTCAGGCACCAGCTTGGCCCCCTGCGGCGTCGCCGTGATCGCCCAGGCCTCGTCCAGGAAAATAGCTTTCGGCAGCCGCCGGTCGAGGGCGTTCAGCAATCTGCGGGCGAACTGGGAGACCAGGTAGAGCAGGGCCACGGACAGGCGCTGCTCGTAGGAGTAGTCTTCGCGGCCGGCTGCAGAGTCCGGCAGGGTGAGGCCGGCCAGGGTGAACACGGTGGTCCAGCCGGCCGTGTCGATCTGCTGGCCGCCCGAGGGGGCGAAGCACAGCCGGGCCAGCCGCATCTCGGACATGCCCCGCAGCACCGCGCCCAGGTTCTTCGACGCCGGGTCGGACGACTCCTCCAGGTGCCGGACGACCTTGCCCAGGCTGGGCCGGTCCCGGCCGGCCACGCTGGCCACCGCCTGGATCATCGCGCTCTCCCGCTCCTCGCTCATCCGCGGCAGCAGCAGGCGCAGCGTCTCGGTGGCCATGGTCCGCTTCTCGGCCAGGTCGTCGCCGAACGAGAACGGGTCGAGCAGCCCCGGCGCGGCCGCGCCGAGCGGCAGCACGCGGGCCTTGCGGCCGCGCTTGGCCAGCAGGTCAACCAGCGGTTCCGCGTCCCCCTTGGGGTCGATCACCGCGACCGTCACACCGCGCAGCGCGCACTGCAGGATGAGCAGCAGGGCAAGCGTGGTCTTGCCGCCGCCCGGCTCACCGGTGACGGCGATGGCGGTGGGCCGGTTCAGCGCCGCGGCCAGCAGCGGGTCGAAATGCACCACCGCCCGCGCCCGGCCCAGCGTCTCGCCGATATAGGGGCCCACCCAGCCCTGCTCGTTGCTGGGCCGGTCGCCCAGGCCCACGGTGGCCGTGGGCACCCCGCCCGCGATCGTGTACAGCGGCTGGCGCTGCACATACGAGCTCAGCCGGACCCGGTCGCCGGGCAGCGACTCGCGCAGCAGCGAGAACTGGTCACCAGTGGAGTTCACCACGTCGATGCCCATGTCCCGGTAGTGCTCGACGACCGCCTCGACCCGGCGCTGGCACAGCTCCCGGGTCGGCGCCGCGACGATCAGCCGGTGCCAGCCGTAGACAAACGGCAGCCGTTCCTTGGTGATGCCGTGCTCCAGCATCCGGGCCGCGGTGATCTGCTCGGCCAGCGCCAGCGGCGCGTCCACGCCCGCTTCCCGGATGTGCGCGTCCATGTCCCGGGCATGCGCCAGCCTGCGCCCCACGTCCTTGCTCGCCTTGGCCGGCGGGATCAGCCGCATCCGCGAGCTGATCTCCACCGGGAACGGCAGCGAGTCCGCGAAGTGCAGCCACGGCTCGCCGTCCGGGAACGACATCACGTCGGGGAACCGGGAGAAGGACAGGAACGCCGCGAACGACTCCCCCTCCGGGTTCTCCAGCCCGAGGATCGAACGGCCGTTGTGCACCTGGCCCTCATACAGCGCCTCGATCTCGCCCGGCCCCCAGCGGCGCCGCCGCGCCGCCGACGGCCGCGGATCGCCCGCCGTGCCCATCAGGGTGTGCCGCACCAGCCAGGCGATCTGATCACTGGTGGCGTGCCGGGCGGCCAGCGCACTGGCCGCCAGCGCCCGGCCGAGCCGCTCGGCGTGGTCGGTCCACCGGTTGATCTCGGTGTTGGACAGCGCCTCGTCGTTCAGGCCCATGGTCTGCTCGCCGGCCCGGTAGGCGTTCAGGAACTGGGCGAACACGCCGCCGGACAGCTGCGCGCCCATGCCCCGCTGGCCCAGCCGGACGCCCAGGTAGACCTCCTTGGTCCAGAAGTCCTTGGCCCAGACGTGCCGGTACATCTCGTCCAGGTAGCCGCGCCAGCCGGGCCCGCCGTCTGAGGTCTCGTCCAGCTGCGCGGCCCAGTCCGCCGCCGGGTAGGAGCGGTGCACGATGCGCAGGTGTACCTCGGCGTCCGGCATCCGGATCGCGGCCAGCGCCACGGTGATGTTGGTAGCCAGAGCTTCCCGGTCCTGTGGCGTGGTGAACTCATACGGCTGGGTGGGCAGCTGGTAGTAGGCCCAGGCATGCGTCTCGGTAAGCAGGATCCGGTCGTCGAAGTAACGCAGGCTCAGCCGCGACCGGCCCCGGGTGCGGGAACTCATGTGGCCGCTCCGTGCGGCCGGGCGGGTTCTACCGCGAGCGCCGAGACCAGCACCCCGGCCAGCGCGGTGTAGGCGTGCTGCACCGGCGGCCGCAGCTGCCCGAACCGGGACGCGTCCCCGGCGCCCGGCCCGCCCGGTGCGGCGGCGATCTGCTCATCCCGTGGTGCGCCGAGGTGATCGTCCCAGGGCACCCGGACGGTCGCCCGGCACCGGCCCCGGACCACGAGTTCGGCCTGCTCGACATGGGTCATGCTGCGCTTGCTCACCCCGTTGATGACCGCGATCGCGTTCGTGACCAGGTCGCCGTAGCCATGCCCGTCCAGCCACTCCATCGTCATCGTCACCGCCTGGGCCGCGTCGGCGCTGGCCGGGGTGACCAGCACAAGCTGGTCGGCGGCAGCCAGCACCCGGGCCACCGCGGTGGCCCCCGGGTCGGTCAGAGTGAGCGGGTACCAGCCGGCCAGGATTCGGATCAGCCGCGCGTATTCCGCGTCGGACAGGTCCGGCCGCCCAACGGTCACCGAGTCGTGAGCGATCAGGTCGGGCTGGCCCGAGTTCCGCGGGACTTTGTTCTGCGAGCCAGTGGCCTGCTGCCCCGCCAGCAGGCCGCGCGCGGTGGCGGCCGGGCTGGTGCCCGCCAGCTCGGCCAGTGAGGTCTGGCCTGGGTTGAGGTCCAGCGCGGCTACCGGTTCGGTGCGCAGGCTGGCCAGCACGTCCGCGAGCATCAGCGCGGTCACGGTCTGGCCGGCGCCGACCGTGCAGCCGAGCACCACGATCAGCCGGGGGCCGCGGATCGGCAGCAGCACCCGGGCCCGGTCCCGTCGCTCCATGTCCGGCCGGCCCGGCCCATGCCCGCCCGGCACCACCCGGACGTGCTCCCGCCAGCTGGTCCCGGCGCGCTGCTGGCCAGGGGCGCCGAGAGCGCGCTCGACCGCCGCCGGGCGGGTGCCGGTGCCACCCCGGACCACCACGATGGGCGAGCTAGGTGGGGCTGAGTCGGCCGACGGTGCCGCTGGTTCGGCTGGTTCAGCGTGTTCGGCTGGCTGGGGGCCTTCGGCTGGGGCAGCGGGCGGCGCCTCCGGCGAGACCAGCGACCCATCGGGGGTAGTGGATGGCGCGGCCTGCGCGGCGGCCTGGGCCGGCCCGTCCGGGACCGGCTCGCCGGCGCCTGAGCGACAGCCTCGGCCGGCGCCTGAGCGACAGCCTCGGCTCGCCCGTGCGGGATCGCGTCAGCCGGCTCCTGAACGGCGGCTTCGGCTGGGGCATGCGCGGCAGCGGCCTCGGCTGGCACGGGCGGGACCACCTCGGACGGCGCCTGAGCGACGGCCTCGGCTGGCACGGGCTGGACCGCCTCGGACGGCGCCTGAGCGACGGCCTTGGCCGGCGCCTGCGAAGCAGCTTCGGCTGGGGCGTGCGCGGCGGGAGCCTCGGCCAGGCCGTACGCGGCGGCTCCGGGCGGCGCCTGCGGGACGACCTCGGGTGGGGCCTGCGCGGCAGCTTCGGCCGGGGCGTGCGCGGCGTGCCGGGGCGGTGGGGCGCGCCGTTCGTCATGCGCGATCTCTGGCGGCCCGGTTCGCGGCATCGCGGCCGCCTCGGCGCCAGCCGACGCGGGCTGGGCCGCTGGGCTGGCCGGTGCGGGCTGGCCGACCGGGGGCCTGACCGGGCCGGGCTCGCCGGCCAGGCCAGACGGCCGCGCCGGACTGGCCCGCGAAGCCGGGCTACCGGGCGCGTGGGCCGGGCTGGCCGGGTCAGCCGAGCTGGCCGGTTGGCTCGGTCCGGGCAGTTTAGGCGGCTCACAGTGCTCGGCTGATGCGGGCCGAGCGGCCGGGACGACCGGTGGCGGCGGCACCAGCAGACCAGGCTGGTCGGCCGTTCCTGGCCACCGTGGCGGGCGCGCCGGAGCAGCGTGGCCCGGGGCAGCGTGGCCCGGGGCAGCGTGGCCCGGGGCAGCGTGGCCCGGGGCAGCGACCGGGCTGTCCGGCCTGGCCTGAGCGGGCGGCGCCAGTGGTGGCCCTTGCTCGGCGACCGGGACGGGCTGGTGTTCTGCTACCGGGACGGGCCGGCCCAGTGAGACGGGCCGTGCCGCCGGAGCCGATGGGGTCGCCGGGGCCGGTGGGACCGCCGGGGCGTTTGCGCCATTCGGGGCATCTGGGCCAGCGGGGGCGCCCCAGCCGGGCTGGACCGCGGGCTCGGCCGGCGCGTCCATGGCTGGCTGCCCGAATGCGACCGGCCGGGACAGCTGGGCCGGTGGCAGGCCTGTCGCCTGCGCCGGTACCTGCTGGCCGGTCACCGGAACCCGCGGCAGGCCGGGCACCCGGGACGGGGCGGCGGGCCGCGCTGGCATCGGCCGCCCGGTCTGGCCCGGCCGGGCCACCGGCCGCGCCGGAGCCGCGGCCCGGGCGGCGGCTTGAGCGACGGCCTGAGTGGTAGCCGCACGCCGGGGCGTCGCGGCGCGTGCCGAGGCCGGGACGGGGGCGGGCCGGGCCCGGACTGGCGCGGGCTGCCTGGCCGGCACCGGAGCGGGCGCCTCGGCCTGCTTCTCCTCTTCCGTCCGGCGCCAGACCCGGCCGACGACGACGATCTCGTCCTTTTCCGCCAGTGGGTTCATCCGGCACCAGCTGGCGGGCTCGCCCAGGTACCGCACCTGGGAAATGACCAGTTCAGGTAGCCGTTTGCTCTCCAGCACCGGCCGGGTGGCCAGCCAGGTGAGCACTCCCGGGGGGAGCACATACAGCCAGAACAGCGTGTGGCTGAACGGCAGGCCGAGCACCGTGAGGATGATCACATAGGGCACGGTGATCGCGGCGAATACAGCGATCTGGCCTACCGGTACCGGCATAGGCAGCCTGAAGTCGTACAGCTTGTACAGGCGCTTCTCAATCCGCCAGATGCTGGTATAGGTGGGCAGATCCACCAGGTGCTCTCCTTCCGGCCGGGGCGGAGATCAGTGGACGCCGAGCGCGTTTGCGATCCCTGTGGCCAGGGTCTGCACGATGCTCGGCGTGTAGAAGATCACCGCGATCGCGACGGCGAGCACGAGGAACTGCACGAAGCGGATGATTTCCCTGGTGAACAAGAAGAACAGGGCCACGATGCCGACGATGCCGAGGAACAACGGCCCGAATAGGCCCTGTAGGTAGCTGACCAGACCCGAGGTGTTGATCGACGAGGAGGCCGCGAGGATAAGCGAGTGGTTCGACATCGGTCTACTCCGGGTTATCGGGGATCACGCCGGGCCGGGCGGTTGCGGGTGGCCATCGAAGTCGGGTCATGGCGACTCCGGCGGCGCGGTGGACGTACTGATGTCACTCACGTACCAGGTGCCATTGCTTTCCACGACAGTCATCGCGTAGCTCATCTGCAACTGAGCCGGAGCCGCGTTAGTGACCTGGCCGTTGGCGTTGCGGTCCGGGACACTCCAGGTGACTGTGGCAATGATATGGCGGGTGTTGCCTCCGGTGGGCACGGTGAGGCTGGTGATCGAGTGGTAGGTCACTGCCCCGTTCAGCCCGGCGACCGAGCTACCGCTGGCCAGGAACCGGCCCAGCGTCACCTGGTTGCCGCTGGCGTACGCCTGGAAGAACGGCGGCAGCTGGTTCATCAGGGTGGCCTGCAGCGCGGAGTCGGTGCTCGGCGGCGTGGCCGTGGGCACGCTGGCCCGTGCCGGGGCGGGCAGCCAGGCGGGCGAGCCGGAGACGGCCAGGTTGCCCGAAGATGCGTAGATCGGCACGCCCAGTTGCATCAGCTGCCCGTTGACCCGGGCCAGCAGCGTCACTACCGCGTGGTGCGCATTCCGCACGTCTGTGCTTGCCACGACCGCGGACTGCAATTGCGATGTACCCGTTCCATTCCAGCCCAGTTGTGGATCGGAACCAGAGGGCAGAAAAGTACTTAGTTCGCTAGCTCTCTGGGCCGCATCGTGCGGACTGTAATTCAAGTAGACCTGACCAAACTGCAAGGCGTAGGCGTCCGCCTGAGTAACCGGGAACGATGAAGACGGACTACCGGAAGTAGCGGGTGTGGCCGCGGTCCCCGATTGCGTTTCACCGGTCACGATGGCCAGCACCCCGCGGTAGCCGATGATCAGCAAGGCAGCCCAGGCGATGCCGCGGAACACCCAGATCAGCCAGCGTCCGCCGCCTCCTCGCCAGGTCCGGGTGGGACGGCTGCGGCCGATTGCGTCAGGTTGCGAGTACTCGGTCTCCGCTTCGTAGCCCAGGTCGTGCTCGACCGAATGCGGACTGCGTTCAGCGGTTGACCGGCGAACCATCGCACCTCCGCTCGCTCCGCCGCACGCGCAGCAAAGAGTGCGGTGCTTTGCAATCCCGTCCTAGACTATTCTGCGTCACGATCCGCTCACGGGACAGTGTCTTGTGCCAATCGCTGGCAAACCCTACTGGCAAAGGCAGGGTGATTGAGCCTGGCACGAACCGCACGATTGCTCTTCACGCGCGCTCTGACCTGGGCTTATGGCGATATGCAGCTTTGCCAGAACCGCTTCAGAGACTCCGCTGAGCCAACGCGAGAGAAGCGTAGCGAGCCTCGTTGACCGTATCCAGGACCGCGCCGTACGTGTCTTCCGCGTCCTCGCGTGCCGTGGCGGGCCGATCTTGTTGCTGTGACCGGGCGGGTGCAATTGACCATAGCGCCTGGTGGGACCCGCCGATACGATGACCAGATGAGCGCCTCGCGGCCGGTCATATCGCGGACCGCCGGTGCCGTTACGGCCGCGGTCGCCACCGCGCTGCTGACAATGGCGGTGCCCGCCGCGAGTCCCGCCGCGGCTGCGGCGGCCCCGCCGTCCCGGCTCCACGTGGGCACCATCACGCTGCACCGATGCGCGGCCAAACCGGTCACCTTCTGCGGCCACCTGGCCGTGCCGCTGGACTACTCATCGGCGGCCAGTCCCCGGATCCAGGTCGGCTTCCGCTGGCTGCCCGCCAGGCACCGCCCGGCCGGCACGATCCTCGCCGTCGAGGGCGGCCCGGGCTACGCCTCCACCGGCTCGGAACCGGAGTACCTGGCCATGACCGGCCCGTTGCGGGCCACCCGCAACTTGCTGCTGATCGACCTGCGCGGCACCGGCACGTCCACCCCGGTGAACTGCCGCGGGCTGGAGCGGGCCGGCGCCCGGCAATATGGCCGGCACTTCAACCAGCTGGTGGCGGCCTGCGGCGCACAGCTGAACCACACCTGGCGCTACCGGGGCGGCGGCTGGGTGCACGCCTCCGACCTGTTCAACACCGCGTACTCGGCGCGGGACGTGGCCCGGGTGCTGCGCGCCCTACGGCTGGGCCGGGTAGATCTGTACGGGGATTCCTACGGCAGCTGGTTCAGCCAGGTGTTCGCGTCCCGGTATCCCGGGCTGCTCAGGTCGGTCACGCTGGACTCCACCTATCAGGTACTCGACCTCGATCCCTGGTACACCACCACGGTGGTCACGGCGCGGCGCGCGTTCGCGCAGGCCTGCCAGCGCTCGGTGGCCTGCGCGTCCGCCACCCGCGGCCGCCAGGCCTGGGCGCGGATCGGGGCGCTGCTGCGGCGGCTGGCCCGGTCGCCGGTCAGCGGTTCGACCACCACGGCCGACGGGACCCGCGGCCGGCTGACCGTGACCCCGCTGACCCTGGTCAACCTGGTCAACAACGCGGGCTTCGACCCGGTCGTCTACCAGGACCTGGACGCGGCCGGCCGGACGCTGCTGCAGCATGGCGACGCGGCCCCGCTGCTCCGGCTGGCCGCCCTGTCGCTGGGGTACGACGACACCAACGAGCCGCTGCCCGGGTTCAGCGACGGGCTGTACTTCGCCGTGGCGTGCACCGACTACGTACAGCTCTTCGACCGGTCCGCGCCGCCCGCGGTGCGGCACCGGCAGTACCGGGCCGCGCTGCGCCGCGAGCCCGCCCAGACGTTCGCACCGTTCAGCGTGACCCAGTGGACCTCGATGGACCAGTACACCGAGGCGTACAGCGGCTGCCTGGACTGGCCCACGCCGGCCCGGCTGGTGCCGCCGATCACCCGGCGGCCGCCACTCGTCCCGGCCCGGCTGCCGGTGCTCATCCTGTCCGGGAGCCTCGACTCGCTCACCCCCCGGCTGGACGGCGCGACCCTGGTCGCCCGGCAGATGGGCCCGTCGGCCCGGCTGGTCACGCTGGCCAACCTGACCCACGTCACCGAGCAGGACGGGAACAGTGCCTGCGCGATGTCGATCTACCAGCGCTTCGTCCGCGATCCCGGCAACCTGCGCCAGGAGAACACCTCGTGCGCCGGGAAGGTGGCGCCGATCCACACCGTCGGCAGCTACCCGCAGCGGTTGCGGGATGCGGTCCCGGCCAGCCCACTGCCCGGCAACCGGGTCGGCCGCCAGGCGCTCCGCGCCGCCACGGTGGCACTGGCCAGCGTGGGCGATGAAGTGAGCCGGTGGCCGCTGCTCAGCGACGATCATGACCTGGGCCTGCGCGGCGGCCGGGTCTCCTTCTCCGGCGGCACCGACCTGCGCATCACGCTGCACGGCGTGCGCTGGGTCAGCAACGCCACCATCGACGGCCACGCCGTCTGGGATCAGTCATCCGGCTGGGTGACCGCCCAGCTGACCGTGCATCCGGACGGCGGCGCGCCGGTCAGGCTGACCGGGCGGTGGCTGGCGTTCGGACAGCAAAAACAGGTCGCGGTCGTGCACGGGATGCAGGGCGGCCGGCGGCTCGCGGCCACCTGCCCTGCCCCCTGAGCGGGTGCGCTTCTATCCTCGGGCGCATGGATGCCTGCGCGGCGGCCTGGGTGGTGGCCGGGCCGCCCGGCTCCGGGAAGAGCACGGTGGCGCAGCGGCTGCTAGCCGGGCTGACGCCGGCCCCGGCCCTGCTGGACAAGGACACCATGTACGGGTCGTTCGTCGCGGCCACGCTGGCCGCGGCCGGGCGGCCCGCCGGTGAGCGCGAGGGCCCGTGGTACGACGAGCACGTCAAGGTGCACGAGTACGCCGGGATGACGGCCACCGCCCGGGAGATCCGTTCGCACGGCTGCCCGGTGCTGCTGTCCGCCCCGTTCACCCAGCAGATCCACGATGCCCAGCGGTGGGCCAGCTGGTCCGCCGAACTCGGCGGCGGGATCGTGCGGCTGATCTGGGTCCGGTCCGACGCGGCCACCCTGCGGCACCGGCTGATGGTGCGGGAGTCCGCGCGCGATTCCGGCAAGCTGGCCGGCTTCGATCGGTTCACCGCGCGGATGCGGCTGGACGCCGCGCCCGCTGCGCCGCACACCGAGATCGACAACCGGCTGACCGCGGCGCGCTCCCTGGACGACCAGATCAGCGCGCTGCTGGCCAGCCTCTGACCCCGGCTCAGCCGCCCGGCGGGACGTGCGGGTTGGCGGCGCTGCCCTCGGTGCTGAGCAGCACGATGGTTGCGCCGGGGCCCAGGTCCAGTTCGGCACGGCGCTGGCCGGCGCCGTCGCCGGTGAGCGCGGTGCGCAGGCCGGCCAGTGGGGCAGCGCCGCACGGGCCAGCGGAGACTGCGGCTGCGGCCAGGTCGGCGGCGGCCCGGGTACTCGCCGCGTCGGTGACGGTGACCGCCGCGTCCAGCCCGTCGCGCAGGCAGGGCCAGGCCAGGCTGGACGGCGTGCCGCAGTTCAGCCCGGCCATGATGGTCTCGCTGGTGGCCACGCTGACCGGTTCGCCCCGGGTGAGGCTGAGCACCACCCAGGAGGCGGCTTCGGGTTCCACCGCCAGCACCGCCGGAGCGGTTCCGGCCGGGCGGCTGCGGCTGCGGCTGCGGTAATGGGTGACCACGGCCTGGGCCAGCGAGCCCACGCCCACCGGGACGCCGACCAGGTCAGGCGGCCCGGCCCCGGCCGCCGCCAACTGCTCGTCGATCTCCGCGCACAGCGTGCCGTAGCCTGCCACGATCCAGCCGGGGATCTGCTCGTAGCCGGGCCAGGCGGTGTCCTGGATCAGCAGGGTGGCCGGCCCAGCGGCCGCCGCGGCGGCCTGGCGCACCGCCTCGTCGTAGTCCCCGGTGACCCGGGTGACCTCCGCGTCTTCCGCGGCGATGGCGGCCACGGCGGCTGGATGGACGCCGTCCGGGACGAGGACGTGGGCGCGCTGGCCGAGCAGCCGGGCCACCCGGGCCACCGCCCGGCCATGGTTGCCGTCGGTGGCCGTCACCAGGGTGACTGGACTCTCGGCGGCCCCCGTCCGGCTGGCCAGCGCCCGGTGCACCGCCCAGGACGCGCCCAGCACCTTGAACGCGGGCAGCCCCAGCCGGGACGACTCGTCCTTGACGAACACCCGCCCCACCGCAAGCTCGGCCGCCAGTCCCGGCAGCTCGGTCAGCGGCGTGGCCGCGAAGCCCGGCAGCCCCCGGTGAAAGTCCCGCGCCCCGCCCGGCACCGGCGCACATCTCCAGTCCCGCGCCCCCGGCCGTGCGAACCACATGTCCCCCACCCCAGCCCATACCAATTCGTGATCATGACTTAGGGGGTATAAGAGTGCCACCTAGGTCATGATCACGATCGTCTCTGAGCGTCTGGGGAGCAGAACGTGACCTCGGGGTAGCGCGGTGACGGCTGGTCCAGCAGGGCTTGTGGCTCGCCGCGCAGGTGCTGGTCGAAGAAGGCCCGGACGTAGGCGCGGGTGATGTCCAGGGACCGGGCTCCGGACAGGCCGGCTTCGATGTCGATGCCGGCCTGCTCGGCCAGCAGCGCCAGGTCGGTGAAGGAGGCGTGCACCGCGCCGGCCACCACGAGCCACCGCTTCCAGCCGGTCATGCGTGCCCAGTCCCGCTCCCATGTGATCACGGCGCCTCTCAGGCGCTTCCAGGCCAGCGTCCCGGCAGGCGCGTCGCCTCCGCTGCCCGGGGTGTAGTTGGCTTGCTTGCCCAGGAAGAGAAACGGCCGGGACAGACCCTCAGCCGGGATCTCGGCGACAGTGGAGCCGTCCATGTCGACGCCGGCGCGGATGCGGGGGTCAGCCAGCATGGCGGCGATGGTGGCTGCGCCGCCGAGGGAATGGCCGGCCATCGCCATCCGGGACGGGTCGATCAGGGTGGTGCCCGGCCATGCCGGGTGCGCGCCGGTCAGCTCGCTGAGCACGAAGGAGACATCCGCTGCCCGGCCGTCCACTACCTTCTCCATGAACCCGCTGTCTCGCTGGCGCGCCTCGCGGGCCAGGCAGGTGGTGACGCGACCGTCGGGAAACGCCGTGCCGTAACTCTCGTAGGTGTGATCAATTCCGGCCACGACGTAGCCGTGGCTGGCTAGGTCCTCGGCCAGAGCGGTGAGCGCGCTGCGGGAGTTGGTGAAGCCGGGCGAGAGCACGACAAGGGGGTGGCTGCGCTGGGTCCCTCCCGGCGTGGCGTCGACGGCCGCATTGGTCCGGGTCGTGCTGAGCACGTCCGGCCGCAGCCCGGTGATGCCCCTGCTTGTGAGCTGGAGTTCGGACTCCGCTGGCGTCATGTACTGGGCTCGCCGCCCGTCCGACGGCACCGCTGGATACCACAGTGAGACCATCAGCTCTCGTGCGGTGACCCCCGCGGCCCAGGGGTCGGCACGGGAGGTATCTGTCAGGTGCAAAGACGCGGTGCCGACCGGGCGCGGGCCGGTCGGCTCAGGCAGCCATGGCGTGGGCCCCTGGCGAAGACGGCGCGACACCCGAACTCCTGCCACTCTCAGATATTGAAGCGGAACTCGACACGATGCCGAATCTACGGCAGCTACCGTGCGTTCCTGGCCGACCTTTACTCCTACAGCCCTCAGGGTGAGCAGGGAGCAGGCCGATCACCAGGGCCGCCGCGTGTGTCTTCGTGGGGCGTACTTCTTGGATCATGGGACGGGTCGCACGCCGGGATGCTGGGAAACAGCCGGTCCAGGTGGTAGTCGATAACGGCCTGGGCTTGCCCGGGCGAGGAGTGGCCGCCCAGGACACTGGTGCCCAGGCCCGAGGACATGGCCAGCAGGCTGACGGCCTCCAGATCCGGGTCCAGGTGGGCGGGCGTGTCGCCCGCGGCCTGGGCAGTTCGCAGTTGGGCCGCGACCGCGTCGATCACCGCAGTTGAGTTCTTGACCAGGGGGGCGATCGCGAGCGCCGGGTCGGTCAGGGAGAGCGCGAAGTAGGCCGTGTAGAGGATGCTGAAGGTGCGCCGCTCGTCGTCGGCCGGCAGCCCCTCGGTCAGGATGGCCGCGATGACGTTGCGTGGGTGAACCGGGCTCTGCATCTCCTTGAGGCGGCTGATCCGCGCCAGTGCCCGCCCGCCGAACTGGGCCGCCAGGTGCTGCATGGCGGCCAGCAGGAGCTCTTCCTTGGTGCCGAAGTAGTACTGGACCAGCCGCAGGGACACGCCGGCTTCGGCCGCGACCTCGCGCATCCCGGTGGCGTGCAGTCCGCGTGTGACGGCGGTCCGCAGCAGCGCCTCTGCGATCTGCCGCCGCCGTTCCTCATGGTCAACCCGCTTCGGCACCCGCTCACCGTACCCATTGCCGCCCGCCGCAATTTTGATGATACGATCGTATCATCAAAATTGGCCCAGCCTCGAGGAGGCGGGACATGCTCAGGCTCAAGCGCATCACCGGTGCAGCAGACCTGGCATCCGAGGGCGAGCCGGGATCGTGGATAGACGATGCAGCGCGCGAGAGGTTCATGGCCGCGTACGAACGGGCCTTTGCGCTGTGGCCGCAGCCGTGCGAGGAGTTCGACGTCGAGACGGCGACCGCGACCACGCGGGTGCACGCCTACCGGCCACATCCCGATGGGACGCCGGCCGTGCTGCTCACCGGCGCCGGGTTCAACGCTTCCAGTTGGTATCCGCACGTTGCCGCGCTGGCCAAGGACGGCCCGGTGTACGGGATCGACATGCCTGGCGACCCGAATCCCAGCGTCGCGCGCGCCCTGATCACTCCCCCGGGGAACTGCGCCGCATGGCTGGACGAGCTCCTGGCCAAGCTCAGCGACCGCCCGGCGCACCTGGTCGGCTTCTCCTACGGCGGCTGGGTCGCCATGAACCAGGCGATCCGCGCGCCTGGACGGGTCGCCTCCATCACGCTGCTCGATCCCGCCGGGCTCACCAAACTCGATGCCCGCTTCTGGTTCTGGTTGTCTGCCAGTGGCCTGGCCACCCTGACGCCGATGCCGCTGCGCCGCCGCCTGGCCCGTTGGCTTGACAGTCCGTCCATGGCGGAGCAGGAGCTAGTGCCGCTCATGTGGGCAGGCATCCGCGGCTACCATGCCGAGCCCAAGTTCCCTGGCGTTCTCACCGACGACGAACTCCGCGCGATCAAAGTGCCGGCCCTATTGGTCACCGGCGCGCGCAGCTCCCTGCTTACCCGAGCGGAAGCCCGCGCACGGGGAAGTCTCATGCCGCACGCGGAGATCGCCGTCGTCCCCGGCAGCCACGGCGGCTTCAACCGGATCGACGAGCTGAACGAGCGGATCACCGCCTTCATCAGAGGCCAGGCAGCCGGCCGAGTAAGCGGCTCAGCCGGCACTGCCACCGGCAACTAAGCGCAGGCCCGGCATCCGCACCTCTGAGCCACACCGGTCCGCGCCAGGCAGCAGCAACTGGCCTGATGGTCAGCTGTGGCGGACTCGGCCGGGCACCGTTCAAAACTCTCGTACGGTTAGCAGGCTGTCGCCGTGCACAGGGTCGCGCTCCACCCGTCCCGTTTCCCGGAACCCGAGCTTCTCCAGGACCCGTCGCGACGCGACGTTCCAGTCCCGGACCCCGGCCCACAACCGCCCGTAGCCCGCCTCCCGCACCCATGTGACCACGGCCCGACCTGCCTCCGTTGCGTAACCGCAGTCGTGAGCCGCACGCAGCAACTCGTAGGCCAACTCAGGCTCGCCGGGCGATCCGTTCCCATGAAAGATCAGCCCGCAATACCCGATGACGTCGGCCGTGCCCTTCCGCTCCACCGCCAGAATCCCTGGCTCCGGCTCCGCACGCGCTGCGCGTATCTGCGCAGCGATGTCCTCCTCGGTAGGTCGGCCCCCGGGACTTATCCGCCGATGCGGCGGCACCCGGGGATCCCGCTCAGTCCACAACTGGCGATAGATGGCGGCCTCGTCCACCCTGCGATGCCGAAGGATGAGGCGATCTGTCTCCAAGATGTCCAGAACGGGCACTACCGACATGCTGGCATTGTGTCAGCGTCAGCGCGCTGGTACCCGGCCGGGACGGCGGAGACGGGAGTCGTCCGGCTCATAACAGACCCAGCGACGCCCGCACGCGCCCGGGGGGGTTTAGACGTTGAAGCGGAACTCGACACGGTGGCCTCTCAGCAGGATCTCGGCGCCTGCCAGGAGGCCGGGAGAGAGTCTGCCAGGAGGCCGGGAGAGAGTTAGGACAAGCTCCGCGCATTGCGCGGCGAGCACCGTTGGGGCAACGCTGATCCCATGCGCCTGGTCCGCCAGGACCAACCCCAGGATTTCTTGATCGTTACCCGAGCATGGTCCTGGGTGTGAGCGAGAGGATGCCCGTCACTCGCCATCTCGCCACTGGCCACCGCGCGCACTGGCATACCGACGCTGCTTCCGGGCTGAGTCGGCATAGTTGTCGTACGTGCTCTCGGCGGTGTGACCGTTCTTGCGGGATAGCACCCGCTTCTGGAAGCCGGTCAGTACCAGGAGGCAGTAGATGCCGAACAGGACTACCGCCGGGACCACGATGAAGTTCATCCACCACATGGTGAATCGCCTTCTTAAACCTGGACCGTTCCTTGCTCCTGGGCAAGCTGCCCCTGACAGCCGACACTAAACCGCAGGCCACACTGCATCCTTCTGTGCCGGCCGAAGCCTACGATCAGAACGCTCCTGGGGCAGCAACACTGAACCCCAGCAGTCGTCTGGGGTCAAGGTGCGGCAAGGTTCCACGGCCGGTGCCCGGCCCAGTCCCCCCGCCCTCCTACTCCCCTGTGCCCACTACCGGCAGGAGTCCCGGCCCTTCCGCATCAGGCCCGGGCTCCATCCACGATCAGCGGCCGAGCCCCCAGCTACCCGGCCCTCAGCGTCCCTGTCCCGTTCAGGACCGTCGTGGTGGGCACCGCGCCGCCGACCGCCAACGTGCCCTCGCCGGTGAGCGTCGCCAAGCTGGATATCGCCCCACCGGCCCGTCAGGGTGCCTCGCCGCTCAGGTTGGCTCCGGCGGACACGATAGTGCCGCCACCGGCCTGGGCGGTGACCTCCGAGACAGGGCCAGACTTGCGTTCGGGATGCGTGTGCGCGTCCGCGGGCAGCTCGACGGCCGGGGCACCGTTCGCGACCTGGGCGTGACCGGGGTCGGCGTGGTGGGTGATCTGGATGGGCAGGATCGCACCACAGGCTGCGCAGGCCAGCGCAGCCACGACACGGACAACTTCTCCACAGACAAGGCAGACGCGCGATCACGGAGGCTGTGCTCTTGGGCCACACGGGCTCCTCTCTGCATGGTCGAGGCACCTACTGCCCGGCGCCGACATCAGCGGCGGGCTACGCGTGGACGCTGAACGCGCGGACGCCTGAGCGAGCCAGGCTAGCGATCAGGCCCGGACCCACACCTGACCAAGGGCCCGGCCGTGCTCGGCCGCCAGGGACAAAGCCGCCAGGGACAAAATTGTGTTGCACGTGCGCAGCACTGCCGGCGAACACATGTTTACTGTGGCGGAATTCGACCGAGTCACAGTTATGCCCGTAGGCTCCTGCAAGCTCACTTAAGCATGGCGAGCTCACCCGGCGTTCCCGATGGTCACAGAGGCGTGAGGATCATCAAGATCTCGTCTCTGGTGTCGTCCGGAGCAAGCCGGAGCTTGCCAGGCCAGCAGCCTGTTATCCGCCAGCCGAGCCGAGAGTAAAAGTCTTCGAGTCCCATTCCGCCGCGGGCCGCCAGGTGGAGCTGCTCCAAGCCCATCTCCTCGCGGGCAACGTCCCGGAGTCGATGCATCAGGGCCGACCCGATGCCCTCGTTCCTGTGCGTGAGCTGCGTCTGCAAGTGGCTGACAACACCCCAGTGCGCGATGAGCGGGCTGGGATCGCGGCTGAGGGCCACCCACCCTGCGAGGGCGCCGCCGACGCGGGCAAGCAGTATCCGGCTTTGGCTGGGATCGAGACAGGACGCAAGAGCATCGACGGCCGGCCGGACCTGACCAGCGTCAACCGGGGGAAACGGGAATCCCGCCGCGCCGCCGGCGTTCGTGACCGCTATCCAGCATGCGGTCAGCTCCTGTCTCACCACCGGATCAGCCTCACCCGGATTAGTGAGCTGGATGATCTCGAGGTTCTCGCGGGTCGTCATGGTTAGCTGTGGCGGAACTCGACTACGTCGCCGTCCTGCATGACGTAGTCCTTGCCCTCTATCCGGACCTTGCCCGCGGCCCGGGCGGCGGCCAGCGAGCCGGCCGCGACCAGGTCGTCGTAGGCCACGATCTCCGCCTTGATGAAGCCGCGCTGGAAGTCGGTGTGGATCACCCCGGCCGCCTCCGGTGCGGTCGCGCCGGCCGGGATCTCCCAGGCGCGGGTCTCCTTGGGCCCGGCGGTCAGGAACGTCTGCAGGCCGAGCGCGGCGAAGCCGGCCTGGGCCAGCCGGTTCAGCCCGGGCTCGCCCATGCCCAGCTCAGCGGCCATCTCGGCCGCCTCGTCCTCGGGGAGCTCGGCCAGCTCGGCCTCGGTCTTGACGTCGAGGAACACGGTCTCGGCCGGCCCGACCTGCGCGGCCAGCTTGGCCCGCAGTCCCTCGTCGGCCAGCTCGCCCTCGTCCATGTTGAACACGTAGACGAACGGCTTGGCCGTCAGCAGGTGCAGCTCGCGCAAGTCAGCCAGGTCGATGCCGGCGGCCGAGGCCCCGGCGTACAGCGTGGTCCCGCCGTCCAGCAGCTGCTGCGCGCGGGCGGCGGCCTCGGCCATCCGCTGGCGTTCGGCATCCTTCGCGAAGCGGGATTCCTTGGCCAGCCGGGGCACGGCCTTCTCCAGCGTCTGCAGGTCGGCCAGGATCAGCTCGGTGGCGACCGTGTCGATGTCCCGGCTGGGCGACACGTCGCCATCCACGTGGCTCACGTCCGGGTCGGTGAACACCCGCACGACCTGGACGATCGCGTCCGTCTCCCGGATGTGCGCGAGGAACTGGTTGCCCAGCCCCTGGCCCTGCGACGCGCCGCGGACCAGGCCGGCGATGTCCACGAAGCGGGCGGTGGCGGGCACGATCTTGGCCGAGTCGAACATCTGGGCCAGCACCGCGAGCCGCGGGTCGGGGATGCCGACCACGCCCACGTTCGGCTCGATGGTGGCGAACGGGTAGTTCGAGGCCAGCGCGCTGGCCCTGGTCAGCGCGTTGAACAGGGTGGATTTGCCGACGTTGGGCAGGCCGACGATGCCGATCGAGAGACTCACCCCGCGAGTCTAGGCCGTCCGCGCGGCTACCCGGTTCTGTCGGCACCCGCTGCGAACATGCCAGCCATGAACGCGATCTCGGTGTTCGCCGGGCTGCTGCTGGGCCTGGCCATCGGTGCGGCGCTTGGCTTCCTGTACGCGCGCAGCCGCCAGGCCGCCGCCGCGGCCGAGCTGACCGGTCAGGTCCGGGCGGCCGAGGAGCGGGCCCGGGCCGCGCTGGACCGCGCCGCGCTGACCGACGGCCAGCTCGGCCAGCAGTTCGAGGCGCTGTCGGCGCAGGCGCTGGACGCCAGCGCCCGGCGGTTCATCGAGATGGCCGAGGGCCGGCTGAACGCGGCCAACGTGGCCGCGGCGGGCGAACTGGAGGCCCGCCGCGCCGCCGTGGACCACCTGGTCGGCCCGCTCCGTGAGACGCTGGACCGGCTGGAGGCCCAGCTCCGCGAGTCGGACGAGGACCGGCACCGATCGCACGCCGCGCTGGCCGAGCAGGTGAGGATCGCCGTGCGCAGCTCGGACGAACTGCGCGCGCAGACCCAGGCGCTGGTGACCGCGCTGCGCCGGCCGGAGGCCCGTGGCCGCTGGGGTGAGATGCAGCTGCGCCGGGTGGTCGAGCTCTCTGGGATGAGCGCACGGTGCGATTTCGAGGAACAGGTCAGCGTCACTTCCGACGACGGTGCCCAACGCCCGGACATGGTGATCAGGCTGGCCGGTGGCAAGAACATCGTGGTGGACTCGAAAGTGTCCCTGGCCGCGTATCTGGAGGCGGCCGAGACGACTGACCCGGATATCCGGGAAGCCCGGTTGCGGGCGCACGCCCGGCACCTACGCGATCATGTGGACGGTCTGGCGGCCAAGGCGTACTGGTCGGTGCTCAGCCCGGCGCCGGAGTTCGTCGTGCTGTTCATCCCGGGCGAAGCGTTCCTGGCCCCGGCGCTGGACTACGACGCGGGCCTGCTGGAGTACGCGGTGTCCCGGAAGGTGCACATCGCCACGCCGACCACCCTGGTCAGCCTGCTGCGCACGGCCCAGTACGCCTGGCAGCAGGCCGCCCTGTCGGAGAACGCGCGGGCCGTGTTCGACCTGGGCCGCGAGCTGTACGAGCGGATCGGGCGGCTGGGCGGCCAGGTGGACAAGGTGGGCAAGGCGCTGACCAACGCGGTCACCGCGTACAACCAGGCGGTCAGCGGGCTGGAGTCCAAGGTGCTGGTCAGCGCGCGGCGGCTGAACCAGCTCGGCGTGGTGGACGCCGACCTGGACCCGCCCGGCCTAGTCGAGGCGACCACCCGGGCGCTGTCCGCTCCCGAGCTGACCGGCGAGAATACAAGTGCCCTAACCATGCCGGAGCGGACCGCAGATCACCGGATAATAACCGGGTGACATCCGACAACGAGCTCAGCGAGCCGCCCGCTGAGACGCCGCCCGAGATGGACACGCTGTCCAGGGCCGGTCACCTCGAGTACGACCGGGTGCTGTTCTTCAGCGACGCGATCTTCGCCATCGCGATCACGTTGCTGGTCTTGGAGATCCGGGTCCCGGGCCACGACAACAACCCAGGTGCGAAGAGATCAGCGCTGCCCTGCCGCACATGTTCGCCTTCGGGATCAGTTTCGTGGTGATCGGGCTGTTCTGGATGGGCCACCACTCGCTCTGCCGGTATATCGCCGCATTCGATCGGGCCCTGATCGGCATCAACTTGCTTTTCCTCGGCATCATCGCGTTCCTGCCGTACCCGACCGGGCTGCTCAGCGGGACCAACGGGCGGCTGGCGTGGGCGGCGACCGTCTTCTACGCCGCCTGTATCGCCGCGGCCGGCCTGGCCGAACTGGCCATCTGGCGGTACGCCATCGGCAAGGATCTGCTCAGACCCGAAGCGCCACCAATGCTGCGCCGGGAAGTGAGCCTGCGGCTGCTGGTCGCCCCGGTCGTGTTCTTGCTGTCCATCCCGATGGCGTTCTACTCACCCAACCTGGCGACCTATTGCTGGCTGGTGATCCTGGCGGCCAACGGGCTGCTGTCGCGGTGGCGCCCGGAAGGGGGTAGCGCGAAGCCAGCTGAGGGCCTGTCCGGGCGTGTCTCCGGCCCGATGGCCCCGGCCCCGGGTAGCGTGGCGAGGGGCCGTATGCCGGTCCGGCGGCGGCCGGGGAGGAGAGCGGGGTGTCTCAGCCATGGCACGAAACATCCTGGACTCCGGCCCAGCCCGGATCGTCCTGGGCGGAGCCAGACCCGGCTGGGCCCGGCGATGACTCCGCGGCCGGCTGGACCGGGACGGCCGGCGCGGACCCGGATCTGATGGCCGGCGATCCGCCGGGCAGCGACGCACCGCCGCCGGACCGGGCCCGCAGTCAGGCGGCCGGTCACCGGCGCGGGCCGCGGCTCACCGGGCGCGGCGCCATCGCGGGCATGCTGCTGGTGTTCTTCATCGGCGTGCTGGCCGCCGACTGGCTGCACTGGAGCCCGCTGGCCGACGCGAGCTTCCTGCTCGGCAGCGCCGCGGCCGCCTGGTACACCAAGCAGCGCGACCTGCTGACCGTCGCGGTCAGCCCACCACTGCTGTTCTTCATCGTGGTGATCTGCGTCAAGGCGCTCACCGCGGCGGGAAACGAACTGCTGTCCACGGTGGAGGGCACCGCACTGACCCTGGCCAACGTGGCGCCCTGGCTGTTCACCGGGGTGGTGCTGTCCCTGATCATCGCGTGGTTCCGCGGCCTGCCGCGCTGCGTGGCCGAGCTGCGCCGGGATCTGCGCCCGGAACTGGCCCAGCGGCAGCAGGCCGGTGCCGCGGAGGCGGACAGCACGGCCACCGTGGGCGGGTACGTCGGCCGGGCAAGCGATACCGCTGAGCTGGGTCAGCCGCGGTAGACCCGAGTCAGCGGGCGGCCCGGCGCAATTCCGGGGGCAGCTGGAAGACCAGCCGCTCCTCGACCGCCTCGACCTCTTCCACGGTGCCGTAACCGAGTTCGGCCAGCCGGGCCAGCACGCCGGACACGAGGACCTCGGGAACCGACGCGCCACTGGTCACGCCGACCGTGCTGGCGCCGTCCAGCCACTGCTCATCGACGTTTGAGGCATCGTCAACCAGGTAGGCGGCGCGGGCACCGGCCTCCACGGCAACCTCGACTAGCCGGACCGAGTTGGACGAGTTGTCCGAGCCGACCACGATGACCAGGTCCGCTTCCGTGGCAATCTGCTTGACCGCGGCCTGGCGGTTCTGCGTGGCGTAGCAGATGTCGTCGCTGGGCGGGTCGATCAGCTGCGGGAAGCGTTCCCGCAGCGCAGCCACGGTCTGGATGGTCTCGTCCACGGACAGCGTGGTCTGGGACAGCCAGGCCACCTTGGCCGGGTCGCGGACCTGCACGTCGGCGCCGCCGTCCGGGCCGTCCACCAGGTGAATGCGGGCCGGCGCCTCGCCGGTGGTGCCTTCCACCTCTTCATGACTGCGGTGCCCGATAAGCAGGATGTCGTAGTCCTGGGCGGCGAAGCGTCTGGCCTCGTTGTGCACCTTGGTGACCAGCGGGCAGGTCGCGTCGATAGTCCGCAGGCCGCGGCGCTGCGCCTCCTCGCGGACGGCGGGCGAGACGCCGTGCGCGGAGAAAACGACGACCGCCCCCTCCGGCACGCTGTCCGTCTCTTCGACGAAGATCGCGCCGCGCGCTTCCAGCTCCCGGACCACGTGCGTGTTGTGCACGATCTGCCTGCGCACGTAGACCGGGGCTCCGTAGCGCTCCAGGGCCATCTCGACTGCCTGCACGGCCCGGTCAACGCCCGCGCAGTAACCACGGGGCTTGGCGATCAGTACTCGTCGGGTAGTCACGGGCATGTCCCCTATGGTAGATGAGCCCCGGGTGCCCCCTGCCGAGCCGGACACCTCTTCCGGCCCGGAGCCGGTGCCAGTAAGGTGAGCGTCCGCGCTCGCGTAGCAGGGCCAGGCCGGATCTGGTACGACTGAGCCTGTCACGAGCCGGTACCGACGCCGCCGGCCCGAACACCCGGCACGCCTGCACAGCTGCTCGCAGGCCGAATGGAGCCGGGCGCGCCGGGCACTAGACCGTACGCCGGAACTCAGCGTAGGAGAACGATCATCATGCCGTTGCCCCAGGTTAGTGACCGCATCAAGGAACTCCCCGGGCAGGCGCTGCGGGCCGTGTTCACCGGTGTCGGCCAGTTGCTGCTCGCCGCGGACAAGGTCAGAGCCCAGCTCGCCACGCCACCGGATAGCAGCCAGCCGCCCGCCGCCCGCCGCGTGCCCGCGGCCCTCCCGGCCGCGCCCCCGGCGGCCACTCCCCTGGCCGCGCCCCCGGCGGCCACTCCCTCGGCCGCGCCCCCGGCGGCCACTCCCCCGGCTGCGGCCGCGCCGGGCACGGCTACCCCAGCGGGATCCTCGGTGACGCCCCCCGAGGTGACTGACCCGGCCGATTCGCGGTGGCGGAGCCTCGACAAGACGGGCAATGTCCGGGTGCTGCGCGACGGCGACCCGGACCTGGGCACGGCCGCGAGCGCGCCGCCGGCTGCTGCCGCCGGGCCCGCGTCGGCCGTTGAGCCCGCGGCCGCCGCTGAGCCTGCCCCGGCTGCTCTGGCCGAGCCGGCGTTCGCCGAGGTGGCCGAGCCTCAGCCCGCCGGCCTGGCCGTGCCTGCCGCCCGCCGAGCTGGCCGTGCCCGAGCTCCGCCGGCCTGGCCGTGCCTGCCGCCGCCGAGGTGGCCGAGCCCGAGCCCGCCGAGGTGGTCCTGGCCGAGCCCATCCTGGCCGCGACGCCCGAACCGGCCGAGGTGACCCCCACCGCGGAGCGCCGGCCACGAAGGCGCTTCCGGTGGTCGGCTACGACCAGCTGTCCGTGGCTTCGCTGCGGGCCCGGCTGCGGGTGCTGGGCCTGACCCAGGTGCGGACGCTGCTGGACTACGAGAAGGCAAACCAGAACCGGGCCGACGTGGTCACCATGTTCGAACGGCGTATCGCCAAGCTGGAGCAGGACGGCTGACCGCTAGCCGCCCCCGGAGACCTGGCAGCCACCATGGCGCTGGACACATCCGCGGACGCGCCGGTCCCGGTCCGGACCATCCTCCGGCTGACCGGCGAGTGGATCAGCCGCCTGGGCCGGGTCTGGGTGGAGGGTCAGATCGCCGAGCTGACCCGGCGTGGTGGCACGGTGTTCCTGACCCTCCGCGACCCGGTGGCGGCGGTTTCGGTCCGGGTGATCTGCCCCCGGGCCGTGCTGGACGCGACCGATCCGCCACCGGGCGAAGGCGCCCGCGTCGTCGTCTGGGCCAAACCCGACTTCAATACCAACCGGGGGGCGTTCTCGCTGGCCGCGGTGGAAATCCGCGCCGTTGGCATCGGCGAATTGCTGGCCCGGCTGGAACGGCTGCGCCGCGACCTGGCCGCGGAAGGACTGTTCGCGCCAGAACGAAAGCGCCCGCTGCCGTTCCTGCCTGGCACTATTGGCCTGATTTGCGGACGTGATTCCGCGGCGGAACGGGATGTATTGCGCAACTCGGCCCGCCGCTGGCCCGCGGTGCGATTCCGGGTCGAACAGGTCGCCGTTCAGGGGCCCTACGCGGTGGCCGAAGTGGTGGATGCCCTGCACCGGCTGGACACGGATCCAGACGTGGCCGTCATCATCGTTGCCCGGGGCGGCGGGTCGATCGAGGATCTGCTGCCCTTCTCGGATGAAACGCTGATCAGGACGGTGGCCGAGGTCCGGACACCGGTGGTCAGCGCCATCGGCCATGAACAGGACTCGCCGCTGCTCGACCTGGTCGCCGACGTGCGCGCGTCCACCCCCACCGACGCGGCCCGGCGGGTCGTCCCCGACGTGGCCGAGCAGCTCGCGCTGATCGGCCAGCTACGTGGCCGGGCCCGCCGCTGCCTGGCTGGCCGGCTGGACCGGGAGCTGAGCTGGCTGGCCAGCACCCGGTCCCGGCCCGCGCTGGCCGCCCCGGCCCGCGAGGTGCAGCGCCGCCAGGAGGATGTCTCCGCCCTGGCCGAACGCGGCCGCCGCCGGCTGGAAGCCATGCTGGACCGGGCCGAGGATGGCCTGGCGCACACCCGGGCCAGGTTGCTGGCCCTGTCACCCGCGGCCACGCTGCGCCGGGGCTACGCCATCGTGCAGCGCGTGGATGGCACCGTGGTCCGGTCCGCGGGCCAGGTGACGCCGGGCGAGCGGATCACCATCCGGCTGGCCGAGGACCAGCTGCCCGCAGTAGCCGAAGCCCAATCGGCCGGCGGCGGGGCCGATTAGCACACGGGACGGCTAGCAAATCTGTTCCTGCCCATTACCTACATCGGCGTTTCTTCCTGCAGTGCAGTGGCGAAGATCTGATCATTGCGGTTAGCCGGTCTCCTGACCGGACCAGGCCCGGTTCAGTAACTGAAGGTTGAACGGGATCATCCTGGCCGCTGACACCAACTTCGTCCTGCACGACGACCCCGCCGTCCTGGACCTGGCCCGCCGGGCCGTCCGCCGCCGGCTGGGCCGGCTACGTTGATGCCGTGAGCGCCAAGAAAGCCGGGTCTCAGCCTGCCCCAGCGGCCGATGCGGCCGCGGACGGATCCACCGCGCTCAGCTACGAGCAGGCCCGGGATCAGCTCACCGAGGTGGTGCGCCAGCTCGAGGCGGGCGGCCTGACCCTGGAGCAGTCCCTCGGCCTGTGGGAGCGCGGCGAGCGGCTGGCCGCGGTCTGTGAGCAGTGGCTGGAAGGCGCCCGGGCCCGGCTGGAGGCGGCGGCCGCCCGCCCGCCGGAGGCCGGGAACTGACCAGGCCGGGATCAGGGCCGGGGCGACAGGCTGATCGAGGACATCACGTCGAGCACGCCGTCGGCCAGCCGCCGGGCATGCCCGGCGTCCTCGCCCAGTGACACCTCGGCCACGGCCAGCATGAGCGCCCCGGTCATCACCACGGCCAGCGCCTCGTCCAGCGGGTCGGTGCCGCGGGCGAAGAAGTCGGCGTTCCGGTCGGCCCAGTCCCGCAGCCGCTGCCGCATGATCAGGTCGAACCCGGGCGGCGCGTCGCCGCACACGAACAGGCGGGACAGCTCCCGTTGCTGCACGCAGCCGTCCAGGTAGGCCCGGGCCGCCGCGACGAATAGCTGGCGGGGCTCGGCGCGGTCCCCGCGCGCCTCCTGGGCGGCCCGGGCCTCCCGGACCGCCTGCCGGGCCCGCCGCGCCTGGTTCTCGTGGAACTCCTCGAACAGCGTGACGTACAGATCGGCCTTGCCGGTGAAGTGGTGGTAAAGGCTGCCCACGCTGGCGTTGGCCCGGGCGACGATCTCGGTCACCCCGGCCTGCGCGTAGCCAACAGAGGTGAACACCTCGCGGGCGGCGCCCAGCAAGGCGGCCCGGGTCGCCGCACCACGGTCCGCTGAACGCACGGCCGGCTGCGGGATATCTGTCGTCATGAGCCTGTCACCGCCTACGCAGCGCTCCCCACGTTCGGCGTCAGGATGAACCGCTCTAGGCGACAAGGCTACGCCGGCCGCCTCACCGGACCGTCTCGGCCTCTCTCCGCTCCGCCCGCCGCTTCCGCACGATCCGGCGGCCGATCATGTCGGCCAGCGCGGTGGTGATCCAGATGATGATGGTTGCCAGCGCGTAGGTGTAGAGCCGGTGGATGGTCAGCCCGCTGATGATCGCGTTGACGATGATCAGGGAAATGATGGTCGAGGCCAGGGCGAGCAACCCGGCCAGCGCCACCGACGGCTCCCGGACCAGCACCCGCAGCGCGATGAGCTGAACGATCATGTGGATGACCCAGAACAGCAGCGTGGCCTCGATGACGGCGGCCGCGTCAATGTGGAACTGGGTCAGGACGGCGCCGCAGATCAGCAGCCCGGCCGCGATGCCCACCAGTGAGGCAGCGAACCGGATAACCAGCCGCATCAGCATCGGAATCCTCCCGGATTTGGCTGTGCATCCCAATGCTCACTGTAGACCGGCGGAATCGCCCCGTACCAGGGACCGAGGGCCCTACCACCGCCCCCGGGCCCTGGTAACGCGACGATGCGGTTGACTACATTGAGGCGCGGGCACGCACAATCGCGGCCACGGCCACACAGGGAAGGCGGTCTCTGCGATGACCGAGAACGGCGCTACGCTCCGCGGGGACAGCGTCCCGGCCAACCCGGTCCCCTGCGACGAGATCGACGCGGCGGACATGGCCGTGCCACCGGAACCGGGCCGCAGCGCGCCCGACCGTAACCTTGCCCTCGAGCTGGCCCGGGTCACCGAGGCCGGCGCGATGGCCGCCGCCCGGTGGGTCGGCCGGGGTGACAAGAACGGCGCGGACGGCGCGGCCGTGCACGCGATGCGGACGCTGATCAACACGGTGTCGATGAACGGCATGGTGGTGATCGGCGAAGGCGAGAAGGACCACGCCCCAATGCTGTACAACGGCGAGCAGGTCGGCGACGGCAGTGGGCCGCTCTGCGACGTGGCCGTGGACCCCATCGACGGCACCCGCCTGACGGCCAACGGCATGCCGAACGCCATTTCCGTCATCGCGGTCAGCGCACGCGGCTCGATGTATGACCCGTCGGCCGTCTTCTACATGTCCAAGCTGGTTACCGGCCCGTCCGCGGCCGAGGTGGTGGACATCGAGGCCACCCCCAGGGACAACATCCGCGCGGTGGCCCGGGCTAAGGGCTGCTCACCGCAGGACGTCACGGTAGTCATCCTGGACCGGCCGCGGCACCAGCAGCTCATCTCCGATGTCCGGGAGGCCGGCGCCCGGATCAAGCTGATCACCGACGGCGACGTCGCCGGCGCGATCATGGCCGCGCGTGAGGGCACCGGGATCGACCTGCTGCTCGGCGTGGGCGGCACCCCGGAAGGCATCATCTCCGCGTGCGCGATCAAGTGCCTGGGCGGGGTCATCCAGGGCCGGCTGGCGCCGCGCGACGAGGCCGAGCGGGACCGCGCGCTGGCCGCGGGCCACGACCTCAGCCACGTGCTGACCACGGATGACCTGGTCACCTCGGAGGACGCGTTCTTCGCGGCGACCGGGATCACCGACGGCGAGCTGATGGCCGGGGTGCGCTACCGGGGCGGCGGGGCGCTCACCCATTCCCTGGTCATGCGGGCCCGGTCCGGCACCATCCGCAACATCCACAGCGAGCACCAGCTGTGGAAGCTGCGCGCGTACAGCTCGGTGAACTTCGACTCCGCGGACTAGCGGGCCCAGCGGAAGAAACCGCCGCGGCGCGGCCGCGGCGTGCGCACATGGATCCGGCCCAGCACGGTCAGCGTGTGCAGCTCGATCACCGGCGAGCCGGCTGGCGGCGCTGGCGCCGGCCGGCGTCGCTCGGCCGGCCTGCCCTGCTCCGCGGCCTGATCGGGGCCGCCGGCCAGCGCGGCCAGGCCGGGCATCCCGTGCATCTGGACCGAGATCCCGGCGGGTACCAGCAGGTGCACCTGGCCGCCCAGCGCGGTGGCGTACATCATGGTGCGCTGCCCATGCAGCAGCGCCTCGCGCAGGTCGAGCACCACCTGGCCACCGACCGCCGTGACCACCAGCCGGTCCGGCACCACCCAGCGGCCCTCGCGCCGCTGTGTCGCGAAGACCGCGGTCACCGCGCGGGAGGCGTCCAGCCGGAACGGCTGGGCATCCGGCCCGGCCAGATCCTCAGTCAGCTTGGCCAGCTCGCCCAGGGTCCGGGCCGTGTAGGCCCGCTGTACCCGCCCGGCGTGCTCCTCCCAGGTGAGCCGTCCGTCCGCCGCGGCCTGGGCCAGCAGGTCAACCACGCGCTCCCGGTCAGCGTCCGAGGCGCGCAGGTCACGCGGGGATGGCCGGGGGCTCACCCACCCGAGAGTAGCCGCCCGCGGGGCCACTGCGCCGCCCCCCTCGGCCGGGTTAGGAATATGCCTGGCCGGCCTGTTAGTTTGCCCATAACAAGTATCAGCCGTCGGTGAGAGAGAGCTGCCCCGTGGGCGATTCCAGCAACGGCCGCGCCGCGGCTGGTTCCCAGGTGAACGGCGCCGTGCCCGGCCCGGCCCCGGGCAAGCTGCGGGACGGCTCGCACTACAAGTGGCTCGCGCTGTCAAACACCACGCTGGGCATGCTGGCCGCCACCACCAACGCCTCGATCGTCATCATCTCGCTGCCCGCCATCTTCCGCGGCATCAAGCTCAACCCGCTGACCCCGGGCAACGTGAGCTACCTGCTCTGGATGCTGATGGGCTACCTGGTCGTGTCGGCCGTGCTGGTGGTCACCCTGGGCCGGCTAGGCGACATCTACGGCCGGGTCCGGATGTACAACCTGGGCTTCACGGTCTTCGCGCTGGGCGCGCTGGCGCTCCCGTTCGACCCGTTCACCGGCCCGGCGGGCGCGCTGTGGCTGATCGGCTGGCGGGTGGTGCAGGCCACCGGCGGGGCCATGCTGATGGCCAACTCCCCGGCCATCCTGACCGACGCGTTCCCGGCCGAGCAGCGCGGCACGGCCATGGGCATCAACCAGGTCGCGGGCATCTCCGGCTCGTTCATCGGGCTGATCCTGGGCGGCATCCTGGCCGCGGTGGACTGGCGCCTGGTGTTCATCGTCTCGGTGCCGATCGGCATCGGCGGCGCCATCTGGTCCTACCTCAGCCTGCGCGAGATCGGGGTGCGTACCAAGGCGAAGATCGACTGGCTGGGCAACGTCACGTTCGCGCTCGGGCTGATCGGGCTGCTCACCGGGATCACCTACGGCATCCAGCCGTACGGCGGCCACGTGATGGGCTGGACCAGCCCGACCGTGCTGATCGGCCTGTTCGGCGGCCTCGCGCTGCTGGTGGCGTTCTGCTTCATCGAACTGCGGGTGGACAGCCCCATGTTCGACTTGCGGCTGCTGAAGATCAAGCCGTTCGCGATGGGCAACCTGGCCACGCTGCTGGCCTCGATCGCCCGCGGTGGCCTGCAGTTCATGCTGATCATCTGGCTGCAGGGCATCTGGCTGATCCTGCACGGCTACAACTACAAGGACACCCCGCTGTGGTCCGGGATCTACCTGCTCCCGCTCACCTTCGGGTTCATCGTGGCCGGGCCGGTATCCGGCTGGCTGTCGGACAAGCACGGGGCGCGCTGGTTCGCCTCCGGCGGGCTGCTGGTGTCCGCGGCCGCGTTCGCCGGCCTGCTGCTGATCCCGACCGACTTCGTTTACATCGCGTTCGGTGTGCTGATCTTCATTGCGGGCGTGGGCATGGGGCTGTTCTCCGCGCCCAACGCGGCCGCCATCATGAACAGCGTCCCGGCCAGGCAGCGCGGCGCCGCGTCCGGCATGCTGGCCACGTTCCAGAACTCCGGGTTCGTGCTGTCCATCGGCATCTTCTTCTCGCTGATGATTGCCGGGCTGTCCAGCACGCTGCCAACCACGATGGCCAGGGGCCTGATGTCGCAGGGCGTGCCGGCCGGCATTGCCCACGAGGTCGCATCGACGCCCCCGGTGGCCAGCCTGTTCGCCACGTTCCTGGGCTACAACCCGATCAAGGAACTGCTCGGCCCGACCGGCATCCTGAATCACCTGCCGCCGCATAACGTGGCCGTGCTCACCGGCAAGCGGTTCTTCCCGCACCTGATCTCCGGCCCATTCCACCACGGCCTGGTCATCGTGTTCAGCATGGCGATCATCGTGCTGCTGATCGCGGCTGGCGTGTCGCTGCTGCGCGGCAAGCGGTACGTGCACGACGAGCGCCCGCTGGCCGGCCCGGCCGCCAGCGAGGAGGCCGAGGTGACCGCGGAGACGGCCATCGGCACCTCTCCCGAGCTGGCCGTGGAGGTCGCCGCCGAAGTGGCCGCGGACTCCGACCCGGCGGCCCGCAGGCCGCGCCGCTGACCGTTTGTAGGTTTATTGCGTGCGCGTGGCCCTATATAGTTAGCTCTGTGAAAGATATTTCTGCTGCTCGGGGCGTCCCGGCGGCTGAACGGGCCGAGGCGGCAGAGCTGCTAGCGGCGATCAGCGCGGTCCGGCGCAGCGCCCGGCGGGCCGTCCGGCACGCCTGGGCCAGCGAGCCGCTGCCCCCGGCGCGGGGTGAGCTGCTCCGCCTGGTCGCGGCCCGGCCCGGCCTCGGCGTGGCCGAGGCGGCCCAGGAACTGCACCTGGCGGCGAACACGGTCAGCACCCTGGTCGGCAAGCTGGCCGACCAGGGTCTGCTCAGCCGGAACCGGGCCCAGCCCGACGGCCGTTCGGTCCAGCTCGAAGTCACCGACAAGGGCCGGGCCCGGATCGAGGAGTTCCGCGACCTGCGCGCCGAGCTGGCCGCGCGGGCGCTGGCCAGCTGACCTGGACCGACCGCCGGGCGCTGGCCCACGCGGTGCCCGCCCTCATCTGCCTGGCCGAGACGATGCAGGAGGCCCCATGAGCCTGGAAACCGGCAGCGCCGCGCTGAGCGAGCCAGTCCCGACCGGACCTGCTGTGCAGGCCGCGGTCATCGTCAACGACGTGACGTACCGGTTCGCTGAGCACACCGCGGTCGATCACGTGAGCCTGTTCATCCGGCCCGGCGAGACGTTCGGCCTGCTCGGCCCCAACGGGGCGGGCAAGACCACCACCATCCGGATGCTGACCACGCTGCTCAAGCCGGCCGACCGGCCGGATCATCGTGTTCGGCACCGACACCGCCGCCCAGCCGATGCGGGTCCGCCGCACGATCGGTTACGTACCGCAGTTGCTGTCCGCGGACGCCAGCCTGACCGGCCAGGAGAACGTCGAGCTGTTCGCCCGGCTGTTCGACGTGCCGCGCGCGGTCCGCCACCAGCGGGTAGACGAGGCGCTGACCGCGATGGGCCTGACCGAGCCCGCGCTGCGCCTGGTCAAGACGTACTCCGGCGGCATGGTGCGGCGGCTGGAACTGGCCCAGGCGCTGGTCAACGCGCCCCGGCTGCTGGTCCTGGACGAGCCCACGGTGGGCCTGGACCCGATCGCCCGGGCTGATGTCTGGGAGCACATCAGCCGGCTGCGGGAACGCGCCGGGATGACCGTGCTGATGACCACGCACCACATGGAAGAGGCCGACCTGCACTGCGACCGGGTGGCGCTGATGCACCGCGGCACGGTGCGGGCCACCGGCTCACCGCGACCTGAAGGCCACGCTGGGGCCGGACGCCACGCTGGATGACGTGTTCCGCCACTTCACCGGCGGGACGCTGGACGAGGAGACCGGAAAGGGAGGCATCCGTGACGTCCGTCGCGCCCGGCGCACCGCCCGCCGTCTGGGCTGATCAGGACCCCGGCAGCGGCCGGGTCACCATCCGCCAGCTGCTCAGCCGGATGGGCACGCTGTGCTGGGTGGAGCTGCGCAAGCTGCGGCACGACCGCACCGAGCTCTACACCCGGGCCATCCAGCCCGCGCTGTGGCTGATCATCTTCGGCGAGACGTTCAACCGGATCCACGCCATCCGCACCCCGCACGGCATCTCCATCGGCCAGGCCATCACGATGCCGCTGTTCTTCAGCTCCAACGCGCTGTACCCGACCGCGCTGATGCCCGGCTGGCTGCAGGCGATCAGCCGGGTCAACCCGCTGTCCTACGAGGTGGACGGCTGGCACTGCTCATCGGGATACCAACCAACCTGGCGCTGGACGTATCGTGCTGATCGGGTCTGCGGTCGCGGCCATCGTCGTCGCCTCGGCCCTGCTCCCCCGGCTAGCCAAGTAGCGCGGTGAGTTCCCAGCCGGTCAGTCCGGGTCGCTGACCGAGGCCGACTCGCCGAGCACCGCGCGGAGCAGCGTCTCGGCCGCGTCGGCCGCGGCCCGCGCGGTGATCGCGTTCGTGTGCGCCCGGTCCAGGTTGCCCAGCGCGATGCAGTCGTAGGCCACCTGCGCGTCGTGCACGGCCAGCTCGAGCTGCCTGGATGCCTCATCCAGGCTGATCGCCTGCTCGTCGCCGATTGGCATGCTCACGGTCGTCTCCCTCCTGACCCGGACCCCGCCCACCGCCGCACCCGCTCACCAGCACCGCCGTCCGGGGATGGGCAACCTTTACCCGGCCGGTCCCCGGGCATGCAAGCGCTTCCGCACCACGGCCGCGGCTCTACCATGAATCCGATCCCGTATCCACCACGAGGACGTGCCGCACATGCCCGAGTTCCAGTACACCGACCTGCTGCCGCTAGGCCCGGATGCCACCGAATACCGCCTGCTCAGTGCGGACGGCATCAGCACCCAGCGGGCGTTCGGCAAAGAATTCCTGCAGGTGGACCCGGACGTGCTGACTTTGCTGGCCCGGGAGGGGATGCGGGACATCGCGCACCTGCTGCGGCCCGGCCACCTGCGCCAGCTACGGTCCATCCTGGACGACCCGCAGGCCAGTCCGAACGATCGTTACGTCGCCCGTGACCTGCTGCAGAACGCGTGCATCGCGGCCGGTGGCGTGCTTCCGATGTGCCAGGACACCGGAACCGCGATCGTGATGGGCAAGCGGGGTGGCGAGGTGCTCACCGACGGCCGGGACGAGGAGCACCTGGCCCGCGGCATCTTCGACGCGTACACCCAGCTCAACTTGCGCTACTCGCAGCTCGCCCCGGCCACCATGTACGAGGAGCGCAACACCGGCAGCAACCTGCCGGCCCAGATCGAGATCTACGCCACACCGGGCCGGGAGTACAAGTTCCTGTTCATGGCCAAGGGCGGCGGCTCGGCCAACAAGTCGTTCCTGTACCAGCAGACCAAGGCGGTGCTGAACCCGGCCGCGATGCAGGCCTTCCTGGAGGAGAAGATCCGTTCCCTGGGCACCGCCGCCTGCCCGCCCTATCACCTGGCCATCGTGGTCGGCGGAACCAGCGCGGAGTACGCGCTGAAGACGGCCAAGTACGCCTCGGCCCGGTACCTGGACACGCTGCCCGAGGCCGGCTCGCCGGGCGGGCACGGGTTCCGGGACCACGAGCTGGAACAGCAGGTGCTGGAGATCACCCGGACGATCGGCATCGGCGCGCAGTTCGGCGGCAAGTACTTCTGCCACGACGTGCGGGTGGTCCGGCTGCCCCGGCACGGCGCGTCCTGCCCGGTGGCCATCGCGGTGTCCTGCTCCGCGGACCGGCAGGCGCTGGCCAAGGTCACCCCGGACGGCGTGTTCCTGGAGCGGCTGGAGACCGACCCGGCGCAGTACCTGCCGGAAGTGGCCGAGGACGAGCTGGCCGACGACGTGGTGCGCATCGACCTGAACCGGCCGATGTCCGAGATCCGCGCCGAGCTGAGCAAGTATCCGGTGGCGACCCGCCTGTCGCTGACCGGCCCGCTGGTGGTGGCGCGCGATATAGCACACGCCAAGATTGCCGAACGCCTGTCGGCGGGTGAGGGGATGCCTCAGTACATGGCCGACCACGCGGTGTACTACGCGGGCCCGGCTAAGACGCCGGAGGGATACGCGTCTGGCTCATTCGGCCCGACGACGGCCGGGCGGATGGATTCCTATGTGGCGCAGTTCCAGGCGGCCGGCGGGTCGTTCGTGATGCTGGCCAAGGGCAACCGGTCGCCCGCGGTCACCGCGGCCTGCCAGCAGTACGGTGGCTTCTACCTGGGGTCGATCGGCGGCGCGGCGGCCAAGCTGGCCAAAGACCACATCACCAAGGTCGAGGTGCTGGAGTACCCGGAACTGGGCATGGAAGCGGTCTGGCGGATCGAGGTACGCGACTTCCCCGCGTTCATCATCACCGACGACAAGGGCCACGACTTCTTCACCCCGGAGCCGGAACCGCCGCTGGTCAGCATCGGCCCGCGGCCATAGCTGAAATTCTGGTAACGACACGTATTACTCTCACCCGCTTCCCAGGAAACTCGGGAGAAAGCGCGTGTATCGTCCCGTGTCATGCACGTTGCGGCCAGCACGGGGCGGGTGGTCGCGGGGCGTTACCTTCTGCAGCACCCCATCGGCCGTGGCGCGATGGGTACCGTCTGGCGAGCCCAGGATTCCCTGCTGGCCCGTGATGTCGCGGTCAAGGAGGTCCGGCTCCGCAGCGCCATGCCTCCTCCACCAGTGCCGGATGCGCCCGGGTCACCGGGCGGCGGCCCGGTCACCGAGGAGACCCGGGTTCTGTACGAGCGCACGCTGCGCGAAGCGCGCACCGCGGCCCGGCTGAACCACCCCGCGGTGATCACCGTCTACGACGTGATCGAGGAGGCGGACGGCTGCCCGTGGATCGTGATGGAGCTGATCCAGGGCCGCTCGCTGGAGCAGGTCGTGGCCGAGGACGGCCCACTGCTCCCGCAGCAGGCCGCGGACCTGGGCGGCCGGCTGCTCAGCGCGCTGCGCACCGCGCACGCGGCCGGCATCCTGCATCGTGACGTCAAGCCGAGCAACGTGCTGATCGGCAACGGGCGGGCCGTGCTGACCGACTTCGGTATCGCCACCCTGGAGGGCGACAGCGGGCTTACCCAGGCCGGGATGGTGATGGGCACTCCCGGGTTCACCGCACCGGAACGAGTCCGCGGCGAGCCGGCCAGCCCGGCCTCCGACCTGTGGTCGCTGGGCGCCACCCTGTTCGCGGCGGTGGAAGGGCACGGCCCGTTCGACGACCGGACCACCTCGCTGGCCATCCTGGCCGCTATCGCGAACGAGAACCCGCCCCGGCCCGGGCGGGCCGGGCCGCTGCGCCCGGCGATCGAGGCGATGCTGCGCCGTGAGCCGTGGGCCCGGCCGGACCCGGCCACTGCGGCCCAGATGCTGGCCGCGGCCCAGGATGGTAGCAGCCCAGCCGACCTGGGCTGCCGGGGCCGGACAGCGCGGCCACCACTCAGGTCCCGCTGGCTTACCAGGCGGACGGGCCTGAGCCGGGTCTGCTCAGCCCGGCGGACGAGCCGGGCGGGACGCTGGCCAGCCCCGTGCAGGACTGGGCGGAGGGCGAGCCGCCCTGGGACGCGGGCCAGCCGGGCCGGGGGGCCACCACGCCGGAGTTGGCCGGCCGACGCGCGGCCGACCGCAGACCGGCCGCCCGGCACGGCGCGGCGGCCGACCCGGGCCTGATCCAGCACCTGCCCGCTGGCCTGCGCGACTGGCTGGCCCGCACGCCGCGCTGGCTGCTCGCCACCCTGGCTGGCCTGCTGGTCGTGGCGGCCGGGCTGCTGGCCAGGCTGGCCTTCGTGAGCGGTGGCGGTGGCGCGGGTGCGACCGCGGGCCACCCGGCGGCCAGCGGTGCGGCGCAGGCCACGGCATACCGCACGTACACGGTGGCTGCCACCGCCACCACGGCCGGATACACGCTGCAACTGCCGGCGGGCTGGCATACCGCACCGCACGGCCGGAGCACCTACTTCGTCAACCCCGGCCGCACGGTGTCCGTGGTGGTGTACCCGGTGCCAGCCGACCCCACCGCCCTGCTGGCCGAGGCGCAGATCCTCCGGGTGACCACGGCCAAGCAGCACGCCTTCCCCGGATCCCAGGGGCTGCCGACCGCGCCGAATCTGGTCCACTTGGCCAGCGGCACCGGGTACAGCTGGTCGTTCCGCTGGCAGCCGTCCGGCGGGGGCAGCCGGGAGATGGTGGAGACACTGCTCCACCCACTCGGCGCGCCGGTGCTGCAGCGGTTCGTGATCCAGGAAATCGCGCCCGCCGCCTCGTTCCACGCCGCCGAGCCCGCGTTCGCCGCGGCGCTGCGCACGTTCCGCATCCAGCCGTGACGCCGCCAGGCGGCCTCCCCGACCTCGGGGCAGGCCGCCTGGCTGGGCGGATACCGGCTCAGTAGCCGACGTAGGACCCGCCGTGGCTGCGGGGGTTGTCAGCTCATCGGGCACGCCGGGGGTGCTTTCGGACATCCACCATGCCCAATACGGACAATTGGTTCTGCCCGAAACTCACAAATCGAAGCTGTGAACTGGTTCACAATCCACACTTCTAGGTTCGAATAAATTTTCGCTTTGTTGCTTTTATCACGTATATTGACGAGACTGATTGGCGGTCAGTTGTCTTATGTGAAACACATCACAATTTAACAATACGAACAGGTCCTCTTACCCAGAGAAGTGAAATTCGGACCGGCGAAGAAGAAACCCGGCCGCCCCGAAACAGGACAGCCGGGCCGGAACAGTAGTGACTCAGTAACAACAGGTTACCGGTGGGGGAGCTGTGATTAGCTGCTGGCGAAGTTGACGATCGTGACGCCACGTAGTTTAGTAGTAGCCGTGGGCTTCCCAGAACGACCAGGCGCTGCACGGATTGCCATACCTGCCCTGGATATAACCGAGGCCCCAGATGATCTGTGTTTTGGGGTCGGTCAGATAGTCGGCTCCAGCGCTGGCCATCTTGCTGGCCGGTAGTGCCTGCGGAATCCCATACGCACCGCTGGCGTTCTCCGCCTGGTAGTTCCAGCCGCTTTCCCGGGTCCAGATGTTGTTCAGGCAGCTGAAATACGTGCTCGGGCTCCAGCCATAGGAAGACAGCAGGTCGTACGCGATGCGCTGCGCCGTCCCCGGGTCAGGCGGTGGCAGGGTCACCGTGGAGCCGGACCCCCCGTCCGCGCTGTCCTGCAGCGGCTGAGCTGCGACTTTGGGGGCTCCGATGAGATGCACCGAGTGCGTGGCCGCGGACAGGACGATCTCCTGCTGGCGCTGTTCTTCGAGCACGGCCATGGCCCGGCTGCTGGACACGGCGGCGGCGGCAATAGCAGCACCGGTGTCCGGCACTTGGCCCGGACGGAAAACCACGATGTAGCCTGCGATCGCGATCCCGGCCACCGCGGTAACCGCAGTAGCTGCCATTGGCAACAAAACGCCATTACGGCGTGCCGCCCGTCGTTTTCCGGGGCTTCGCCTCCGGTGCTCTGACAAGGCTGTCCTTCCTTCGGCCGAACTCATGAGCGGGATGCTCAGGAGCGGACCGCTGCGCCCTCGGGCAGCGCATGGTCCGGTACTCCTGCCAATGCCGGCCGCAGAAACTCAATCGCCCTGGAACCGCTTGGCAGTAAGGCCTTGGACCATCGGCGCTACCTTGCCAGAGACGAGGGAGGGGTCTGCAACCACTTCTGCTGAAAAAGTTGTGTCGGCAGAGCAACCAGCGATGTGCGCTAGATCACAAAACCACAATACGTACCGTCACAATTACCAGCTGTAAGGGACAGACAAGCTGGGATCACTGCCTTCGCCGCGCCATAACGCGCGACACGCTGATGATGCACGAAAACCCACCTCCGCAGCCCGTTTGTCCCGTGGGGAAGAACCGGCGGCCCGGCGGGCCGCGCCAGGCCGGACCGGCCCGGGCGACGGCCGGGCAGGCTCTGCTGTTCCCCGCGGCCAGCACCCGTCACACGCCCCTCAGGGCCACGGTGCGGCCCGCACTGGTCCGGGCGCACCTGGCGACGGCCGGCGACCTCCCGCCGGGCCCCGGGCGCACGCTGCGCACGCAGCTCATGTTCGTCGCTGTCGCAGTGGGGATGGCGCTGGGGGTGACGGTAGTGGCCGCCGTCGGTGACGGCGTCGCGCGGGGGCTGGCCGCCGGGGGCGAGGTAGCGGGCGAGGCCGGTGTGGAGTTGGCCGCGCCCTGGCCGCTGTTAGACAGCCGGAGCGTCGCGTCCTTCTCACTGACCAGCCGGATGCCCACGATCAGGCCAACGGCCATGGTGACGATCAGGGGAAGAGCGATCAGCATGATCCGGTTCCTCGGGCGCCGGTCCCCGGACCAACCGCTGTCGCGCATGACGTCACCTCCAACGCGGCCGATGGACGCACTCAGTCGGCCACGCTAGTCCCCGCAACCGGCCCTAGTTGGCGAAATAGCAAAATAACTGGCGATAGCCGCGCTAATTCGCATTGTGACCCGGACAGGCCCAAATATTGCGTAATTCTTACGTCGCAGGTGATAGGGCCCTTTCTGGGCTGCCGCCCAGGTCACGGCCGGACTGGATCCTTTCCGGAATGCGGGCCAGCCGTTTTAGTGTGCGGCGCGGGACTGGAGTTCCTTGGCCACCGTAAGGGCCCGGTTGACCGGGATGGCGAACCCCTTGGCGTGCAGCCCGCTGCCGGCGCCGCCCACGTCGATGCCGACGATCTGGCCGGACAGGTTGACCAGCGGGCCGCCGGTTCCCTGCCGGGGCAGCACTTGCAGGCTCGACTGGAGCAGGCCGGTCAGCTGCTGCCCGGCCACGGTCAGCGAGGCCTGGTGGGTGTCCAGGTTGCCCAGATCGAGCGTGAACGTCCGGGCCACCCCCTCACTGCCCAGGGCGGTGACCGCATCGCCGATCGCGAAATACCGGGAGTTGCCGACCGCCACTGGCTTGAATGGGTTGGCCGCGCCCTCGATCTGGATCAGGGCCAGATCGTCGGCCGCGCTGGTGCCCACCACCCGGGCCGTGAACGAGCGGCCGGCCAGCACGGTGCGCACTGACAGCTTGCCCGCACCCCGCACCACCTGGTCGCTGGTCAGCACCAGGCCGGAGGGGGTGAGGATGATGCCGACCCCGGCCGACTGCCCGCTGGCGGACAGGATGTGCACCAGCCCGGGCGCCACCAAGCTCAGGATGTTCGCCTGGCTGTCCGCCCCGGTGCCATCGTCATCCTCGATGAACATCTTGTTCTTCGACGGTGGGCTGGGGATCACCGACGAGGCCGAGGCCGAGCCGGAGAACCCGCCCACCGCCGCGAACATGCCAACCGCCACCAGCGCCGCGGCGGCCGCCGCTCCGATCCCCACCGTCAGCCTGCGCCGCCGCTGCCACCAGCCGCCGCCCGGCTCCGTCCCGGTGGGCTGCTCAGCCGCCGTGGCCAGCTCCGCCACAGCGGCCTGCCCGGCCGCGGTGGGCTCGGCTGCGCTGACCTCAGCTGGCGCCTGCGCGGCGTCCTCGGCCTGGGCCCCCGGTTCGCTGGGCTGGGGCTGATCGTGTTCGCTGCTGCTGTCCTGCATGTCGCGCTCCCTGGGACACGATGAGGTGCGGTGGCCCCCAGACGTTCCTGGAGACCACCGCACCCTGGGGGATTACCCGATTACTGCGCGGACTTCGTTACTGACCGGATGGGTTGTCCAGGTGACGGCGACCCGTGCCCGGACCGTTGCCACCACGCCCGAACCGCCGCCCAGGGCGCTGCATGTGGGTACCTGGCGTACCGGTTGCCATGCCCGTGGTGGTGGTCGCCTTCTGCTGGGTGGTGTTGAACGTGGCCGCGATCGCCGCGCCGTTCCCATCGAGGGTCACCGTCACCGGATTGGTCAGGCCGAAGTTCTGGCAGTTGAGGTTGGTGAAGGACATGTTCAGCCGGTTGGCCATGAAGGTCAGCAGGTTGTTCCCCACCGTGGGCACCGGCGAGGTGCCCGTAGCCAGCAGCGTCTGGTTGGCGCTGAGGAACGGGGTCTGGATGTTGACCATGTTCTGGCAGTAGTTAGCCGGGCTGTCCGCCGCGTTGTTGGCCGCCGAGATCGGGGCCTGGCCGACCTGGGCCCGGTACAGGTTGGTCTTGGTCACGCTGAACGCGTTGTTGACCAAGGTCATCTCGTCGTTCTCCGGCACCAGCGCGATGGGCGCGGTCGCGTTCTTGGCCGCGGACAGCTCGTTGAGCGCCTGCGAGGTGGACGGGGTGCCAGCCTGGCTCAGGTCGGGCGCGGTGAACGACGTGCAGCCGAGCGTCGGGTCCAGGAAGTCGGAGATCAGCGCGTTGTCACTGCCGTTGACCAGCTTGGTGGCACCGGCCAGCGCAGCCTGGTTGGCCGCGTTGAACTGCGCGGTCTGGCCATTGCCGTTGAGCAGGTAGATCGACGTGACGTTGTCGCTCTGGTCCTGGTCGATCATCGTGAAGTCGCGCACGGTCGGGCAGGCCACGCCAGCTGCGTTAGTTGCCGTACCGGTGGCCGGGACGACCAGCGTGCCCGCGGCCTCGGCGCGGAACGCGGCCGCGAAGAAGGCCGGCCCGTTGCAGAACGACACCTGGCCGAAGTCCGACCCGTTGAGGCCGTTCACGCAGTGCCCCTGGGCCAGCGCGGTCGAGGTCGCGCCCACCTGGGTCAGGTCGGTGCCGTTGAAGCCGACGTCGATGGTGACGACGGCACCAGCGGGCAGGGTGGGCACCACGGGCGCCACCGCCGGGGTCGTGCCCTGGGTGATCACCAGCGGCTCGTACACCGACAGCGCGCCGGTGGCCGGATCCAAGATGGTCGCCTGCACGAACGCACCGAGGGCAGCCGCGTTGGCCATGGTGCAGCCGGACTGCGCGGGCGTCATCCCCGCCGGTCCTTCCAGCTGCCACGGCGTGGACAGGCCGGTCGCGCTCAGCGGGTTGGCCGGCACGATGATGCGGCAGTTCACGTTCGCGACAGCGGCTGCGGCCGTGGCGGTCGCCGATGCAGTGGCCGATGCCGTGGTACATGGCGTGGCAGCAGCGGTCGCCGTCGTCGTCGGTGCGGTAGTAGCCGCGGTCGTCGCCGCAGTGGTGGCCGCTGCGGTGGCGGCCGCGGTCGACGCGGCGGTCGGGGCGGCGGCCGTCGGCGTAGTCACGGCCCCGGTCGGGGTCGGCGCCACGGTCGGCGTAGTCGCGGCGGCAGTGGCGGCAGCCGTGGCAGCAGCAGCAGCGGTCCCGGCTGCAGTGCTGGCCGCCGACGGCGTGGCGCAGGCAGCTACGTTGGCGCTGTTGTTGGCGCTGAACACATTGCTGACCCCGGGCACTAGCAGCGCCACGCCGACCCCGGCCACCACGGCCACAGTTCCTCCGATCGCGAGGAGCCGCGTCCGTGACCGCGGACCGAACTCGCGATCATGGTTAAAGACTCTACTTCGGTACGACACGACACCGTTCCCTTTTAATCGGGTATCGCTCCCGGCCGAGACATTAGTCCCGCATCTGAGCGGGATGCCACTGGAACCAAGATTTTCGACAGTCGGCCCGTAACCTGGGTTACGGACAAATAATCGATCACCCAGGCTGGGATGTAGAGACGTATTACCAAGTCAGAACACACGTTGCCGCCGACTCACCAACCGTCCAAGCCGACCAGTAGCGGCCGTCCGTAATACCATCGTAAGAGCTGGCGGGGTAGTCGGCCCAGGGGCGATAAAGTACCGGATTAGCACACCAGGAATGGCATAATCCTGGTCACGAGCAGGTTAATAACGACTCTGCCGCACTGCTACAGGCCGCGCTGCGCGATGATCCGGCCGGTCGCGGCGGCCTTGGCCAGCGCCTGGTGGTCCCGCTCGGTCTGGTCCGCGTATGAGCTGGCGAACTGGACGATGGCCTGGTCGAACACGTCCGAGCTGCCCAGATAGGCGGCGATCGCGACGGAATCCCCGGACCGGGCGTGCGACCGGGCCAGCGTCCACGCGCACAGCTCGCCGTAGATCTCCATGCCGGACGGGTGCATGCGGTCGATGTCCATGGAGAACTTCCAGTCCCGCAACTGGCGGACGTAGAAATCGTGCGTTTTGCCGTCCCGGGCCGGCGCGCTGCGCTGCCAGCCGAGGAAGATGTCGCTGACCGGCTGAATCAGCCACTGGCCTTCGACCACCCGCTGGCCCTGGTTGTCGTACTTGCTGCGTCCGGCGTAGGCGGCGAGCACGGATGGCTGCGCCTCCTTGACCTGGAGCAGCAGCGGCTCTTCGCCGTCCCGGGCGGTGAACAGGAAGATCCAGCAGCGGGTGCCGACGCTGCCCACGCCGACTACCTTCCGGGCCAGGTCGACGAGCTGGTAGCGGCGGAACAGGATCCGGTGCGCACCGTTCAGCGTGCCGCCGTACCGGCCCAGCATCTCGTCCAGTTGCGCCTCGAAGCCCAGCTCGTCGCGCTCCTCCGGGCGCAAATGGGACACCGGCATGATGAGCGGCGGGTCGGCGATGATCCGGGTCTGCCCGTCCACTATGCCGGCCAGCTTGCTGAACGCCTGCATGCTGTCCCGGGTCCGGGCCTTGGCCAGGTTCTTGGCCAGAAACTTGCGGTCCTTCTTCGCCATCCGGGGCGAGAACATCTTCTCCACCAGGTCCAGGTCGACCCGGGCGTACCAGACGTCGATGTTGCTCATGCCGGCGAACGTGCGCATCGTCTCCCGGTACATCCGGGTGCTCGCGGTCACGATCCGGCGGCGCCGCTTGCGCGAGAAGCCGTTGCCGCGGCCCGCCACCTCCAGGCTGGCCGCAAGCCGCTTGACGTCCCATTCCCACGGCCCGGGCAGCGTCTCGTCGAAGTCGTTGACGTCGAACAGGAACTTCCGCTCCGGGGAGGCGAAGATGCCGAAGTTGGACAGGTGCGCGTCCCCGCAGGCTTGCACGACCAGGCCGGTGCACGGGGTATCGGCCAGGTCGCTGGCCATCGGCAGGGCCGCGCCGCGGAAGTAGGCGAACGGGGAGACCAGCATCCGGCCGTAACGGATCGGCACCAGTTCCGGCACCCGCGACTCGGCCTGCTGCTCCAGCTGGGCGACCGGGTCGGGCCGGTCCGCGGGCGGGTCGAACATCGCATGGCTTTCCCGGGGCACCTCTGCCCGGGCGGCCTTGCCCCGGGCCACCCGGTCGGACATGGTCAGCCGGCCCAGGTCCGGGTCCAGCACCCCGCCGACCACCCGGCCGGGCGCGTTCCTGACTGGTACGTCCGTCATCGCAGCACCCCCAAGCCCGCGGTTGAGGGCTGAGCGGGCCTCGGCTTCCGACCCTCGCACCGGGGCTGGGCTGCCTCTTCACCCGTCACGGGTGACCAGGCAGCCGCCGCGGGTCAGACGAAGACCCGCCTGGTGACCACGCCGCGGCCGATGTCGCTGCCGCGCCACAAGGTGAAATCGCTGCCCGCGGCCAGGCATTCGGCGGCACCGTCGCCCAGCACCGTCACGGTGAGCACCACGTGTCCGGCTGTCGGCCGGCACCGTGTCCTGGCCGGGACTGACCAGGGCGCTGAACAGCCGGCTGGCGTCCGAGCCGGGCTGGGCGGCCCTGACCACCAGCCGGCAGACTGGCCCGGGCAGCACGGCCGGCTCGGCGGCGCCCGGCGGCGGGAGAAGGGTAACGACGGCCTGGAACTTGTAAGGCTTCAGCACGGCGCACATCCTGACTGGCAGCCTGGCTTCCCCGAATGCGCTGGCAACGGGGAAGCCAGGCCCGGCTGGCGACCATTTATATCGTAGCACGACATAAGATGCCGATACTGGCCCGGGTGGCAGACCGCCGCTTGCTGGCCGCCGCCGCCCGGTTCTTGGTTAACCGGGACCATGCCCGCCGTCCGGTTGCGGATAACCGGCTGCGGTCCCGCCCGGCCCGGCTGGCGGGTAAAACTTCGGTCACACCGGCCCGATCCCGGCCACTCGTGGCCACCCGGCCGCCGCGAGATCCGCACCCCGCAGGGCAACGGCACACCCGCCTGCCGCCAGCACCTGGGTACACCGGACGGCACGGCAAGTCACCTCCCGGTTTTGCGTTTATGGCCATTGCGGGTATATTTATATCGTAGCACGATAGAAATATCCGGAAGCCGATGTGCGGCCGCGGCCGGGCCCAGCGGGCCGCCCAGCCGCTGGCCGGCTCCCCCGGGCTCGCTCAGGAGGATCCCGTGTCCAGCCCCATTTCGCGTGTCTCCCCGCTGCCGCCGGACCGGTCTGGCGGTGGGCCTTCCCCGCTGCCCCCGGACCCGGCCTGGGACAGCCATGCCTCCCCGCTGCCGCCCGATCCTGAGCTGGTGGGCGTTCCGCTCCTGCCCCAGCCGCGGCGGGCGCCAGATGACCAGCCCAGTGGTGGTGACCCGGGCGAGGGACCAGGTCGCGGACCCGCTGGGCCCCGGTGAGCCGCCCGGGCGCGGCCAGGCCAGCGCGCTCCGCACGCCGGTTCGCACCAGCTGGCGTTAAGCTGGGCAGTCAGCGCGCTGGCTGGTACGGGCCCGGCGGGCAAGACCGGGCGGTGACGGACGTGGATCGGCTGACCAGCGAGGACTACGAGAACCTGCTCGCGTTCCGTACTGGGCTGCGCCGCTTCCTGCGCTGGTCGGAGGCCCGGGCCCGGGAGGTCGGCCTAACCCCGGCCCAGCACCAGTTGCTGCTGGCCATCAAGGGCCATCCCGGCACCGACCCGCCCGCCGTTGGCGACCTGGCCGAGTACCTCATGCTCCGGCCGCACAGCACGGTAGAGCTGATCGACCGGGCCGAGGCCGCTGGGCTGGTGGAACGCTGGGGCGACGACGGCGACGGCCGGATCACCCGGGTCCGGCTGACCGCGGACGGCGCCGAGCGGCTGGATCAGCTGGCTAGCGCGCACCTGGACGAGCTGCGGCGGCTGGCGCCCGTCCTCGACCAGCTCACCACGCAGCCAGCCACCCCAGGGCCGGCCTGACCAGGACGCGGCCTACTTGACCGAGCCCGCCGTCATGCCGGACACCAGGAAGCGCTGCAGCAGCAGGAAGCCGACCACGATCGGCACGCTGGTGGTCAGCGACGCGGCCATAATCTGGTTCCAGTACACCTGGTTCTGGGTGGCATAGCCCTGCAGGCCCACGGCCAGTGTCCGGGTCGAGTCGTTGGTCAGCACCGAGGCGAACAGCATCTCGCTCCACGCGGTCATGAACGCGTAGATCAGCACAGCGACGATGCCCGGCACGGCGGCCGGGATGACCACCCGGATGAACGCCCCCAGCGGGCCGGTGCCGTCCACGGTGGCCGCCTCGTCCAGTTCCCGCGGGATCGTGTCCAGGTAGGCGGCCAGCATCCAGATCGCGAACGGGAGCGTAAACGTCATGTACGTGATGATCAGCCCGGTGCGGGTGCCGTACAGGTTGAGCCCGGTGGAGTTGCCGATGTTGACGAAGATCACGAACAGCGGCAGCAGGAACAGGATGCCGGGGAACATCTGGGTGGACAGGATCGTGATGGTGAAGACCTGGCGGCCGCGGAACCGGTACCGGCTGACCGCGTACGAGGCGAACAGCGCGACCAGGACCGACGCCACCGCGGCTATCGAGCACACGATCAGGCTGTTCTCCAGGTAGGTGAGCAGCGGGATGGTTGTCCACATCTGGACGAACGGCGAGAACGTGATGTGCGAGGGGATCCAGCGGAACGCGCCCTGCACATCCGGCAGCGGCTTCAGCGACGCGGTGAGCATGACGTAGACCGGCGCGAGGGCGAACAGGGCGAGCAGGGTCAGCACCGCCACCCGGGCGCAGCGGAACCAGCGCGGCTCATGCATGGCGCGCCCCCCGCCGACCTAGGGCCAGGTAGACCATGGTGACCAGGAGCAGGAACAGCAGCAGCAGGACCGACATGGCCGAGCCGATGCCGAAGTTCCAGCTCGCGAACGAGTTCTCGTAGATGTGGATCGAGATGATGTCGGCCTGGGTCGGCGGGGCGGAGCCGAACAGCGTGAACGGGACCGAGAAGTCATTGAACGTCCACAGGAACAGCACCAGCAGCAGGACCCGGTTCACCGGCCGGAGCAGCGGCAGGGTCACGTGCCGGACCTGGCCGAGCAGCCCGGCACCGTCCAGCGCGGCCGCCTCGTACAGGTCGGCCGGGATGCTCTGCAGCCCGGCCGTGATAATCAGGAACGCGAACGGCCAGGTGCGCCAGATCTGCACGATGACCAGCGACCAGAAGCTGTTCGGGCCGATCAGCCAGAACGGCCGGGAACTCACCAGATGCAGGTCCAGCAGCAGCTGGTTCAGCATGCCGGTGTCCCGCTGCAGCATGAAATTCCAGGTGATCACCGAGGCGAAGACCGGCAGCGCGTACGGGATGAGGAACACGGTGCGCACCACGCCGCGGCCGCGGAAGGCGCGCTGGGTGAAGACCGCCCCGGCCATGCCAAACAGCCAGGACACGGCCAGCACGAGCACCGTGTACGCCACCGTGACGGTGAACGAATGGAGCAGGGCCGAGCCGGTGGCCGAGGAGAAGTCCACCGCTATCGCGTAGTTGGACAGCCCGGCGAACGGGGCCGCCTGCCAGTTCCGCAGGAAGAACTCGGTCAGCTGCAGGAAGCTGATGGCCACCCCAGCCAGCATCGGGATGAGGTGGATCAGCAGCTCAAGGATGATCGCCGGGATCAGCAGCAGGTAAGGCAGCCACCCGCGCCGCCACCGCCGGGTCTTTGGCGGGGGCGGCGCGGGGGCGGTGACACCTGGACCGGCCCGGAGGGTGTCAACCACGCAGGGTCAGCCCTGGATCTGCTGCTGCGCCGAGGTGAGCGCCTGGGCGATCATGCTGTCGGTGACGGTCTTGCCGGTGGCCGCGCTGGCGTACAGGTGGATGATGGCCGTGCCGACCGCGGTCTCGAACTGGCTCTCCGTGGCCACCGCGGGCATGGGCGCGGCCGTGGTGGTCAGGATGCCGCGGAAGGTGTGCACGTCCGGGGTGTTGAACGCCGGGTCGCTGTAGGCGGGCTGGACCGTGGGCAGCGAGCCGTAGGTCTGGTTCAGGCTCTCCTGCTCCGGCGTGCTGGTCATGAACTTGACGAACTTCTCGGCCGCCGCGATGTTCGGCGAGTCCTTGAAGATGGCGATGTTGATGCCGGCCACCATGCTGGTGACCTTCTTGCCCCCGGCCGGCATCGGCGAGGGCAGCGGCAGCGGGGCGACGCCGATGTCCGAGGCCTTCATGCCCAGCTTGGCCAGCGATCCCGAGGCCGCCTGCCAGAACACCATGGCCGCCTTGCCGGTGGCGTAGTCGTTCAGCGCCTCGGTGCCCTTGGAGTACTGCGCGTCGCTCGGGTTGGCGATCTTGTCAGTCTGCATGAAATCGATCATCTGCTTGACCGCGGCCACGTTCTGCGGAGTGTCGAACGTGGGTTTGCCGGCCGCGTTGTAGAACGACCCGCCCTGCTGCTCGCTCAGCTCGAAGGCCAGGTGAATGTTCTCCGGCACCTGGCCGGCTTCCAGGGTCAGCCCCCAGTGCCCGCCCTTGGTCAGCTTCCTGGCATCGGCCACGAACTGGGTCCAGGTCGCGGGCGGCCCGCTGATGCCGGCCGCGGCGAACTCAGCCTTGTTGTAGTACAGGCCGTAGGCCAGGCTGTACAGCGGCACCGCCACGGGCGCCTGGCCGGGTGCGCCGGTGGCCGACAGGCTGCCGGCCAGGAACCGGCTGGAGCCACCGATGGTCTTCATCACCGACGGGGTGAACGGCAGGAACGCGCCGGTCGCCTGCAGGGATGCGGACCAGGTGTTGCCGATGTTGAGCACGTCGGGCCCCTTGCCCGAAGCGGCCGCCGCGGTGATCTGGCTGAGCAGAGTGGTCCAGGGAATGACCTGGAAATTGACCTTGATGCCGGTCTGCTTGGTGAACTTCGCGATCTGCGGGCCGAGTACCTCCCGGTCGTCCTGCAGGCTGGTGCCCTGGTTGCTGGCCCAGTAGGTGATCGTCGGGTGGGCGGATGAGCCGCCGCCGGAACTGCTGCTGCCGCAGGCAGCGAGCGGTGCCGCTGCCAGCGCGACGGCCCCGGCCAGGATCGACAGCCTCGTCGGTCTCATGTGATGTCCTTCCGGGAGCAACCAGATCTTTTAGGGCTTCCTATAAGGCGTAAATTATGGAGCGCGACCGGCAGTGTCAACGCTGGGCCGGCCTCCGTGTCCCTTTCGTTACCTGACCCGCGGCCGCTCCGCAACGTCTTATTCCAGGCCGTAAAATAGGGTTCCTATCAGCCGCATCGTCGCGGCCGCTCGCTTGGTGAGGCAGGTCGATGCCCAGGCCCAGAACAACCACCGTGCGGGACCTGCGGAAGAGCAACCGGTCCCGGGCGCTGTGGGAGGTATTCCTCAACGGTCCGCTGACCCGGCAGGAAGTCGGCACGGTGGCCGGGCTGAGCCCGGCTACGGTCAGCAACCTGGTCGCCGCGCTGGTCGCCGAAGGCGTGGTGGCCGAGGTGGGCCTGGAGGACTCCAACGGCGGCCGTCCGCGCGGCCTGCTCCAGGTCAACCCGGGTTACGGCTACGTGATCGGGGTGGACGTCGGGGAAACCGAGTTCCTGGTCGAGCTGTTCGACTTCGCGCTGCAGCCGCTGGCCCGGCACACCTCGGTGACCGACATGACCGTGCTCGACCCGGACGACGCGGTCAGCCATATCGTCGAGGGCATCGAGGCAGTCATCGCCGAGGCGGGGGTGGCCCGGACCGCCATCCTCGGCGTCGGGATCGGGGTGCCTGGCCTGGTCGAGCACCACGCTTACGCGGTGGTGCACGGGCAGAGCGTGGGCTGGCACGCGGTGCCGCTGGAGCGGATGCTCCGGGACCGGACCGGGCTGCCCATCCTGGTGGACAACGGGGCCAAGACGCTGGGCCAGGCCGAGCGCTGGTTCGGCGCCGCGCGCAGCACCGGCAACGCGGTCATCGTGCTGCTCGGCATCGGCGTGGGGATGTGCATCATCAGCAACGGCGAGGTGTACCGCGGCGCCACCAGCAGCGCCGGCGAATGGGGGCACACCACCGTAGTCGCGGCTGGCCGGACCTGCCGGTGCGGGGCCCAGGGCTGCCTGGAGGCGTACGTGGGGGCGGGTGCCATCGTGGCCCGGTACGAGCAGCTCAAGCGGCGCCGCGCGGCCAGCGGCCCGGGCGAGCTGGAAGCCGGCATCGCGGAGATCATCGCCGCGGCCGGCCGGGACCGGATCGCCGATCAGGTCCTGGATGAGACCGTCACCTATCTCGGAGGCCGGCCTGGCCGACCTGGTCAACCTGTTCAACCCGGAACGGATCGTGGTCGGCGGCTGGCTGGGCCGGACGCTGAGCGACGCGCTGCTGCCCCGGATCCGGGCGGCCGCCGAGCGCCAGGCGCTGCGGCTGCCGTTCAGCCGGATCGAGATCGTCAAGGCTGAGCTGGGCCCCGACGCGGTCGCACTGGGCGGGGCCACACTGCCCATCGCGCAGCTGCTCAGCGCGGGCGCGATGAGCTCGGCCGACCCGGACACCCGGCCCCGGCTACGCCCCGCGGTCTCCCCCGGCTAGCCCGGCCGCGCCAAGATCCTGGAGGGCCCGCGGCCACTCTGGGCTGCTTGACCCTAACTTTCCTCAAGCCTTAACGTAAGCGCCAAAGAAAGTCGCGCCGCAGCGAAGGAGCAGCCGCCCTTGTCCATGCGCTTCCCGCCTGGCTTCGTCTTCGGCGCCGGGACGTCCGCTTACCAGATCGAAGGTGCTGCCGACGAGGACGGCCGCGGGCCGTCGATCTGGGATACGTTCTGCGCTTCTCCAGGGGCGGTCCGCAACGGCGACACGGGCACAATCGCCTGCGATCATTACCACCGGGTCGAGGCCGACCTCGACCTGGCCGCCGGGCTGGGGCTGGCGGCGTACCGGTTCTCCATCGCCTGGCCGCGAATCATCCCGGATGGCACGGGCGCGGTGAACCAGAAGGGCCTGGACTTCTACCGGCGGCTGCTGGATGGGCTGCACGCGCGGGGCATCAAGCCGGTGGCCACGCTGTACCACTGGGATCTCCCCCAGCCCCTGCAGGACGCGGGCGGCTGGGCCTGCCGGGACACGGTGTCCCGGTTCTGCGACTACGTCCAGGTGGTGCTGGACAGCCTGGGCGACGCGGTGGGCCAGTGGGTCACCATCAACGAGGCGTTCTGCGCCGGGATGATCGGCTACCTGCAGGGCCGCCACGCGCCAGGCATCCGGGACCTGCACGCCGCGCTGGCCGCCACGCATCACCTGCTGCTGGCGCACGGCCTGGCCGTGCCGATCGTGCGGGGCCGCTCCCCCGCCGCCCAGGCCGGCCTCGCGCACCTGTTCTCCGACATAAGCCCCGCTTCCGGCTCTGCCGAGGACCAGGCCGCGGCCCGGCGGCTGGACGGCCACGAGAACCGCTGGTTCCTCGACCCGGTGGTCGCAGGCCGCTACCCGGCCGACATGCTCGACTGGTACCAGCGGCAGGTGCCCATCGACTTCATCCAGGACGGCGACCTGGATATCATCGCCACCCCGGCCGACTTCCTGGGGGTCAACTACTACGAGACCAAGGTGGTGGCGCACGATCCGGGTGACCCCTACCACCAGGCCACGGTGCAGCCCAGCACCGGCCGGCTGACCGCGGGCGGCCTGGATATGCGGCCTGCCGGGCTGGGCCGCATCCTGCGCCGGGTGTACGGCCAGGCCAGGCTGCCGCTGTACATCACCGAGAACGGAGCGGCGTTCCACGACTACGCCGACCCTGAGGGGCAGGTCCGCGACCAGGACCGGATCGACTATCTGACCGGCCATCTCGGCACGGTGCTGACCGCGATCGAGGACGGGGTGGACCTGCGCGGCTACTTCACCTGGTCGCTACTGGACAACTTCGAGTGGGCCGAGGGCTACGGCCGCCGGTTCGGCCTGGTCTACGTGGACTTCCCCAGCCAGGCCCGCATTCCCAAGGCGAGCGCGCACTGGTACCGCGAGCTCATCGCCAGCCAGCCGGACCAGTAGGCCGCGGGCCACCGGTCACGCTGACCGCCACAACTCGCGGAGCAACCGGGCGGCGGCTTTGGGCTGCCGGTCGCGGGTGAACACCCCCTTGTGGTTGCCGCCCGGCCGGTGCACCGCCTGGGCGGTGCTGAAGTCGGCGAAGTTCCAGACGTGCTCGCCGATGACCTCGGGGATGCGCCGGAAGACGCGGGCCGACATCTCGATCAGCGCCGCCTGGTACTCCTCGGACCACATCACCGGTGGCAGGGCGTGCAATCCCGCGAGGGCGTCCGCGCCGAACTCGGTGACCAGGATGGGCTGGCCCCGGCGCGCCCAGGCGCGAAGCTCGGCTTCCAGTTCCCGCTCCGCGGTGGCCAGGTCCCCGCTCTCGGCGTACCAGCCGTAATACCGGTTCAGGCAGACCAGGTCGAACAGGTCGGTCACCACGTCAGCATCGGGCGGCGCGGTCGCCACGTTGGCGAAGCACACCGGCCGGCCCGGATCCAGGTCCCGCACCGCGGACACCAGCGGCGCGAGATACTCCCGGGCGGCCGGCTCGGCCGTGTCCGGCTCGTTGGCGATCGACCAGGCGATGACGCTCGGATGGTTACGGTCCCGGGCGATGAGTTCGCGAAGCGCGGCCAGGTGCGCGGCGCCAGCCGCCGCGCCGATGCCGCCGGGGCCGAACGTGCGGGCGCCATGATCACCCATGTGGCCCAGGCTGAGGTGGAGGCCGACCGCCGGGGCCTCGTCGATGACCAGCAGGCCGTGCCGGTCGGCGTAGTCGAGCACCTCCTCGGCATACGGGTAGTGCGAGGTCCGGAACGAGTTCGCGCCAATCCAGTCGAGCAGCGCGAAGTCGCGGACCATCCGCGCGTCATCATGGCCCTTGCCGCGCAGCGCGGCGTCCTCGTGCATCCCGAAGCCGCGCAGCGCCACCGGCTGCCCGTTGAGCAGCAGCCGCGCGCCGTCCACGGCGACCGTCCTGATGCCCACCGGCAGGTGGTATTCGTCCTCGTCGTGCGCGACATCCAGCTGGTACAGGTGTGGGCTGGACGTCGACCACGGCTGGGCCGCGGGCACGGTAAGGACCCCGCGGGCACCCGTCCTCTCCGCCACTACCGTCCCCGCCGCGTCCCGGAGCCGGACCGACGTAACGCCCGTGCCTACCACATCGAGCTGGTAGGTCACCCGGCCGGCTCCGGTGCCGGGATCGAAGGCGGTGCCCACCGAGATGTCCGCGATGAAGTGGCGCGGGGTCGCATACAGCCACACCGAGCGGTGCAGTCCGGCGTAGTTGAAGAAGTCATGAAAGTAGCGCTGCCGCGGCTGGCCGCCGGCGCCGCGGGAGGTGACCCCCGGCGGGATCGTCGCCATGGTCAGCTCGTTGCCGACCCGGACCGTCACCCGCAGCCGCTCACCGCAACGCGCCTGCCCGGTCACCTCGGCCTCGAACGGGATGTAGCCGCCAGCGTGCTCGGCGACCTGCTCCTCGCCGGCCCACATGGTGCCGTGATGGGTGGCCGCGTCACAGCGCAGCACGATGCGCTGGCCGGCCCAGCCCGCGGGCACCCAGACGTCCCGCTGGTACCAGACATCGCCTACGTGCTCGCGCTCGGCCGCGTCGGTGACCAGGTCGTTGTAGCTGGCCGGGACGGCCATCTCACGTGCGCCGGTCAGCGGCCCCCGCCACCAGCCCTGCCGGGCCCCCGCACCGCCGGGATCGAACCGGAAGCGCCAGACCCCGTCCAGGCGGCGGCAGTCGCGGCTCCGGCTATCTCGCGGCGTCAGCATCGATTCCGTCCTCCGGGATTACCGAGATGATCAGGTCGGCGTGTGGCTTGGTTGCCTCGATCAGCTCGGCGTTGCGCTGATCAGGGCCGGTGGCCCGGGCCGCGGCGGTGGCGGCGTCCCGGCCGTACCGCACGTGCCGGTCGGTCAGCCAGCGCAGCCGGGTCGGCTCGTCCGGGCCCAGATACCAGACCTCGTCGAGCAGGCCGGCCAGCTCCGCCCATGGGCCGGTACGGACCAGCAGGTAGTTGCCCTCGGTGATGACCAGCCGCACGTCCGGCGGCACCGGGATCGCATTCGCCACCGAGTCCTCGATCTCGCGGCGGAACTCCGGCGCGTAGACCGTGCCTTCGGCCGGGTCGCGCAGCCGCCGCAGCAGCGCCACGTAACCCGCCGCGTCGAACGTGTCCGGGGCGCCCTTGCGGTGCACCGTGCCCAGTTCCTGCAGCACGTGGTGGGCCAGGTGGAACCCGTCCAGCGGGACATACGCGGCATGCGGGGCCAGCTCGGCGAGCAGCGTTTCGGCCAGCGTGGTCTTGCCCGCGGCGGGTGGCCCGGTGATGCCCAGGATGGGCCGCCCCGGCCGGCCGGCCAGGGCGGCCGCGCGCCGCACCAGCTCCTGGACCGCCGGATCCGACCGCACTGGCCCAGCATAGGGATCCGCGCGATCAGTGGGCCGGCTGGGCGCCGGGCCGGGCGAGGCTAGGCGAGTCGGCCAGCAGTTGCGCGGTGTACTCGCTGGCCGGCTCGGCCAGGATCCGCCCGGCTGGCCCGGCCTCGACGATCTGGCCATGCCGCAGCACCACCGCGGTCTGCGCCACGCTGCGCACCAGGGCCAGGTTGTGCGTGATGAAGATCATGGCCAGCTGGCGCTGTACCGCCGCGGCCCGGAGCAGCTCCACGATGACGGCCTGCACCGAGACGTCCAGTGCCGAGGTGACCTCGTCGCAGACCAGCACATCCGGCTCGGCGGCCAGGGCGCGCGCGATGGCGACCCGCTGCCGCTCGCCGCCGGACAGCTGGTCCGGGTAGCGGGACAGGAAGCTGTCCCCCAGCGCCACGTCGCGCAGCACCTGGGCCACCCGGCCGGCCTGCTCGCCGCGGGACAGGCCGAAGAAGCGCCGCACCGGTTCGGCCACGATCTGGCCGACGGTCTTCCGCGGGTTGAGCGAGGTGTACGGATTCTGGAACACGTACTGGATCTGCCGCAGCACCTGCCTGGGGCGGTGCCGGGCGGCCCGGGCCAGCGGCACGCCGCGCAGCGTCACCTCGCCGGTCCAGTCCTGCTGCAGCCCGGTGATGCACCGGGCCAGCGTGGTCTTGCCCGAGCCGGAGTCGCCGACCACGGCGACACAGCCCCGGGCGGGCAGGTCCAGGTCGATGCCGGCCAGCACGGGCACGCCGTGGTAGCGGGCCGAGACACCGCGGACCGAGAGCAGTGCGGCGGGCCCAGGTCCGGCCGCGGCGGCCCGGGGCCGCGGCCGGTCCAGCCGGCCCGTGTCCCGTTCCGCGGCACGCCAGCAGCGGACGGTATGGGCGCCGGGCAACACGATCAGCTCCGGCTCGTGCTGGCGGCACCGCTCCACGACCAGCTCGCAGCGGGCGGCGAACGCGCAGCCCGGGCCACGGCGGCCGGGCGGCGGCTGCTGCCCGGGTATCCCGGCCAGCGGGCGGTCGCTGCGCGGTTCCGGGACCGCGGCCAGCAGCGCGCGGGTATACGGGTGCCGCGGCCCGGCGAACAGCGTGCCCGCCCGCCCCGCCTCGACGATCCGCCCGGCGTACATGACGGCCACCTCGTCGGCCAGCTCGCTGACCACGGCCAGGTCGTGGCTGACGTACACGGCGGCGACCCCGTAGCCACGGCACAGCTGCCGGACGGTGTCCAGGATGTGCCGCTGGGTCGACACGTCGAGGCCGGTGGTCGGCTCGTCCAGAACGATCAGCGCGGGCCGGCAGGCGAACGCCATGGCCAGCCCGATGCGCTGCTGCTGGCCGCCGGACAGCTGATGCGGGTAGCGGCGCAGCAGGCCGGAGGCGGCGTCCAGGGACGTCTCGCGAAGCACCTCGCGGATCCGGGCGTCCGGGTCCGCGCTGGTGCCGGGGTGCACCCGGAGCACCTCGCGGAGCTGGTAGCCGACCCGGAGCGCCGGGTTCAGCGCCGCCGCCGGGTCCTGGGGCACGTAGCTGACCGCCGCCCCGCGCAGCGCACGCAGCCGGGCTGGGCTGAGCCGGAGCAGGTCGGTGCCGTCCAGCCGGATCTCGCCGCCGGTCACCGACAGGCCGCGCCGGGTGTGCCCGAGCAGCGCCAGGGCGACCGTGGTCTTCCCGGACCCGGACTCGCCGACCAGGCCGAGCACCTCGCCGGGCCGCACCGCGAACGAGATCCCGCTGACCACCGGCGGCCCGTCCCGCCCGCTCCGGATTTCCAGGTCCCGCACATCCAGCCTGGTGACACTCCCGTTGACTTGGCCGGTCATGACCGCACCTGATCCGTAACCAGGTCGTCGAGCAGGGCGGCTTCGGCGGGCTTGCGGTCCACCCCGATCGCGGCCTGGCCGATCGCGTCGGTCAGCAGGTTGGTGCCGATGGTGAGCAGCGCGATCATCGCGGCCGGGACGATCACCGCCCACGGGTTGAGCGGCAGGCCGGTCCGGTTTTCGTTGATCATCATTCCCCAGTTGGCCGCGGGCGGCTGCTGGCCGAACCCCAGGAAGGCCAGCCCGGACATGATGATGATCGAGTAGGTCAGGCGCAGCCCGGCCTCCACCGTCAGCGGGGTGCTGAGGCTGGGCAGGATCTCCTTGGCCATCACCGCGGCCGGGCGCATGCCCTGCAGTTCGGCCGCCTTCACGTAGTCCCGCTCGGCGATGTCCAGGGTGGCGGCCCGGATCACCCGGGCCACCGCGGGGGCGTGGGTCAGGCCGACCGCCAGCACGATCAGCCACAGTTGCGGGCCCAGGATGCTGAGCAGCAGCAGGGCGAACACCAGCTGGGGGAAGGCCAGGACGACGTCCACCGTGCGCATGATCAGCCCGTCGGTATGCCCGCGCAGGTAGGCGGCGCTGATCCCGGCGGCCGCCCCGGCCACGATACCGAGCGCGGACGTGCTGACCGCCATCAGCAGCAGCACCCAGCCCCCGTCCAGCACCCGGGACGCCGCGTCGCGGCCGAGGAAGTCGGCGCCGAACGGGTACGCCCCGGACGGCCTGGCGAACGGGAACGTGAGCAGCGCCGTCGCCGGGTGCGGCGCCACCGCCGGGCCGGCCATCGCGACCAGGGCGACGAAGCCGGCCAGGCTCAGGCCGGCCGCGCCGCGCGGGGTGCGCACCGCCTGGCCGAGGATGGCCAGCCACGGGTGGCGGCTCAGCCGCGGCGGGTCAGCGGTCATCGGTGTTCCGGTCTCCGCTCTCACCTGGGAATCCGGTGCCGCGGCGTGGCCAGCAACGCGATCACGTCGGTGACGATGTTCAGGCACACGTAGAACCCGGCCAGCACCACGACGATGAACTGGATGACCGGGATATCCCTGGCGTCCACGGCGTTCACCAGGCCCTGGCCGATACCGGGGAAGGCGAAAACGTACTCCACGATGACCACCCCGCCCGCCAGGTACAGGAAGTTCAGCCCGATGACCTGGATGATCGGCGCGGTCGCGTTGGGCAGCGCGTGCAGCAGCACGACCCGCCACCGCGGCACACCTTTGAGCTGGGCCATCTCCACGTAGTCGGACTCCAGCGCCTCGACCATCGCGGCCCGGGTCATCCGCTGGATGTACGGCACGATCACGATGACCAGGGTGGCGGCCGGCAGCACCAGCAGCCGCGGCGCGTTCCACGCGTAACTGCCCGGGGGCAGCACCGACACCGCGGGCAGCAGGTGCAGCAGCACGGTGGAGAACAGGATGATCAGGCCGATGCCGACCACGAATTCCGGCAGCGAGGTCACCGCCAGCGCGCTGACCGCGGTGATGTGGTCGAACCAGCCGCCCTTGCGCAGCGCGGCCAGGATGCCCAGGGCCACCCCGAGCAGCGCGCCGATCACCCCGGTGACCAGCATCAGCACGGCCGAGTTGACCAGCCGCGGCGCGACGTAACCCCAGACCGGCTGCCCGTTGGCCAGCGAGTGCCCGAGCTGCCCGCGCAGCAGCCCGGAGAACCAGATCCAGAACTGGTCCGCCAGCCCCCGGTTGAGGTGCAGTTCGGCCTCCAGCCGGTGCACCGCGGCCGGGTTGCCGGCCGCATCGCGGCCCAGCACCGCCATCGCGGCGTTGCCCGGCAGCACCTGCGTGGCCAGGAACACCAGCACCGACACGACGCATAAGGTGAACATCCCGACCGCGGCCCGCCGGCCGATGAGGTCGCGGACCGGGTGCGGCGGCCGAGCGGCCCGGGCAGATGCCACGTGGATCCCTCCCGCCAGCGTGGGCGGCTGGCTGCCTCAGGCCCTACCGCAACTACCGTAACCGGGCGGCTACGCCAGGACAACGAGATGGTTCTAGATCATTCCGCCCAGCACTATTGCGGACCGTATTAGTAGCGGGCTTACTAGGCGCTTATCCGGACTGGCGGCCAAGTCTGACAGCGGAATTCCCAGGAAGGGAGTCATTTGCCAGGTTCGGCCCATATCCCATGCTTCACGGAGATATTCTCGTGGCAGCACGAACGGCCACCGAGCAGCCTCGCCGTCCGCCAGCTCAGGCTGCCTGGCCTGGATCGATGGCCTTTTACTTGCGAATTGGCTTAGTAATTCGGTGTCACATCAGTGGGAGCTGGGACAGCCTGTGTCTGACTTTATTGCTGAGCAGCACGCTCATCCCGTGGCAAATGAAGCAGGTGTTATGCCGGAGCCCATGGGTGCGGCCCGGTGAAAGCGGCCGCGTTCTACGAATACGGACCCGCTGAGGCCATGTGCTACGCGGACATCCCGGACCCGGAGTTCGGGGCCGGCGACGTCCTGGTGCAGGTGCAGGCGTGCGGGGTCAACCACTCCGACCTCGACTCCCGGGCCGGCACCTCACGGTGGCCGTTCGAGCTGCCCATGGTGCTCGGCGCGGAGTTCGCGGGCACCGTGGCCGCGGTGGGCAGCGCGGTGGGCAGCCAGGCCGGGGCCGTCCGCCCTGGGGACCTGGTGACCGCGCTGCAGCAGTACAGCTGCGGGCACTGCGCGCAGTGCGCCCGGTGGCGGCCGGATCTGTGCGCCGGCTTCGAGATCTTCGGCACCACCCGGTGGGGCGGGTACGGCGAGCTGGTCTGCGTGCCGGCCGGGGTGGTTGTGCCGCTGCAGCCGGGTGACGACGTGCTGGCCATGGCGGCCGGGCAGTGCGTGGTGAGCACCGCCTGGCACATGGTCAACCGGCTGGCCCTGGTCCGGCCGGGCGACCTGGTGCTGGTCCCGTCCGGCTCCGGCGGGGTGGCGGGCGCCCTGGTGCAATGCGCCAAGCTGGCCGGCGCCACCGTGCTGGCCACGGTGAGCACGGCGGCCAAGGCGGAGCAGGTGACGGCGCTGGGCGCGGACCTGGTCGTGGTCCGCCAGCACGGCAACCTCACCGCGCAACTGCGCGACGCCGCGGGCGGCCGCCGCTTCGACGCGGTGCTGGACACCGTGGGCGGCGAGCTGTTCGGGGCCCACCTGTCCGTGCTCCGCGAGGAGGGCACCCTGGTCACCTGTGGCGCGCACGCCGGCGAGGTGGTGCCGCTCGACCTGATCCCGCTGTTCCGGAACGGCTGGCGCATCGTCGGCTTCCGGGTGGCACCGCCGGACGATCTCGCCACCTCGCTGGAGCTCATCCGGCGCGGCGACATCACCGTGCCGATCGCCGCCACGTTCCCGGTCAGCGACGCCGCCGCCGCGCACCGCTTCGTGGAGCAGCGCCAGCACGTCGGGAAGGTGCTGCTGGTGGCCGGGTAGCCGCCCCAAGACCTACACGCACACACCCCAACCAGAGAATCTCGTGGAGGTAGATCCCGTGGATCGATCGGATCAGCACAGCACGCCACCGCTAGAAGGGCTGGGCCGGCGCCAGTTCCTCCACGGGATGGCCGCCACCGGCGCGCTGGCCGGGGCCGGAGGTTTACTGGCCGCCTGCGGCGGGTCCAGTTCCAGCGGCCAGAAGCAGCTGGCCTCGACCACCCGCCGGCCGCGGCGCGGCGGCAACCTGAAGCTGGGCCTGACCGGTGGCTCCAGCTCGGACACCATCGACCCGCACAAGAGCCTGACCTACATCGACACGTCCCGGCTCCAGTCGCTGTACCAGCCACTGGTCCAGCTCGACGCGAACGCCCAGGTCGAGTACGTGCTGGCCGAGTCGATCACCGCGTACCACGGGTCGCTGGCCGAGTGGGTCATCGCGCTCCGCCCGGACGTCACGTTCTCCAACGGCAAGGCGTTCACCGCCGACGACGTGCTGTTCACCTTCAACCGGGTGGTCAGCAACAACTTCACCGGGAAGTTCGGCCTGGGCCCGATCGACATGGGCGGCACCAAGGCGCTGGACAAGCACACCGTCCTGGTCAAGCTGACCAAGCCGTTCTCCAGCTTCGTCGAGCAGCTGGCCGCGTTCTGGTACAACCTGTACATCGCGCCGGCCGGCTCAGCCCGGCGCACCCGGCCGGCACCGGGGCGTTCGTCTTCCAGAGCTTCACTCCCGGCCAGCGCAGCGTGTTCACCCGGAACCCGAACTACTGGAAGCCCGGGCTGCCGTACGTGGACACGCTGACCATCATCGACTTCAGCGACAACACCAGCCTGCAGGACGCGCTGACCACCGGCGTCATCGACGGGGCCGGCGCGCTGGACGGGCCGCAGATCGCCGCGCTGGCCACCACCAGCGGGATCAAGACCGTGGTGTCGCACTCCGGGGAGATCATCCCGTTCACTATGCGGGTGGACATGGCGCCGTTTACCGACGTCAACGTCCGCCAGGCGCTGCGGCTGCTGGTGGACCGCCCGCAGCTGATCGACTCGGCGCTGGACGGCTACGGGACGGTGGCGAACGACCTGTTCTCCCCGTACGACCCCGACTTCGACCACTCGCTGATCCGGCCCGCGCAGGGCGACGTGCCGCAGGCCAAATTCCTGCTGAAGAAGGCAGGCCAGGACAACCTGACGGTAAGCCTGACCACCTCGGCGGTGGCCACCGGCACGGTGGCGATGGCGACCGTGCTGGCCGCCCAGGCCAAGGCGGCCGGCGTCACGGTCAAACTCAGCAACGTCCCGTCCGGCACGTTCTTCGGGCCCAACTATCTCAAGTGGCCATTCTCCCAGGACTACTACAACTACTACCCCTATCTGGCCCAGGTCGCGGAGTCGATGCTGAAGGGCTCGCCGTTCAACGAGACGCACACCAGCAATCCGCACTACACCAACCTCTACAACCAGGCGAACGCCAGCGCCAACGCGGCGCTACGCAAAGAGATCGTCCAGGAGATGCAGAAGTTCGACTTCACCCAGGGCGGCTACATCATCCCGGCGTATATCGACGTGCTCGACGCATACACCGACAGGCTGACCGGGTTCACCGCCGGAAAGGTCGGCCAGCCGCTGTCCAACTTCGACTTCGAGCATTTCGGCTTCGTCAGCTGACCGAGCTGACCAAGCTGACCAACTGCACCAGCCACCAGCCGGGCGGGCCGACGGCGCCGCACCGGCTGGTGGCACTGGGCGGGCACTGGCGTTCGGCAAAAATAGATTGGCCGGCGCGGGCCCGTGCGGACCCGCGCCGGCCAATCAGCCGCCAGCCCCACCCCTGGGCGGCGGCTACCGGAATAGCAGGGGCCGCACCGCGATCGTGTTGGTGATCATCCCGGTGCCGTACATCAGGTCGGCCACCCGCTGCACCTGCCCGACGCTGAGGAACGTCGGGTACTGGCCCACGGTGACCAGGTCAGCTTGCTGCGCCGTCATCCCGGGCAGGGCGCTCAGCACCGACCGCACCGTGCCGGGCTGGCCGGTGCTGGTCTTGGCCGCGGCGAGCGCGGCCTGGAAGCCGTGCAGCGCGGCCGGGTAGTCGCGGGCGAAGCCGGCCGTGGTGAAGTACCCGGACAGCGGCAGGCTGGCCGTGACCCCGCTGCACACGTCGAACAACTCCTCCGCGCCGAGCGCGGTCTGCGCCTGCAGGATGTAGGGCTGCGGGGCCACGATGGCGCTGACCTGGTGGTCGCGCAGCGCCGTGATCATGTCGCCGGCCGGCATGGGTTTCCACACCACGCTGGACGGGCTCACCCCGTCGGTCTGCAGCACCGCCTCGGTGGCCAGCGTCTCCACGTTGTACGGGGCGTCCCCGGAGAACGGGACCAGTTCCGGCAGCGGGGTGCCCACCGCCTTGCCCTCCAGCTGCTGCGGATTGGCGATCGGCGAGCCGGGCAGGGTCAGCACCTCCATCACACCGGGCGTCGCGTCGTACCCGTCGGCGATCAGCCGCAGCCGGGCGCCGGACGGGTGCGACTGCGCGTACAGCAGCCCGGCGTAGTCGCCGCTGATGACCTCGGCCTGGCCGCTGCCCAGCGCCGCGTAGGCGCGCTGCAGCGTGGCGTAGGTCTGCACGTTCACGTCCACGTGGGACCGGGCGAACAGCCCTTCCCGGACCGCCACCTGGAGCGGCGCGTTGGCGAACCCGGGTACCGCGGCCACCGTGATCTGCTGGTTCACCGCCTGGCCCGGCCCGGCCGGGGCCGCGTGGCAGCCCGCCGCGAGCAGGGCCAGCGCGGCCGGCGCCACGATCATCGCGGGGCGGGCCAGTTTCCCGCGGCGGAACCACTCCCTGCTCCTTGACCACTTCCTGGTCCGGGACCACTCCCTGCTCCGGGACCGCGGGCGTGCGCCAGCCCGAACACTCTCCATGAGGCCTCCTCTATAGTCCCCAAGGCAGTTAAGCAAACGCCGCGACCTTTTCCCGAATAAACGTAGTAGTGCCAATTTACGAGGCGCTATAGTAAATGCCACCGGCGCGCTTTCAGCTAGACTAACTGGTCCAGCCTGGCCACGTGCCCGAAAAGCACGGTTTTCATCATGATCATGCGCCCGAAAATCTTTTTTCACAACAGTAGTAACAATTGCCGCGTACCGATCGCCCGGGCGTTACAGTAAGCTCCTGACTCTGCTGAGACGGCGGCGCACGGAATGGCGGATTTACTAATCGCGCTGCTATTACGGGTCCCGCATCACCAGCCGTGGCTCGGTGGGTGCCTGCCGTTTCCCGGGTGAGAGGCGAAGATACTGTGCGGTCCAGGCGAGACAGGACAGACAGCAGCGCGGTTCCCGGTGCCAGCTACCGGCCCCCGGAGCTAACCGCGGGCACGCAATCAGCCGCCAGCACCGAGCTAGCGGTGGCGGCCCACCCGGGCTGGGCGGCGCGGCCGCCCGCACCCGGCGGCTTCCGGCCCGAGATCAGCGCCGGGATGGCCGGGCTCGGCGCCCCGGCCGGGCGCGGTGACCCAGCCGGGCTCGGCGTCCCGGGCGGGCGCGGTGACCCAGCCGGGCGTGGTGACCCAGCCGGGCGTGGTGACCCAGCCGGGCGCGGCGGGCGCGGCCCCGGCGGCGCCGGGCCGGGTGGCACCGGCCCGGACGGCACCGGCCCGGACGGCGGCCCGCTCGCCATCGGCGGGGCGCCCCGCTCCGCGTTCCGCTCGCCACTGAAGAACTGGCGGGTGCGGTCCCGGCTGCTTCTGCTGGTGCTGCTGCCCACGCTGGCGGCGGTGTTCCTGGGCGGGTTCAGCGTGCTCTCCTCGGCGCGCAGCGCGCTGGCCTACCAGCGGGTGGAGCAGTTCTCCCGGCTGGGCAGCGGGATCACCAGCCTGGTGCAGGCGCTGCAGGCCGAACGCGAGGACACCATCCGGTACATCACGATGGGCGCGCAGGGCGGCGGCCGCGGCGCGGCGCACGGCGCGGCCGCGCCCGAACTGGCCGTGCTCGCGCAGGATCACCGCGGCACCGACGCCCTGGCCGCCCGGGTGCGCAGCCTGGCCGGCGGCATCGGGCCGCCCTTCCCAGCGCTGGCCCAGCAGGAAGCCCGCGGCGCGATCACCACCATCGAGGGGCTGCCCGCGCTGCGCAGCGTCGCGGCCAGCTCGCAGATCCCCTCGCTGACCGTGATCCAGGAATACGGGTCCGCGATCAGCCAGCTGATCGCGCTGGAGGACGAGATCGCGGCGGGCAGCAACGACGCCGCGCTGGCCGACACGGTCCGGGTCGTCGGGCTCATCTCGGCGACCAAGGAAGAGGTGTCACAGGAACAGGCCATTCTCACCTCGGCGCTCACCCCCGACCTGGTCGGCGCGGCTCAGCTCGGCCCGGGCCAGCTCAGCGCAATCAACGCGGCGCAGGCCGAGCAGGCCGCTGACCTGGCCCAGTTCAGCCTCATCGCCACCCCGGCCCAGCGCCAGCTGTACAACAGCGCGCTGTCCTCTGCCCAGGCCGACCACGCCCAGGCGCAGGTGCAGCAGGCCATCACGCTGGCCCTGGACGGTGGTTCCTCGACGGAGAACCCGGCCTTCACCAATGCCGCCAACGGGTCCGCCTACCTGGTCGCCAGCCTGCACCGGGTCGAGCAGACCCTGATGTCCTCGATCATCGGGCAGGTCGGCGGGCTGCGCGACCGGGCCATCACCAGCGCACTGCTGGAAGGCATCGGCGTGCTGCTCATCCTGATCCTGGCCCTGATCTTCACGGTGGCCGTCGGCCGGTCCATGACCCGGCCGCTGGCCCGGCTGCGCTCCGGTGCGCTCGAAGTGGCCGGGGTGCGGCTGCCCGAGACGGTGCGCCGGATGAGCGAAAGCGGCGGTGCGGACTCGCCGCCGGACATCGAGCCGATCGACGTGGACTCCACCGACGAGATCGGCCAGGTGGCCCGGGCGTTCGACCAGGTGCATCAGGAGGCGGTGCGGCTGGCGGCCAACGAGGCGGCGCTGCGCGGCAACGTCAACGCGATGTTCGTGAACCTGTCCCGGCGCAGCCAGTCGCTGGTGGAACGCCAGATCCGGCTGATCGACGACCTGGAGCAGGGCGAGCAGGACTCGGACCGGCTGGCCAACCTGTTCCAGATGGACCACCTGGCCACCCGGATGCGGCGCAACTCGGAAAACCTGCTCGTCCTGGCGGGCCACGAACTGTCCAGACGGTGGACCGAGCCGGTCGCCCTGGTTGACGTGCTCCGCGCCGCGGTATCCGAGATCGAGCACTACGAGCGGGTCATCCCGAACATCCAGCCCGGCATCTCGGTCCGTGGCCAGGCCGTCAGCGATGTCGTGCACCTGCTGTCCGAGCTGGCCGAGAACGCGACCGCGTTCTCCGCCGCGGAGACTCCGGTGACGGTGTCCGGGTACCTGCTCAGCAGCGGCGGCGCGCTGGTGGACCTCACCGACCAGGGGGTCGGGATGGGCGCCGAGGAGATGGCGCACGTCAACTGGCGGCTGGACAACCCGCCCGTGGTCGACGTCGCGGTGTCCCGCCGGATGGGCCTGTTCGTCGTGTCCCGGCTGGCCGCCCGGCATGGCATCCGGGTCCGGCTCCGGCCCGGCCCGGCCGGCGGGCTGACCGCCCTGGTCTGGCTGCCCGACGAAGTGATCACCCGGGACAAGGACACCGCCCTCGGGCTGCGCCCCTTCCAGTCGGCAGCCGCCCCGGCGAGCACAGCCGGCTGGATGGAGAACGGGCTGGACGTCGGCGGCCCGGCCGGCTCAGCCGACCCGGCTGACCCGGGCGGCCTGGCCCGGCGGGCGCCGGCCGGATCCGGGCTGCCGCCGATGCGCCCGCTGCACTTCGAGCCCGGCCCAGAGAACAGCGACGGAGCTACCACCCCCACCGTGCCCGGGGCCAGCCCGGACCCCAAAGCCGTCCTCTCCGCGCCGGCCGCGGACATCCTGGATGCCCTGGACTTCGCGGACGGCGCCGGCGCCGGGGCGGCCGGCCCGAACGGCGGCCCGGACACCGGCCTGAACGGTGGCCCGGACACCGGCCTGAACGGTGGCCCGGACACCGGCCTGAACGGTGGCCCGGAGGCCGACCAGGGCGCCGCTGACGGCCATCCCCCAGCGGCCGGAGAGGCTGGCAGTCCCGGTGCCGCCTCTCCGGCGCACACCGTGATAGTGCCGCCCGCCCCGGACGGCGCGCCGGAAAATCGGCTGCCGATCTACGAGTCGGTGGAGTCGGACTGGTTCCGCCGCGGCCGCCCCGCGGCCAGCCCCGCGGCCAGCCCGGCGGCCACCGCGGCGCCCAGCCCGTCCGGCACGGACCAGCCCGCCGCCCCGAGCAGCCCGGCCGCCGCCGTCAACGGCAACGGCAACCGGGCCCGGGCGGCTACACCGGAGCCGGTCTCGTGGACCTCGCCGGCCGACGCCGGATGGCAGGCCGCCGAAGTGGCCTACGCGCCGGTCACCGCCGGCACCACCGGGGCTGGCCTGCCCAAACGGGTACCCAAGGCCAACCTGGTGCCGGGCGCGGCGGGCCCCTCGCCGCTGTCCCACACGGTGCCGCCGGTGCGCACCGCCGCGCAGACCAGAGACCGCTTCGCCAGCTTCCAGCAGGGCATCCGGAAGGCGCGCACGACCGGACCGGAGGACGACGGCCCTGCGCCCACCCGAGAGGAGAACCCGTGAGCCCGCTGGCCGCACCGGCACACGACCTGAACTGGCTCATCACCAACTTCGCCGACCGCGTGCCCTCGGTCGCCCACGCGATCGTGGTGTCCGCCGATGGCCTGCCGCTGGCCTTCTCGTCCGGGTTCCCGCAGGACCGTGCGGACCAGCTGGCCGCGGTGACCTCTGGCTTGATCAGCTTGACTCAGGGCGCGTCCCGGATTTTCGAGGGCGGCCCGGTCACCCAGACCGTGGTCGAGATGCGGCATGGCCTGCTGCTCGTGATGGCGATCAGCGACGGGTCCAGCCTGGCCGTGCTGTGCTCGTCAGACTGTGACATGGGCCTGGTCGCGTACGAGATGGCGCTCCTGGTCGAGCGGGTCGGGCAGGCGTTCACCCCACCGGTCCGCAGCGGGCTCCAGTCACCGGAGGGCAGGTAATCCCGGTGCCGCGCAGCATGCCCCGGCTGGACGGGGACACAGTGGACATCGCGGCGGCGCAGCCTGGGCCGGGCGGCCCGGCCGACGACCCGATGATGTCGGTCAAGATCGTCGTGGCCGGCGGGTTCGGCGTGGGCAAGACCACGTTCGTCGGGGCCGTGTCGGAGATCACCCCGCTGACCACCGAGGCCGTGCTGACCACGGCCAGCGCCAGCGTCGATGACCTGCGGCTGGTTCCGGACAAGACGGCCACCACGGTGGCGATGGACTTCGGCCGGGTCACCCTGGACGCCGGGCTCGCGCTGTACCTGTTTGGCACGCCGGGACAGCAGCGCTTCTGGTTCATGTGGGATGACCTCATTCAGGGCGCGATCGGCGCGGTGGTGCTGGTGGACACCCGCCGCCTGGCCGACTCGTTCCCGGCGGTGGACTACTTCGAGACGTCCGGCCTGCCGTTCCTGGTCGGCATCAACGGGTTCCACGGCGAGTTCCCGCACGCCCCAGCCGACGTCGCCGAGGCTTTGTCGGTCCCGCCGGACGTACCGGTCATCCAGTGCGACGCGCGGCAGCGGCAATCGGTCAAGAAGTCGCTGATGACCCTGGTCCAGCACGCCATGGCCGCTCGCCTGGGCTAGTGCCGCTGCGTCGCGTCATGATGCCGCCGGTCATGATGGAGCCGCGTCATGATGGGCACATGGCACTGCGCACCGCGTTCACCGAGCTGTTCGCCATCCAGCACCCGATCGCGCTGGCCCCGCTGGGCGAGACGGCCGGCGGCGAACTGGCCGCGGCGGTCAGCAACGCCGGCGGGCTCGGGCTGCTCGGCGGCGGCCCCGGCCGCCGGGCCTGGCTGGACCGCGAGCTGCCGATCCTGGCCGAACGGGCCAGCCAGCCGTGGGGAATCGGGTTCCAGAGCTGGGCCGTCAACCTGGGCACGGTCGAGCATGCCCTGGCGCACCAGCCCCGGGCGATGATGCTGTCCTTCGGCGACCCGGCCCCGTTCGTGCCGGCCATCCGCCGGGCCGGGGTGCCGCTGATCCTCCAGGTCACCGATCTGGCCGAGGCCAGGCAGGCGGTACAGCTGGGGGCGGACGTGATCGTGGCCCAGGGCACCGAGGCGGGCGGGCACGGCGCCCGCCGCGGCCGGTCCACGCTGCCGTTCGTGCCGGTCGTGGTCGACCTGGCTGGCCCCACGCCGGTGCTGGCGGCGGGCGGCATCGCGGACGGCCGGGGGGTGGCGGCAGCGCTGGCGCTCGGCGCCGCCGGGGCACTGATCGGCACCCGGTTCCAGGCCACGGCCGAGTCGCTGGCCGATCCGGCGATCAAGAAGGCGATCGTGGCCGGCCGGGGCGAGGACACCGAGCGGAGCACCGTGCTGGACATCGCCCGCGGCTCCCGGTGGCCGGCCAGCTACCCTGGCCGCACCCTCGGCCACCCGTTCCTCGACCAGTGGCGCGGCCGGGAAGCCGAACTGGCCGCCGACCCCGGTGCCCGGCAGGCCTACCGCGACGGCGTGGCCCGCGGCGAGCTGCCCCCGCTGCCGGTCTGGGCCGGCGAATGCGCCGACCTCATCACCGACCTGCCGCCCGCCGCCGAGCTGGTTGCTGCCCTGGCCGCGCAGGCTGAGGACGCGCTCACCCGCGCCGCACGATATTGAACGCCAGTACCCGCCACCGCCGCCAGCCGCGCGCGATGGGCCGCCCGCGGTGCGGTTACCCGCCCTGCGCCGGGCCGCCAGCCGTCCACCGCCGCCGCCAGCCCGTCCGCCCCGCCGCCAGCCCGTCCGCCCCGCCGCCAGCCCGTCCGCCCCGCCGCCAGCCCGTCCGCCCCGCCGCCAGCCTGTCCGCCCCGCCGTCAGCGCAGTGACAGCACTATCTCCCGGGGCACCGACAGCGTGCCTGCCTGCCAGTCCAGGCGGCCCGCCCGCCGGGCCGCCGGGTACGCGGCGAAGAAGGCGGCCAGCGCGGTGGCCAGCCAGACCCGGGTGAGTGCGGCACCCGGGCAGAAATGCGGGCCGGCTCCGAACGGGAGGCTCGGCGACGGCGGCCCGGACGGGTCACGCGCGGCGGCGACCAGCGACGGCAGCAGCACCGTGCCCGCCGGGACCGGCCGGCCGCCGAGCCAGCTGTCCGCCCGGGCGACCCGGGGCAGCGCCACCGGGAACATGGCCCGGCGGGCCAGCACCCGGCCGGCCACCGAGTCCCAGGTCCGCTCGCCACGCAGGCAGGCCGCGACTACGTCGGGCCGCTGGGCCAATTCGGCGAGGGACACCGCGAGCACCGGGAGGACGGCGCCGAACCCGTTGCTGACGGTGCCGATCACGTGCACGATCTGGCTGGTGCGCAGCCCGTCCAGCGCGCGGATCAGCTGGGCGGATAAAGTCCCGTCAGGCTGGGCCCGTTTCGTGGCCACCATCTGCCCGTAGTAGTCGTACAGGTCGGTCCACGCCGCTTCAACCGCGGCGACCTCGGCCGAACTGGGCACCACGGCGAACGCGATCCGGGAGTATTCCAGCACCTCGTTCCAGTCGCGGCTGGGGATGCCCATGGCCAGGCAGACCGCCGACGCGGTGAACGGCTCGGCGAAGCCGGTCAGCACGTCGGCGGCCTGCTGGCTGGCCAGGCTCGCGGCCAGCGCGGTGGCCAGTTCGTGCACGGCCGGCCGGGTCGCCTCGGCCGCGCCGCGGGTGAACAGCCCGTTGATCCGCTGCCGGTAGTCGCGCAGCAGCGGCGGGTCCATATTGAGCAGGCCGCCGTCCGGGGACTGCATCTCCGCGCCGGTGAGCGGACAACCGCTCAGCTCACCGGAGGCGGTGACCGCGGCCATACTGAAGTGCCTGATGTCGGTCAGCGTGCGCAGCACGTCGGCGCGGCGGCGCAGCACGAGCATGGGCGCGCCGCCGGCCGGGCGGCGGGCGAACTCCTCGGTGGCGCCGACCCGCAACACCGGCGGCGGGCCGCCGTCTGGCTCGGCCGCAAATGTCAGCACCGGGACCGCCGGGGGCCGCTGCACGGTCAGCACGCGCGCTGACCCCGCCGGATCCCCGGCCATCGCATTTCTGCCCACCGGTACATGTCAGGCCCCTCTCCGGCACCTACTTAACGGTGGGCCACTAGCCATTGCTAGTTATGTAGACGCACGGCCATAGTCAGAATGGGCAGAAAAATGACCTGTGCGGTTATTGCCAAAGATCGATACTCAGGACTTGGCTATTAGGCCCCGAACCGGGGCTTTCGCGGATTTCCCAAATCGGCAATCGCGTCAGCAATTCGCCGTGCAATTTGCCGCAATCGCCTGGTCATGCCACCTCACCTCCCTGCGGTGCAGGGCTGCCAGTTACCAGCTGGTGCGGTCCAGCTGGTTACCTCAGCATGAGTGGCAGTACCTGACGGAAATATTGCAGTCTGCTTGATTGCTCAGTTAGCGTTCACTGGGCCATGACTCAGGGGGAGTGCCCAGTGACGATCCGTGAGACACTGGGCTCAGCGTGACAACGGGCCCGATCCTGGACGCCTGGCGGTATCACATCCGCCCGGGCCGCGATGTACTCATCGTCACCTACGGCGGCGGCTAGCAGCCGAGGCGGTGGACCGGGTCGGGCTCGGGCACCGGGCCGGCGCCCGGCCCACCCAGCTGTCCGGCGGGGAACGGCAGCGGGTCGCGATCGCCCGGGCGGTGGCCGGCCGCCCGCCGGTGGTGCTGGCCGACGAGCCTACCGGCAACCTCGACTCGGCCACCGGCGCCTCGATCCTGGGCCTGCTGGAAGAACTCAACGCCCAGGGCACAACGGTCGTCGTCATCACCCACGACCACGCGGTCGCGGCCCGCACCCGGCGGCGTATCGAGATGCTCGACGGGCGCATCACCGCCGACATCCCCGCCGGCGGGCACGGGGCCGCTGCCGGCATCCAGGAAGGGTCGCTATGACCACCACAGCGCCCCCGGCTGCGGCCCGGCTGCGGCCCGCCGACCTGCTCATCCTGGCCAGCACCGGGCTGGCGGACCGCAAACTCCGCGCCGGGCTGTCGGCGGCCGGCGTCGCGATGGGGGTCGCGGCGATCGTCGCCGTGCTGGGCCTGGCCGCCTCATCCCAGGCCGCGTTGCTGAATGAGATCGCCCGGCTGGGCACCAACCTGCTGACCGTCACCAACGGGCAGACCTTCACCGGCGGCACCGCCGAGCTGCCGATGACCGCGCCGGGCATGATCGCCCGGCTGCCCGGCGTCACACGAGTGCAAGACACCGGCACGGTCAGCGGGGTCAGCGTCTACAAATCCCGGTACATCCCCACGGTCGAAACCAACGCCCTGACCGTGGACGCATCCACACTCAGCCTGCCCGCTGCGGCCGGGACCAGCCTCGCCCAGGGCCGGTTCCTCAACGGTGCCAGCGCCCGCGAGCCGGTCGCCGTGCTCGGCGCCACGGCCGCCCGCCTGCTGGGCATCGACCGGATCTGGCCTGGGGAGCGGATCTGGGTCAGCCCCGGCGGCCCGGGCGGCCAGTGGTTCTACCTGACCGGCATCCTCAAGCCGGTGCCCCCCACCTACGTCCCGGAGATCAACTCGGCGGTGCTGATCGGCTTCCCCGCCGCCGAGCACTACCTCGGCCTCGACGGGCACCCATCAGAGATCTACGTCCGCACTGTCGAGACCCCGGCTGCCATCACGAGAGTCGATGACCTGCTCGCCGCCCAGGCCAGCCCGGAGAACCCCGGCCAGGCCGACGTCTCCCAGCCCTCCGACGCGCTCACCGCCCAAGCCGACGCCAGGGGCGCGCTGGACACCTTGTTCCTCGGCCTAGGCGCGGTCGCGCTGCTGGTGGGCGCCATCGGTGTCGCCAACATCATGGTCATCTCCGTCCTGGAACGCCGGTCCGAGATCGGGCTGCGCCGCGCCCTGGGCGCCACCAAAGCCCAGATCCGCGCCCAGTTCCTCGCCGAAGCCATCCTGCTGGCCCTGGCCGGCGGCGCCGGCGTCATGGGCGGCGCCGCCGCCACCGCTGTCTACGCCCGCACCCACCACGAGGGGTCGTCATCCCGCCCCAGGCCTGGGCCGGCGGCCTGGCCGCCGCCATCATCATCGGCGCCCTCGCCGGGCTGCTGCCCGCCATTCGCGCCGCACGCCTCTCCCCCACGAAGGCGCTCTGGAGCATCTGAATCTGACGTGCGCCGCTGTCAGCCTGAGGTAGGGGGGACTGGCTCACCGAGCGTTCTCGCAGGGCAGCGCCCACTGCCGCTCGCTGGTACCCAAGCACTGTTGTCTGTCTGACCGAGGGTTAGCCGCCACCGCGCACCGGCCTCGGCAGCTGGCAGTTAGCTGCCGGAGGTCAGCGGGCGGGGATCGAACGTGACGCGGATCCAGGTGATCTTGCCGTTTTCCACATGCCGCCAGTTCACCGTCGGCAGCGGGCCGGCCTGGGCGGTGTGCAGGTCGAACCAGGTCAGCACGTCCGGCCCGTCAACGAATGTCTTGCGGATCTCGATACCGGTCATGATCTGCGACATGCGCTGCAGCCCGGCGATGCATTCGTCGGCGCTGCGGGCCTGGCCGAGCGGCCCGTCGAAGGTCGCGTGGTCGGCCAGGATTGACCGCAGCCGCGCGAAGTCACCGGCCTGCCATGCCTCGAAGTACGCATCCGCAATCTCAGAAACAGCGTTGTCTGGCACAGCTTCAGCTTCCCCCTGACCTCCGACAGCCCGGACCCAGCCAGCGTTGCCGCAGGTCAAACCGGCTACTTCAGCAGCTGCCGGGCCATCACGACGCGCTGGATCTGGTTGGTGCCCTCGTAGATCTGGGTGATCTTGGCGTCGCGCATCATCCGCTCTACCGGGTAGTCCTTGACGTACCCATAGCCGCCGAGCAACTGGACCGCGTCGGTGGTCACCGCCATGGCTACATCCGACGCGAGGCACTTGCAGGCTGAGGAGAAGAACGTCAGGTCCGCGCTCCGCTCCCCCGCCATGGCCCGCTCGGACTTGGCCGCCGCCGCGTAGGTGAGCTGCCGGGCCGCCTCGAGCTTCATCGCCATGTCGGCCAGCATGAACTGGACGCCCTGGAACTCCGCGATGGCCTTGCCGAACTGACGGCGCTCCTTGACGTACCCGGTCGCGTAATCCAGCGCGCCCTGGGCAATGCCGATCGCCTGCGCGGCGATGGTGACCCGGGTGTGGTCCAGCGTGGCCAGCGCCGTCTTGAACCCGGTGCCCTCCGCGCCGATGATCCGGTCGGCCGGGATGGCGCAGTCGTCGAAGTACAGCTCCCGGGTCGGTGATCCCTTGATCCCGAGCTTGTGCTCCGGAGCGCCAAAGGAGAACCCCGGGTCGTCCTTGTCCACCACGAACGCGGAGATCCCGTTAGCCCCGGCGGAAGGATCGGTCACGGCCATCACCGTGTAGAACTGCGACACCCCGGCATTGGTGATCCACCGCTTCACGCCGTTCAGCACGTAACTGTCCCCGTTACGCACGGCACGGGTGCTCATCGCCGCGGCGTCGGAACCGGCTTCCGGCTCGGACAGCGCGTAGGAGAACATCGCCTCGCCGCGGGCCACCGGGGGCAGGAACCGCTGCTTGAGCTCCTCCGAGGCGGCCAGCAGCAGCGGGACCGTGCCCAGCTTGTTGACCGCCGGGATCAGCGACGACGACGCGCAGGCCCGGGCCACTTCCTCGATCACGATGGCGGTGGCGATGGCGTCCGCGCCCGCGCCACCATAGGCCTCGGGGATGTGCACCGCGGCGAAGTCCGCTTTGGCCAGCGCCTCGAACACGTCCCAGGGGAACTCCCCGGACTCATCCACCTCGGCCGCCCGCGGCGCGATCTTGTCATCGGCCAGCTCACGCACTGCCTCGCGGAGCGCCTCGTGTTCCTCGGTCAGGGCGAAGGCAGGGAAGTCAGAGCTCATTACCCGATAGTAGGCCCCGGCGGTCAGCCGGACCCGCCAAGGCGGTCCCGCAGCGCCGCCCCCTTGGCCTGGGCCATGTCCCGGAGCCCCTGCTGGAACACCGCCATCCGGTCGCGCAACGCCGGGTCACCGGCGCCCAGGATGCGCACCGCCAGCAGGCCCGCGTTCCGCGCCGCGCCGACCGCCACGGTGGCCACCGGGACCCCGGCCGGCATCTGCACGATGGACAGCAGCGAATCGAGCCCGTCCAGGTGCCGCAGCGGCACCGGGACGCCGATGACCGGCAGCGGAGTCACCGCGGCCAGCATGCCGGGCAGGTGCGCCGCCCCGCCCGCCCCCGCGATGATCACCCGCAACCCACGGCCGGCCGCGGCCGATCCGTACTGGATCATCTCGTGCGGCATCCGGTGCGCGGACACCACGTCTGCCTCATAGGGCACGCCGAACTCGGCCAGGGCCACCCCGGCCGCCTCCATCACCGGCCAGTCCGAGTCGCTGCCCATCACGACCCCAACCAGCGGCCCGCCGTCCCCCGCCACCGGGCTCACTCCGCACGCTCCTTACCGGTGGCGAGATAGCTGGCCGCGCGCAGCGCCCGGTCGCGCAGCGCCAGCACGTTCTCCTCGCCGTCCCCGCTGCCGGTCACCGTGACGTGCCCGATCTTCCGGCCGGGCCGGACCGCCTTGCCGTAGATGTGCACCTTCACCCCGGGATCGGCCGCCATCACGTGGATGTACTTGTCGTACAGATCGGGGTCCTGGTCGCCGAACACGTTGACCATCACGGTCTGCCCAGCGGCCGGCTGCGGTGCCCCCAGCGGCAGGTCGAGCACCGCCCGCAGGTGCTGCTCGAACTGGGAGGTGCGAGCACCCTCGATGGTCCAGTGCCCGCTGTTGTGCGGCCGCATGGCCAGCTCGTTCACCAGCAGCCCCGGGCCGGTGTCGAACAGCTCCACCGCCAGCAGCCCGGTCACCCCGAGCGCGTCCGCGACCGACAGCGCGAGCCGCTGTGCTTCCTCGGCCACGGTCACCCGCAGCCCGGGGGCAGGCGCCAGGACCTCGTGACAGACCCCGTCCCGCTGCACGGTCTCCACCACCGGGTAGGCCGCGCCCTGCCGGTGTGGCGAACGCGCCACCAGCGCGGCCAGTTCGGCGCGGAACGGCACGTACTCCTCGGCCAGCAGCGCGATGCCGTGCGCCAGCACCTCCCCGGCGGCGAAAGCGTCGTCGCACACCCACACCCCGCGCCCGTCATAGCCGCCGCTGACCGCCTTGAGCACCACCGGCCAGCCCGGCCCCTCATCGGCGAACCGGGTCACCTCGGCCAGCGAGGCCACCGCGGCGAACCGGGGGCAGGGCACGCCGAGCTGGGTCAGCTCCTCGCGCATGGCCAGCTTGTCCTGCGTGTACCGGAGCGCGGCCGGGCCCGGGGCCAACCGCACCCCGGCCGCCGATAGCGCGGCCAGATGCTCCCCCGGCACATGCTCGTGGTCGAACGTGACGACGTCGCAGCCGGCCGCGAAGGCGAGCAGGTCGTCCAGGTTGTGATAGTCGCCGACCCGGACATCCGGGCAGACCTGGGCGGCACTGTCGGCGGGCGTGTCGGCCAGCACCCGCAGCCGCACCCCGAGCGGGATGGACGCCTGGTACGTCATCCGGGCCAGCTGCCCGGCGCCGACCATGCCCACGACAGGGTAGGGAGACCTCGGGTCCTGGTCATCGCTCACCCGCCGTAGCCTACGAGGCAGCGGCCCGGCCCGCACGCGCGCGGCCACTCGTCACCAGGACGCTGGTCACGGTCGGAAAACGGTCCTTGTCAGCAGGGCATGGCCACGGGATATTTAACGCACTGGAAACAACTAGCGATCATCACCCGATTTATCATCAGCGCGTCCACCTGGGATGTCGGCCCGGTCATTGGGGAGACCGACACGCACAAGGCCGTAAGGAGCACGCAGATGGCGGCACCTGAGCAACAGCAGAGCCCACTCCTCGAGGCCGAACCGCCGCCTGGGGTTGAAATCCGCGAGGGTGAGTACGGCACCAAGGTCGCGGCGGTCGAGCCCGGCGGCGCCGAGTTCATCCCGCTGAACGAGCGGCACGGCAAGCCACTGCAGCTGTTCTGGACCTGGACCTCGCCGAACTTCGAGTTCGCCACCGTGTTCGTCGGCGTGATCGGGGTGGCGTTCTTCGGGCTGAACTTCTGGCAGGCGTTCCTGGCCATCGTGATCGGCACCGGGCTCGGCTCGGTCACCCAGGGCCTGCTCGGCGCGGAAGGCCCGTCGCACGGCGTGCCGCAGATGGTGATCTCCCGGCTCGGCTTCGGCTACTGGGGCAACGCCCTGCCCGCCGGGCTGAACTCGATCACCGCGGGCGTCGGCTGGTTCGCGGTGAACAGCGTGAGCGGCACGTTCGCGCTGAACACGCTGACCCATCTGCCCAAGTGGCTGTGCCTGGTCATCATCGTGGCCGCGCAGATCGTGATCGCGTTCTTCGGGCACAACCTGGTGCACGCGTTCGAGCGGTACGCGTTCCCCCTGCTGGCCGTCATCTTCCTGGTCGCCACGGTCTGGATCTTCAGCAAGTCCAGCCCGGGCGCCCCGTCGCACGGCGGCGGGATCGGCGGGTTCCTGCTCACCCTGGGCGCGGCGTTCGGCTATGCGGTCGGCTGGAACCCGTATGCGTCGGACTACACCCGCTACTTCAAGCCGGACACCAGCAAGGCGGCCATCGCCTGGTGGTCCGGCCTGGGCGTGTTCGTGTCCTGCGTGCTGCTCGAGGCGGCCGGGGCCGCGTCGGCCACGGTGACCGGCATCGGTGCGATCAACAGCAACCCGACCGGCGCGTTCACCGGGCACCTGCCGACCGCGCTGGCCGACCTGACCCTGCTGGCCATCGCGATCGGCGCGGTCGCCGCGAACGTGCTGAACATCTACTCCGGCGCGCTGTCCTTCACCGCGCTCGGCATCCGGCTGCCGCTGGCGCTGCGCCGGGCCATCGTGGCCCTGGTGTTCGGCGTGATCGGCTTCATCGTCGCGCTGACCGGGCTGCACGACGCGGGCACCAAGTACGAGAACTTCCTGCTGGTCATCGCGTACTGGATCGCACCGTGGCTGGCCGTCATGTTCTGCGACCAGTTCCTCCGCCGGCGTCAGGACTACCGGCAGATGGAGAAGCTGCTGTTCGACAAGAGCTACACGAACTGGGCCGGCCCGGTGTCCATGCTGATCGGCGTGGTCGTGTCGATCGTGCTGTTCTCCAACCAGACCGAGTACGTCGGCGTAGTCCCGAAGCACGTCCCGTCGGTTGGCGACCTCACCTTCGAGGCCGGCTTCCTCATCACCGCCATTATCTACCTGGCCTGGCATGCCATAGCTGACCGTGGTCACCAGGCCGCGCTGACCACTTCTTCTTAACGCCAGTACCGGCCGGCTCAGGAATCCTGGGCAGGCCGCCTGCGCTGGCCGGCGGCCACGATGCCTGTGCGCAGGCGGCTGAGCGCGTCGCTTCGTGCCCCGGCCAGCGCTGGCTCAGCCGTCACCTGGGCGGCTTGCACCGGAACGGTCCGGGGCAGGCGCGCGGCAGCCGCTGCGATGGCCGTGAGGATAACGGGATGGCTGCCCCATGAGCCGCCGATGATGATGCGTGCCGGGTCGGCCAGGGCCACCACCGCGGCCAGCACTCCGCCGACGGCCTGGCCCACCGCCTGGCGGGTGGCCGCCGCCCGCGGTTCCGCGCCGGTGGCCGCGCTGAGCAGGCGGTCCGCATCGATCGCCGTGGAACCTTCCTGCCGCAGCCCCAGTGCGCCGAACACCTCAATCAGCCGCATCGCCTGGCCATCCGGGCCGGCCGTCATGAGGTGGGCGACCTCGCCGGCCAGGCCGGCCTGGCCGCGGATGACACGCCCAGCACTGATGATCGCGGAGCCGAGTCCCTGGCCCAGGAAAACGTAGCCGAAATCATCCAGCCCCGGGGTGCTCGTGCTGTCGCGTTCGGCCAGTGCCGCCCAGTTCACGTCGTTGTCCACGACTACCGGCCCGTCAACGTGTCCGGCCAGGACCGCGGCCGGATCGAGTGCGCCGAGCAGGAACGGCTCGTCAGGTAGCTGGACCAGCCGGCCGGTGCCGCGGTCCACCGGGCCCGCGGCGCTCACCACGGCCAGCCGGGGGGTCAGCCCGGCGCCGCGGTGGGCCTGGTGCCCCCGCAACGAGCAGTACGCAGCCAGCGTCCGGGCGGCCTTCCGCACCGGCTCCAGCCCGAGCGACTTCCCCGCCGAGCACTACGAGCGCAGCTGGCCAAACCGGTTCCAGCTGCGGGACCTCAATGAGACCGGCCGGCACGGACTCGGCCTGGACTGACCGCACCTGCCGCCCGGCGGCTAGGCCGGGCCGCTGACCACCGGCGGTTCCTCGGGGCCGCGCAGGCCGCGGGGCAGGAACACGGCGAACACGGCCGGCCGCGGCCGGACCAGCACCACGTTGGCGCCGTCCGCGGTGGCCACGTCGCGGGCCAGGGCCAGGCCCAGGCCGGTGCCGCCGGGTGTGCCGCTGACGTTGCGCTCGAAGATGCGCGGCACCAGCTCGTGCGGCACGCCCTTGCCCTCGTCGCGTACTTCCGCCACCACCGACTTGGGGGTGCGCGAGGAGCGGATCGTGACCGTGCCCGCCCCGTGCACCAGCGCGTTGTCCAGCAGGGTCGCGATGACCTGGCCCAGCGCGCCCGGGGTGATGTAGGCGGACAGCCCCTTCTCCCCGGCTATCTCCAGCTTCCGGTTGGCCCGGCGGAACGCCGGATCCCACTCGATCACCTGCTGCGCGATCACGTCGTCGATGGGGATCAGGGACGGCACCCCGCGGGCGGCCCGCCGGGTCCGGCCGAGCAGCTGGCTGACCACGTCGGCCAGCCGCTCGGTCTGGGCCAGCGCGGCCGCGCCCTCCTCGCGGACCACCTCGGAGTCCCCGGCGGCGGCGATCATCTCTTCCAGCCGCATGGACAGCGCGGTCAGCGGGGTGCGCAGCTGATGCGAGGCGTCCGCGGCGAAGTCCCGCTCGGCGGACAGCAGGTCGGTGATCCGCCGGGCCGAGCCGTCCAGCCCCTCGGCCAGCCGGTCCAGCTCGGGCACGCCGTACCGGCGGCCCAGCGGGCGCGCGTCACCCAGGCCGAGCCGGTCGGCCGCGCTGGCCAGTTCTTCCAGCGGCCGGGTCAGCCGCCGGGCCTGCAGCATGGCCAGCGCCACCGCGACCGCGACCGCGGCCAGCGCGAGCCCGCCGATCAGGATCAGCGCCCCGGTCAGCCGCCCGTACTCGACCGACTCGTCGGCGGCCACTAGGACCCGGAAGTTCCGGGTACTCGCCACCTTGACGATCGATCCCGTCTCCGGCGGATCGCCGATGCTGAACTCGCGCAGCCCGTCCTGCCGGATGCTGATGTAGCGGTCAGGCAGTGACCTGGCCGCCGCCGCGGCCTCGGCCACGTCGGCCGGCAGGCCCGCGTTGACCCGGTCCTGCAGCGTCTTGGCCACCGTGGTGGCGTCCCGCTTCACCTGCGACTGGGCCGCGCTGATCTGCAGCCGGCTGAGCACGAACGCGAGCGGGATGCCCAGCAGCAGGACAGCCGTGACCGCCACCGCCAGGGTGGAGACCAGCAGGCGGCGGCGCATGGCTCAGTGTCCCGGGATGACCTGGGTGGTCCTGGCCGGAACCAGGAAGCGGTCAGTCACCCCGCTCGAAGCGGAAGCCCACACCGCGCACCGTGGTGATGTACCGCGGGTTGTGCGCGTCGTCGCCCAGCTTGCGGCGCAGCCACGAGATGTGCATGTCCAGCGTCTTGGTGGATCCCCACCACTTGCTGTCCCACACCTCGCGCATGATCTGCTCACGGGTGACCACCTTCCCCGCGTCACTCACCAGCACGCTCAGCAGGTCAAACTCTTTTGTGGTGAGCTCGAGTTCCGTGTCACCGATCCAGGCCCGCCGGGCGTCCGCGTCGACCCGCACGCCCTGCACCACGCTCGTCTCCGGGGTGCCCCGGCGGAGCAGCGCCCGGACCCGGGCCAGCAGTTCGGCCAGCCGGAACGGCTTGGTCACATAATCGTCGGCGCCGGCGTCCAGGCCGATCACCGTGTCCACCTCATCCGCGCGCGCGGTGAGGATCAGCACCGGCACGGTCTGCCCGTCGGACCGCAGCCGCCGGCACACCTCCAGCCCGTCCAGCCGCGGCAGCCCGATATCCAGCACGATCAGGTCGATGCCGCCAGCCTGCGCGGCCTCCAGCGTCCCCGGCCCATCTGCCGAGACGTTGACGTCGTAACCCTCGCGGCGCAGCGCCCGGGCCAGTGGCTCAGAGATAGAAGAGTCGTCTTCGGCGAGCAGGACACAGGTCATGCACAGATGGTAGCCGCGACAGCGAGTGCTACCCCAGATCCTGGCCAGTTGCCTAGCCGGGCCGCAGGTCAGGCAGACCGTTCCTTGACCATTACCCGAATATCGGTTTACGTTCCATTTACCAAACGTGCTGAGCGGAGCACGGTCCGTCCTAGGGGGCAGGGCGGACCGGCCAACGCCGCTCGCCGAAGCTAGGGGGGCTTACTCATGATGCAACTCGACGGCCTGGCGGCTGGACCGACTGGGTGTCCCTGGGCGGCGCGGACCGTGGCTTCACCGAGGTCGCGGTGGCCGTAAGCGCCCGCGCCACACTGGTTCTGTTCGCCACCGAGCAGCCGGGACCGCCGTCGGCCGGCAACGGCCTGTGGCAGAGCACTCAGCTGACCCAAGGCGGCGACGACTGGTCGCCATGGCAGTCCCGGAGGGAACTGGTGAGCCTCGGGCAGCAGCCGGGTGCACTCGAAGGACCAGTGCTGATGCTCGATCCGGACGACAAGCTGCAGCTGTATGTCCGGGTGTCCGGCACCGCGAACACCCATCAGGCGATCCAGATCAAGGACGATCTGACCGACCCGATGGCCTGGGGCATCAACTTCCTGGCTTTCCAGCCGGTATGACGGTCAGACCGGGGTGACGCCGTGGCGGCGGCGGGCGAACGAGCGGTCCTTGCCCGCCGCCGCCGCGAACCGGCGGATCAGCTCGCCGCGCAGCTCGGCGGGCTGCACCACGTCGTCTACCACCAGTTCGCTGGCCAGCCGGAGCACGTCGATGTCCGCGTCGTACTCGGCGCGGAGCCGGGCTGTCTCCTGCTCCCGCTCGGCCGGGTCGTCCAGCGCGGCCAGCTTGTTGTAGTAGACCGCGTTGACCGCCGCCTCGGCCCCCATCACCGCGATCTTCGCGGTGGGCAGGGCCAGCGTCGCGTCCGGCTCGAAGCCCGGGCCGGCCATCGCGTACAGCCCGGCCCCGTAGGCCTTGCGCACCACCACACAGATCTTCGGCACGGTGGCCTCGGCCACCGCGCTGATCATCTTGGCCCCGTGCCGGATGATGCCCTGCTTCTCCACCGCGGTACCGACCATGAAGCCGGGCACGTCGGCCAGGAACAGCAGCGGCACACTGAAGCTGTCGCAGAGCTGGATGAACCGGGTCGCCTTGTCCGCCGAGTTGACGAACAGCACCCCGCCCTTGAACATCGGGTTGTTCGCCACCACGCCGATGACCTGGCCGTCCAGCCGGGCGAAGCCGATGGTCAGCTCGCGCGCCCACAGCGCGTGGATCTCGAAGAACGACCCGGCGTCCACCAGCCCGCGCAGGTAGCGGCGCATGTCGAAGGCCTGCCGCTCGCTGGCCGGGACCAGCGCGGCCAGGTCGATGCCCTCGTCCGGCAACGCGGCCGTGGCTGCGGGCGGCGGCTGCTGCCAGTTCCCGGGCAGGAAGGACAGGTAGCGGCGGACCGCGCCCAGCGCGTCCGGCTCGTCCTTGGCCAGGTAGTGGCCGCAGCCGGACACCGTGCAGTGCATCCGGGCGCCGCCCATCTCCTCCAGCGTGGTCTGCTCCCGGACCACCATCTCGACCATCCGCGGGCTGCCCAGGTACATGGACGCGTTGCCCTCGACCATGGCGACGAAGTCGCAGAACGCCGGGATGTACGCCCCGCCCGCGGCGGACGGCCCGAACAGCGCGCACACCTGCGGGATCGACCCGGACGCGCGGACCTGGGTGTGGAAGATCTTCCCGGCGCCGCGGCGGCCGGGGAACATGTCCACCTGGTCGGTGATCCGCGCGCCCGCCGAGTCCACCAGGTAGATCATCGGCAGCCCGGCCGAGTACGCCTTCTCGATGATCCGGATGATCTTCTCTACGGTGCGCGCGCCCCACGAGCCCGCCTTGACCGTGGAGTCGTTGGCCATCACCGCCACCGGCCGGCCGTCGATCAGGCCGGTGCCGGTGACCACGCCATCCGCCGGCAGCCCCTCAGCGGCCACGTTGGCGTAACGCCCGTCCTCGGTGAATGAGCCCGGGTCGAGCAGGGCGGCGATCCGGTCCCGGGCAAACAGCTTGCCCGCCTTCGCGGCCGCCGCGTGATACTTGGCCGCCCCGCCGCGCTCGACGGAGGCGCGGAGCTCGCCGAGTTCAGGGTGCGCGGTCTGCGCTGGCTGCGCGGAGGGCGCCGGTGTGGTTTGATTCTGCGCGGCCTGATTCTGCGCGGCCTGATTCTGCGCCGCCTGGTCCTGGGCGGTCACTGGGCCACCGTCCGGGTGCGCGGCCCGGCCCGCAGCACCTGGGACGGCAGCTGCCGCCCGACGATGCGTTCCGCCTCCTCGGCCGCGCCGATCATCGCGGCCAGGTCCACTCCGGTGGCCACGCCCATGTCCTCCACCATGTACACCAGTTCCTCGGTGGCAATGTTCCCGGACGCGCCGGGCGCGTACGGGCAGCCGCCCAGCCCACCCACGGACGCGTCGAAGTCGTCCACGCCAAGCTCCAGCGCGGCCAGCACGTTAGCCAGCCCGGTGCCCCGGGTGTTGTGGAAGTGCAGGTTCAGCGGCACGTCCGGGTGCCGGGAGCGGAACCCGCCGACCAGCCCGGTCACCCGGCGCGGGGTGGCCATCCCGGTGGTGTCGCCGAACGAGATCGAGTCCGCGCCGTCGGCCACCGCCCGGCCCGCCACGCTCAGCACCCGGTCGGCCGGCACGTCGCCCTCGTACGGGCAGCCCCACGCGGTCGCCACCACCACCTGGCAGGCCGCGCCGCGGCCGTGCGCCTCGTCGATGATCACCGCGATGTCGTCCAGTGACTCGGCCGTGCCCCGGTTCACGTTCCGCCGGTTGTGCGTGTCCGAGGCCGACACCACCACTTCCACCTCGGTGAACCCGGCGTCCAGGGCGCGCCGGGCGCCGCGCAGGTTGGGCGCCAGCGCCGAGTAGCGCACCGCGGGCGCCCGGGTGATCCCATCCCACACCTGGTCGGCGTCGGCCATCTGCGGGATCGCCTCGGGCTTGACGTAGGACACCGCCTCGATCCGGGAAACCCCGGTCCGGGCCAGCGTGTTGATCAGCTCGACCTTGGCCGCGGTCGGCACCGGGTCCTCGTTCTGCAGCCCGTCCCGTGGGCCGACTTCGCGCAGCGAGATCCGCGCGGGCAGGTCACTCATCGGCCCCTCACTCCCCCGGCCAATTCGGCGTCCGCTTCTCGTTGAACGCCGCGATGCCCTCGCGCCGGTCCGCGGACAGCGCCGCGGTCCGCCAGGCCGCGTCCTCGATGTCCAGCGCCGCGGGGAGCCCGGCCGCCCAGCCGTTCCGCAGCGCCCGCTTGGCCGCGCGCACCGCGACCGGCGAGTTGGCCGCGATCGTGCCCGCGATCTCCAGCGCGGTGCTCTCCGCCGCCCCGGCCGGCACCAGCCGGTCGGCCAGGCCGATCCGCTCCGCCTCGGCCGCCTTGACCCGGCGCCCGGTCAGCACCAGCTCGGCGGCCCGGCCCGCGCCCAGCCGCCGCACCGACAGCTGGGTGCCGCCGCAGCCTGGCACCAGGCCCACCGTCGTCTCCGGCAGGCCGAACTCCGCGGTCTCGTCGGCCACGATGATGTCGCAGCTCAGCGCCAGCTCACAGCCGCCACCCAGGGCGAACCCGTGTACCGCGGCGACCACCGGCTGGGGCAGCCCGAGCAGCTCGCCGAATGCGGTCCGGAACACCTCCCGCTGGGCCAGCAACTGTGCGTCGTTCATCGCGTTGCGTTCCTTGAGGTCGGCCCCGACGCAGAACGCCCGGTCCCCGCTGGCCGACAGCACCACGGCGCGCACGTCGCCGTCAGGCTTGAGTTCCGCGCACACCTGGGCCAGCCGGACCAGCATTACCGTGTTGAGAGCGTTCAATACGGAAGGTCTGTCCAGGATGATTTCGGCCACCCGTCCGTGGCCGATCACGTGGCGGCGTCCCTGTACCCCATCCATGAGCGAAGGCTAACCCCCCGCCGGGCGCGGACCGTCCAGCGGCCTACGGTTCGTCCCGGGCCAGCCGCTGCTGCTCGTCCTCGACCAGCTGGAACAGGGTGGCCTGGACCATCTCCACGTGCGGGATCTCGGTCAGCACGAGCTGGCCGTGCTCGCCCGCGGACTCCACGATGAGCGTGCCCGCGCCGAGCAGCCGATCGATCAGCCCGTGCGTGAATGAGACGTCGCTGATCCGGACCAGCGGGAAGTCGCGGCCGGTCCGGGACAGGACGCCACGGCGCAGCCGCAGCCGCCGGGTGGTCAGTTCGTAGCTGGTGGTCTGCCAGCGCAGCACCGGGATGGCCACCCCGATCAGTACGAAGATGACCGCGAGGACGCCGGTGCCGAGGAAGGCGGGCGGCGGCACGTTGCCGCGGAAGTAGACCAGCGCGCCGTACCCGGCCAGCACCAGGATGAGCAGCAGGATCGGCCGCAGGATGGTCTTCCAGTGCGGGTGCAGCAGCAGCACGCTCCGCTCCCCTTCGGAGAGCAGATCCTCCTTGCGCATAGCGCACATGGTGGCACGGAACCGGGCAACCTGAGCACCCCGACACGGGTGCGGACATCAGCGGACGTGCACGACATCCCCGGCGCCGACCCGGACCAGGTTGTCCGGGGTCCGGACCACTAGCCGGCCCACCTCGTCCACGTCCTCGGCGGTGCCGGAGAGCCGCGTACCGCCGGGCAGTTCGACGCGGACCTCCCGGCCAACCGTCGCGGACCAGCGCAGGTAGTCCGCGCGCAGCTCCGCTCCGTCCGGGTCAGTGCGCCAGGCCTGGTACCGGCGGGCCAGCCCGGTCAGGATCGCGGCCAGCAGCCCAGCCCGGTCGGTGCTGGCCGCGTCCTCGATCAGCAGCGAGGTGGCCGTCGGCACCGGCAGCTCAGGCTGGCCCAGCGTGACATTCAGCCCGACGCCGACCACGACGGCGCCGCCGTGGGCCTCGGCCAGGATGCCGGCCAGCTTGCGCTCCCCGACCAGCACGTCGTTGGGCCATTTCAGGCTGGCCGGCGCGGAGGTTGTTTCGCGTACCGCGGTCGCCACCGCGACGCCGGTGAGCAGCGGCAGCCAGCCGAGCCGGGTGGGCGGTACGCCCGCTGGGCGGAGCAGCACGGAGAAGATGAGCCCGGCGCCAGGCGGCGCCGACCAGGACCGGCCCAGCCGGCCCCGCCCGGCCGTCTGCTCTTCCGCCACCAGGACCAGGCCCTCTGCCGCCCCAGCCCGGGCTTCCGCCAGCAAATCGGCGTTGGTGGAGCCGGTCTGCGGTACCACCGTGACTTCCCGCCACAAACCGCCGGCCGTTACCAGCCGTCCGTGCAGTTCCGCCACGTCCAGCGCCCGCCGGTCCACCCCAGTCTCCGCATTCACACCCCCAATAGTCCCAGTTCCACAGGCGCCCGGGATGATCAAACGCTTGGTGCTGCTGGAGCGGCACCAAGCGTTTGATCATCTTCGCGACTGGGCTACTGAGCCGCCTGGCGGGTGGTGACGGCGCGGATCGCGGCCAGTACGGCGCCGGCCACCGCCGCCGCGACCAGGGCGATGCAGGTCACCGTCACCGCGTGCGCGGACAGCAGCCGGAACGCGGCGTGCGTGCCGCCTACGGGCAGCGTCCCGGCCAGGTTCAGGTACAGCGTGCCGAACGTGGCTACCCCGATCACCAGGGCCAACTGGTTGACGGTCACGATGACCCCGGTGGCGTCGGCCGCCTCGGCCACCGGCACCCGGAGTAGTACCGCGGTCATCAGCGGGCCGAACGCGGCCGCCATCCCGGCGCCGGTCAGCGCCAGCACCCAGTACAGCGCCATCCCGCCGTGGCTGCCGGTGTGCAGCAGCGCGCCCAGCAGCGCCAGGCCGACCGCGTACCCGGCAAAGCCGGCGATGACCAGGCCGCCGAACCACCGCGCGGGCAGCCGCTGCCAGTTGAGGCTGACCACGGCGAAGGCCGCCGCGGCCGGGGCGAAGGTCAGGCCAGCCCGCAGCGGGCTGTCCCCCAGCCCGCCCTGCAGGTGCAGCGCCAGCACGAAGAAGAACCCGCCGAACACCGCCATCGTGACGAACAGGCCCGCGATGCCCAGCCCGACGCCGGGCAGCCGGAGCACCCGGCCCGGGATCAGCGGCGCCCCGCCACGCGCGGCCACCCGCCGCTCGACGAGGGTGAACAGGGCGAACAGCACCGCGCTGCCGGCCAGGCAGGCCCAGCCCCAGACCGGCCAGTGTTCCGGCTGGCCGAGCACCAGCGGCAGCACCAGGGCCAGCACGGCCGGGGTGAGCAGGGCCAGCCCGGCCGGGTCCAGGCCGCGGTCGCGGTCGGCGGCACCGTGCGGCAGCCAGTGCGCGCCCAGGACGAGCAGCGCGATGCCGATCGGCACGTTGATCAGGAACACCGAGCGCCAGGTGCTGCCGAACACGTCGGCGGTGACCAGCAGGCCGCCGAGGATCTGCCCGGCCACCGCGCCGCCAGCGATCACCGCCGCGTACAGCCGCATGGCGCGGGCCCGGGCGGTGCCGGTGTAGCTGCGCTGGATCAGGCTGAGCACCTGCGGGATCATCGCCGCGGCGCCCGCGCCCTGGACGAACCGCAGCCCGACCAGCAGGCCGGTGGACGGGGCCAGCCCGCAGCCCAGCGAGGCCAGGGTGAACAGGGCCAGGCCGGCCAGGAACATCCGGCGGTGGCCGAGGATGTCACCCAGCCGGGCCCCGGTGACCAGGCCCACCGCATAGGTGATCACATAGCCGGCGATGACCAGCTGCAGGCCGGCGCCGGTGGCGTGCAGGTCGGTATGGATGGACGGGGCGGCGACGTTGACCACGGAGGCGTCCAGCACGGCCATGAACTGCCCGGTGAGGACGATGGCCAGCAGCGCGCCCGGGGCCGCGGCCCGGCGGCCCGCCCGGCGGTCGGCCCGCCGGATCACCCGGGCTTCGGACCGGGTCACGGTTGCAGTGTCTGTCATGCCACCCAGCCTGCCGCGTCCGTTATCCAGGTACCAAGAGCCCAGCTATCCTGGTACCAGCACCACCTGGCAAAGCCGCCGAGCCACCGGCACGATAGGAGCATGAGCAGCGTGACGATCGCCGAAGCGGGCACCCGGCGGGCCGAGCTGGCCGCTTTCCTGCGTAGCCGCCGCGAGCGGATCAGCCCGGAGCAGGCCGGGCTGCCGCCCGGGTTCCGCCGCCGTACCCCCGGGCTGCGCCGGGAGGAAGTAGCCCAGCTGGCTGGGGTCGGCGTCACCTGGTACACCTGGCTGGAGCAGGGCCGCCCGATCAACGCCAGCGCCCAGGTGCTCAGCGCGGTAGCCCAGACGCTCAAGCTGGACCAAGCCGAGTTGGAGCACCTGTTCCGGCTGGCCGACGTGGCAGACCTGCCGGCCGACCCCGCCGTCCAGCCGTGCCCGCAGGTCCCGCCGGAGGTCCAGGCCATCATGGACGGCCTGGTGCCGATGCCCGCGTGCGTGCTGAACGAGCGCTACGACCTGCTCGGCTGGAATGAGGCGTACGCCGCGCTCTGGCCCGGGGTGACCGGCGCCGCCCCCGGCGAACGCAACATCATCTGGCAGAACTTCACCCAGCCCGACTGCTGCCACCCATACGTCAGCCGGCACGAGCAGCTGGGCCGGCTGGTCGCCCAGTTCCGCGGCAACTACGGCCGGCACGTCGGCGAGCCCAACTGGACCGGGTTCATCGAGCGGCTGGAGGCGGTCAGCCCGCACTTCGCCAAGCTGTGGGCCGAGCACGACGTGGCCAGCCCGGTCACTTACATCAAAGTCTTCCGGCACCCGGCGTTCGACCGGCTGGCCATGACCTCGACCAGCTTCGGCGTGCTATCCGTGCCCGGCACCCGGATGGTGGTCTACAACCCGGCCGACGAGACGTGCCGGACGGCCATCGGCAAGCTGCTGGCCGGCGAGGGCACCGACGCCGAGTACCCCTGCGCCCCCGCGCACGCCCGCCGCCGCGCCGAGCTAGCCGCCGCCTCGGCGTCCTGACCGGGAACCGCTAATCAGCCAGTGTTCTGCAGGCCGGCCGCGACGCCGCTGACGGCGAGCAGCAGCAGGCGGTGCAGCTGGTCGCGGCGCGCTGCGTCTTCGCCGTCATCCTCGGCAGGCAGCGCCCGCAACTCGTTGAGCGCGCGGAGCTGCAGGTAGGACAGCGCGTCCACGTACGGGTCGCGGAGCGCCACCGCGCGGGACAGCACCCGGCGGTCGGCCAGCAGCCGGTCGTGCCCGGTCACCTCCAGCACCAGCCGCCGGGTCAGGTCGTACTCGGCCAGCACCTGCCCGGCGAGATCGTCCCGGCCGCCCAGTGCCAGGTGCCGGACCGCGATCCGCCGGTCGGTCTTGGCCAGGCTCATCTCGGCCCCGTCGAGCAGCACCGCGAGCAGCGGCCAGCCCTGGTACGCCTGCCGCGCCCCGGCCAGGTCATCCGGGCCAGCTACCACCGCGGCCAGCCCGCTGCCCAGGCCGTACCAGCCGGGCAGGTTCAGCCGGGTCTGCGCCCAGGCGAACACCCACGGGATGGCGCGCAAGTCGTCCAGCCCAACGACGCCGATGCCCCGGCGGGCCGGCCGGGACCCGATGCGCAGCCCGCTGATCTCCTCCAGTGGGCTGATCTTGGCGAACCACTCGGCGAACCCGGGTGTCTCGACCAGCGTCCGGTAGGTGGCCAGCGCGGCCGCCGCCATCCGGTCGGCCGCGCCGCGGAACCGCTCCGCCGCGGCCGCGTTCCGCTCGCCCACCACCGGCGACGAGGCGAGCAGCACCGCCGAGGTGACCTGCTCCAGGTGGCGCTGGGCGATGACCGGGTTGCCGTACCGGGCGAAGATCACCTCACCCTGCTCGGTGACCTTGAACCGGCCGTCCACCGAGCCCGGCGCCTGGGCCAGCACGGCCCGCCCGGCCGGCCCGCCGCCGCGGCCCAGCGCGCCACCCCGGCCGTGGAACAGGGTCAGCTGGATGTCGTTGTCCGCGGCCCAGCGGGCCAGTTGCCCCTGCACGTCGAACAGCCGCAGCGTGGCGCTGACCGGGCCGAGTTCCTTGGCCGAGTCGGAGTAGCCGAGCATCACCTCGAGCCGCCGACCGGTGGCCGCCAGCCGCTCCCGGACCGGCGCCAGCCGGACCATCTCGCTGAGCACCGCGGTCGCGTTGCTCAGGTCCGCGCCGCTCTCGAACAGCGGCACCACGTCCAGCACCGGCGGCGGGCCGCTGCGGGCCGCCCGGGCGGCCAGCTCGTACACGGCCGCGATGTCATCCGCCGACCGGGTGAAGCTGACCACGTAGCGGTGGCAGGCCGCGACGCCAAACCGGTCCTGGATCCAGCTCACCGCGCGGAACGTGGCCAGCACCTCGGCCGTCTGCTCGGCCAGCGAGGACGGCGCGGGCTCCGCACCATCCGACCGGACTTCGGCCAGCGCGCGGGCATGCACCGCGCTGTGCTGCCGGATCTCCAGGCCGGCCAGGTGAAAGCCGAACGTATCCAGCTGCCAGATCAGCTGCTGCAATTCACCGAACGCCAGCCGGGTGGCACCGGCCGCCGCCAGCGACTCCTGGACCAGCAGCAGGTCGTGGCGGAAGTCCGCGGCGCTGCCGTAGGCCAGGTCGGCGTCGCGCAGCCGGGTCGCGGCCAGCCGCCGGGCCAGGTAGAGCAGGAACGTCCGGTACGGCTCGCCCGGCGACCGGGCGGCCAGCTCGGCCAGCAGCTCGGGATGTGCGGTCTCGGCCGACTCCAGGGCCAGGCTGAACGCCCCGCCGGGCGGCGCCGCGTCGGCGTGCACGGTGAGCGCGCGGCCGATCCGGGTGGCCGTGTTCTCCAGCGCGCGCAGCACGTGCTCGGCCTGGATGACCGCGGTCTCCCTGGTCACCTGGGCGGTGACGAACGGGTTGCCGTCCCGGTCCGCGCCGACCCAGCTGCCGAACCGGAGGAACGCCGGACTCGGCGTGCCGTCCTGCCGCGCCTCGTCCAGTGCCCGGTACACCCGCGGCGCCACCTGGAACAGCGTCTCGTCGAACGCGGCCATCACGGTGCGCACTTCGTCGATAGGCGTCATGGCCCGGGCCCGCAGCGGCGAGGTGCGCCACAGCAGGTCGATCTCCTCGCGCAGCCGGCGCCGGATGTCCGCCTGCTCGGACGCGCCGTGCCGCGGATCGTCCAGGTCGGTGAGCAGGTCGGCGATCCGGCGCAGCGCGGTGGCCACCGCCCGGCGCCGCGCCTCGGTGGGGTGCGCGGTGAGCACCGGGTGTACCCGGAGCCGGCCGAGCAGCTCATCCAGCTGGGCCGGGCCCTGGTCCCGGCGCAGCTCGCCGACCGCGGCGGCCAGCGACTCGCGCACCGGGGCGTCGCCCCGCGTCCCGCTCGCGCAGCGCCCGCACCCGGTGCAGTTCCTCGGCCAGGTTGGACAGGTGGAAGTAGACGGTGAACGCCCGGGCCACCAGCTCAGCCCGGTCCAGCGGCCAGCTGGCCACCAGCGCCGCGATCTGGTCCCCGGCCGGGTCCGCGTCCGGGCCGGCGCTCAGCCCAGCACCCGGCCCAGCACCCGGGCCGCCGGGCTGCCCGCGCCGGGCGTCGATCACCGCGTGCCGCAGCCGCTCGGTGTCGTCAAGCAGCTCCTGGCCGCCCGCTTCGCGCAGCACCTCGCCGAGCAGGCCGCCGAGCAGCCGCACGTCGCGGCGCAGTGGCGCGGGCAGCTGCTGCCGGTCGGTGTCCCGGGTCGGGGCGGCAGTGGGCGCGGGCGCGGCATGCTGGCTCACCCGGCCAGCCTAGTGGCCCTATGTGTCGGGCCTGTGAACCCGTGACGCCTACCGCCGGGCACCCCAAACCATGATCCAGCCAGGGCTACCCTGGCGGCATGACCAGCGACGTTCAGCCCCGTCCCGAGCCGGATCAGGCCGGGGCACCAGACGCGCCGCACACCACCGCCGGCAAGATCGCCGACCTGCAGCGGCGCCGGGACGAGGCCGTCCACGCCGGGTCCGAGCGGGCGGTGGAACGGCAGCACGCCAAGGGCAAGATGACCGCACGGGAACGCATCGAGCGGCTGCTCGACCCCGGCTCGTTCACCGAACTCGACGAGCTGGCCCGGCACCGGGCCACCGCGTTCGGCATCGACGCCAACCGGCCCTACGGCGACGGGGTGGTCACCGGCTACGGCACCGTGGACGGCCGCCCGGTCTGCGTGTTCAGCCAGGACTTCACGGTGTTCGGCGGCTCGCTGGGCGAGGTGTACGGCGAGAAGATCGTCAAGCTGATGGATCACGCGCTGAAGACCGGCTGCCCGCTGATCGGCATCAACGACGGCGGCGGCGCCCGGATCCAGGAGGGCGTGGTCGCGCTGGGCCTGTTCGCCGAGATCTTCTACCGGAACGTGGCCGCCTCCGGGGTGGTCCCGCAGATCTCACTGATCATGGGCCCGTGTGCGGGCGGCGCGGTCTACTCGCCCGCGATCACCGACTTCACCCTGATGGTCGAGGGCACCTCGCACATGTTCATTACCGGCCCGGACGTGATCAAGACGGTGACCGGCGAGGAGGTCAGCTTCGAGGAGCTCGGCGGCGCGCACGCGCACAACACGAAGTCGGGCGTCGCGCACTACCAGGCCACCGACGAGGACGACTGCCTCGACTTCGCCCGGGACCTGCTGTCCTACCTGCCATCCAACAACCTGGACGACCCCCCGGCGCTGCCCCCGCCCGCCGACCCGGCGGAGGCACTGGAGATCACCGCGTCCGACCAGGAACTCGACACGCTGATCCCGGACTCGCCCAACCAGCCCTACGACATGCATGACGTGATCACCCGGGTGCTGGACGACGGCGAGTTCCTGGAGATCCACGCCCTGTTCGCACAGAACATCGTGGTCGGCTTCGGCCGGGTGGACGGGATGAGCGTCGGCGTGGTGGCCAACCAGCCAATGCACTTCGCGGGCACGCTGGACATCGACGCCTCGGAGAAGGCGGCCCGGTTCGTCCGCACCTGCGACTGTTTCAGCATCCCGGTGCTCACGTTCGTGGACGTGCCCGGCTTCCTGCCCGGCACCGGCCAGGAGTGGGGCGGCATCATCCGGCGCGGCGCCAAGCTGATCTACGCCTATGCGGAGGCCACTGTGCCCAAGATCACAGTGATCACCCGCAAGGCGTACGGCGGCGCCTACGACGTGATGGGCTCCAAGCACCTCGGCGGGGACATCAACCTGGCCTGGCCGACCGCGCAGATCGCGGTGATGGGCGCGCAGGGCGCGGTGAACATCCTGTACCGCCGGGAACTGGCCGCCGCGGACGACCCGGACGCGCTGCGCGCGCAGCGGGTCACCGAGTACGAGGACGCGCTGGCCAATCCGTACATCGCGGCCGAACGCGGCTACGTGGACGCGGTCATCCGCCCGGCCGAGACCCGGGGCCAGGTCACCCGGGCGCTGCGCACGCTGCGCGGCAAGCGCCAGCAGATGCTGCCGCGCAAGCACGGCAATATCCCCCTGTAAGCGGTCGACTACATAATGCTGAACTTGGGCCGCCCTTCCGCCCCGGCCGGTGCGGGTCCGGCAGTAGAGTCGTGAGTGCCATGACCGACATCGTCGCTCCCCTCCCGACGGACGTACCGCTGCCTATTCTGGCGCGCTACGCGATCATGATCGATGTCGGCTACATCTATGCCGCCGCCGGTGAGCTGCTGTTCAGCGTCGGATCGCGGCGCGAGTACCGGGTGGACACCGACAAGCTGATCCAGGCGCTGACCCGGCACGCCGACGGCCTGGTCCGCGGCGAACTGCTCCGCGTCTACTGGTACGACGCGGCCCGGGACCGGGTGCCGACCATCGACCAGCGGGTGATCGCGCAGATGGCCCGGGTCAAGCTGCGGCTGGGCAACCTGAACGCGCGCGGTCAGCAGAAGGGCGTGGACGCACAGATCCGCGCGGACATGGAGGCACTGGCCCGGCACCGGGCCGTCACCGACGCCGTGCTGGTGGCCGGGGATGAGGACATGGTGCCCGCGGTGGAGGCCGCGCAGGCCTACGGCGTCCGGGTGCACTTGTGGGGCGTCGAGCCGCCGTTCGGCACCAACCAGGCCGAGCGGCTGGTCTGGGAGTCGGACACGGTGGAAGTGCTGGACCGGGCGTTCCTCGAGCCGTACTTCACCCGGGTCGCGGTGCCCGAGCCGGTGGTGGCCGAGCCGGTGCCGCCGCTGCCGCACGCCGCGGTGCCGTCCCCGGCCCAGCTGTTCGACAAGCGGCACATGCCCCGGCCCGGCCCGCAGCGGCCTGCGCACCTGCCGGGCCCGGTGGCCCAGCCGGCTCGGCCCGGACCGGCAGCGGGTCGAGGAGGCCGGCGAGCACGTGGCGCAGAAGTGGATCCTCACCCGCGGCGAGGACAACATCCGCGACCTGCTGCCCGGCCCGATCCTGCCGCCGGTGATCGACAAGGAGCTGCTGGTCGAGGCGGAGAAGGAGCTTGGCCTGTCGCTGCGCCCCTACCAGGAGGCGCGGGAGTGGCTGCGGGACGCGTTCTGGGAGCGGGTCCGCCGCCAGTTCAGCATCGGGAGCGGAAGGTTATGCCCGACGAGCGAGCCGGGCGTCCGCTGCGCGTGGTGCGGGGCGAGCCAACCGCCGAAGAGCTAGCGGCCCTCACCGCGGTGCTGTCCGCACTGCAAACCCGCAGCCTCCTGAACGCCAGTACCCGCCACCCGGCGCAGCCGCCGCGCGGGCCCGGCTGGCCGGACCGGGCCGCGCTGATCGGCGCGCCGCTGCAGCCGGGTCCCGGCGCCTGGCGCCGCTCGTTCGGCCCGCGCTGACCCAGCCGCCCCAACCCGGCCGCCGTCGCCGCCCACCCCAGCGCGCCTCGCGGTTCACCACCCACCCCAACCCCCTCACCCGGTCCTCCGGTTTCTGTCGGTGGCGCGCGGTTGAATCGGAGCATGACGCTGGACGCCGGCCCGTGCCTGTCCATGCGGCTGGCCTACCGGGAGCCGTTCGACGCGGCCGGGCTGCTTGGTTTCCTGGCCCTGCGGGCCATCCCCGGGGTCGAGCAGGTGACCGCGGACAGCTACACCAGGACGGTACGCACCACCACTGGCGGCGCCGCCGTGATCGAGCTGGTCCCGCAGCCCGGTCAGGGGTGCGTGCTGCTCCGGGCCACGGTCAGCCCGCCCGGCCCGGTCAGCCAGCTGGTCGCCGGCTGCCGCCGGCTGCTGGATGCCGACGCCGACCCGGCGGCCATCGACGCCGCGCTGGCCGCGGACGGCCTGCTCGCCCCGCTGCTCCGGGCCCGGCCCGGGCTGCGCGTACCGGGCAGCTACGACGGGTTCGAGCTGGCCGTGCGCGCGGTGCTCGGCCAGCAGGTCTCGGTGGCCGCGGCCCGCACGTTCGCGGGCCGGCTGGCCGCCCAGCATGGCCCGCCCGCCCCGCCCGGCAGCCCGCCCGGGCTGACCGCGCTGTTCCCCGCCCCAGCCGAGCTGGCTGACGCCGACCTGTCCCGGCTCGGGCTGACCACCAGCCGCCAGCGCACGCTGCGCGCGCTGGCCACGGCGGCCGCCACCGGGCGGCTCAGCCTGGACCCCGGCGCGGATCCGGCGGAAACCGCCGCCCGCCTCGCCGAGCTGCCCGGCATCGGGCCGTGGACCATCGGCTACATCATGATGCGGGCCGGTGACCCGGACAGTTTCCTGCCCGGCGACGTCGGCCTGCGCCGGGCCATGACCCAGCTGGGTGCCGCCCCGGAGCACGCGGTCCGGTGGCGGCCCTGGCGCAGCTACGCCGTCATCCACCTGTGGACCTGGGAGACCGACCATGCCTGAGGAGATCCTGGCCGCCGTGCTGGACACGCCGATCGGCCCGCTCAGCCTGCTCGCGCACGGCGACCGGCTGATCGCCGGCGGGTTCACCGCCCGCCCGGACGAGATGCACACCCGGCTGCACCGGTCGCTGCGCGGTTTCCCGCTCCGCCAGGTGACCGCGGACGAGCTGCCCTGGCTGGCCAAGCCCATGGGTGCCTACTTCGCCGGTGAGCTGACCGCCATGGACGCCATCCCGGTGCACCAGCCGGGCTCGCCGGGACGCCAGCGGCTGTGGGAAGAGCTGCGTGCGGTGCCCCCGGGCCGCACGGTCACCTATACCGAACTGGCCGCCCGGGCGGGCAGCCCGCACGCACCGCGGGCCGCGGGCGCCGCCTGCGCGCTCAACCTGATCGCCCCGGTCGTGCCCTGCCACCGCGCGGTCGGCACCGACGGCCGGCTGCGCGGCTACTACTACGGCCTGGACCGCAAGGCCTGGCTGCTCCGCCACGAGAGCGCCAGGGAGACGGCGTAACACCTACTCACTTAGACTCCTCGGCAGTCGGGAGGAGTGTTTCGTGCGCAAAGTGCTCATCGCGAACCGTGGTGAGATCGCGGTCCGCGTGGCGCGGGCCTGCCGGGACGCGGGGCTGGGCAGCGTGGTGGTGTACGCCGACCAGGACCTCGACGCGCTGCACGTGTCGATGGCGGACGAGGCCTACGCGCTGGGCGGGAGCAGCCCGGCCGACAGCTACCTCAGCATCGAGAAGATCCTGAAGGTAGCGGCCGACGCGGGCGCGGACGCGGTGCACCCGGGCTACGGCTTCCTCGCCGAGAACGCCAGCTTCGCCCGCGCGGTCGGCGACGCCGGGCTGATCTGGATCGGGCCGCCGCCGGCCGCGATCGAGGCGCTCGGCGACAAGGTGGCCGCCCGGGAGATCGCCAGCCGGGTGGGCGCGCCGATGGCCCCCGGCACGGACGGACCGGTCAGCGGGGTGGCCGACGTCGAGGCGTTCGTCGCGCAGCACGGCCTGCCCATCGCGATCAAGGCCGCGTTCGGCGGTGGCGGCCGCGGCCTCAAGGTGGTCCGGAAGCTAGACGAGATCACGGAGGCGTACGAGTCGGCGGTGCGTGAGGCGGTGGCCGCGTTCGGCCGCGGCGAGTGCTTCGTGGAGCGCTACCTGGACCGGCCCCGGCACGTGGAGACCCAGTGCCTGGCCGACCGCCAGGGCAACGTGGTCGTGGTGTCCACCCGGGACTGCTCGCTGCAGCGCCGGCACCAGAAGCTGGTCGAGGAAGCCCCGGCCCCGTTCCTGTCCGACGGGCAGCGTGACCAGCTCTACGCCTCGTCCAAGGCGATCCTGCGGGAAGGCCGGCTACATCGGCGCGGGCACCTGCGAGTTCCTGGTCGGCCAGGACGGCACCGTGTCGTTCCTGGAGGTGAACACCCGGCTGCAGGTCGAGCACCCGGTGTCCGAGGAAGTTACCGGCATCGACCTGGTCCGGGAGATGTTCCGCATCGCCGACGGCCAGCCGCTCGATTACCCGGACCCGGCGCCGCGCGGTCACTCGATCGAGTTCCGGGTCAACGCGGAGGACGCCGGCCGCGGCTTCCTGCCCGCCCCCGGCACCATCACCGAGCTGAACTGGCCGTCCGGCCCGGGTGTCCGGGTGGACGCCGGCTACGCGGTGGGCATGACCGTGCCGCAGGCGTTCGACTCGCTGCTCGCCAAGATCATCATTACCGGGGCCAGCCGGGCCGAGGCGCTGCAGCGGGCCCGCCGCGCGCTGGACGAGTGCGTGGTCGGCGGCATGCCCACGGTGCTCCCGTTCCACCGGGCGGTGGTCCGCGACCCGGCGTTCACCGCCGAACCGTTCCAGGTGCACACCCGGTGGATCGAGACCGAGTTCCACAACACGATCGAGCCGTACAGCGGGCCGCCGGCCGGGCAGGCCGAGGCCGCGCCGCGGGAGCGGATCACCGTCGAGGTCGGCGGCAAGCGGCTGGAGGTGGTGCTGCCCGCCGGGCTGGGCGCCGCCGCACCGGCCGCGGCCAGGCCGGCCCGCCGGCCGTCCCGCGGCCGCCGGGCGGGTGGCGACAGCGCGGGCCAGGCCTCCGGGGACGAGCTGGCCAGCCCGATGCAGGGCACCATAACCAAGATCGTCGCGGCCGAAGGCGATCACGTGTCGGCGGGCGACACCGTGGTGGTGCTCGAAGCGATGAAGATGGAGCAGCCGCTGACCGCGCACAAGGACGGCACGGTGACCGGGCTGGCCGTGCAGATCGGCCAGACGGTGCCCGCGGGCGGCGTCATCTGCCAGCTGAAAGACTGACAGACTAGGGGGCATGCGTTCCCCGCTCGCTGCGCTGCCCATGCGGTGCCCCGGAGTTCCCGGTGACCCGGCTGCCGGGTGATCCAGGCCCGCTGGGCTGGCTGAAGTTCGCCTGGGGATTCCGGCTGCCGGAGCGGAACGTGCACTGGGTCCGGCACCAGCTCACCGACCCGGGCTGGCGGCTCCGCACGGTGATCCGGCACCTGGCCGTGATCATCCCGATCTGCGTGGTGCTGGCCGTCGTGCTGGACATCCTGCTGCCCGCCCCGCTCTGGGTCATCCTGACCATGGTCGCCCTGATCCTGTGCGGCAGCGTGTTCACGGTCAGCGTGTACGCGGATGACCTCCGGGCGACCCGGCTGCGCCAGCACGACCTGCCCGTGCCGAGCGACCCTGACCTCGGCCACCCGACGCACTGACGGTCACGAGTTCGTCGCCGGCCGGGCGCATCAGCCTGCGGGCCGCCTCGGTCAGGCTGCCGGACAGCGAGGGGTAGACGGCGAACGTGTGCGCCATCTGGTCCACGGTCAGCGACTGCTCCACGGCCAGCGAGACGGCCAGGATGAGCTCGCTGGCCCGGGGCGCGACCACCACCCCGCCGAGCACGATGCCGGTGCCGCGGCGGGCGAACAGCTTGACGAAGCCGTCCCGGAAGCCCTGCATCTTGGCCCGCGCGTTGGTGGCCAGCGGCAGCTTGACCGCGGTCGCGTCCACCGCGCCGGACTCGACCGCGGCCGCGGTCACCCCGACGGTGGCGATCTCCGGGTCGGTGAAGATGGTCGCGGCTACGTGATCCAGCCGGATCGGCTGCACCGCCTCGCCCAGCGTGTGCCACATGGCGATCCGGCCCTGCATGGCGGCCACCGAGGCGAGCATCAGCACCCCGGTGCAGTCCCCGGCCGCGTACACGCCCTGCGCGGTGGTCCGGGACACCCGGTCAACCTGGACGAACCCGTGGCCGTCCAGGGTGATCCCGGCCTCGGCCAGGCCCAGATCGCGGGTGGCCGGCATCATGCCCACGGTCAGCAGGCAGTGCGAGCCGCGCACCGCCCGGCCGTCCTCCAGGGTGACCAGCACGCCGTCGCCGGACCGCTTGACCGCCGCGGCGCGGGACCGGCTGAGCACGGTCATGCCGCGGCGCCGGAACACGTCCTCCACCACCACCGCCGCGTCGGCGTCCTCGTGCGGCAGCACCCGTTCCCGGGACGACACCAGGGTGACCTGCGAGCCCAGCGCCTGGTAGGCGCTGGCGAACTCGGCCCCGGTCACCCCGGAGCCGACCACCACCAGCGCCGGGGGCAGCTCGGGCAGGTCATACAGCTGCCGCCAGGTCAGGATCCGCTCGCCGTCCGGTTCCGCTCCGGGCAGCACCCGGGGCAGCGCGCCGGTCGCGATCAGCACCGAACCGGCCTCGATCCGCTGCCCGCCGGCCAGCACCGCACCAGGGCCGTCCAGCCGGCCGCGGCCCTCGACGATCTCCACCCCCTCGGCGGCCAGCCGCAGCGCCACGTCCGCGGACTGCGCCTTGGCCAGTGCCTTGACCCGGGCATACAGCCGGGGCGCATCCACGCTGGCTGGCCGGTGCCCGATCCGGCCAGGTCCCGCACTGTCCCCGGCCAGCCGGCCCACCCGGATGCCGAGGTCCGCCGCGCCGTGCACCACCGACATCGTGGTCGAGGTGGCGATCAGCGTCTTGGACGGCACGCAGTCGGTCAGCACGCACGCGCCGCCCAGCCCGTCACTGTCCACCACGGTGACCCGCGCCCCGAGCTGGGCTGCCACCAGGGCCGCCTCGTAGCCTCCGGGCCCGCCTCCCAGGATGACGATTCGCTCACGCGGCTGGCTCACGAAGCCTCATTCTCCTCAGCCGGCCGGGCTCAGCGGAACGCGGCCCACCTGGACGGCCGAGATCCCCCATAGCGGGCTACTCATCGTTACTCTGGTGAGCCGTGGAGCTGTACGCGGCGTATGCCACCAACATGGACCCCCGGCTGATGGCGGACCGCTGCCCGCACTCGCCGCAGCGTGGCAACGGCTGGCTGGAAGGCTGGCGGCTCACCTTCGGCGGCGAGGACATCAGCTGGGAAGGCGCGCTGGCCACCGTGGTGGAGGAACCCGGCGAGCGGGTCTTCGTCGTGCTGTACGAGCTCGCCGACGTGGATGAGCGGGTGCTGGACCACTGGGACGGCGTCAACCTGGGCTATTTCCACAAGATCAGGGTCCGGGTGGAGACCCTGGACGGCAACGTGGTGGCCTGGCTGTACGTGCTGAATCACTGGGAAGGCGGCCTGCCGTCGGCCCGCTACCTGGGCATCGTGGCCGACGCCGCGGAGGCGGCTGGCGCCCCGGCCGATTACGTGGCCAGCCTGCGCGGCCGGCCGTGCGCGTCACTAGGTAGCTAGCGGGCTCAGCCGGCCAGGAAGCCGGTGATCGACTGGCGCAGCGACCGCGCGTCCAGGCCGTGTGCGGCCTGATGCTCCGCCGCGGTGCCGTACCGGCGCAGCTCGGCCCGGCCCACGCCGAGCCCGAGGATCCGGTGCGGGATGTCCCGCAGGGCGTCCGACACGGCCGGCACCGACGTGCCGGCCAGGTACGGCTCGGCCAGCACCACCGCCGCCTCCCCCAGCGTGCCGCGCAGCGTGGCCGTGTCCAGCGGCCGGATGGTGGCCGCGTACAGCACGGTCACGTCGAGGCCCAGGGTGGCGTCGAGCACCGGGTCGGCCAGCGGCCCGACCGCGAGCACGGTGCCCCGGCGGCCGGTGCGCAGCGCCGTCAGCTGCCCCGGCGCGGCCGCCAGCGGTACCGTGTTGGCCGCCGTGGACAGCCGCAGGTACACCAGGTCCTGGCCGGTGGCCGCCGCCCGGAGCTGGCGTTCAGCTTCATCGGGGTGGCCCGGGACGTGCACCGTCCAGCCGGGCAGCGTGCCGAGCAGAGCCACATCGCCGGGCGACTGATGGGTCCGGCCATTGTCCGCGAAGTCGTATGCGGCACCGGCACTGACCAGGACCGCGCCCGCGCCCTGGTGGTTCAGGTCCAGCTTGATCTGCTCGAACGGCCGCTCGACCAGGAAGCTGGCGAACGTGTGCGCGACCGGGCGCATCCCGGCCAGGGCCAGCCCGCCGGTCACGCTGATCAGCAACTGCTCCCGGATGCCCAGGTTGATCACCCGGTCCGGGTAGCGCTTGCGGGCGGGCTGGAAGCTGTCCGCGCCGATGTCGGCCAGCACCACGGCCAGCCGCGGCTGCTCGGCCAGCAGGCTGCTGGTCACGGCGGCGAACCGCTCACGCATCGTCTCCATCCCGGGTCTCCCTACCGGTGCTTGGGCTCGACGGCCGCGACCACCAGGTGCGGGCGGCCCGGATGTGGCGCGGTCAGCGCGGCTTCCAGCGCGTCGTGGTTCCGCCCGTCGGCGCGGGCCACCGACCAGCCCTCGATGGCGAACCGCGCCTCGATCCCGCCCGGCCAGCCGTGCGTGGCCGAGGCGTTGTCCACCACGACGGCGTGCAGCGTGTCCAGCCCGGCCCGGCCGGCGAACGCGATCGCCTCGTGGTTCGATCCCTCATCCAGCTCGGCGTCGCCGGCCAGCACGAACACCCGCGGGCTGGTCCCGTCAGGCCGGGTCAGCTGCTGCGCGCGCAGGCCCAGTGCCATCCCCACGGCCAGCGGCAGCCCGTGGCCGAGCGAGCCGCTGGAGATCTCCGCGCCCGGCACCAGCAGGTGGTCCGGGTGCAGGCCGAGCACCGAGCCGAACGAGCCGAAGCCGGGCAGCTCGGCCGGGTCCAGGAAGCCCTTGGCCGCGAGCACCGCGTAGTAGGCCATCGGCCCGTGCCCCTTGGACAGCAGGAACCGGTCCCTGGTGGCGTCGGCCGCCGTCTCCGGGGTGACCCGGAGCACCCGGTCGTAGAGCACCCAGAGCACGTCCAGGGTGGACGTGGCCGCCTGATCGTGCTTGGCATCCCCGGTCATCAGCGACATCAGCCGGGGCAGGTCGGTCGTCGTGGTCATGCGCTCCATGCTGTGACTTGAAGCGCACTTCAAGTCAAGCCATAACCGGTCAGAGAAGGGCGACGGCGATCAGGACCAGCACCGGGACGGCGATGGCGGCGATCTGCCACCACGCCCAGCGCACCTCGGCCCGCTGAGCTGAGGCGGCCCGCGGCGGCGCCTGGTCCGCCGTCGCGACAGCGGCGGCCTGCCGGTGCGCGGCCTCGACCTTCTCGTTGAGCTGCCGGATGATGAACTCGGCGGCCGAGCCCTGCTTGGCCGCGGTGGCCGCGTCCGACGGCTGCCCGTACCCGGCGTCGGCCGGCCGCGGCGCGCTGCGCGGCGACAGCCGGGCCGTGGTCCGTGCGTTGCGCCTGGCGCGCAGCTCTCTCCGGGTCCGGGACGCGGCCGAGGACTGCACCGCCCAGCTGTGCACCTTCTTCTCCGCGGACTCGCCCGGCGCCGCGGTGTAGTGCACCTCGACCGTCTGGACCAGCTGCACCGAGGTCACCAGGGGCCACGGCAGCAGGTGCCAGCGCAGCGGGTTCTGCACGGTGATGCCGTCGGCGTCGGTCACGATCCGCGGCTGCCAGGCGCATGCGTACATGCACCCGGTGATGGCCAGCACCACCAGCGCGGTCACCACCCCGGCGTGATTGTGCCCGCGCAGGGCCACCGAGCCCAGGATGAACACGGCGACGACCAGCCAGGCCCACCACAGCACTACCGACCCGGGGGTCCGGAACACCTGCCGGCCACTAGCCGTGCCCGGCTCAACCGTGCTCATGCCTGACAACTGTATGGCAGCGCGGGCCCATGCTCGTACCGGCTGAGCCGCGCGCATTACCCTGCTGTTCCAGGACACCTGGAGGAGAGGGCATCACCACCGTCATCTGGTCTATCCCAGGCGCTGGGCCGGTCACGGCCCAGCGGCGGCCCGCTGGGCCGCCGCTGGCCCGGCCGGCCCGGCCACCATGGCGGGTGAGCACCACCTGCTACGCGGTCTTCGCCGGGTACGCGGCCATGGTCGTAGTGTTCAGCGGGCCAGGCCAGGACCGGACCTGGGCCGTCTGGGCGGTGGCCGGCTACACCGCCGCCCTGCTGCTGAGCCGGCGCCGCGGGGCGGGCCGGGCGGCCGCCCTGGCGGCCAGCGCGGCGGGCGCGGTGGCCGGGCCGGTGATCTGGCTGCCCTGGCGGGCCCCGCCCACCCCGGACGTGCGGGTAGTGGCCCGGTCCGCGGTGCTGCTGCTGCAGCACGGCACCCCGTACCTGTCCGCTGGTCACCTGGCCAGCCCGCTCGCCTACGACCCATACCTGCCCGGGATGACCGTGTTCGGCCTGCCCGGGGCGTTCGACCTGGAAGGGGTGGCCGGCGATCCGAGGATCTGGCTGTGCGCGGTCACCTGCCTGCTGCTGGTGCTGGCCCTGCGGGTGGCCGGCCGGCCCGGCGCGGTGTACTGGGGCGTGTTCGCGGTGGCGTCGCCGGTGCTGGCGTTCCCGCTCGCGGTCGGGGTCACCGACCCGCCGGTGCTCGCGCTGATCTGCCTGGCTCTGGCCCTGCTCAGCCGGGTGCCGGGCCGGTGGCCAGCGCACTGGCCAGGCCCGGACGGGCCGGGCGCGGGCGGGCCGGCCGGCGGCTGGCCGGTATGGCCGGCCGCGGTCACGCTGGGCGTGGCCTGTGCCATGAAGGCCACCGCCTGGCCCGCGCTGCCGGTGCTCACGGCCATGCTCGCGGTGCGCGATGGTGCGCGCACCGCGGTCTCCTTCGTCACCCGGACCGCGGCGGCCGCGCTGGGGCTGAGCGTGCTGCTGGCCCCGGCCGTAGCGGCCCGCCCGGCCGCGCTGGTGCAGAACACCGTGCTGTTCCCGCTCGGGCTGACCCGGGTCAGGACCCCCGCGGCCAGCCCGCTGCCCGGCCATCTGCTGGCCACGCTCGGCCCGGCGGGCAGGCTGGCCGCGCTCAGCCTGCTGCTCGCGGCCGGGCTGGCCGTGGCCGCCTCGCTGCTGATCCGGCCACCCACGGATCCGCCCGCTGCGGCCTGGCGGCTGGCCGGCGCGCTGACCCTGCTGTTCGCGCTGTCACCGGCCACCCGGTTCGGCTACTTCAGCTACCCCATCGGGCTGCTCGGCTGGCTGGCCATCGGGCGCGCCGGGCTCCCCGGGACGGCACCGCCGGCCGCGGCTGCGCGGGCCGGGCCGGTGTCAGTTCCAGCCGGTCCGCTCGCGTAGCCAGGCCCGCGCGTGCCGGCCCTGGTCGGCCTGGAAGCGCCGCACGGTGGGGATGCCGGCCGGGGCGGGCAGCAGCGCCTGCCGGGTGAAGTAGCCGGTCACCGCCGCCGCCACGGCGGTGACCGCGCCGGGATCGGCGCTGGCCGCGGACGGGGTCCGGGCCAGCAGCCAGGCCAGGCCCGGACCGCCCTGCATGATCACACTCGGGTTCACCCCGGGCACCGAGGTGGAGTTGTGCGGTCACGCGACGCTTGCTGCCGGTCACATTCTCGGCGATGAACAGCATTACCTGACCCACAGTGGCGAATTGATGACGACAGCTCGCGCGGACGGCTGGGTGGAAAATGGACTTTCCGGCTGACCCACCGCGGCCGCTGGATAGTTATAAAGAACTAGTTATCGCGCTGGGCGGAACGCGCCCAGCGCGGGTGGCGCGCGGGGTGTCCGACATTCTCGCCGAGTTGCCTTCCGCCGCCGACGTTCGCAACCTGCGGCCAGATCTCGCCCGTATCTCGGCAATCATGGCCCGCGGCATTATCGTGACCGCGCCGGGGGACGTGGCCGGGGTGGACTTCATCAGCCGGTGTTTCTACCCGGGCCTGGGCGTCCCGGAGGACCCGGTGACCGGGTCCGCGCACTGCACGCTGGCCTGCTGGTGGGCGGGCCGGCTCGGCCGGACCAGCCTGGTCGGCGAGCAGGTATCCGCCCGGGGCGGGCAGGTGCGCGTCGCGCTGCGCGGCGACCGGGTGACGCTGCTCGGCCAGGCGGTGACGGTCGCCCGCACCGCGCTGCTGGTCTGACTCGCTGGGTTAGCTGGCTGGGTTAGCTGGCCTGGCCCTGTGCCCCGACCGGGTCCGGCAGCGCCCCGTCGCCCAGGGCGATCAGCGCGGCGGTCGCCATCACCTTCACCCCGATGCCGAGCGCCTTCTCGTCGATGTCGAAGTTGGCCTGGTGGATGTCCAGGTCGGTGGGCGTCTCGGTGCCCCGGGTGCCGAGCCGGGCCAGCGCGCCAGGAATCGACTCGAAGTACCAGGCCACGTCCTCGCCGCCCAGGCTCTGCTGCGCCACGGCGGCGGCGTCCGGCCCAATCCCCTCGGCCACCGCCTCCTCCAGGATGTCAACGCAGCCCGCGTCGTTGACGGCCGGCGGGACGCCGCGGATGTAGTCCAGCTCGGCCACCACACCGTAGGCATTCGCCACCGAGTTCAGCAGCGCCTTGAGCAGGTCCGGCGCCTGGTGCCAGGCGTCCTCGTCCAGGCAGCGGACGGTGCCGGCGGCCATGCCGACCTCCGGGATGGCGTTCATCGCCGAGCCAGCGCTCATCTTGCCCCAGACCAGGCTCAGGCTGGACCGGGGGTCGACCCGCCGGGACAGCGCCGCGGGCAGCTCGGTCACGATCTTGCCCAGGGCGTAGACCAGGTCGGCGGTCAGGTGCGGCCGGGCGGTGTGCCCGCCCGGGCCGGACAGCCGGACCTCGATCTTGTCGCAGGCGCCGGTGATCGGCCCGCGCCGCAGGCCGACCGTGCCCACTTCGAAGCGCGGATCGCAGTGCAGCGCGAACAGCCGTTCTACGTCGTTGATCGCGCCGTCCCGCATCGCCACCAGGGCGCCTTCGACGATTTCCTCGGCCGGCTGGAACAGCAGCCGCACCCGGCCGGGCAGCAGCCCGCGGGCCGCCCGGTCGGCCAGGAAGATCCCGGCGCCGAGCAGGATGGTGGTGTGCACGTCGTGCCCGCAGGCGTGGCACAGGCCGGGCACCCGGGACGCGTAGGGCACGTTCTTCTCGTCCATCAGCGCCAGTGCGTCGATGTCCGCGCGCAGCGCCACCGCCGGCACGCTGGGGTCGCCGATGTCGGCCCACAGCCCGGTGCCGGAGGACAGGATCCGCGGCTCCAGCCCGACCGACTTGAGCCGGTCTACGATCTTGGCCGTGGTGCGGACTTCGCCGTGCCCCAGTTCCGGATGCATGTGCAGGTCGCGGCGGAACTCGATGAGTTCGGCTTCGTGCCCGGCGAGGAAGGCCGCCAGCTCCCGCCGGAGCTCACTGTGCGACATGCGAACTCTCCTCTGGGCCGACGAACCTGTCCTCGGCGAACTCCGTTACCAGCGCATCCACCACGTTCGTCAGCCGGCCCCCGGCCGCCATCACGGCACGCTGACGCTCGTAGCAGGCTCCCCGTTCCAGCACCTCGTTGACCACCTGCAACTCAGACGCGCACCCTAGTCGCTCGGCCACTGGTTGCAGCATACGAAAGAGCTCATAGAGTTCGTCGCGCAATGGGGCAGTCGCCCCCTCCGCGTTGGTGATGACGATCGCGTCGAGGCCGTACCTCGTCGCCCGCCACTTGTTGTCCCGGATGATCCAGGACGGCTGGCTGGGCAGCCGGTAGCCCCGGTCGAGCTGGGAGTCGAAGAGGTGCACCAGGCTCTGGGACAGCGCCGCGACCATCCCGACCTCGTGCCGGGTGGGCGCCCCGTCGAACATCCTGATCTCGACCGTGCCGAAGTCAGGGTGTGGCCGAACGTCCCACCACACTTCCTTGATGCTCCGGATGGTGCCGGCCCGCAGCAGCGTGTCCATGTACTCCTCGAACTCACTCCAGTCCGCCAGCAAGTGCGGCGGACCTGCGGTCGGCAACCCACCGAAGATGACCGCCCTGCTCGACGCGAGCCCGGTGTCGTGCCCCCCCAGAACGGGCTCGACGCGGTCAGCGCCAGGAAATGCGGCAGATAAGCGGCGAGAGCGTTGACGATCGGAATCGCCTTGCTGCCGTCCCGTAGCCCCACGTGGACATGGACACCAAAGGTCTGAATCCTGCGGGCAAGCCACTGCATCTGCTCGACGAGTTCCGCATAGCGCTGAATGGGCGCCATCTTTGCATCCCGCCAATCGCTGACGGGATGTGTTCCGGCGCAGGCCAGCATCGTACCGCGCATATCCGTGATCCGCTGGAGTTGCGCAATTGTCGTGGCCAGGTCGGCTAAGGCCTCAGACACGGTGGAGCACACCCCGGTGACCACCTCTACGGTGGATTGCATCAGATGGCCACGGCTGACCTCCTTCGTCACCGGCCCGCCGGGCTCGCCACCCGAGCGAGCCAGCTGCCGGACCCGACGGCTTCAGGTAACCGGCAGTAGCGACCTCATGCGGTGCGTGGCAAAGGAGTCGCACCGGTCCAGGCCAGCCAGCCGGCCGGCCTGGTGTCAGGGCAAGTCAGGAGGGTGATAAATGCCCCAGACGTCGCGCAGCGCATCACACACTTCGCCGACCGTGGCGCGGCTGCGCAACGCCTCCCGGATCGGCACCAGCAGGTTCTCGCCCCCCGCGGCCGCCTTCTTCACCTCGTCCAGGCGGCGGCGGTGCTCACCGGCGTCCCGGGCCGCGCGCAGCACGGCCAGCCGGTGGGCCTGCTCCTGCTCGATGGCCGGGTCCACCCGGAGCGGCCGGTACGGCTCGTCGCTGGCCGTGGTGAACTTGTTCACCCCGACCACCACCCGCTCACCGCTGTCGATCTCCCGGGTCACCTGGTAGGCGGAACGCTCGATCTCGGCCTTCTGGAAGCCCTGCTCGATGGCGGCCACCGCGCCGCCCATCTCGTCCACCCGGTCGATCAGCTGGCTGGCCGCGTCGGCCACGTCGTCGGTCATCGACTCCACCGCGTACGAGCCGGCGAACGGGTCCACCGTCGCGGTGAGGTCGGTCTCGTTCGCCAGTACCTGCTGGGTGCGCAGCGCCAGCCGGGCCGCCTTCTGGCTGGGCAGCGCGATCGCCTCGTCGTAGGCGTTGGTGTGCAGCGACTGGGTGCCGCCGAGCACCGCGGCCAGCGCCTGGACGGTGACCCGGGCCAGGTTCACCTCGGGCTGCTGCGCGGTCAGCTGGACCCCGGCCGTCTGGGTGTGGAAGCGCAGCATCTGCGACCGGGGGTCGGCCGCGCCGAATTCGTCCCGCATGATCCGGGCCCACAGCCGCCGGGCCGCGCGGAACTTGGCCACCTCTTCGAGCAGCGTGGTCCGGGCCACGAAGAAGAACGAGAGCCGCGGCCCGAACTCGTCCACGGCCAGCCCGGAGCGCAGCGCGGCGCGCACGTACTCCTTGGCGTTGGCCAGCGTGAACGCGATCTCCTGGACCGGCGTGGCACCCGCCTCGGCCATGTGGTAGCCGGAGATCGAGATGGTGTTCCAGCGCGGGATCTCGGCCCGGCAGTAGCTGAACGTGTCGGCCACCAGGCGCAGCGACGGGGCGGGCGGGTAGATGTACGTGCCGCGGGCGATGTACTCCTTGAGGATGTCGTTCTGGATGGTGCCGGTCAGCGCGGCCGGCGGCACGCCCTGCTCCTCGGCCACCAGCTGGTAGAGCAGCAGCAGCAGCGCGGCCGGGGCGTTGATGGTCATCGAGGTGGACACGGTGTCCAGCGGGATGCCGCGGAGCAGGGTGCGCATGTCCTCGATGGAGTCGATGGCCACGCCGACCTTGCCCACCTCGCCGTGGGCCAGCGGTGCGTCCGAGTCGTAGCCCATCTGGGTGGGCAGGTCGAACGCCACGGACAGCCCGGTGGTGCCCGCCTCGATCAGCTCGTGGTAGCGCCGGTTCGAGTCCTCGGCGGTGGCGAACCCGGCATACTGCCGCATCGTCCAGGGCCGGCTGGTGTACATCCCTGGGTACACTCCGCGAGTGAACGGGTACGCCCCAGGTTGCCCGAGTTTTTCCGCCGGGTCGAAGCCTGCTGGCTGACCGGGCCCGTACACGGGCTCGATCGGCAGCCCGGACTCCGACTCACGTCCCATGAGCCAAGGTTAAAGGCCGGCTACCGGTGAGTCACATGCCGGTCGCCGCCCTGCTGATTGCCGGCGGGATCGTGCTGACCACGAGAGTCAGGCGCCAGCGGCGGGGAGGAAGCCCACCCGGTCCATGACCGCGGTCATCGTCGCCGTCGCGACCGGCCGGGCCCGGGACGCCCCGAAGGCCAGCAGCCGGTCCAGCCCGGCCTCGTCGGCCAGCATCTTCTCGGTCCGCTCCCGGATCGGCGCCAGCGCGCCCACCACCACCTCGGCCAGTTCCTTCTTGAACTGGCCGTAACCCGCGCCCGCGTACCGGGCTTCCAGCTCGGCGATGGTGGCGCCGGACAGCGCGGCATAAATGCGCAGCAAGTTGGTCACCCCGGGCTTGGCCGCGTCGTCGGCGCGGATGCTGCCCTCGGCGTCGGTCACCGCCCGGGCGATCTTCCGCCGGATCGCGTCCGGCTCCTCCAGCACGTCGATGATGCCCGCCGCCGACGAGGACGACTTGCTCATCTTGGCCGTCGGCTCCTGCAGGTCGGTGATCTTCGCGACGTCGCGCATGATGAACGCCGCGGGCACGGTGAACGTGTCGCCGTACCGGTGGTTGAACCGGATGGCCAGGTCCCGGCTCAGCTCCAGGTGCTGCCGCTGATCCTCGCCCACCGGCACCTGGTCGGTCTGGTAGAGCAGGATGTCCGCCGCCTGCAGCACCGGGTAGCTGAACAGGCCCAGGCTGGCCTGCTGCGCGCCACCTTTGGCCGACTTGTCCTTGAACTGGGTCATCCGGCTCAGCTCGCCGAACCCGGTCAGGCAGCCGAGCACCCAGGCCAGCTCGGTGTGCTGCGCCACGTGGCTCTGCACGAACACGACGCAACGCTCCGGGTCAAGACCGGCCGCGAACAGCTGGGCGGCGGCGATCCTGGTCCGCTGGCGCAACTGGGCCGGGTCCTGCGGCACGGTGATCGCGTGCAGGTCGACCACGCAGTAGACCGCGTCGTGGGTGTCCTGCAGGGCGACCCACTGCCGCACCGCGCCCAGGTAGTTGCCGAGGTGGAACGAGTCGGCGGTCGGCTGGATGCCGGAGAACACACGTGGCCGGGAAGACATGCGGCCTAGCCTAATGGCCGCCAACCTAGGTAATGACCGGCACGATCTCCGGCGCGTCCAGCAGCAGCGCGTCCGCGGCCTGGTCGGTGGTCGCCTCCTGGGAGGCCCGCTCGGCCGCGATGGCGGCCTCGTAGTGGCCGATCTCCCGGGCGACCTGGCGAGCATCCCAGCGCAGCGGCTTGGCCATCAGCTCGGCCGCCTCCACCGCGGCGGACTGGCCGCGGTCCCAGGTCTCGATGGAGATGTGCGTCCGCCGGGCCAGCACGTCATCCAGGTGCCGGGCACCCTCGTGTGAGGCCGCGTAGCTCACCTCGGCGCGCAGGTAGTCCTCGGCCCCGGCCAGCGGCCGGCCCAGCCCCGGCTCGGCCGCGACCAGGTCCAGGATCTCGGTGGCCAGCGAGCCGTACCGGCCGAGCAGGTGCTCGATCCGGGCTACGTGCAGCCCGGACGAGGCAGCCAGCCGGTGCCGCGCGTTCCACAGCGGCAGGTAGCCGTCCGCCCCGGCCAGCGGCACCTCATCGGTGCAGGACGGCGGCACCCGCCAGTCCAGCCCGTGCGCCACCGCGTCCACCGCGTCCCGGGCCATCAGCCGGTAGGTGGTGTACTTGCCGCCCGCGATCATGACCAGCCCGGGCACCGGGTGGGCCACCACGTGCTCCCGGGACAGCCGCGAGGTCATGTCCGACTCACCGGCCAGCAGCGGGCGCAGCCCGGCGTACACGCCGGCCACGTCCTCCCGGGTCAGCGGGACCGCGAGCACCCGGTTGACCTGGGCCAGCACGTAGTCGATGTCGGCCCGGCTGGCCGCCGGGTGGGCCTTGTCCAGGGTCCACTCGGTGTCCGTGGTGCCGACGATCCAGTGCCGGCCCCACGGGATGATGAACAGCACGCTGGACGGGGTGCGCATGATGATGCCGGTGCGGGACTGGATCCGGTCCCGCGGCACCACCAGGTGCACGCCCTTGGACGCCCGGATGTTGATCACCCCGCGGCCGCCCACCATGGCCTGGATGTCGTCGGTCCACACCCCGGTCGCGTTGACCACCTGCTGCGCCCGGATCTGCAGCTGCTGGCCGGTTTCCAGGTCCACCGCGCGCACTCCGGTGACCCGCTCGCCCTCCCGGAGGAACCCGGTGACCTGGGTCCGGGACGCGATCCGCGCGCCGTAGCTGGCCGCGGTGCGGATCAGGTTCACCACATACCGGGCGTCGTCCACCTCGGCGTCCCAGTACTGCAGCGCGCCGGTGACCGCGGACCGCTTCAGCGCGGGCGCCAGCTTGAGCGCGCCGCGCCGGGTCAGCTGCTGGTGGCCGGGCAGCCCGCGCGGCTGGCCCAGCGAGAAGCCCAGCGCGTCGTAGGCGGTGATGCCCGCCCCGATGTAGGCCCGCTCCCACACGTGATGGGTCAGCGGGAACAGGAACGGCACCGGCCGGACCAGGTGCGGCGCGATCCGCTGCAGCAGCAGCGCGCGCTCGGTAAGCGCCTCCCGGACCAGGCTGACGTTCAGCTGCTCCAGGTAGCGCAGCCCGCCGTGGATCAGCTTGCTGGACCGGGACGAGGTGCCCGAGGCGAAGTCCCGCGCCTCGACCAGCCCGGTGGACAGGCCGCGGGTGACCGCGTCCAGGGCCACCCCGGCACCGACCACGCCGCCGCCCACCACGAGCACCTGCAGCTCGTCGGCGCCGAGTGCGGCGAGCGCCGCGGCGCGCCCGTCAGGATCCAGTCGCGCTGTCTCGTCCCTCCCTGCAAACACCGGCCCGGGCCTCACCCGACGAACGCTAGCATCCGGCCGTCACCGGCGCGGCGGGGCGTTCGGCGTGACGGCCACTTCGACCCGCTGGAACTCCTTGAGGTCGGAATAGCCCGAGGTGGCCATCGTGCGGCGGAGCGCGCCCATCAGGTTGAGCGACCCGTCGGCCACCACCGACGGGCCGTGCAGGATCTGCTCCAGGGTGCCCACCGTGCCGACGTCGACCCGGTTGCCCCGGGGCAGGTCCGGGTGGTGCGACTCGCTGCCCCAGTGGTAGCCGCGGCCCGGCGCCTCGGCCGCCCGGGCGAACGGCGAGCCGACCATGACCGCGTCCGAGCCGCAGGCCAGCGCCTTGGCGATGTCACCGCTGCGGGTCATCCCGCCGTCCGCGATCACGTGCACGTACCGGCCGCCCGATTCGTCCAGGTACTCCCGGCGGGCCGCGGCCACGTCCGCGATGGCGGTGGCCATCGGCACGGTCACGCCGAGCACGGCCGCCGTGGTGTGCCCGGACCCGCCGCCGAAGCCGACCAGCACCCCGGCCGCCCCGGTGCGCATCAGGTGCAGCGCCGCGGTGTAGGTGGCACAGCCACCGACGATGACCGGCACATCGAGCTCGTAGATGAACTGCTTCAGGTTCAGCGGCTCGGCCTGCCCGGACACGTGCTCGGCCGACACCGTGGTGCCGCGGATCACGAAGATGTCCGCGCCCGCGTCGATGACCGCCTTGTAGTACCGCACGGTCCGCTGCGGGGACAGCCGGGCCGCCGTGGTCACCCCGGCCGAGCGGATCTCCTCGATGCGCTGGCCGATCAGCTCTTCCTTGATCGGCTCGGTGTAGATCTCCTGCAGCCGCCGGGTCGCGGCCGCCTGGGGCAGCTCCGCGATCTCGGCCAGGATCGGCTCCGGGTCCGCGAACCGGGTCCACAGCCCTTCCAGGTCCAGCACGGCCAGCCCGCCGAGCCGGCCGAGCTGGGCGGCGAACGCGGGCGACACCACGCTGTCCATCGGCGAGGCGACCAGCGGCATCTCGAACCGGTACGCGTCGATCTGCCAGGCCACCGAGACCTCTTCCGGGTCCCTGGTCCGCCGCGACGGCACGATGCCGATCTCGTCCAGCGGGTAGGCACGGCGGCCGCTTTTACCCCGGCCGATCTCAACCGTTGTCATACGCAACTCCAGCCCGCGGTACGGGCGTTCAGCAGGAAAAAGGGCAACTAACGTCCGCGGCGCGCGTAGTTCGGGGCCTCAGCCGTCATCTCGACGTCGTGTGGGTGGCTTTCCGCCAGGCCGGCCGCGGTGATCTGGGTGAACCTGGCCTGCTGCAGGTCGGCGATGGTGCGCGCGCCGCAGTAGCCCATCGCCGCGCGCAGCCCGCCGGTCAGCTGGTCGGCCACCGCGGCCAGCGGGCCGCGGTACGGCACCTGGCCCTCCACGCCCTGCGGCACCAGCTTGTCCTCGCGCAGCACGTCGTCCTGGAAGTACCGGTCCTTGGAGTAGGACCGGCCGCGCTCCGGGTTGCGCATCGCGCCCAGCGAGCCCATCCCCCGGTACAGCTTGTACTGCTTGCCGTGCACGAACACCATCTCGCCCGGGCCTTCCTCGCAGCCGGCCAGCAGGCTGCCCAGCATGACCGTGTCGGCCCCGGCCGCGATGGCCTTGGCGATGTCCCCGGAGTGCTGCAGCCCGCCGTCCCCGATCACCGGAATGCCGGCTGGCTGGGCTGCCTGCGCCGCCTCGTATATGGCGGTCACCTGGGGCACCCCGACCCCCGCGACGACCCGGGTGGTGCAGATCGAACCCGGCCCGACGCCGACCTTGACCCCGTCCGCCCCGGCGTCGATGAGCGCCTGCGCGCCGGCCCGGCTGGCGATGTTCCCGCCGACGATCTCGACGTGCAGGTTGGCCCTGATCTGGCCGATCATGTCCAGCACGGCCTGCGAGTGGCCGTGCGCCGTGTCCACCACCAGGAAGTCGGCCCCGGCCTCGGCCAGCGCCTGGGCCCGGCCCTTGGCGTCCTCGCCCACGCCGACCGCGGCCCCGACCACCAGCCGCCCCGCGCTGTCCTTGGTCGCGTTCGGGAACTTCTCGCTCTTGGTGAAGTCCTTGACCGTGATCAGCCCGCGCAGCCGGCCGGTGCCGTCGATCAGCGGCAGCTTCTCCACCTTGTGCTGGCGGAGCAGGGCCAGCGCCTCGTCCCTGGCCACCCCGACCGGCGCGGTGATCAGCGGCATCGGGGTCATTACAGAGGTCACCCGGCGGCTGTGGTCGGTGACGAACCGGATGTCCCGGTTGGTCACGATGCCCACCAGCACGCCGTCCGGGCTGGTCACCGGCACCCCGGAGATCCGGTACCGGGCGCACAGTTCCTCGACGTCGGCCACGGTGGCGTCCGGGCCGCAGGTCACCGGGTTGGTGATCATGCCTGCCTCGGACCGCTTAACCGTGTCCACCTGCTGCGCCTGCTCCTCCACCGAGAGGTTGCGGTGCAGCACGCCCACCCCGCCGATGCGGGCCATGGCGATGGCCATCCGGGCCTCGGTCACCGTGTCCATGGCCGAGGAGACCAGCGGCACGTTCAGCGTGATCCGGCGGGTCAGCCGGGCGGTGGTGTCCGCTTCGCTGGGCATCACCTCGGAATGCGCCGGCAGCAGCAGGACGTCGTCGAAGGTCAGGGCCGGCGGGGCGAACTTGGCGACGTCGCTCATGACACCTTCCGGAGGGCGGGCGGCGGGATCCCCCCAGTTTAGGGGCACAGTGTAGAGGCCGGCCACGGTCTCGCTGGTCAGCCCGGCCGGGCGGTTAGCGCCGCCGGCGCGGGCGGCCCCGGCGGCCGCCCCGCGGGTCAGCCGGGCCAGCATGCTGGCGGTCACCAGGCTGGTGGTGCCGGCCAGGCCCGGCACTACCACGCCGGCCACCGCGGCCCGCAACCACCCGGCCACGCTGCGGGTTGGCTGGCCGCGGGCGGCCCGCGCCGGACCGGCCAATTTTGCCGAACGCCAGTGCCCGGCTCATCGACGTCCGCCGCGGTCACGTTCCGAACATGAAATTACTATCCGTAGTCAATAAAATGATCCATTGACTACTCAGCATAATTGGACGCCGGAAATGTCGCACTGAATGCCGCAGGCCCCGCCCCGGGGGTCCGGGGCGGGGCCTGCCTTGGCCGCGTGCGCTGCGGTTACCTCAGTGCGTGTGGCCGTGCGAGTGCCCGTGACCGCCTCCGGCGGCCTCGGTCTCCTCTTCCGGCTTGTCCACCACCAGCGCCTCGGTGGTGAGCAGCATGGCCGCGATGGACGCCGCGTTCAGCACCGCCGAGCGGGTCACCTTGACCGGGTCGATGACGCCCTGGGCCACCAGGTCGCCGTACTCGCCGGTGGCCGCGTTGAAGCCCTGGCCCAAGCCGAGCTCCGCTATCTTGGCCACCACGACCGAGCCCTCCTGGCCCGCGTTCTCCGCGATCCAGCGGGCCGGCGAGACCAGCGCGGTGCGGACCACGCCGACCCCCGTCGCCTCGTCACCGGTCTTGCCCAGGTTGTCCAGCCCGGCCGCGATGTGCACCAGAGCGGAGCCGCCGCCGGGGATGATGCCTTCCTCGATCGCGGCCCGGGTGGCCGAGATGGCGTCCTCCAGGCGGTGCTTCTTCTCCTTCAGCTCCACCTCGGTCGCCGCGCCCACCCGGAGCACGCTGACCCCGCCGGACAGCTTGGCCACCCGCTCCTGCAGCTTCTCCCGGTCCCAGTCGGAATCGGTCGCCTCGATCTCGGCGCGGAGCTGGCGCACCCGGTCGTGGATGTCGTCGGACTTGCCGGCCCCATCCACGATCGTGGTCGTGTCCTTGGTCACCACCACCCGGCGCGCGGTACCCAGCGTGTCCAGGCCGACCAGCTCCAGCTTGAGCCCGACCTCCTCGCTGATCACCTGGCCGCCGGTCAGGATGGCCATGTCCTCGAGCATCGCCTTGCGCCGGTCACCGAAGCCGGGCGCCTTCACCGCGCACACCGCGAGCAGGCCGCGGATCTTGTTCACGACCAGCGTGGACAGCGCCTCACCCTCGACGTCTTCGGCAATGATCAGGAACGGCTTCTTGGTCTGCGCGACCTTTTCCAGCAGCGGGAGGAAATCCGCCATGGAGGAGATCTTGCCGGAGTGCAGCAGGACGTAGGCGTCGTCCAGGACCGCTTCCATCCGCTCCTGGTCGGTGATGAAATACGGCGAGATGTAGCCCTTGTCGAACTGCATTCCCTCGGTGAACTCGAGCTCCAGGCCCATGGTCGGCGACTCCTCGACGGTGATCACACCGTCCTTGCCGACCTTGCTGAACGCCTCGGCGATCAGCTCGCCGATCTTGGCGTCCTGCGCCGAGACCGTGGCCACGTGCGCGATCTCCTGCTGCTCCTCGACCTCGCGGGCCACCTCGAGCAGCCGGTCGGACACCGCGGCCGCGGCCGCGTCGATGCCCCGCTTCAGCGCGATCGGGTTCGCACCCGCCGTCACCGAGCGCCGGCCCTCGTGGACCATGGCCTGGGCCAGCACGGTCGCGGTGGTGGTGCCGTCGCCCGCGACGTCGTTGGTCTTGGTCGCGACCTCTTTGGCGAGCTGAGCACCGAGATTCTCGTAGGGGTCCTCCAGTTCCACCTCACGGGCGACGGTCACGCCGTCGTTGGTGATGGTCGGAGCGCCCCACTTCTTGTCGATAACGACGTTGCGGCCCTTCGGGCCGAGCGTCACCTTGACTGTGTCGGCGAGCCGGTTCACGCCGCGCTCGAGCGCGCGCCGTGCCTCCTCGTCGAACTCCAGCATCTTGGCCATGAGCACCTCAAAATTGCTGCGGGGTTAGGTCATTGCGGCAGCCCAGGCGGGGTCCGGCCACGGACTACCGCCCCGGACGCCAGGAAGCGCCGGGGCGGTGGTCCGGAGCGGACATCTGGTCGCGGGACGCGCCCGCCGCCTGAGCCGCGTTGTTACTTCTCGATGATGGCGAGCACGTCACGGGCGGAGAGCACCAGGTACTCCTCGCCGTGGTACTTCACCTCGGTGCCGCCGTACTTGCTGTACAGCACGACGTCACCAACCTTCACGTCCATCGGGACGCGCTTGCTGCCAGCGTCGTCGAACCGGCCCGGGCCGACCGCCAGGACTTCGCCCTCCTGGGGCTTCTCCTTGGCGGTGTCCGGGATAACCAGCCCGGACGCAGTGGTCTGCTCGGCTTCCAGGGTGCGGACCACGATCCGGTCTTCGAGTGGCTTGAGAACAACCTTGGTAGCGGTCGCCACGATCTGACCTCCTCCTCCGAAAAGGATGGGGAACGGCTATAGGAGTAACGACCTCGGCTAGCTGTCGTCGCGGGTGCCAGACCAGCCACGTCGTGTTAGCACTCTACCCTAGAGAGTGCCAGTCCCGAACAGTAGCCGGGGCGCGCCCGGCAGTCAACTTGCCAGCCCCGTGGTCACCCGGCCAGCACGGTGGTCACCCGGCCAGCACCGTGGTCACCGGCAGCGCGGAGTCGGCGCCCACGTCGAGGGTGGACGGCGCGGCGCCGCGGCCGGCCAGTTCCGCGCCCAGCGCCGCCACCATAGCCCCATTGTCCGTGCACAGCCCGGGCCGGGGCACCCGCAGCTTCAGCCCGGCCGCGTCGCAGCGCTCCGCGGCCAGCGCGCGCAGCCGCGAGTTCGCGGCCACTCCCCCGCCGATGACCAGGTGCTCGACCCCGTGCTCCCGGCAGGCCTGCACAGCCTTGCGGGTGAGCACGTCCGCCACCGCCTCCTGGAACGAGGCGGCCACGTCGGCCACCGGCACGCTGAGCCCGGCCGCCCGGCGCTCCTCCACCCAGCGGGCCACCGCCGTCTTCAGCCCGGAGAACGAGAAGTCGTAGGTCTGGTCCCGGTACTTGGCCCGGGGGAAGGCGATCGCGGCCGGATCCCCGGACCTGGCCTGGATGTCGATCGGCGGGCCGCCCGGGAACGGCAGCCCGAGCACCCGGGCCACCTTGTCGTACGCCTCACCGGCCGCGTCGTCGATGGTCGCGCCCAGCGGCTGCACGTCGCCCGCCACGTCCTTGGTCAGCAGCAGCGAGGAGTGCCCGCCGGAGACCAGCAGCGCGATCGCGGGCACCGGCAGCGGCCCGTGCTCGAGCTGGTCCACCGCGATGTGCGCGGCCAGGTGGTTCACCGCGTACAGCGGCTTGCCCAGGGCCAGCGCGTACGCCTTGGCCGCGCACACGCCGACCAGCAGCGCGCCGGTCAGCCCCGGCCCGGCGGTCACCGCGATCGCGTCCAGGTCGGCCAGCTTGACCCCGGCCGTGGCCAGCGCCCGGTCCACCGCCGGGACCATGGCCTCCAGGTGCGCCCGGCTGGCCACCTCGGGCACCACGCCACCGAACCGGGCGTGCTCTTCGACGCTGGACGCCACCGAGTCGGCCAGCAGCTCGTGCCCGCGGACCAGCCCGGCGCCGGTCTCGTCGCACGACGTCTCGATGCCCAGCACCAGCGGGCCGGTCACCGGGCCCCCCATCCCGCGGGCCGCCGGCCCGCCTGGTCATGGGCAGGCGTGCCGTGCGCGGGCGCGCCGCGGGCCGGCCCGGCGCCGCCGCGCCGGTCCAGGCTCAGCCGCATGACCAGGGCATCGGTGCCCGATGGCTGGTAGTAGCCGCGCCGGATGCCGATCTCCACGAACCCGCGCCGCTGATACAGCAGCTGCGCCCGGTGATTGTCCACCCGCACCTCAAGGAACACCTCGGTGCAGCCCCGCCGGCCGGCCTCAGCCAGCAGCGCGTCCAGCAGTGCGGCGCCCAGGCCCTGGCCCTGGCGCGGCTCGGCCACGGCCAGCGTGAGCACGTCGGCCTGGCCGCCGCCGGGGGTGAGCAGGCCCGCGTAGCCGGCCAGTTCCGCGCCGTCCTCGGCGACCAGGTAGTACCGCCCGCTGGCCACCCCGGCCAGCTCGCTGGCCAGCATCCCCTCCGTCCACGCCTCGTCGCCGAACAGGGCATGCTCCAGGTCCAGCACCGCGGGCAGGTCGGCCGCGGTCATCTCGCGGAGCGTGACGGCACCGGTCACGGCACCGTCACCCGCTTTGGCGGGCCGGGCACTTGCGCGTCCGGGCGGCGCAGGTACACCGGATCGGCGCCCAGACCGGGGTGGCCCGCGGCGATCCGCTCCGCGGCCAGCCGGGCCAGGGTGGCCGCCGAGGGGTAGCCCGGCTCACCGGGCCCGCCGAGCAGGTCCGGGTAGAGCAGCGCACCGGCCCCGGCCACCGGGGTGCCCGCCGGGAGCTCCGCCGCCACCGCGGCCGGGGTGCCGACCGCGGGCCCGGTCAGCCGGGCCCCCGCCCCGTCGTACCGGGCCCAGTAGACCTCACGGCGCCGGGCGTCGGTGGCCACCACGAACTCGCGGCCGCCGGCCGCGGCCAGCGCGTCGGCCGCGATCACGTCCAGCGTGCAGATGCCGTGCACCGGGACGCCCAGCGCACTGCCCAGCACCCGGGCGGTGACCAGCCCGGCACGCAGCCCGGTGTACGGGCCCGGGCCGGTACCGGCCGCGATGGCGGTGATGTCGAGCCGGCTCGCCCCGGCCCGGGTCAGCACCTGGTCGATGGACGCGGCCAGCAGCTCGCCATGGCGGCGGGCATCGATGGTGGTGACTTCGGCCAGCGCGTGCGTCCCGTCATGCAGGGCCACCGTCACGGCTGGCGTCGCGGTGTCGAACGCAAGCAGCAGCACGGATGCACAGCCTAGTGACCGTTGCGGGCAGATGTGACCGGCCGGTCCTCTCCGGCTCAGCTCTTCAGCTGGGCCAGCACATCACGGGCCGCGGCTGTCGCCCCGGCTGTCAGCTGGCTGACCGGGACGGCGTTGTACCCGCCGCGGCCCGAGTCGCCTTCGAAGACGACGGTGACCAGGACGTTCCGGTCCCGGGCCACCACGGTCAGCTGGTCGGTCGTGATGCCGCCCGCCTTGATCTTCTGGAACGCGGAGAATGCCTGGCTGCCCAGCCCCGGGATCGGCGTGATGATGGCCTTCGGCAGCTGGGTCTTCTTCGGCGGGCTGGTCTTCTGCTGCAGCGCCTGCGCGTACCCGTCGATGGCCGCGTTGGTCGCGCTGCCGTCCCCGCTGGCCAGCCCGTTGGGTGAGTACGCCTGGGCCTGCACGTTGAGCAGCCGGTACACCGGCCGTGCGTCCAGCGTCCAGCTGCACAGGCTGGCCGCGCTGCCGTTCAGCGAACCAGGCTCGGCCACCGTCCGCTTACCCGGCAGGTACTGGTTGAGCGTGGCCGCGCTCACCGCGGTACAGGCGTTCGGCGTGGTCTGGAACTCCCCGGGCAGGAACGTGGTCACCATCGCGTCGGGCTGCTTGGCTGGCGGGCTGCTGCGGCCGAACAGCAGGTACAGGCCGCCGCCGACTATCGCGGCCGCGACCAGCACGCCGCCCCACAGGTAGATCCGGCGGTGCGCCCGGCGGGCCCGGGTGGCTGCCTGGCGGCCGCGGGGCCGGACCCGCGGCGCGGGCAGTTCGTCGTCATCGTCCGGGGGCGGGCTGTACCCGGCCGCCCGGTGCTCCGCCGCTGGATATTCATCATCCCGGCGTGGTGGGCTGGGCGGGCGGCCCCGCCTGCCCCGGCCGTCGGCCCACCGGGGGTCGACCGCGAGACCGGCCCAGGGCGGCGGTTCCTCGCTGTCGTCCGGGTAGTCGGCTTCATTCCAGCGCGGGCTGTTGCCGCGTGCGGACAGCCTGCTGGAGCGCGGGGGTTGCGGCCCCTGCTGAGCCACGGCGCGCCTCCGGGAAAGGGATCAGACCGTTTTAAGAACGACGCGGACGCATTGCCGGACACCGGCGCGGGACGGGCGGGCCGGTCTCAGCAATGCGGGGACGAGCGAAACTATATGGCCTTGGGAGTTACGGGTAGGCCACAACGCACGGATTCCGCAACGGACTCCCAGCGTTGCCCAATACCGGTCATAGCGACCGCCCGCCAGTCGCGGTCCGCGCCAGCCGGGCTCATCTCGATGCTGATGTCGAGCCGGTCCGCGGCCAGCCCCTCGACCAGGCCCTCACCCCACTCGACCACGGTCACGCAGTCGTCCAGCGAGGCGTCCAGGTCCAGGTCGTCCACTTCGGCCACGCTGCCCAGCCGGTAGGCGTCCACGTGCACCAGGCCCGGCCCGCCGGCCAGCGCCGGATGCACCCGGGCGATCACGAACGTCGGCGAGGTGACCGGCCCGCGCACCGCCATGCCGTCGCCGATGCCCTGGACCAGGGTGGTCTTCCCGGCACCGAGCGGGCCGCTGAGCACCACCAGGTCACCAGCCCGGAGCACGGCGCCGAGCCGCCGGCCCAGCTCCTGCATGTCGGCCGCGGTGGGTACCTCGACGCGGTCACCCGGCACGGGTCAGCACCTGCCTTCGCTGCTCGGAGTCCCAGCGCCAGACCAGGTCAGGCGGATCGCTCCCGCGCGCCGTAGCCGTCCTCGGCCCGCGCGATCAGCCTGGTGATCGCCTCGTTGACCACCGCTGGGTCCTCCAGGATAAGGGCGTGCCCGGCCCCCGGGACCAGGACGAGTTCGGCCCCCGGGATCTGCGCCGCCAGTTCCAGCCCCAGCGACGGGGAGATCAGCCGGTCCTTCTCGCCGGTCAGCACGAGCACCGGCACCGCGCCCAGCGTGGCCAGGGTGCCGCGCAGGTCACAGGCGTACAGCGCCTCACTGAACGCCGCGATCACCTCGATCGGCGTCTCCCTGATCATCTGCTCCAGGAAGTCGACCGTGGCCGGGTTCACCCGCGGGTTGCCGAAGCCGATGAACCGGGTGCTCAGGAACGACACGTCGCTGGCCACCCGGCGGCCCTGCTCCACTAGCACGGCCCGGTACCCGGTGGCCGCGCCGCGCAGCACCACCGGCAGCGCCCGGCGCAGCACCGGCCGGGCCGGGCCGGGCATCCACGGGCTGCCCCGGTCCAGGCCACTGGCCGTGGTGGAGATCAGGCCCACGCCGATGACCTTCGTGCCGAACAGCTCAGGCTGCTGGCCGGCCAGCGCCATGATCGTCATCCCGCCCATCGAGTGGCCGATCAGGATCACCGGCATGTCGCCGGGGGCCACCGCCGCGATCACCCGGCTCAGGTCGGCGCCCAGCTGGTCGATGCTGGCCGCGCCGCCCGGGGACCGGCCAGACCGGCCGTGGTCCCGCTGATCCCAGAACACCAGACGGTGACTGCGCAGGTCACGGCGCTGGAAGTGCCAGCAGTCCTGGTTCAGCGTGTAGCCGTGGCAGAACACGATGGTGGCCGGCCCGCCCGGCTGGCCGGGCGCATCGCCGGCCGGGCCGCCGCCGGGCGGGTCCGGGGCCGCGTCGTCGATCTCCACGTGCAGCGGCACACCGTCGTCGGCCAGCACGGTCAGCGCCCGGCCGCGCAGCCCGCCGAAGTTCTCCGGCGCCGAGTTGTCCCGCAGCAGCTGGGCCCGGCCGATGGCGATCCGCTCGGCCGCGACCACCGCCCCGGCCCCGGCCGCCACGGCCCCCGCCGCTAGCCCGGCCACTCCGGTGATCCGCCGCCAGGTCGCCATCGCACCTCCTGCCGTGCGCCGCCGTCGCCGCCGCCCGTGCAGCTCAGGCCAGCGGCCCGGTCACCGGGTCGGCGGTGCGCTGCTGGCCCTGGCCATATGCTACTTCAGAGTTGATTTCGGGGTAGCAGTCCGGCAAAGTTGGTGACGACCTCGTAAGACACCGTGCCGAGCGCGTCCGCCCACTCCTGGGCGGTGGGTTCACCCGCGTCGCCCGGCCCGAACAGCACCACCTCGTCCCCGGCCACGGCCGGTTCTGCCGCGAAGTCGAGCACGGACAGGTCCATGCACACGGTGCCCGCGATCCGCCAGCGCCGGCCACGCGCCTGGACCTCGACCACACCGGACGCCTGCCGCGGGATGCCCTCGGCGTAGCCGACCGGGATCAGCCCCAGGGTGCTCTCGCCCTGGGTGGTGTAGCGGTGGCCGTAGGACACCGGGGTGCCGGCAGGCACCCGCTTGGCCAGCACCAGCCGGGTCCGCACCGTCATGGCGGGCCGGAGCCAGTCCGGGGCGCCGCCCGGCAGGGTGGCCAGCCCGTACACCGCGCCGCCCGGCCGGACCAGGTCGAACCAGGTGTCCGGGCGGGTGATCGCGGCCGCCGTGTTGGCCAGGTGGCGCACCTCGGGCCGCGCGCCCGCCGCCTCGGCCTGCCCGACCGCCTCGGTGAACCTGGCCAGCTGGGCGTCGATGGATGGGTGGCCGGGGATGTCCGCGCAGGCCAGATGGGACCATATCCCGGCGATCGTGACGGTTCCGGCGGCCTGCGCGGCCAGCGCGGCGGCCACCAGCCCGGGCCAGTCGGCCGGTGTCGCGCCGCCCCGGGCCATCCCGGTGTCGGCCTTGAGGTGCACCCGGGCGGGCTGCCCCGCCGCCGCGGCGGCCGCCGCGATCTCGGCCAGCAGCGGCACCGAGTCCGCGGACAGGTCCACGCCGGCCCGGACCGCCGCCTCATGCGCCGCGCCGGGCACGCCGGTCAGCGCCAGCACCCGGCTGGTGATGCCCTCATCGCGCAGCGCCAGCGCTTCGGCCACGTGCACCACGCCCAGCCACCGGGCGCCGCCTGCCAGCGCGGCCCGGGCCGCGGGCAGCATGCCGTGCCCGTACCCGTCCGCCTTGACCACGGCCATCAGCTGTGGCCCACCGATCCGGCTGCGCAGTGCCGCCACGTTGGCAGAGATAGCGGCCAGGTCAACGACTGCTTCCGCGGGACCGTCCATGACGCCCCAGTTTGCCAGCATGCCGCCGATGCCGGGGCAGGTCAGGCCGCCTGCCCCCGGACCGTGCGGATCGCGTCGGGCAGCGCGCCGATCACGTCAGCCGCCGCGATCGGGGCCTCCGCGCCGCCGGCCAGGCCCGCCGGGCGCCTGGTCAGCCCGGGCCGCGTCCCGGCCCCGCCCGCGGCCAGCCGGGCGGCCAGGCCGTGCAGGTAGGCCGCGGCCGCTGCCGCCTCACCGACTGCCAGGCCCTGCGCCAGCAGCGCGCCAGCCAGCCCGGACAGCACGTCCCCGGTGCCCGCTGTGGCCAGCCAGGACGTCCCGGTGAGGTTGGCCCACACCGGTCCCCCGCCGGGCGCCGCGATCACCGTGGTGGAGCCCTTCAGCAGCACGGTGGCGCCCAGTTCGGCGGCGGCCCGCCTGGCGTGTTCCAGGCGGCGGGCCTCGATGTCGGCCGGGTCCACTCCGAGCAGCCGGCCGAGTTCCCCGGCGTGCGGGGTGAGCAGGGTCGGCGCGGCCCGGTCCAGTAGCCCGCGGTCGGCCGCCAGCAGGGTCAGCCCGTCCGCGTCCACCAGCACCGGCACGTCGCTGGCCAGCACCGCGGCCAGCCGCTCCCGGGCGTCGTCGTCGGTGCCCATGCCCGGCCCGGCCACCCAGGCCTGTACCCGCCCGGCGGTCGGGATGTCCTGGCTGGCTGGCCGGTCCGGCCCGGTCACCGTGATCACCGCCTCCGGCCACAGCACCCGCACCACGGCCACCGCGTGCTCGGCCGAGACCAGCCGGACCATGCCCGCCCCGCCGCGCAGCGCGCCACCGGTGGCCAGCGCGGCCGCCCCGGTATACCGCTGGCTGCCCGCCACCAGGCCAACCACGCCGCGGCGGTACTTGTCCGAGTCGGCCGGCGGACGGGGCAGCGCCGCGCCGACGTCGGCCGCCTGCAGCGCGATGAGATCGGGCGGGCCGAGGAACGGCGCCAGCCCGATATCGATCAGCTCCACCACCCCGGCGTGGCTGGCCCCGGGATCCACCAGCAGCCCGGGCTTGAGCGTGCCAAACGCCACCGTCACGTCGGCCCGGATGGCCGCCCCGGCGACCACGCCGGTATCCGCGTCCACGCCGCTGGGCAGGTCCACCGCCACCACGACACCCGGCGATTGGGCGGCCAGCCCGGCCAGCGACGCCTGCGGCTCGCGCAGCCCGCCCCGGCCGCCGATGCCGAGCAGGCCATCCAGGATCAGGTCAGCCGCGCCGATGCGCGGCCGGCACCCCCGGGTCGTCCGCCCCGGTCACCCGGCCACCGGCCGCGCGGAGCGCCGCGGCGCCTTGTTCATGGATCTTGGCCGCGGCCCGGACCGCGAGCACCGACGCCCCCCGGGCGGCCAGCCGGGCCCCCGCGTACAGCGCGTCCCCGCCGTTATCGCCGCTGCCCGCCAGCACCACCACCCGGGACCCGGGCACCGGACCAGCCAGCCCCACGCACACCGAGGCCAGGCCAGCCGCGGCCCGCTGCATCAGCGTGCCCGGCGGCAACTGCGCCATCAGGCTCTGCTCCGCCGCCCGGACCGTGGCTACGTCGTGCGCGTTCCTCATCCTTCGGCCACCACCATCGCGATGCTCATCCCGGAATCATGACTGAGCGACAGGTGCCAGCAGCGCACCCCGTGCTGCCGGGCCAGCGTGGCCACCGTGCCGGTGACCAGCAGCCCAGGGCGGCCGTCCGCGTCACGGAACACGCTGACGTCGGTCCAGCGCAATCCGGGCGGGGCGCCGAGCGCCTTGGCCACCGCCTCCTTGGCCGCGAAGCTGGCGGCCAGCGACTCCGGCCGCCCGCCGCGTTCGCTCTCCGCGAACAGCCGGGCGCCCAGCGCCGGGGTCCGCTCCAGCGCCGCCCACAGCCGGCCGACGTTCACGATGTCCACCCCGATGCCGACGATCACGTGTCAAGCCTGTCACGTCCCGCCCCGGCGAGGTGCCGGCCGGGTGGGGCTCAGGTATGCAGTAGGAAGGGCCCCGCCGCCCACTTATCACCCCGGCACTATGGCGAATTGTCGGTTTTGCCGATTACGTCCCGTAGCTTGGGGTGATAAGTCCGCAGGACGGCGACCTTGGGGTGATAAGTGCCTGGCGGGCTGAGTTCGCGGCGGTGACGCTGGCCAGGAGAGTGGTTAGCCGGCGGCGTGGACGGCGGCGGCTAGGCGGTCAGCGACCTGGTGGGCCTGGTCGGAGTCGACGGCTTCGACCATGACGCGTACTGCGGGCTCGGTGCCGCTGGGCCGGACGAGCACCCGGCCCGAGGTGCCGAGTTCCTGCTCGGCGGTGGCCACCGCGGCGGCCACCTCGGGTGACGCGGTGACCCGGGACTTGTCCACCCCCGGCACGTTCACCAGCACCTGCGGGTACCTGGTCATCACCGCGGCCACATCGGCCAGCGGCAGCGCCTGCCGGGCCGCGGTGGCCAGCAGGTGCAGCGCGGTCAGCAGGCCATCGCCGGTAGTGGCGTGGTCGAGCATGATGATGTGCCCGGACTGCTCCCCGCCGAGCCGGAACTGGCCGGCCCGCATGGCCTCCAACACGTACCGGTCGCCGACCGCGGTCTCCACCACGGTGATCCCGGCGTCCTGCATCGCGTTGCGGAAGCCGAGGTTGGACATGACGGTGGCGACCACGGTGTTCCCGGCCAGCCGGCCCTGGCCCGCCAGGGCCAGGGCCAGCACGGCCAGGATCTGGTCGCCGTCGATCACCGCGCCGTCCGCGCTGACCGCCAGGCAGCGGTCGGCGTCGCCGTCGTGCGCGATGCCGGCGTCCGCGCCGTGCCTGGTCACCTCGGCGCGCAGCACATCCAGGTGGGTGGATCCGCAGCCGTCGTTGATGTTCAGCCCGTCCGGCTCGGCGCCGATCGCGATCACCTTGGCCCCGGCCTGCTGCAGCATCCGCGGCGCGAACTCGGACGCGGCGCCGTGCGCGCAGTCCACCACGACGGTCAGCCCGGCCAGTGGCGCACCTGGCTCACCGGCGCGCTGGCCGTCCGCGCCAGCCACCGCAGGCACCGACGCGGACAGCGAGGACAGCAGATGCTGCGTGTACCGGTCCCGTTCCGGTCCCGCGTCGCTGACCCGGCCGAACCCGGCGGGCAGCTCACTGGCCCGGCGCGGCGGCATGCCGATGTGCGCCTCGATCTCGTCCTCGACCGCGTCCGGCAGCTTGAAGCCGCCGTGGCCGAACAGCTTGATCCCGTTGTCCGGTGCCGGGTTATGACTGGCCGACAGCATCACGCCCAGCTCGGCGCCGAGATCCCGGGTCAGGAACGCCACCGCGGGCGTGGGGATCACCCCCAGCCGGAGCACGTCCACCCCGGACCCGGCCAGGCCGGCCACCACGGCCGCCTCCAGGAACTCACCGGACGCCCGCGGATCGCGGCCGACCACGGCCAGCGGCCGCCGCCCGGCTGCCTCCTTGGCCTCGAACGCCCCCGAGTCGTGCAGCACGGTGGCGGCCGCCCGGGACACGTCCAGCGCCAGTTGGCTGGTCAGATCCTCGCCAGCTACGCCACGAACACCGTCAGTTCCGAACAGCCGGGCCATTACTAGGCAGCTCCCCCGGGATCAATTAGCCAACGCGGACATGCCAAACAGACCTCTGCGGGAGATTAACCGGAAAGCCAGGCTGCGAGGTCAGCGCTTGGAGTACTGAGGTGCCTTGCGCGCCTTCTTCAGCCCGTACTTCTTGCGCTCCTTGACCCGTGCGTCCCGGGTCAGGAAGCCAGCCCGCTTCAGCGTCAGCCTATTCTCCGGATCGACCAGGATCAGGGCCCGGGCGATGCCCAGCCGCAGCGCGCCGGCCTGGCCGGTGACGCCGCCGCCGGTGATCCGGGCGACCACGTCGAACTGGTTCTCCGCGCCCAGGCTGACGAATGGCTCGCTGATCAGCTGCTGGTGCACCTTGTTCGGGAAGAACTCCTCGAGCGAGCGGTCGTTGATCCGCCACTGCCCGGTACCGGGCAGGATCCGCACCCGGGCGATGGCCTCCTTGCGGCGCCCGGTGCCGAGCGCGGTGCCGGTGACCACTGGCTTGCGCCCGGCCGGCCGCTCGCCGGCATCCGCGGCCGTCTCGGTGGTGTACTCCGACACGTGCTCCCCGGCGTCGTCTTGCGCCGTCTCCACGCTGGCGCCATCCTCGAGCGTCGGCGTGCCTGTGGGCTCAGCCACGGTTCGTTCCTCGTACTTCCTCTATCGGTTCCCGGCGGGGCTGCCGCTGGTCAGCGGCTGGCCGCATCGCCGCGGGGTCGGTCTGGGCGACCTGAGTGATCTCGTAAGGCACCGGCTGCTGCGCCTGGTGCGGGTGGTCCGGCCCGGCATAGACCTTGAGCTTGCGCAGCATGCTGCGGCCCAGCGAGTTCTTCGGCAGCATGCCCCGGACCGCCTTCTCGATGACCCGCTCCGGGTGCTTCTCGAGCAGGTCGCTGTAGGCCACCTCACGCAGCCCGCCCGGGTAGCCGGAGTGCCGGTAGGCCTTCTTCTGCTCCAGCTTGCGGCCGCTCAGCGCGACCTTCTCGGCGTTCACCACGATGACGAAGTCGCCGGTGTCCACGTGCGGCGCAAAGATCGGCTTGTGCTTGCCGCGCAGCAGGATCGCCGCGTGGCTGGCCAGGCGGCCGAGAACCACATCGGACGCGTCGATGACGTGCCACTGATGCTGGACGTCGCCGGCCTTGGGACTGAATGTGCGCACGGTGGTAAGCCTTTGTGTGGTGGGACCCGATCCTTGGCCTCCGCACCCGGGGGCAACCTGCTGAGCGGGCTGACCAGGTGTGGGGAGTCCGACGCGTCCGCCAGCCGCGCTGAGCGGGCATGCGGACGCACATGGACGTCCATGAAGGATACCGGCCGGTTCTAGCCCGGTCAAAGTGATCAGCGCGGACCGGCCGCAGCGGCCAAAATACCGGACCGGCCCAGCTTCGCCGTGCGGAACGAATACGCTCGCCGCATGGGCTATCCGGGTGATGACGGCGGCCCGCCGGACACCCGGGCGGGAGCGCCACGCCGCACCGCGGTCTGGGATGACGACCCCAGCCAGGAATGGCCCGCGCAGGCGCCGGCCCGGCCCGGTGGGCACCGTGCCGCACCGTCCCCACCAGCCAGCCCCACTTATCCGAACGCCAGTACCGGCCAGCCGCCACGTCCGCCGCAGCCGGGAGGCGCCGTCCCGCCAGGTTCGCCCGAGCGGGGCCGTAGGTCACACCGGCGCGCCGCCGGGCCGGGGCCAGTAACCGACGCCCGCCCGCCCAGTGGCGCGGATCAGCCGCGCGGGCGGCATGGCAGCGGGACGGGCCGCGGGCGGGGCGCGGCCAAGCCCGCGGCACCGCCCCCGGCGCATGACGAGGCCTGGCGGCGCCCGCCGCGGCGGCCTGGCGGCGACGAGATCCAGGGCGGGACCCGGCAGCCCGGCCGGTCCGGCACCGAGTCGCGGACCGGCGGATCACTGTGGAGCTCAGGGGCGTTCCGGACGGCCGGGCCCGGCGGCCGCGGCCCGGTCCGCGGCTACCCGCCGGCCCCCGGTGCGCCTGACCCGGTGTACCCGCCGGGTCAGTTCTCGCCGTGGAACTCACCGGAACTGCGCACCGCGGCCGGACGGCCTGGCTACAGCGCGGGGCTGGGCCCCGATCCGGACGAACCAGGCTATTCACAGCTCGCGGTCAGCGACCCATCGGCCGACGCCACCTCCACCCAGACCTGGGCTGTGCTGGACGACGCCGCGCTGGCCGGCGAGTGGACCAGCCCGCCGGGCCGGCCGCCCAGCCAGCCGGCACCCGGCACCGGCCAGGCAGGACCCGGCACCGGCCCGGCGGGGCCTGGCACCGGCCCGGCCGCCCCCGGGGCACGCGGCTCATTCGACGCCGCGGACCCGGCGGCCGCCAGTGCGCCATGGCAGGACGGCCAGCCCGGCGCGGCAGCGTCCAACAGGCTGACCGGCCCGGCCGACGGTCAGCGCCCGGACCCAGCCGGGCCCGGCTATCCGGGTGCGCCCGGCGCGCCCCGGCCCGGCGGCCGGCTGGCCGCCCGGCGCAGCCGCGAGGCGGCCATGGACGCGGCCCAGGACACGGCGGGCGACGTCAGGAGCCGCGACACGGGCGGGTTCGGCACCGGCGGGCTTGACACGGGCGGATTCGGCACCGGCGGCGTCGGCACCGCGGACCGCGGCGGCCGCGACACCGGCAGCCGCGACACGGGCGGGTTCGGCACCGGCGGGTATGACACGGGCGGATTCGACACCGGCGGCGTCGGCACTGCAGACCGCGACAGCCGCGACACAGGTGGATTCAGCACCGGCGGCGTCGGCACCGCGGACCGCGGCGGCCGCGACACCGGCAGCCGCGACACGGGCGGGTTCGGCACCGGCGGGTATGACACGGGGGGCTTCGAGACCGGCGGATTCGATACCGGGGGCTTCGGCGCCGACGAATTCGGCATCGAGGGGTTCGAAGCCGCGGACGCTGGTACGGGAGGCTTCGGCGCACGGGCGGATTCCGGCACCCGGCCGGCCGCGAACGGCCCGGCCGGGGCGCCACCCCGGGGTTCCCGGTCCGCGGCCCGCGGCCGCACCCCGGCGCAAGCCGGTCAGCCGGGTCAAGATGTGGCTCATGCCAGCGGGCATGCTGATCCTGGTCGGCGCCCTGATCACCGTGGTCTACCTGCAGTTCGGGCCGCGGCACTCGGGCGCAAGCAGCGCCGCTTCGGGCACCCGGCACCCGGCCGCGGCGGCCAGTGCGGCTAGTTCGGCGCCGGCCGGGCCGTGGAAGCACATCACCACCCGGCAGGACGACCCGATGGCGCTCACCCTGGCCGAACTGTTCCCGGCCCAGTTCAACTCGGGCGGCACGACCGCGGTCCGGACTGTGCAGAAGGCCTCGGGCGCCAACTGCGCCAAGATGGTGCTCGGCGGCAAGCTGCAGGCCGCGCTGCGCAAAGGCGGCTGCACCCAGGTGATGCGGGCCAGCTACCTGTCCACCGGGCAGAAGATCATGGCCACCATCGGGGTGCTCAACCTGGCCAACGTGACCGGCTCAGAGCAGGCCGGCAAGGTGACCGGCGCCACCGCGTTCATCAAGCAGCTGCCCGGTGCGAAGGGGCCGACCCGCCACCTGATGAAGGGCACCGGCCTGGAGGAGGCCGAGATCAAGGGTCACTACCTGATCCTGACCTGGGCCGAGTTCACCAGCCTCAAGGCACCGGCCGGGCCGAAGCAGCGGGCGCAGCTGGACGCGTTCTCCCGCGCGCTGGTCGGCAGCACCGCGAACATCAGCCTGACCAGCCGGGAACTGCTCGGTAAGCCCGCGACGCCCTAAGGCCTACGCCTAACCGCGCAGCCGCCGGGTCGCCTGGGCCCGCTCGGCCAGCCGGTCAGCGTCCGGGTACCGCACCTCTTCCAGGCACAGCCCGTGCGGCGGGACCACCGGCACCGCCGGGTCGCGTACCCCGGCCCGGAGCACCTGGGCGGGCCAGCCCGGTGGCCGGGTTCCGTCGCCCACCTTGAGCAGCGCCCCGGTCAGCGCGCGGACCATCGAGTGGCAGAACGCGTCGGCCACCACCCGGCCCGCCAGCACCCCCGGCTCGGCCCGGGCCCAGCGCAGGTCCAGCAGCTCGCGGATCGTGCTGGCGCCCTCCCGGCGGCGGCAGAACGCGGCGAAGTCATGCTCGCCGAGCAGGAGCGCGGCCGCCGCATTCATCGCGGATACGTCGAGCGGGTGGCGGTAGGCGAGGGTGTCATGCCGCCGCAGCGGGTCCGGCCCGGCCGGATCGTCACAGACCCGGTAGGAATACTGGCGGCAGAGCGCGGAGAACCGGGCGTCGAACCCGGGCGGGGCGATGCCCGATCTGGCGTACCCGGACATCGGGCGGCAGCAGGCCGCGCAGCCGGCGCAGCGCGGCCGGGGCGGCCGCCGCCCACGCCGCCGCGGGGACGTCCACGTGCGCCACCTGGCCGCGGGCATGCACGCCCGCGTCGGTCCGGCCCGCCACGGTCAGCACGACCGGCTCGGTAAGCCGAAACAGGTGGCCGAGGGCTTCCTCGACCACCTGCTGCACAGTCCGGCGGCCGGGCTGGCGCGCCCAGCCGGAGAACTCCCCGCCGTCGTAGCCGAGATCGAGCCGCAGCCGGCAGGCCGCGGGCTCGTCTCCCGGCGGGTAACCGCTACTTCTTGGCTGGCTTGTCGTCGGCGGCCTCGGCGTCGGCCTCGTCATCAGCATCGGCCGGATCTTCGGCGTCGGCGTCATCCTCGGCGTCCGCGTCGTCGTCCTCAGCCGCGTCGTCGTCGGCCGCGACGTCCTCGTCCGCGGCCGGCCGGTGCTGCCTCGGTTGCCGTAGCGTCGTCCTCAGCCGCCGTCACGGTGTCCTCAGCGTCGTCCTCAGCCGCGGCGGGGGCGGCCGGGCGGGCCGCGGGCTGCGCCCGCCGGGCCCGGCGGCGGCGCGACGGCTTGGCCTCGGCCTCCTCCTGGATCAGCTCGATGACCGCGAGCGGGGCGTTGTCACCCTTCCGCGGGCCGATCTTGGTGATCCGGGTGTAGCCACCGTTCCGTTCCGCGAACTGCGGTCCGATCTCGGTGAACAGCGTGTGCACCACGCCCTTGTCCGTCACCACGGTGAGCACCTGGCGACGCGCGTGCAGGTCACCCCGCTTGGCGAAGGTGATCAGCCGCTCCGCGTACGGCCGGAGCCGCCGCGCCTTGGCCTCGGTCGTGGTGATCTTGCCGTGCTCGAACAGGGCGGTGGCCAGGTTCGCCAGCAGGTGCTTCTGGTGAGCCGCGCTACCGCCCAGCCGCGCTCCCTTAGTGGGCGTGGGCATCGGAACGTTCTCCTAGGTTCGCTGGCCGGGCCGGAGCGGCCCGGCCAGTACTACTCAGATCAGTACTGCTCGGTCTCGACGTAGCTGTCGTCGTCGTCCGCGCCGTAGCTGTCCGCCGCGGTGCCCGGGTCGAATCCGGGCGGCGAGTCCTTGAGCGCGAGACCCATGTCAACCAGCTTCTGCTTGACTTCCTCGATCGACTTGGCGCCGAAGTTGCGGATGTCCAGCAGGTCCTGCTCGCTGCGGGCGACCAGTTCACCCACGGTGTGGATGCCCTCGCGCTTGAGGCAGTTGTAGGACCGGACGGTGAGGTTGAGCTCCTCGATGGGCAGCGCCAGGTCCGCGGCGAGCGCGGCGTCCGTCGGCGACGGCCCGATGTCGATGCCCTCGGCCTCCACGTTCAGCTCGCGGGCCAGGCCGAACAGCTCGACCAGGGTCTTGCCCGCGCTGGCCACCGCGTCACGGGGGCGCATCGACGGCTTGGTCTCCACGTCCAGGATCAGCTTGTCGAAGTCGGTCCGCTGCTCGACACGGGTCGCCTCGACCTTGTAGGTGACCCGCATCACCGGGGAGTAGATGGAGTCGATCGGGATCCGGCCGATCTCCTGGCCCGGCTGCTTGTTCTGCGCGGCGGACACGTAGCCACGGCCACGCTCGACCGTCAGCTCCATCTCCAGCTTGCCCTTGGCGTTCAGCGTGGCGATGTGCAGCGCCGGGTTGTGCACCTCGACGCCGGCCGGCGGGGCGATGTCGGCCGCGGTGACCTCACCGGGGCCCTGCTTGCGCAGGTACATCACCACCGGCTCGTCCTGCTCCGAGGAGACGACCAGTTCCTTCAGGTTGAGGATGATGTCGGTGACATCCTCCTGGACCCCGGGAACGGTGCTGAACTCGTGCAGCACACCCTCGATCCGGATGCTGGTGACGGCGGCGCCGGGAATCGAGGACAGCAGCGTGCGGCGGACCGAGTTCCCGATCGTGTAGCCGAAGCCAGGCTCCAGCGGCTCGATAACGAACCGGGACCGGAAGTCGCCGGCCTGCTCTTCAGTCAGGGTCGGACGCTGGGCGATGAGCATTGGTACCCCTTTCCGCGACGCCCGCTATATGACGCCGCGATCTTCCGACGGCCCCCCGTACCAGGAGGGGCCATCCCCCGCAACCGGGCCGCCGCCCCATGCGGCGGCTCAGCGCGAGCGTATTACTTCGAGTAGTACTCGACGATGAGCTGCTCCTGGACCTGCGTGTCGATCTGGGCCCGGGCCGGGAGCTGGTGGATCAGGATGCGCATCTTGTCCGGGATGACTTCCATCCAGGCCGGTGCGGGCCGCTCGCCAGCCTCGGCGCGGGCCACCACCATCGGGGTCAGCTCGAGCGACTTCTGCGCCACCTCGATGATGTCGTTCTCGGTCACCCGGTAGGACGGGATGTCCACCTTCTTGCCGTTGACCAGGAAATGGCCGTGCCGGACCAGCTGGCGGGCCATGTCCCGGCTCTTGGCGAAGCCGGCCCGGTACACCACGTTGTCCAGGCGGCTCTCCAGGATCTGGAGCAGGTTCTCGCCGGTCATCCCGCGCTTGCGGGAGGCTTCCTGGTAATAGCCGCGGAACTGCCGCTCCAGGATGCCGTAGACCCGGCGGGCCTTCTGCTTCTCCCGGATCTGCAGCAGGTACTCGCTCTCCTTGGGCCGGTTACGGCCGTGCTCACCCGGCGGGTAGGGCCGGATCTCGATCGGGCACTTGGGCGAATCGCACTTCGCACCCTTGAGGAAGAGCTTCATCTTCTCGCGGCGGCACAGCTTGCAGTCCGCGCCTGTGTATCGCGCCATCTTCTCGTTAACTCCCTCAGACCCGGCGCCGCTTGGGCGGGCGGCAGCCATTGTGCGGAACCGGGGTGACGTCCTGGATCGACCCGACTTCCAGGCCGGTCGCCTGCAGGGAGCGGATCGCGGTCTCCCGCCCGGAGCCCGGGCCCTTAACGAACACGTCAACCTTGCGCATGCCGTGCTCCATGGCCCGGCGGGCCGCGGCCTCGGCGGCCATCTGCGCGGCGAACGGGGTGGACTTACGGGACCCCTTGAAGCCGACCTGGCCGGACGAGGCCCAGGAGATGACGTTACCGACCGGGTCGGTGATCGAGACGATGGTGTTGTTGAACGTGCTCCTGATGTGGGCGTGCCCGTGAGCGACGTTCTTCCGTTCTTTGCGGCGCACCTTCTTCGCGGTGGCCGTGCGGCTCCTTGGCGGCATTAGCTTCCTATTCGGTGAGGTCGTCGATCCGCAGTGGTTAGGCGGACTACTTCTTCCCGGCCTTCTTCTTGCCGGCCACTGTCTTCTTGCGGCCCTTGCGGGTGCGCGCGTTGGTCTGCGTCCGTTGGCCGTGCACGGGCAGCCCCCGGCGGTGCCGGATGCCCTGATAGCAGCCAATCTCGATCTTGCGGCGGATGTCGGCCTGCACCTCGCGGCGCAGGTCACCTTCGACCTTGTAGGTGGCTTCGATCCAGTCCCTGAGCCGGACCAGTTCGTCGTCGCTGAGCTGGTGCACCCGGGTGTCAGCACTGACGCCGGTGGCCGCGATGGTCTCCAGCGCGCGGGTGTGCCCAATTCCGTAGATGTAGGTAAGAGCGACCTCGAGCCGCTTTTCGCGGGGGAGGTCAACGCCAACGAGGCGTGCCATGGGCGGGCAGTTCTCCTTTTTCGTCGCGGAGGTTCGTCCGCACCTGCTCCCCTGCCCCTGCCCGGGTAGGGCCCCGGCCTCCTCCGGGGGTGCCCTTACCGGCGGAGCCGGTAAGGGTGCAAGTGCGCCTAGCTCAGGGCGTCAGCCCTGACGCTGCTTGTGCCGCGGGTCAGAGCAGATGACCATGACCCGGCCATGACGCCGGATCACCCGGCACTTGCTGCAGATCTTCTTCACACTCGGCTTGACCTTCATCGCAGCTTCCTCACTTGTACCGGTAGACAATCCGGCCGCGGCTCAGGTCGTAAGGGCTCAGCTCAACGACAACCCGGTCATCCGGGAGGATCCGGATGTAGTGCATCCGCATCTTTCCGCTGATGTGGGCGAGAACCTTGTGCCCATTGTCTAGCTCCACCCGGAAGAAGGCATTGGGAAGTGATTCGACGATCCTGCCCTCGATCTCGATGGCGCCGTCCTTCTTGGGCATGTCCTCCGCGCTTTGCTATCAGACCCGCTGCGCTCGCCACCTGGTGACGCGTGCAGGCAGGTGTTGTCTACTTCGTGGTCGTGGTACCTCGTACCCGTGAGGCAAGGCTGAAAGCCAGCACAAGGGCAACTCACAGGCCGGAGCAGAGTCTACGCGACCCTGCCTGACATTGCGAACCGGGAACAGGCCGGGAAAATTCCCGGCTCAGCTGGACCGGCGGGTCCACGGCAGCTGGCCGTAGCCGGGCCAGTTGCGGCGCAGCGTGGCGTCGGGCAGTTCGTAGAGGTCGATGGCGGGCAGGTCAGCCAGCAGTTCGTCCAGTTGGCCCAGGGTCTTGGCCGCGTAGGCGGCGTCCAGCCGCTCCTGGAACTCCTCGGCGGTCAGCCGGCCCGCGGCCAGATGCTCGCTCAGCAGCGCCACGGTCCGCTCCCGGTCCGCGTCGGAGGCGCGGAGCTTCGGGTTGCTCGGCATCCGCATTCACCCCTTCGGCTGGCCCTGCTTCTGCTGGCCCTGCTGCAACGGTACCCGTGCCGGGCGGTCAGCGGATGAACCGGCGCAGCGCGCTGAGCGCCCGCTCGGTGATCTCGTCCACCGGGCCAGTTGCGTCGATGCCGAGCAGGATGCCCTCGTCCGCGTAGAACGCGATCAGCGGCGCGGTCTGCTCCTGGTAGACCTCGATCCGGTGCCGGATCGTATCCTCCCGGTCATCGTCCCGCTGAAACAGCTCACCGCCGCAGTCGTCGCAGATCTCCGCGCGGGCGGGCGGGTCGAACAGCACGTGCCAGATCCGCCCGCAGCGGCGGCAGGTCCGGCGGCCGGACAGCCGCCGGACCACCTCGTCGTCGTCCACCACCAGTTCCAGCACCACGTCCAGCCGGAACTCCCAGGCGGACAGCAGCTTCTTGAGCGTCTCCGCCTGCGGCACGGTACGCGGGAAGCCGTCCAGCAGGAACCCAGACTGTGCGTCGTCCTCCTGCAGCCGGTCGGTGACCATGGCGATGGTCACCTCGTCGGGCACCAGGTCCCCGCGCTCCATGAAGGCCTGTGCGCGGCGGCCGAGCGCGGTGCCCTGGCTGACGTTGGTGCGGAAGATGTCACCTGTCGAGATCTTCGGGATAGACAGGTGCGACGCTATGAACTGGGCCTGTGTCCCCTTGCCCGCACCGGGGGGCCCGACGAGGACGACGCGCACTATCGCAGGAAGCCCTCATAGTTACGCTGCTGCAGCTGGCTCTCGATTTGCTTCACCGTGTCCAGACCCACCCCCACTGCGATCAGGATGCTGGTCCCGCCGAACGGGAACTGAGTGCCCACCCCGAGCAGCGCGAACGCGACCATCGGGATGAGCGCGATCAGGCCCAGGTACACAGACCCAGGCGCGGTGAGCCGGGTGAGCACGTAGTTCAGGTACTGGGCGGTGGGCCGCCCAGGGCGGATGCCAGGGATGAAGCCGCCGTACTTCTTCATGTTGTCCGCCACCTCCGTCGGGTTGAAGGTGATGGATACGTAGAAGTAGGTGAAGAAGACGATCAGGATGAAGAACAGGCCCATATACAGGGCGGAGTCGCCGGTTACCCCGTTGCCGAGGTTGTTGTCGATCCAGTTGACCCAGCCCGAGGGATGGTTCTTGTTGCCGAACAGCCCGGCCGCCAGGATCGGGATGTACAGCAGCGACGAGGCGAAGATGACCGGGATGACACCAGCCTGGTTGACCTTGAGCGGGATATAGGTAGACGTCCCGCCGTACATCTTGCGGCCCACCATGCGCTTGGCATACTGCACCGGGATCCGGCGCTGGGCCTGCTCCATGAAGACCACGAAGGCCACGATGGCCACCGCGACCAGGGCCACCACCGCCGTCACGATGATGTGCTTGGAGTTGTACACGTCCACCATGTAGCCCGCCATCTGGGAGATGACGGTGGTGAAGATCAGCACGGACATGCCGTTGCCGACGCCGCGGTCGGTGATCAGCTCGCCCAGCCACATGATGACCGCGGTGCCTGACGTCATGGTGATCACCATGGTGGCGATGGTGAACACCGACGGGTGCGGGATCAGCTGCTCGGTGCAGCCGGAGAACAGGTTGCCCGACCGGGTGTAAGCCACGATGCCGGTGGACTGCAGGATGGCCAGCCCGATTGTCAGGTACCGGGTGTACTGGGTGATCTTCGCCTGGCCGGCCTGGCCCTCCTGGCGCAGCGTCTCCAGCCGCGGGATGACCACGGCAAGCAGCTGCAGGATGATGCTGGCCGTGATGTACGGCATAATGCCCAGGGCGAACACGGACAGCCGGAGCAGCGCGCCACCACTGAACAAGTTGACCAGCTGGTACACGCCCGCGGCGCTGCTGGTCTTCTCCAGGCCGGTGCAGAACTGCACCGCTTTCTCGGAGATGCCCGGGGTCGGTATCGCCGCCCCCAGCCGGAACACGGCCAGGATTCCGAGCGTGAACAGCAGCTTTTTGCGCAGGTCAGGCGTCCGGAAGGCCTGCAGGAACGCGGTCAGCATGCGCCGTCCTCAAGTAGATCGGTCAACGGGGTCGGGCCGTGCCTGCCCGGGGGGTGGCACCGGCCGCCGGTGCGCCGCAGTGTAACGCGTCCGCAGCACTGTAACAGCCCCCTGCGCTCAGTGACGATGACTGTGCGCTGGTGAGCCATTGACGCTCCGCAGCGTGCACCGCGACGGCCAGCCGGGATGGTCGCCCGGCCGGCCCGCGCATCACAGCTCAGTGACCGTCCCCCCAGCCGCGGTGATCTTCTCCCGGGCGGAGGCGGAGAAGGCGTGCGCGGTCACCCGCAGCGGCGCGCCCGCGTCACCCTGGCCCAGCACCTTGACCAGCTGGCCGGGCCGGACCGCGCCCTTGGCCGCCAGGTCCTCCGGGGTCACGTCGCCACCCTTCGGGTACAGCTCGGTGAGCCGGCCGGTGTTGATCACTTGATAGGTGGTCTTGAACCGGGAGTTGGAGAAGCCCTTCAGCTTCGGCACCCGGCGCTGCAGCGGCATCTGGCCGCCCTCGAAGCCCAGGTGCACCTGCCCGCGGGCCTTGGTCCCCTTGGTGCCACGGCCCGCGGTTTTGCCCTTGGATCCCTGACCGCGGCCGACCCGGGTGCGCTCGGTGCGCGAGCCCGGGGCCGGGCGGAGGTGATGGATCTTCAGCATGTCAGTCGACCTCCTCGACGGTGACGAGGTGCCGCACCGCGTTGATCATGCCGCGGAACTCGGGCCGGTCGTCCTTGACGACCGACTGCCCGATCCGCTTCAGCCCCAATGAGCGCAACGAAGCACGCTGCGACTTGGTGCCCCCGATCTCCGACCGGGTCTGGGTTACCTTCAGCTGTGCCATCATCCTGCTCCGCTCAGCTGTTGCCGGACGTGGCACCGAGCGCGGCTGCCGCCGCGCGGGCGCGCAGCATGGCCGCCGGGGCCACGTCCTCGATCGGGAGCCCGCGCCGGGCGGCGATCTCCTCGGGCCGCTTCAGGCTCTTCAGCGCGGCCACGGTCGCGTGCACGACGTTGATCGGGTTGGACGAGCCGAGCGACCGGGACAGCACGTCATGCACGCCCGCGCACTCCAGCACGGCCCGCACCGGGCCGCCGGCGATGACGCCGGTACCCGGGCTGGCCGGCTTGAGCAGCACCACGCCCGCGGACTCCTCACCCTGCACGGTGTGCGGGATCGTGCCCGCGATCCGGGGTACCCGGAAGAACGCCTTCTTGGCCGCTTCGACGCCCTTGGCGATGGCCGCGGGCACCTCCTTGGCCTTGCCGTAGCCCACGCCCACCATGCCGTTGCCGTCGCCCACGATGACCAGCGCGGTGAAGCTGAACCGCCGGCCACCCTGGACCACCTTGGCCACCCGGTTGATGGTGACTACCCGCTCGAGGTAGGCCGTGCCCTTGTCGGCGGCACCGCCGCGGCGGTCGTCACGGCGGTCACGCCGTTCGCCGCCGCCACGCCGCGGTCCTCCTGCCATCAGATGTTCCTTCTCTCGTGTGTCGCAAAGCTCATAGGGACAGGCCACCTTCGCGGGCGGCGTCGGCCAGGGCGGCGATCCGCCCGTGGTAGGCCCAGCCTGCCCGGTCGAACACGGCCGCATCGACGCCGGCCGCCTTGGCCCGCTCGGCGAGCAGCTTGCCCACCTCGCGTGCCTTGGCCGTCTTGTCCCCGTCGGCCCCGCGGAGCGCCTCTTCCAGGGTAGATGCGGATGCGAGTGTCCGGCCCGTGCCGTCGTCGATCAGCTGGACCATGGTGTGCCGCGCCGACCGGTTGACGATCAGCCGCGGCCGTTCGGCGCTGCCCAGCACCTTCTTGCGCACCCGCAGGTGCCGCCGGTTGCGCGCGGCACTGCGGCCGTGCGCCCTGGTCTTCGTGCCAGCCATCGGTTACTTCCCAGCCTTCCCGACCTTGCGCCGGATCTGCTCGCCCTGGTAGCGGATGCCCTTGCCCTTGTACGGGTCGGGCTTGCGCAGCTTGCGTATGTTGGCCGCGACTTCACCCACCAGCTGCTTGTCGATGCCCTCGACAACCAGCCGGGTAGGGGTCTCGACGCGGAATGTGATGCCGGCCGGCGGGGTCACCGTGACCGGGTGGCTGAAGCCCAGCTGGAACTCCAGGTTCGAGCCGCGGGCCTGGACCCGGTAGCCGACCCCGACGATCTCCAGCGTCTTGCTGTAGCCCTGGGTGACCCCGGTGACCATGTTCTGCACCAGCGTGCGGGACAGGCCGTGCAGCGCGCGTACCTTGCCCTCGTCGTTGGGCCGGGTGACCTTCAGCGTGCTGTCTTCCCGGGAGATCTCGATCGGCGGGGTCAGTTCCAGCGCCAGGCTGCCCTTGGGGCCCTTGACGCTGACCGCCCGGCCGTCGATGGATACATCGACACCCCCGGGGATCTCCACCGGGAGCCGTCCGATTCGTGACATCGCGGTCTCCCTACCAGACGTAGGCGAGGACTTCCCCGCCCACGCCCCGCTTGTTCGCCTGCTTGTCGGTCATCAGGCCATTCGAGGTGGAGATGATGGCGACGCCGAGGCCGCCCAGGACCCGGGGCAGGTTGTCCTTCTTCGCGTACACCCGCAGGCCAGGCTTGGACACCCGCTTGATGCCCGCGATGGAGCGCTCCCGGGTCGGCCCGAACTTGAGCGACAGCACGAGGCTCTTGCCCACCTCGGCGTCTTCCACCGTGAAGCCGGCTATGTAGCCCTCCTGCTTGAGGATCTCCGCGATCCGGACCTTGATCGTGGAGCTGGGCATGCCCACGGTGTCGTGGTACGCCGAGTTGGCATTGCGCAGACGGGTCAGCATGTCTGCGATCGGGTCGGTCATCGTCATGGCCTGGTGGCCCTCCTCGCCGTGGTTTCCCGACTGGGACCTGCGGCGTGGTCAGTGGGCGCGGTCTCCGCGCGCCCAGGTTGGTCGCTATTTCGTACTGGCGTTAATTACCAGCTTGATTTCGTGATGCCCGGCAGCTCACCGCGGTGGGCCATCGAGCGGAAGCAGATCCGGCAGAGGCCGAACCTGCGGTACACGGCGCGCGGCCGCCCGCAGCGCGAGCACCGGGTGTACCCGCGCACCTTGAACTTGGGCGTCCGGTTCGCCTTGACAACTAGTGCCTTCTTTGCCATTCCTCAGCTCTCCCTGAACGGGAATCCGAGCCGCCGCAACAGGGCGCGGCCCTCTTCGTCATTCGCCGCGGTGGTCACCACGGTCACGTCCATGCCGCGCTGCCGGTCCACCTGGTCCGCGTCGATCTCATGGAACATCAGCTGCTCGTTCAGCCCGAACGTGTAGTTGCCCCGGCCGTCGAACTGCCGGTCGGACAGCCCGCGGAAGTCGCGGATCCGAGGCAGGGCCAGCGACAGCAGCCGGTCCAGGAACTCCCACATCCGGTCGCCGCGCAGCGTCACGTGCGCCCCGATCGGCATGCCCTCGCGCAGCTTGAACTGGGCGATCGACTTCCGGGCCCGGGCCACCGCGGGCTTCTGCCCGGTGATCAGCGTCAGGTCCCGGATGGCGCCCTCGATCAGCTTGGCGTCCCGGGCCGCCTCGCCGACGCCCATGTTCACCACGATCTTGGTCACCGTGGGGATCTTCATCACGTTGGCGTAGCTGAACTCTTCGCGCATGGCCGGCGCGATCTCCTGCCGGTAGCGCTCCTTGAGCCGCGGCGTGGGGTGCTGCTGCCGGGCTGGTGCCTGCTCAGTCGTGGTCGTCATCAGAAGTCCTTACCGCCCGCACGGGAGATCCGCACCTTGGTGCCGTCCTCCTCGTAGCGGAACCCGGCCCGGGCCGGCTTCTTGGTATCCGGGTCGATCAGCTGCACGTTGCTCACGTGGATCGGGGCCTCGGTGTTCACGATGCCGCCGGTCTTGGCACCGCGCTGCCCCTGGTAATCCACCTTCTTGTTCTTGCGGACCATGTTGACGCCCTGGACCAGGACCCGCTGCCGCTCCGGGTCGGCCAGGATGACCGTGCCCTCGCGGCCCACGTCCTTGCCCGCGATGACGATCACGTGGTCGCCCTTCTTGATCTTCATGCGGGCCGGCTTCGCCGCCGGCTGGTTCTTCTTCACTGCAGCCTTCCTCGCGGCCATCACAGCACCTCCGGCGCGAGCGAGATGATCCGCATGAACCGCTTCTCGCGCAGCTCGCGGCCGACCGGGCCGAAGATGCGGGTACCGCGCGGGTCCCCGCCGTCCCGGATCAGCACGGCAGCGTTCTCGTCAAACCGGATGTACGAGCCGTCGCCGCGGCGGCGCTCCTTGCGGGTGCGCACCACGACCGCCTTGACGACATCGCCCTTCTTCACCCCGGCACCGGGAAGGGCATCCTTCACTGTCGCAACGATGACATCACCGATGCCCGCGTATCGCCGGCCAGAGCCGCCGAGCACACGGATACACAAGATCTCCTTGGCTCCGGTGTTGTCGGCGACTTTAAGCCGCGACTCCTGCTGGATCACGTCAACTCCTGCTTCCTGACGCCGGGGTCTCGCGGGGTCCGCGCCCCGCGGGTGGTTGTTACTTGGCCTTCTCCAGGATTTCCGCGACGCGCCAGCGCTTCGTCGCGGACAGCGGCCTGGTTTCCATCAGCCGCACCCGGTCGCCGACGCCGCACGTGTTCTCGCCGTCGTGCGCGATGTACCTCTTGGTGCGCCGGATGATCTTGCCGTACTTCGGGTGCTTGACCCGGTCCTCGACCTCGACCACTACGGTCTTGTCCATCTTGTCGCTGACCACGTAGCCCTCGCGGACCTTGCGGTAGCCGCGGACCAGGCCCGCGTCCTGCTGCACGTCACTCACTCTCTTCCGCCTCCTGCACCAGGGTCACGATGCCGAGCTCGCGTTCCCGCTTCACGGTGTAGATGCGGGCGATCTCTTTCCGGACGGCGCGCAGCCGCCCGTGGCTCTCCAGCTGCCCGGTCGCGGCCTGGAACCGCAGGTTGAACAGCTCGGTCTTGGCCTCGGCCAGCTTGCTGTCGAGTTCTTCCTCGGAGGAGTTCCGGAGGTCAGTGGCGGCCAGTCCAGCCATCACGCCTCACCCACTTCGCGCTTCACGAACTTAGTTTTCATTGGCAGCTTGTGCATGGCCCGGCGGAGTGCCTCGCGGGCGACCGGCTCGGCCACCCCGGACAGCTCGAACATCACCCGGCCTGGCTTGACGTTGGCCACCCACCACTCCGGTGACCCCTTGCCGGAGCCCATCCGGGTCTCGGCCGGCTTCTTGGTCAGCGGGCGGTCCGGGTAGATGGTGATCCACACCTTGCCGCCACGGCGGATGTGCCGGGTCATCGCGATACGGGCGGCCTCGATCTGCCGGTTGGTCACGTACGCGTGTTCCAGCGCCTGGATGCCATACTCACCGAAGGCCACCCGGGTGCCGCCCTTGGCCGCCCCGTGCCGGTCCGGCCGGTGCTGCTTGCGGTGCTTGACCCTGCGCGGGATAAGCATGACTCAGCCCTCCTCACCGCTGGTCGCCGCGGGTGCCGCCTCGGCCGGTGCGGCCGCGCTGGCCTGGCCGGCCGGCGCCTGGTCCGCCCCGCCCCGGTCGGGGCGGTCGCCGCCCGGCGCCCGGTCGCCGCGGTCGGCGCCCTCGGGACGCCGCCGCCGCTGCGGCCCGGTCGGCCGGTCCCGGCGCTGGCCGGCCCGCAGGGCGGCCGCGGCCGCCTCGCGCTCGGCCCGGGTCTGCGGCGCCTCGCCGCGGTAGATCCAGACCTTCACGCCGATCCGGCCGAACGTGGTCCGGGCCTCGTAGAAGCCGTAGTCGATGTCCGCACGGAGCGTGTGCAGCGGCACCCGGCCCTCGCGGTAGAACTCGGATCGGGACATCTCCGCGCCGCCGAGACGGCCGGAGCACTGCACCCGGATGCCCTTGGCGCCCGGGCTCTTCATCGTGGTCTGCATGGCCTTGCGCATCGCCCGGCGGAAGGACACCCGGCTGGACAGCTGCTCGGCCACGCCCTGCGCGACGAGCTGCGCGTCCGTCTCCGGGTTCTTCACCTCGAGGATGTTCAGCTGGATCTGCTTGCTGGTCAGCTTCTCCAGGTCACTGCGGATCCGGTCGGCTTCGGCGCCGCGGCGGCCGATGACGATGCCCGGCCGCGCGGTGTGGATGTCCACCCGGACGCGGTCCCTGGTGCGCTCGATCTCCACCTTGGAGATGCCCGCGCGCTCCATGCCGCGCTGCAGCATCCGGCGGATGGCCACATCTTCCGCGACGTAGTCTTTGTACAGCTTGTCGGCATACCACCGGCTCTTGAAGTCGGTGGTGATGCCCAGCCGGAACCCGTGCGGGTTCACTTTCTGCCCCACTAGCGGGACCTCCCCTGGGCTTCATCGGACACGATCACCGTGATGTGGCTGGTCCGCTTGTTGATCCGGTAGCCGCGGCCCTGGGCGCGTGGCCGGAACCGCTTCAGCGTCGGGCCCTCGTCCACCCACGCCCGGCTGACCACGAGCGAGTCGGCGTCCACCTGCTGGCCGTACTCGGCGTTGGCAATGGCGCTGGCCAGCACCTTGCCTACCGGGTCACTGGCCGACTGCGGCGCGAACTGGAGCACCGCCTGCGCGTCGGTAGCAGGCAGGCCACGGATGAGGTCCACCACACGGCGGGCCTTCCGCGGCGTGACGCGGACGTACCGCGCCTTCGCCCTTGCTTCCATCTCTCTTACTCGCTCTCTATGGTCTGCGCAGCTGTGGCCTAGCGGCGGCTGCGCCGGTCATCCCTGACGTGGCTGCGGAACGTGCGCGTCGGCGCGAACTCACCGAGCTTGTGGCCGACCATGGCCTCGGTGATGAACACCGGCACATGCTTGCGGCCGTCGTGCACCGCGATCGTGTGGCCCAGCATGGCCGGAACGATCATGGAACGCCGTGACCACGTCTTGATCAGGTTCCGGGTTCCGGCGTCGTTCTGCGCGTCCACCTTCTTGATCAGGTGGTCGTCGACGAACGGGCCCTTCTTCAGGCTACGAGGCATCGCTTAGTGCTCCTACCGCTTCTTCTTGCTGCGCCTGCGGACGATCATCCGGTCGCTGGACTTGTTTGCTTGCCGGGTCCGGCCCTCGGGCTTGCCCCACGGGCTGACCGGGTGCCGGCCGCCGGAGCTCTTGCCCTCGCCACCGCCGAGCGGGTGGTCGACCGGGTTCATCGCGACACCGCGCACCGAGGGACGGTGTCCCTTCCACCGGTTGCGGCCCGCCTTGCCGAGCTTGATGTTGCCCTGCTCCGAGTTGCCGACCTCGCCGACGGTGGCCCGGCAGGCCGCGTCGACCCGGCGGATCTCACCGGACGGCATCCGCAGCTGGGCGAACCCGCCGTCCTTGGCCAGCAGCTGGACACCGGAGCCGGCCGACCGGGCGATCTTGGCCCCGCCGCCCGGCCGCAGCTCAATGGCGTGCACCACGGTCCCGGTCGGGATGTTCCGCAGCGGCAGGCAGTTACCCGGCCGGATGTCTGAACCCGGGCCGTTCTCCACCCGGTCGCCCTGGGCCAGTCCCTCCGGGCACAGGATGTACCGCTTCTCGCCGTCGGCGTAGTGCAGCAGCGCGATCCGGGACGTCCGGTTGGGGTCGTACTCGATGTGTGCGACCTTGGCCGGGACGCCGTCCTTGTCGTTGCGCCGGAAGTCGATCAGCCGGTACGCACGCTTGTGCCCGCCACCCTGGTGCCGCGCGGTGATCCGGCCGTGCACGTTCCGGCCGCCCTTCGAGGACAGCGGGCGGACCAGCGACTTCTCCGGCTCACTGCGGGTGAGCTCGGAGAAGTCCGCGCCGCTCGCGCCCCGCCGTCCCGGGGTCGTCGGCTTGTACTTGCGGATAGCCATGTGTGCTCAAGCTCCTCTATCTGGCCGCGCTAGCTGACCGGTCCGCCGAAGACGTCGATCCGCTCACCCTCGGCCAGGCTGACGATGGCCCGCTTGGTGGACGGCCGCTGGCCCCAGCCGTACCGGGTGCGGCGCCGCTTGCCCGGCCGGTTGAGCGTGTTCACCCCGGTCACCTTGACACCGAAGATGGCCTCGACGGCCTGCCGGACCTCGGTCCGGTTGGCGTCCTGCGGCACCAGGAAGGTGTACTTGCCATCGTCCGCGAGCCGGTAGGTCTTCTCCGAGATGATCGGCCGCAGCAGGATGTCGCGGGGATTGTGGATCCGGGTCGCGCTCACTGCTCATCCTCTTTCTTGGCCGTCTTCTTGGCCGGCGCCGCGTCCTTGGCCGGCGCCGCGTCCTTGGCCGGCGCTGCGTCCTTGGCCGGCGCCGCGTCCTTGGCCGGCGCCGCGTCCTTGGCCGGCGCCGCGTCCTTGGCCGGCGCCGCCTTCTTGGCCGGCACCGCATCGCGGCCGGTGAGCTCCTGCAGCGCCGCCTGGGTGAACACCACGTGCTCACTGGCCAGGACGTCGTAGGTGTTCAGCTGGCCCACCGTCAGCAGCCGGACGCCGGGCACGTTGCGCAGGCTCTTCCAGGCCAGCTCGTCGTCGGGCTGGGTGACGACCAGCACCTTGAACCGCAGCTTCTCGGCGAGCAGCCCGATCGCGGCGCGCAGCACATCCAGCGCCTCGCCGGTCTTGGGCGCGTCCCCGGACACGAAGCCGCTGACCACTGCGACCCGGCCGTTGCTGGCCCGGTCGGACAGCGCACCGCGGAGCGCGGCGATCTTCATCTTCTTCGGGGTCCGCTGCACGTAGGACCGGGGCTGCGGGCCGTGCACGGTGCCGCCGCCGGTGTACTGCGGTGCCCGGACGCTGCCCTGGCGGGCCCGGCCGGTGCCCTTCTGCCGGTACGGCTTCCGGCCGCCGCCGCGGACCAGACCGCGGGTCTTGGTGGCGTGCGTGCCCTGCCGGGCCGCGGCCTCCTGGGCCACCACGACCTGGTGGATCAGCGGCACGTTGACCTTGGCGCCGAAGATCTCGTCGGGCAGCTCAACGTCCTGGCTCTTGGTGTTCTTGGCGCCGGACGGGGAGACGACGCTGACGGTGGTGCTCACGAAGCCTCCTTGGTGGCGGACTGGGCGGCCCGGATCGCGCTGCGGACCAGGATCAGCCCGCCCTTGGGACCGGGCACCGCCCCGCGGATCAGCAGCAGGCCACGTTCGGCGTCCACCGCGTGGACGGTCAGGTTGGGTGTGGTGGTGCGGGCGTTGCCCATCCGGCCAGCCATCCGCACGCCCTTGAACACCCGGCCCGGGGTGGCGCAGCCGCCGATCGACCCGGGCGAGCGGTGCTTGCGCTGGGTGCCGTGCGAGGCGCTCAGGCCCTTGAAGCCGTGCCGCTTCATCACCCCCGCGGTGCCCTTGCCCTTGCTCCGCCCGGTCACGTCAACCAGGTCGCCGGCGGCGAACGTCTCGGCGGTGACTTCCTGGCCGAGGGTGTAGTCGGTGGCGTCATCGGTCCTGAGCTCGGCCAGGTACCGGCGCGGCGTCACGGCGGCCTTGGCGAAGTGGCCGGCCAGCGGCTGGTTGACCCGGCGCGGGTCGACCTCGCCGTAGCCCAGCTGCACCGCGGAGTACCCGTTGGCGTCCGGAGTGCGCACCGCGGTCACCACGCAGGGACCCGCCTCGATAACCGTGACGGGAACCATGCGCCCTTCGGCGTCGAAGACCTGGCTCATGCCGAGCTTCGTGCCGAGCACGCCCTTGATGTGCTTGGTCATGTCGGTGCGTTCCTCAGAGCTTGATCTCGATGTCAACGCCGGCGGGCAGGTCCAGCCGCATCAGCGAGTCGACGGTCTTCGGCGTGGGGTCGATGATGTCGATCAGCCGCTTATGCGTGCGCATCTCGAAGTGCTCCCGCGAGTCCTTGTACTTGTGCGGCGAGCGGATGACGCAGTAGACGTTCTTCTCGGTGGGCAGCGGGACAGGCCCGGCAACCCGCGCGCCGGTGCGCGTCACCGTGTCGACGATCTTCCGCGCCGAGCTGTCGATGACCTCGTGGTCATAAGCCTTGAGCCGGATGCGGATCTTTTGTCCCGCCATGTGCCTTCGATTCCTTCGTTCCGTAGGCCGGTTCTGCGTTCACGCGCAGTGCTCGCCGCCCCCGGCCGGTGGCCGGGGGCGGCGGATTCACTACTTAATAATCTTGGTGACCCGGCCGGCGCCAACGGTGCGGCCGCCCTCGCGGATTGCGAAGCGGAGCCCCTCCTCCATGGCGATGGGCTGGATCAGCTCGACGCGCATCTCGGTGTTGTCGCCGGGCATCACCATTTCGGTGCCCTCGGGCAGGTGGACGACGCCCGTCACGTCCGTGGTCCGGAAGTAGAACTGCGGGCGGTAGTTGTTGAAGAACGGGGTGTGCCGTCCGCCCTCGTCCTTGGACAGGATGTAGACCTGGCCCTCGAACTCGGTGTGCGGGGTGTTGGTGCCCGGCTTGATGACGACCTGGCCGCGCTCCACATCCTCGCGCTTGATGCCGCGCAGCAGCAGGCCCGCGTTGTCCCCGGCCTGGCCCTCGTCCAGGATCTTGTGGAACATCTCCACACCGGTGACCGTGGTCCGCTGGGCCTTCTCCTTGATGCCGATGATCTCGACTTCCTCGGAGGTGTGCACCTTGCCGCGCTCGATCCGGCCGGTCACCACGGTGCCGCGGCCGGTGATCGAGAACACATCCTCGACCGGCATCAGGAACGGCTTCTCGGTGTCCCGGACCGGCTCGGGGATGCTGTCGTCACAGGCCTCCATGAGCTCGATGACCTTGGCGCCCCACTCAGCGTCGCCCTCCAGCGCCTTGAGCGCGGAGACGCGGATCACCGGGACGTCGTCGCCGGGGAACTCATAGGTGGTGAGCAGCTCGCGTACCTCGAGCTCGACGAGCTCCAGGATCTCCTCGTCGTCCACCATGTCGGCCTTGTTCAGCGCGACCACGATGTACGGCACGCCGACCTGGCGGGCCAGCAGCACGTGCTCACGGGTCTGCGGCATCGGGCCGTCGGTGGCGGCGACCACCAGGATGGCCCCGTCCATCTGCGCGGCACCAGTGATCATGTTCTTGATGTAGTCCGCGTGACCGGGGCAGTCCACGTGCGCGTAGTGCCGCTTGTCGGTCTGGTACTCGACGTGCGAGATCGAGATGGTGATCCCGCGCTCCTTCTCTTCCTTCGCGTTGTCGATCTGGTCGAAGGGAGTGAAGGGGTTGATGTCGGGATACTTATCGTGCAGCACCTTGGTGATCGCCGCGGTCAGGGTGGTCTTGCCGTGGTCGATGTGCCCGATGGTGCCGATGTTCACGTGCGGCTTGGTCCGCTCGAACTTGGCCTTGCCCACTGTTTCTCCTCGTTGCGATCGTCCCCACCGGCGGTGGGGCCAGGGCGCTTCCTCGTTGGCGCCGTTCTTCTGATTGACGTTTGTGTTACCTGTGGTTACTCACCACGGGCCTTGGCGATGATCTCCTTGGCGATGCTGGGCGGGACCTCGGCATACGAGTCGAACTGCATGCTGTAGTCCGCCCGGCCCTGAGTCCGGCTGCGCAGGTCACCCACGTAGCCGAACATCTCGGACAGCGGCACGTTGGCCTTAACCACGCGGACGCCGGAGCGCTCCTCCATGGCCTGGATCTGGCCACGCCGGCTGTTCAGGTCGCCGATCACGTCGCCCATGTAGTCGTCCGGGGTCCTGACCTCGACGGCCATCACCGGCTCGAGCAGCACGGGGTCCGCGTGTCCGGCCGCCTTCTTGAACGCCATCGAACCGGCGATCTTGAAGGCGAGCTCGGACGAGTCCACCTCGTGGTAAGCACCGTCGGTGAGGGTGACCCGCACGTCCACCATCGGGTAGCCGGCCAGGACACCGAACTCGGCGGCCTCCTGGCAGCCCGAGTCCACCGACGGGATGTACTCCCGCGGGATGCGGCCTCCGGTGATCTTGTTCTCGAACTCGTAACCGCCGCCGTCGCCGCCGGTCGGCTCCAGGTTGATGACCACCCGCGCGTACTGGCCGGCGCCGCCGGTCTGCTTCTTGTGCGTGTAGTCGACCTTCTCGACCTTCTTGCGGATGGTCTCCCGGTAGGCAACCTGCGGGCGGCCGATGTTGGCCTCGACGCGGAACTCCCGGCGCATCCGGTCCACCAGGACCTCGAGATGCAGCTCGCCCATCCCGGAGATGATCGTCTGCCCGGTCTCCTCGTCGGTGCGGACCTGGAAGGTCGGGTCCTCTTCGGCCAGCCGCTGGATCGCGGTGCCCAGCTTGTCCTGGTCGCCCTTGGTCTTCGGCTCGATGGCCACGTTGATGACGGGCGCCGGGAAGGTCATCGACTCCAGGATCACCTGCTTGGCCGGGTCACTCAGGGTGTCCCCGGTGGACGTGTCCTTCAGCCCCATTACGGCCACGATCTGCCCAGCCACCGCCGTCGGGCGCTCCTCGCGCTTGTTGGCGTGCATCTGGTAGATCTTGCCGATCCGCTCCCGGCGGCCCTTAGCGGTGTTGAACACGTTCGAGCCTGCCTCCAGGGTGCCGGAGTAGACCCGGATGTAGGTCAGCTTGCCGAGGTGCTGGTCCGACATGATCTTGAACGCCAGCGCGGCGAACGGCTCGGACGGGTCGGCCTTGCGCAGCACGGCCTGCTCCTCGTTGCCCACCTCGTGCCCCTTCACCGGCGGGATGTCCACCGGGCTGGGCAGGTAGTCCACGATCGCGTCCAGCATCGGCTGCACGCCCTTGTTCTTGAACGCGCTGCCGCACAGCACCGGGGTGACCCCGCCCGCGACGGTGGCCCGCCGGATGGCGGCGTTGAGCTGGTCCACGTCGGGCTCGACGCCCTCCAGGTACAGCTCCATCATCTCTTCGTCGTTCTCGGCGATGGTCTCGAGCAGCTTGTCGCGCCACTCCCGGGCCGCCTCGACGTGGTCATCGGGGATGCCCACCACGTCGTACTTGTCGCCCTTGCCCTCGGTCTGCCAGAGCAGAGCCCGCATCCGGACCAGGTCGATGACACCGCGGAAGTCCGACTCGACGCCCCACGGCAACTGGATGACCAGCGGGGTGGCGCCAAGCCGGTCGGTGATCATCTCGACGCAGCGGTGGAACTCCGCGCCGACCCGGTCCATCTTGTTGACGAAGCAGATCCGCGGCACGCCGTACCGGTCCGCCTGCCGCCACACCGTCTCCGACTGCGGCTCCACCCCGGCGACGCCGTCGAAGACGGCGACCGCCCCGTCGAGCACCCGCAGCGACCGCTCGACTTCAACCGTGAAGTCAACGTGGCCGGGGGTGTCGATGATGTTGATGGTGTGATCGCGCCAGTTGGTCGTGGTCGCCGCGGACGTGATGGTGATCCCGCGCTCCTGCTCCTGCTCCATCCAGTCCATGGTGGCCGCGCCCTCATGGACCTCACCGATCTTGTAGTTGATGCCGGTGTAGAACAGGATCCGCTCGGTGGTCGTGGTTTTACCCGCGTCGATGTGCGCCATGATCCCGATGTTGCGGACCTTGGCAAGCTCTACGGCGGTCTGGGTCGCCACTTCTTGATTCCTCGCTGCTTCGTCAGTCGTCGGCCGAGTTGGCCCGCGCGTTACCAGCGGTAATGCGCGAACGCCTTGTTGGATTCGGCCATCTTGTGGGTGTCCTCGCGGCGCTTCACGCTCGCCCCGAGGCCGTTGCTCGCATCGAGCAGCTCATTCATCAGCCGCTCGGTCATGGTCTTCTCGCGCCGCGACCGGGAGTACGAGACCAACCAGCGCAGCGCCAACGTGGTGCTGCGCGACGCCCGCACCTCGACCGGCACCTGGTAGGTGGCGCCGCCAACCCGGCGGCTGCGGACCTCCAGGGTCGGCTTCACGTTGTCCAGCGCGCGCTTGAGCGTGACCACCGGGTCGTTGCCGGTCCGCTCCTTGGCGCCCTCGAGCGCGCCGTACACGATCCGCTCGGCCAGTGAACGCTTGCCGCTGCGTAGCACCTTGTTCACCAGCGCGGTCACCAGCGGTGACCCGTACACCGGATCGGTGACGAGCTGCCGTTTGGTCGCAGGCCCCTTACGCGGCATGTCAGCTCTTCTCCTTCTTCGCGCCGTAGCGGCTGCGTGCCTGCTTACGGTTGCGCACACCCTGGGTGTCGAGGGCGCCCCGGATGATCTTGTAGCGCACACCCGGCAGGTCCCGCACCCGGCCACCGCGAACCAGCACGATGGAGTGCTCCTGCAGGTTGTGGCCGACCCCCGGGATGTAGGCGGTGACCTCGATCTGGCTGGTCAGCCGGACCCTGGCCACCTTGCGCAGCGCGGAGTTCGGCTTCTTCGGCGTCGTCGTGTAAACGCGCGTGCAGACACCTCGGCGCTGAGGACTGCCCTTCAGGGCCGGGGTAGTGGTCTTAGCCACCTTGTCCTGGCGGCCCTTTCGGACCAGCTGCTGGATCGTGGGCACCGCGTCTCCGTCTTTCCTGGCGCGCCCGTTGGCGCGACGTCTTCTTTAGCTCGTTCCTGCACTTGTTCCTGCACCCCAGGGGCGCAGGCTATCCGGGGCGCTTTGAGCGCCTCTGACCTGCCGTTTTCCTTGCCCCTCCGACCCCCGCGGTCGGGTGTGTCTCAATGTCCACGGGACACAGGCTCCCGCAGGAGCCTTGAGTCGAGAGAGGAAAAGGCCCGCACGCCTGGTCACTCGCCACACCGCACCGTCGGGCGAGAGGTCATGATCCCTGCCGTCTGGCACTGGCGTTACGGTCCGCTAGCGCACGCGCGCCCGCTCAACACGGGCACGATGCCTTAGCGTACCCAACCTTTTGCCAACAGGCAAAGCGAACCGTGATCACGGCCAGAGTGACCGGATCCGGCGCCTTTTTCCTGCCTGCAACGGTGAAACCACGCCTGCCGGGTAGCGGGGGAACTGGTCGCCAGTCCCCTGCTCCCACGAGGATGCAACGCCGGCGGCCCAGTCGGTATTCCAGAGGGACAGGACATTTCATGACCCAGACAGTTGTCATCACCGGGGCCAGCGCCGGCATTGCCCGGGCCACCGCGCGGCTGTACGGAGCCCGGGGCGCCAACGTGGGCTTGATCGCCCGCGGCCAGGCTGGCCTGGACGGCGCCGCGCAGGACGTGATCGAAGCGGGCGGGCAGGCGCTGGCCGTGCCCACCGACGTGGCCGACCATGCCCAGGTGGAGAAGGCGGCCACCGAGATAGAGGCCCAGTTCGGACCCATCGACGTGTGGATCAACGTGGCGTTCGCCTCCGTGTTCGCACCGTTCGCCGAGATCACCCCGGACGAATTCCGCCGGGTGACCGAGGTCAGCTACCTGGGCTTCGTGCACGGCACCATGGCCGCGCTGAGCCGGATGCGGCCGCGCGGGACGGGCACGATCGTGCAGGTCGGCTCCGCGCTCGGCGAGCGCGCCATCCCGCTGCAGTCGGCCTACTGCGGGGCCAAGCACGCGATCAACGGGTTCACCGAGTCGCTGCGCTGCGAACTGCTGCACGAGGGGTCCAATGTGCACGTGACCGTGGTGCAGATGCCGGCCGTGAACACGCCGCAGTTCTCCTGGGTGCTGTCCCGGCTGCCCCGGCACCCGCAGCCGGTGCCGCCGATCTACCAGCCCGAGGTGGCCGCGCGCGGCGTGCTGTACGCCGCGGACCACCCGCAGCGGAAGCAATACTGGGTCGGCGGCAGCACCGCCGCTACCCTGCTGGCGCAGAAGCTGGCCCCGGCGCTGCTGGACCGGTACCTGGCCAGGACCGGGTTCGATTCGCAGCAGACCAAGCAGGAGGTGGCCGCAGGCAGCCGGCCGGACAACCTGTTCGATCCGGTGGACCGGCCAGACGGCAGTGATCACGGTGCGCACGGCGCGTTCGACGACCAGTCGCACCAGCGCAGCGCGCAGCTGTGGATGTCGCATCACCCGGCGCTGACGGGCGGTATTGCGGCGGGCGCGGCAGTCGTGGGCGGGCTGGCGATCCGGGCACTCGCTAAATGACTACTGCGGAGGCCCGGCCGGGTGGGCTGGTTCGCCTGGCTGAACGCCTGGCGAACCACCCACGCCGACCGGGACCCCGGCCGTCACCGGTTCGGGTCAGGAAGACGATGAGCCTGCGACCGAGCAACCAGGGGGTTAAGACCACGGTTGCGTGGCTGGTGACGCTGGGTCGTGCGGGGTACGGTGTGGCGCTGGTGGCGGTGCCGGGGTTGCTGATTGGGCTTACTGGGGAGCGGCCCGGGGGGCGGGCTTGCGGGGTGGCGCGGGTGCTGGGGGTGCGGCACTTGGCGCAGGCTGGGGTCACCGCAGTCACCCTGCTCACTGACCCGGGCAGCTCAGGTGTGCTGGGGGGTGGGGTGGCGGTGGATTTGCTGCATGCCACGTCGATGGTGGTGCTGGGTGCGGCGGACCCGCACGTGCGGCGGGCCACGCTCAGCGACGCCGCAGTGGAGACGACGTTGGCCATGGGCGGCGCCGTGGCCGCCACTCCCCCGGCGGGCCGCCAAATCCATTAGCGCGGTGAGTTAGTGGTCGCCGGTGACCGCAAACTCACCGCGCTCTTCATGATCAGCGCGGCGCACCTTCGCCAGCGACGGCTGCGCGCCGCAGAGGGCGAGTCGGGGGTACTGGCGTTCAATATGAGAAAACCCGGGGGCTCGCGGCTCCCGGGCTTCCTGGGTCAGTTACTTCTTGAAGGCGTCCTTGACCTTTTCGCCGGCCTGCTTGAGGTTGCCCTTGGCCTGGTCGGTCTTGCCCTCGGCTTCCAGCTGCTCGTTGCCGGTGGCCTGGCCAGCCGCCTCCTTGGCCTTGCCCTTCATTTCAGTGACCTTGTTGCGGGCCTTGTCTTCGGTTGCCATGAAGCTGATCCCTCCGTGTGGGTGAAGCTCTCTTCTCCGCTGCCCACGAGGGTGGAGCTAAACAAAAGGAGAGGCGCCCGGCGGCAGGTGCCGCCGGGCGCCTCGACCTGCGCTAGTCCCGCTTACCTGTTGTACGAACCGAAGTCGTACTCCTCGAGCGGGATCGCCTCGCCGGAGCCCTGGCCGAACGCGTAGCTCGGCGCCTCCTCGTAGGCGGTGGCCGGGTAGACCGATGAGCGCGCGTCGTCGGTGGGCTCGACCCGGATGCTCCGGTACCGCGGCATGCCGGTACCGGCCGGGATGAGCTTGCCGATGATCACGTTCTCCTTGAGGCCGAGCAGCGGGTCCGACTTGGCGTGGATGGCCGCGTCGGTGAGCACCCGGGTCGTCTCCTGGAACGAGGCCGCGGACAGCCACGACTCGGTCGCCAGCGACGCCTTGGTGATGCCCATCAGCACCGGCCGACCGGAGGCCGGGGTGCCGCTCTGCTCCACCACGGACCGGTTGACCTCCTCGAACCGGGGCCGCTCGACCAGCTCGCCGGGGAGCAGGTCGGTGTCACCGGACTCGAGCACGTTCACCCGCTTGAGCATCTGCCGGATGATGATCTCGATGTGCTTGTCGTGGATGGACACACCCTGCGACCGGTACACCTCCTGGACCTCGTGCACCAGGTGCAGCTGCACCTCGCGGGAGCCCAGGATGCGCAGCACCTCGTGCGGGTTGACCGCGCCCTGGATCAGTTGCTGGCCGACGTGCACGTGGTCGCCGTCCGCGACGATCAGCCGGGACCGCATCGGCACCTGGTAGGCGATCTCCTCGCCACCGTCGTCCGGGACCACGAGGATCTTCCGGGTCTTCTCGGTCTCCTCGATCTTGATCCGGCCCTCGACCTCGCTGATCGGCGCCATGCCCTTTGGGATCCGGGCCTCGAACAGCTCCTGGATCCGGGGCAGGCCGTGGGTGATGTCCAGCCCGGCCACACCACCGGTGTGGAAGGTACGCATGGTCAGCTGGGTACCCGGCTCACCGATCGACTGCGCGGCCACGATGCCGACCGCCTCGCCGACGTCGACCCGCTTGCCAGTGGCCAGCGACCGCCCGTAGCACTTGGCGCAGACACCGATCTTGGCCTCGCAGACCAGCACGCTGAACGTCCTGATCGAGTCCACCCCGGCGTTGACCAGGGTGTCGATCAGCGTCTCGGTCGTGTCGGTGTCAACCTCGGCCACGACCTTGCCGTCGATCTCGATCTCCTCGGCGACGCTCCGGCCGGTGCCGGTGTTCTCGATGTTCGGCAGCTTGTGCAGCGTCCCATCGGCCCCCGGCTCGGCGATCTTCATCACGATCGACCGGTCGGTGCCACAGTCCTCTTCCCGGACGATGACGTCCTGCGCGACGTCCACCAGGCGCCGGGTGAGGTACCCGGAGTCGGCGGTGCGCAGCGCGGTGTCGGCCAGGCCCTTGCGGGCGCCGTGCGTCGAGATGAAGTACTCGACCACGGACAGCCCCTCGCGGAAGCTGGACTTGATCGGCCGCGGGATGGTCTCGCCCTTGGGGTTGGAGACCAGGCCACGCATGCCGGCGATCTGCCGGACCTGCATCGGGTTACCGCGGGCGCCGGACTGCACCATCATCCACACCGAGTTGGTCTCGGGGAATGCGCCCTCCATGTCCTTGGCCACGTCGTTGGTCGCGTGCGTCCAGATCTCGATGAGCTCCTGACGGCGCTCGTCGTCGGTGATCAGGCCGCGCTCGTACTCCCGCTGCACCTTGTCCGCGCGCTTCTCATAGGCCTCGAGGATCTCGGCCTTGTTTGGCGGCGCCACCACGTCCTCGATCGCGATCGTCACGCCGGCCCGGGTCGCCCAGTGGAACCCGGCGTCCTTCAGGTTGTCGAGCGCGGCGGCCACCTCGACCTTGGGGTAGTTCTCGGCCAGCTCGTTGACGATGGTGGACAGCTGCTTCTTGCCAACCTCGTAGTTGACGAACGGGAAGCTGCCGGGCAGCGTCTCGTTGAAGTAGCACCGGCCCAGCGTGGTCTCCAGCCGGAACGGGGCACCCTCGGTCCAGCCCTCCGCCGGGGTGAACCCGGGCGGCGGCGTGGAGTCGGTCAGCCGGACTTGAATCGTCGCCTGCAGGTCCAGCTCACCCTGGTCGTAAGCCATGGTGGCCTCGGCCACCGAGGCGAACGCCCGGCCGTGGCCCGGCGCCTCGCCGGCTTCCCGGGTCAGGCAGTAGATCCCGATCACCATGTCCTGGGTGGGCATGGTCACTGGCTTGCCGTCAGCCGGCTTGAGGATGTTGTTGGTGGACAGCATCAGGATCCGCGCCTCGGCCTGCGCCTCGGCGGACAGCGGCAGGTGCACCGCCATCTGGTCGCCGTCGAAGTCCGCGTTGAACGCGGTGCAGACCAGCGGGTGGATCTGGATCGCCTTGCCCTCGACCAACTGCGGCTCGAACGCCTGGATGCCCAGCCGGTGCAGCGTCGGCGCCCGGTTGAGCAGCACCGGGTGCTCGGTGATGACCTCTTCCAGCACGTCCCAGACGACCGGGCGGGCGCGCTCCACCATCCGCTTGGCGGACTTGATGTTCTGCGCGTGGTTCAGGTCGACCAGCCGCTTCATCACGAACGGCTTGAACAGCTCGACGGCCATCTCCTTGGGCAGGCCACACTGGTGCAGCTTGAGCTGCGGGCCGACCACGATGACGCTACGGCCGGAGTAGTCCACCCGCTTGCCCAGCAGGTTCTGCCGGAACCGGCCCTGCTTGCCCTTGAGCATGTCGGACAGCGACTTGAGCGGGCGGTTGCCCGGCCCGGTCACCGGCCGGCCGCGGCGGCCGTTGTCGAACAGCGAGTCCACGGCCTCCTGCAGCATCCGCTTCTCGTTGTTCACGATGATCTCGGGCGCGCCGAGGTCGAGCAGCCGCTTGAGCCGGTTGTTCCGGTTGATCACCCGGCGGTACAGGTCGTTCAGGTCGGAGGTGGCGAACCGGCCACCGTCCAGCTGAACCATCGGCCGCAGGTCCGGCGGGATCACCGGGATGCAGTCGAGCACCATGCCCATCGGGCTGTTCCGGGTGGACAGGAACGCGGACACCACCTTCAGCCGCTTGAGCGCGCGCGCCTTGCGCTGGCCCTTGCCGCTGCGGATGGTCTCGCGCAGGCTGGCCGCCTCGCCCTCGAGGTCGAAGCTGGCCAGCCGCTCCTGGATGGCCCGGGCGCCCATGCCACCGCGGAAGTAGCGGCCGAACCGGTCGCGCATCTCGCGGTACAGCAGCTCGTCGCCCTCCAGGTCCTGGACCTTGAGGTTCTTGAACCGGGTCCAGACCTCGTCCAGCCGGTCGATCTCGCGCTGCGCGCGGTCCCGGATCTGGCGGCACTCCCGGTCGCAGCTCTCCCGGAGCTTGCGCCGGGCGTCGCCCTTGGCCCCAGCGGCCTCCAGCTCGGCCAGGTCCTTCTCCAGCTTGGCCTGGCGGGCCTCGATGTCGCTGTCCCGGCGCTGCTCCAGCTGGCCGCGCTCCACCGAGATCTTGGCCTCAAGGCTCGGCAGGTCCCGGCCACGGGACTCGTCGTCCACGTACGTGATCATGTACGCGGCGAAGTAGATGACCTTCTCCAGGTCCTTGGGCGCCAGGTCGAGCAGGTAGCCGAGCCGGCTGGGCACGCCCTTGAAGTACCAGATGTGCGTGACCGGCGCGGCCAGCTCGATGTGGCCCATCCGCTCCCGGCGCACCTTGGCCCGGGTGACTTCGACGCCACACCGCTCACAGATGATGCCCTTGAAACGGACCCGCTTGTACTTGCCGCAGTAGCACTCCCAGTCCCGGGTCGGGCCGAAGATCTTCTCGCAGAAGAGCCCGTCCTTCTCCGGCTTGAGGGTGCGGTAGTTGATGGTTTCCGGCTTCTTAACTTCGCCGTGCGACCACTGCCGGATGTCGTCAGCGGTCGCCAGGCCGATACGCAGGTCGTCGAAGAAGTTGACGTCAAGCACGTGTGTTATCCCCTGGGTAGTTGTGATGAGGAGACCGGCCGGCGGCCCAGGCCCTGGTCAGGCTGGGCCGCCCGGCTTCCTCACACCTCTTCAACGCTGCTCGGCTCGCGCCGGGACAGGTCGATGCCGAGTTCTTCCGCGGCGCGGAAGACATCCTCATCGGTGTCGCGCATCTCGATGGCCGCGCCGTCGCTGGACAGCACCTCCACGTTCAGGCACAGCGACTGCATCTCCTTGATGAGTACCTTGAACGACTCGGGGATGCCCGGTTCCGGGATGTTCTCGCCCTTGACAATGGCCTCGTAGACCTTGACCCGGCCGAGCACGTCGTCGGACTTGATGGTGAGCAGTTCCTGCAGGGCGTAGGCGGCGCCGTAGGCCTCCAGGGCCCACACCTCCATCTCGCCGAACCGCTGCCCACCGAACTGGGCCTTACCACCGAGTGGCTGCTGCGTGATCATCGAGTACGGGCCCGTTGACCGCGCGTGGATCTTGTCATCCACCAGGTGCAGGAGCTTGAGGATGTAGATGTAACCGACTGAGATCGGGTCCTTGAACGGTTCCCCGGTCCGGCCGTCGAACAGCTGGGCCTTGCCGCTGCCGCCGACCAGCTGGTCGCCGTCCCGGTTCGGCAGCGTGCTGCCGAGCAGGCCGGTGATCTCCTCCTCGCGGGCGCCGTCGAACACCGGTGTGGCCACCGGGGTGCCCGGCTCGGCCGCCTCCGCGCTGATCGAGCGGAGATGCTTCTTCCAGTCCGCGTCGTCCCCGTCGACCTGCCAGCCGGCCTTGGCCACCCAGCCGAGGTGGGTCTCCAGCACCTGGCCGACGTTCATCCGGCCGGGCACACCGAGCGGGTTGAGCACGATGTCCACCGGGGTCCCGTCGGGCAGGAACGGCATGTCCTCGATCGGCAGGATCTTGGCGATGACGCCCTTGTTCCCGTGCAGGCCGGCCAGCTTGTCACCGTCGGTGATCTTCCGCTTGGCCGCCACGTACACCCGGACCAGCTCGTTCACGCCAGGCGGCAGCTCGTCGCCGTCCTCCCGGGTGAACACCCGGACGCCGATCACCTTGCCGGACTCGCCGTGCGGCACCTTGAGCGAGGTGTCGCGGACTTCCCGCGCCTTCTCGCCGAAGATGGCCCGCAGCAGCCGCTCCTCCGGGGTGAGCTCGGTCTCGCCCTTGGGCGTGACCTTGCCGACCAGGATGTCCCCGGTCACCACCTCGGCGCCGATCCGGATGATGCCGCGGTCGTCCAGGTCCGCCAGCACCTCTTCGGAGACGTTCGGGATGTCCCGGGTGATCTCCTCCGGGCCCAGCTTGGTGTCCCGGGCGTCAACCTCGTGCTCCTCGATGTGGATCGAGGACAGGACGTCGTCCTGGACCAGGCGCTGGGACAGGATGATCGCGTCCTCGTAGTTGTGCCCCTCCCAGGGCATGAACGCGACCAGCAGGTTCCGGCCGAGCGCCATCTCGCCCTCGTCGGTGCACGGGCCGTCCGCGATGACCTGGCCGGCCTCGATCCGCTGGCCCTCGGTGACCACCGGCTTCTGGTTGAAGCAGGTGCCCTGGTTGGACCGGCGGAACTTAGCCACCAGGTAGGTGTTGCGGGTCCCGTCGTCGTTGCCCACGGTGACGTAGTCCGCGCAGGACTCCTCCACCACGCCGGCCTTGTCGGCCAGGATGACGTCGCCCGCGTCGGTCGCGGCGCGGTACTCCATCCCGGTGCCCACCAGCGGCGCCTCGCTGCGCAGCAGCGGCACCGACTGGCGCTGCATGTTGGAGCCCATCAGCGCCCGGTTGGCGTCGTCGTGCTCCAGGAACGGGATCATGGCGGTGGCCACCGACACCATCTGGCGCGGCGACACGTCCATGTAGTCCACTTCCTCCGGGCCGATGGAGTCGACCTCGCCGCCCTTGCGGCGGACCAGGATGCGGCGCTCCTCGAACTCCCCGTTCGGGCCCAGCGGCGTGTTCGCCTGGGCGATGACGTGCCGGTCCTCCTCGTCCGCGGTGAGGTAGTCGACCTGGCCGGTGACCTTGCCGTTCTTCACCTTGCGGTACGGCGTCTCGACGAAGCCGAACGCGTTTACCCGGGCGTACGAGGACAGCGAGCCGATCAGACCGATGTTCGGGCCTTCCGGCGTCTCGATCGGACACATCCGGCCGTAGTGCGACGGGTGCACGTCACGGACTTCGAACCCGGCCCGCTCCCGGGACAGGCCGCCTGGGCCGAGCGCAGACAGCCGGCGCTTGTGCGTCAGGCCGGCCAGCGGGTTGGTCTGGTCCATGAACTGGGAGAGCTGGCTGGTGCCGAAGAACTCCTTGATGGCCGCGACCACCGGGCGGATGTTGATCAGCGTCTGCGGCGTGATCGCCTCGACGTCCTGGGTCGTCATCCGCTCCCGGACCACCCGCTCCATCCGGGCCAGGCCCAGCCGGACCTGGTTCTGGATGAGCTCGCCCACGGTGCGCAGGCGGCGGTTGCCGAAGTGGTCGATGTCGTCGGTCTCGATCGGGATGATGCCGTCGCCGACCTTCATCTCGTCCTCGCCGGCGTGCAGCCGGACCAGGTACTCGATGGTGGCCACGATGTCATCCTCGGTCAGCGTGCCCTGCCGGATCGGCAGGCCGAGGCCGAGCTTCTTGTTGATCTTGTACCGGCCAACCTTGGCCAGGTCGTAGCGCTTCGGGTTGAAGTACAGGTTCTCCAGCAGCGCCTGCGCGGACTCCCTGGTCGGGGGCTCGCCTGGGCGCAGCTTGCGGTAGATGTCCAGCAGCGCGTCATCCTGGCCGGTGGTGTGGTCCTTCTCCAGGGTGGCCCGCATCGACTCGTACTCGCCGAACCGCTCCAGGATGCGCGCGTCGTCCCAGCCCAGCGCCTTGAGCAGGACGGTCACGCTCTGCTTGCGCTTGCGGTCGATGCGCACCCCGACGCTGTCCCGCTTGTCGATCTCGAACTCGAGCCACGCGCCGCGGGATGGGATCACCTTGCAGCTGAAGATGTCCTTGTCCGAGGTCTTGTCCACCTGGCGGTCGAAGTACACGCCAGGCGACCGGACGAGCTGCGACACCACGACACGCTCGGTGCCGTTGATGATGAACGTGCCCCGGGGCGACATCAGCGGGAAGTCACCCATGAACACGGTCTGGCTCTTGATCTCGCCCGTGCTGTTGTTGATGAACTCGGCCGTGACGAACATCGGGGCCGAGTAGTGCATGTCCTTGTCCTTGCACTCCTCCACGGAGTACTTGGGCGGCTCGAACCGGTGGTCCCGGAACGAGAGGGACATGGTTCCGGTAAAGTCCTCGATCGGGCTGATCTCTTCGAAGATCTCTTCCAGACCGGACTGCTCCGGAACCTCCTTCAAACCGGCCTCGCGCGCAGCATCCACCCGGGCACGCCAGCGCTCGTTGCCCAGCAGCCAGTCAAAAGACTCGGTCTGCAGAGCAAGGAGGCCGGGAACCTCAAGAGGTTCCTTGAAGCGGGCGAAGGAAACGCGACGAGGGGCTGTACTGGCGGCGGAGGCGCTGCGCGAGGCTGCCAACAGGGGTCCTTCCGAGCTTGTGGCCGACTATCACCGCACGCACGCAAAACGCCCTGCGGCGGGACGCCGCGAGGGGTCGGGATGCCGAGGACGCAAGAGTGCAGCGCAAATTGGCAGTGTAGCCCACAGCTACACCGCTCGTCAACTGTATCTCAATATGAGGTTCACGGTTGCTCCGCAGCATGGCTTGTCTGGGGCAAAACGTCAAGTCCACGCCACCCTGATCTGGTCAACTCAGTGACGTGACGAACGCCACACTCGGCCCTGCGTGTGTTTCGGTGTACTCCTGGGTAAGGCTAACAGTTCAGCTCGCGAAATATTCCCGGGTTGCGTAGTCACCCGGGAACGTGCCGTGCGCCGGACCAGGCCTCAGCCTCGTGAGCCTCCCCTTTAACGCACGTGCGCCGGGCCCGCGCGGTTCGCGGGCCCGGCACACTAGCTTGCCTGCACCGTGCTTGCCTGCACCGTGCTTGCCTGCACCGTGCTTGCCTACACCGGGATGACCGGTGCGCGGTCCTACTTGACCGTGACGGTGGCGCCGGCTCCCTCCAGGGCAGCCTGGGCCTTGTCCGCGGCCTCCTTGTTGACCCGCTCCAGGAGCGGCTTGGGCGCGGAGTCCACCAGGTCCTTGGCCTCCTTGAGGCCCAGGCTGGTCAGGCTGCGCACCTCCTTGATGACCTGGATCTTCTTGTCGCCCGCGGCCTCGAGGATGACGTCGAACTCGTCCTTCTCCTCCTCGGCCGGGGCCTCGCCGGCGCCGCCGCCCGGCGCGGCCGCGACCGCGGCCACCGGGGCGGCCGCCTTGACGTCGAACGTGTCCTCAAACTGCTTCACGAACTCGGACAGCTCGAGGAGGGTCATCTCCTTGAACGCGTCGAGCAGGTCGTCAGTGCTGAGCTTCGCCATGATTACTGGTTCCTTTTCCTTACAGTCAGTCTGCTTGTGGTGTCCGGTCCGCCGGCTACCCGGCTACTCGGCGCTGGCCTCGTCCGCGCTGGCCTCGTCCGCGCTGGCCTCGTCCGCGCTGGCCTCGTCCGCGCTGGCCTCGTCCGCGCTGGCCTCGTCCGCGCTGGCCTCGTCCGCGCTGGCCTCGTCCGTGCTGGCCTCGTCGGTGCTGGGGGCCTCCGCGGCGGGGGCCTCCGCAGCGGCGGCGGCCTCGGCCGCACCGCCCGCGGCTTCCTGCTTGACCCGCAGCGCCTCGGCGAGCTGGGCCATCTGCACCGGCAGCGCGTTGAACACCGCGGCCGCCTTGGACATCGAGGCCTTCATCCCGCCGGCCAGCTTGGCCAGCAGCACCTCGCGCGGCTCCAGCTCGGCCAGCCGATCGATCTCGGCCGGGGAGATCGCCTTGCCGTCGAGCACCCCGCCCTTGATCACCAGCAGCGGGTGGGCCCGGGAGAAGTCGCGCAGCCCCTTGGCCGCCTCGACCACGTCGCCCTTGACGAACGCGATCGCCGACGGGCCGATCAGCAGATCGCCAAGCTGGCCGGCCACGCCAGCCTCGTTCGCGGCGATCTTGGTCAGCGTGTTCTTCACCACCGTGAAGGTGGCGCTGTCCCCGAGCGAGCCGCGCAGCTCGGCGAGCTGGGCCACGGTCAGGCCGCGGTATTCGGTCAGCACCGCGCCGTCCGAGCTCTGGAAGCGCTCGGTGAGCTCGGCGACCGCAGTCACCTTATCCGCCCTCGCCATGGGCCTCCTTTCCTGTTCCAACGCCGGCCAGGAAGGGGCCCGAGATGCGAAACGCCCCGGCGCGGGCACCAGGGCGTGAACACCATCAACGTGATGGTTCAGCTCGGACGCCTGCGCGGGCCGCCCGCTGACGCGGGTCCTTCGGCTGCCACCTGACGGGCAGGCGGCAACGACCGACGGTCTTTGGCTTCGTTCCAAGCATATTGCCGAACGCCAGTACGGCCAAATCAGCTGCGCCGCTCCCCCGCCGCCGGTGCCGGGTCGGGAAAGCATCAGCGCGGTGAGAACGTGGTCACGGATGACCACAAACTCACCGCGCTGATGGAGATCGCGCGCCCTCCGGGCTGGGTCAGCTGGCGGCGGCCTCTTCGAGTTCCTCGGTGAGGCCGCGGGTCTTGGCCGGGTCCACGTGGATGCTCGGGCCCATGCTGGTGGTCATCGCGACCTTCCTGATGTACCGGCCCTTGGCCGCGGACGGCTTGAGCCGGAGCACCTCGTCCAGCGCGGCCGCGTAGTTCTGCACCAGCGCAGTGGCCGGGAAGGACGCCTTGCCGATCACGAAGTGCAGGTTCCCGTGCCGGTCCACCCGGAACTCGATCTTCCCGCCCTTGATCTCGGTGACGGCCTTGGCCACGTCCGGGGTGACCGTGCCGGTCTTCGGGTTGGGCATCAGGCCGCGCGGGCCGAGCACCCGGCCCAGCCGCCCGACCTTACCCATCAGGTCAGGGGTGGCGACGACCGCGTCGAAGTCCAGGAACCCGCCCTGGATGCGCTCGATCAGGTCGTCCGAGCCGACGTAGTCCGCGCCGGCCTCGCGGGCCGCCTCGGCCCGGTCTCCGGTGGCGAACACCAGAACGCGGGCCGTCTTGCCGGTCCCGTTGGGCAGGTTGACCGTGCCGCGGACCATCTGGTCCGCCTTGCGCGGGTCCACGCCGAGCCGCAGGGCGACCTCGACGGTGGGGTCGAACTTGGTCTTGGCCGTCTCCTTGGCCAGGTTGACCGCCTCGGTCGGGCTGTACAGCCGGTCCGGGTCGATCAGCTCGGCGGCCTGACGGTAGGCCTTACTGCGCTTCATGTCTTTCTCCTTGGTACTGAAATGCGGAGGTCGTGGTCAGTGGGCCAGCGCGTGGCCCTGCCACTAGGGGTTTGGTTCAGCCGCGGTTTGATTCAGCCTTCCGGCTCAGCCGCTGACGGTGAGCCCCATCGACCGGGCCGTGCCGGCGATGATCTTCTCGGCCGCCTCGATGCTGGTCGCGTTGAGGTCGGGCATCTTGGTCTGCGCGATCTGGCGGACCTGGGCCATGGTCACCGAGCCGACCTTGGTGGTCAGCGGCTCGCCGCTGCCCTTGGCCACACCGGCGGCCTTCTTCAGCAGCTCGGCGGCGGGCGGGGTCTTGGTCACGAAGGAGAACGAGCGATCCTCGTAGATCGTGATCTCCACCGGGACGACGTTGCCCCGCTGGGACTCTGTCGCAGCGTTGTACTGCCGGCAGAAGTCCATGATGTTGACGCCGTGCGGGCCAAGCGCGGTACCGACTGGCGGGGCCGGGGTGGCCGCGCCCGCCTGCAGCTGCACCTTGACAACCGCAGCGATCTTCTTCTTCCGTGGGGCCATCTGTACGGGTCCTGTTCCTTACCTGGGCGTGATGCGGATCAGATCTTGGCGACCTGATCGAAGGAGAGCTCGACCGGGGTCTCCCGGCCGAAGATGGAGACGAGCACCTTGAGCTTCTGGGTGTCCGGGTTGACCTCGTTCACCGTGGCGGGGAGGGTGGCGAACGGGCCATCCATCACCGTAACGGATTCGCCCGGCTCGTATTCCACCGAAGACCGGCGCACCTCGGCGGGCGACGCCGCCTTCTGCTCCGGCTCGGGGGCGAGCAGCGAGGCCACCTCGTCCAGGCTGAGCGGCGACGGCCGGCTGGACAGGCCGACGAAGCCGGTCACCCCGGGGGTGTTCCGCACCGCGGCCCAGGACTGGTCGGTCAGGTCCATCCGGACCAGGATGTAGCCGGGCAGCACCTTCTCCGAGACCTGCTGCCGCTTGCCGCCCTTGATCTCGGTCACCTCGTGCACCGGGACCTCGATCTGGAAGATGTAGTCCTCCATGTTCAGCGACTGGGTGCGGCTCTCCAGGTTCGCCTTGACCCGGTTCTCGTACCCGGCGTAGGAGTGCACCACATACCAGTCTCCCGGCTGCAGCCGCAGTTCCGCTTTGAACGCCGCGACCGGGTCGTCGTCCTCGACCGCGGCGGCGTCCGCCTCGTCCTCAGCCGCCTCGTCCTCAGCCGCGTCAGCGTCAGCCGTCTCGTCTCGGAGCGTCAGCCTCAGCCGCGGCGTCGGCGTCGTCTCCGGCGGCCGCGTCCGCGGCCTCGGGCTCAGCCTCGGCTGGGCTGGCGGCCGCCTCGTCGGGCGTGGTCGCTTCGTCGGGCGTGGCAGTCGCGTCGGTCAGGTCGTCCGCCTGATCACTGACGTGCACTTGGAACTCGGACACGATAACTCTTTCTCTTCCGCTTGTGGCTGGCGGCGCATTCCCGGCCTAACCCTGGTTCCGGCCCCGTCCTGGACCCCAGCACCAGGACCAGCCGGCGATGCCGTCCCCCGGCACTGGCACCCCTGGCCGCGGCCGCCCAGGCAGCTCAGCCCAGGACCGTAGTCACCAGGTGGTAGAAGCCGAGGTCCAGCAGCGACACGATCACCGCCATGACGATGACAAAGGTCAGCGCCACGGTCGTGTAGGTGATCAGTTCATGGCGGGTCGGCCAGATCACCTTGCGTAGTTCGGCGACGACCTGACGGACGAAGAGCGCGGGAGTGGTCCGGCTGTCCTTAGCCGGCCCCGGGCTTGGCCCCGCCCTTGGTGACCTCACCACGCGTCTGAGTCGCCATGTCCTCACCTGAACAACGCTGATTGGTGTACCAGCTGATACCACCAGCCCACGCCGGGGCGCGGGCCGCTTACGCAGGGCAGGAGGGACTCGAACCCCCAACCACCGGTTTTGGAGACCGGGACTCTAGCCAATTGAGCTACTGCCCTCTGTACCAGTGCGCCGCCCGGAACCGCCTGCCGTTCCCTCACGGGCGCAGCCGTCACCGGGTGGACGACCACCGGTTGATGAAGTCTACGTTGCCACAGGCCCGCCGTCGAACCATGCCGGGTAAGCGATGAAATCTATTGTCTCGTCCCGGGTGGGGCGCCAGGTAATCGCGCGTGCGGTCACTATCGGTGAGGTGCGACCATGGGGGCATGACTTCAGCCCACCCACGCATCTCCGCCCGTATCTCCGCCATCGCCGAGTCGGCCACCCTGGCCGTGGATTCGAAGGCGAAAGCGCTCAAGGCGGCGGGCCGGCCGGTCATCGGGTTCGGGGCGGGCGAGCCCGACTTCCCGACCCCTGGCTACATCGTAGAGGCCGCGCAGCGGGCCTGTGCCGACCCGCGGTTCCACAAGTACACGCCCACCCCCGGGCTGCCCGAGCTCCGCGAGGCGGTCGCGGCCGCGACCGCGCGCGACTCGGGTTACCAGGTCAAGGCGAGCCAGGTGCTGATCACCAACGGCGGCAAGTTCGCGGTGTACCAGACGTTCGCCACGCTGCTCGACCCGGGCGACGAGGTGCTGCTGCCCACGCCGTACTGGACCACCTACCCGGAGGCGATCCAGCTGGCCGGCGGCGTCCCGGTGCCGGTGCTGGCCGACGAGCGGACCGGCTACCGGGTGTCCGTGGCCGACCTGGAGGCGGCCCGCACGCCGCGCACCAAGCTGGTGATGTTCGTGTCGCCGTCCAACCCGACCGGCGCGGTCTACCCGCCGGACCAGGTGGCCGCGATCGGCCAGTGGGCCGCGGCCAACGGGCTGTGGGTGGTCACCGACGAGATCTACCAGCACCTGGTCTACGGCGACGCCACGTTCTCCTCCATCCCGGTCATGGCGCCCGAGATCGCGGACACCTGCGTGGTGCTGAACGGCGTGGCCAAGACGTACGCGATGACCGGCTGGCGGGTCGGCTGGATGATCGGCCCGGCCGACGTGATCAAGGCGGCGACCAACCTGCAGTCGCACGCCACCTCCAATGTGTCCAACGTGGCGCAGGCGGCGGCGCTCGCGGCCGTGTCGGGCGACCTGTCCGCGGTGGCCGAGATGCGGGCCGCGTTCGACCGCCGCCGCCAGACGATGACCAGCATGCTGAACGAGATTCCCGGCGTGGTCTGCCCGCTGCCGGAAGGGGCGTTCTACTGCTATCCGTCGGTCAAGGGGGTGCTCGGCAAGGAGCTGGCCGGCCAGCGCCCGCAGACGTCGGCCGAGCTGGCCGAGGTCATCCTGGACCACGCGGATGTGGCGGTCGTGCCGGGCGAGGCATTCGGCACGCCCGGGTACTTCCGGCTGTCCTGCGCGCTGGGCGACGACGATCTGGCCGAGGGGATCAGCCGGATGGGCAAGCTGCTCAGCGAGGCGCACTGAGCGACCGGGCGCGCTGATGCCGCGGCCGATCGCCACGCTGCCCAAGGCGCACCTGCACCTGCACTTCACCGGGGCGATGCGGCACGCCACCCTGGTCAACCTGGCCACGCAGCACCGGGTGCGCCTGCCGGAAGCGCTGACCCGGGCCTGGCCGCCCCGGCTGAGCGCGGCGGACGAGCGCGGCTGGTTCCGGTTCCAGCGGCTGTACGACATCGCCCGGTCGGTGCTGCGTACCCCGCAGGACGTGCGCCGCCTGCTCCGCGAGACCGCGGAGGACGAGCGGGCCGAGGGGTCCGGCTGGCTGGAGATCCAGATCGACCCGTCCGGCTATGGGCAGCGCTTCGGCGGCCTCACCCCGACGGTGGAGCTGGTGCTGGACGCGGCGCACGCGGCGGCCACCGCGACCGGGGTGGGCATTGGCCTGATCATCGCGGCCAACCGGACCAAGCACCCGCTGGAGGCGCGGACGCTGGCCCGGCTGGCCGCGCAGTACGCGGGCCGCGGGGTGATCGGGTTCGGCCTGAGCAACGACGAGCGGCGCGGCGGGCCGGCCGAGTTCGCGGCCGCGTTCCGCATCGCGGCCCGGTCGGCGCTGCTGCTCACCCCGCACGGCGGTGAGCTGTGCGGCCCGGCCAGCGTCCGGGCCTGCCTGGACGACCTGCACGCGGACCGGATCGGGCACGGCGTGGCCGCCGCGGCCGACGCCGAGCTGACCAAGCGGCTGGCGGCCGGCAAGATCACCCTGGAGGTCTGCCCGGCGTCCAACGTGGCCCTCGGGGTGGCCCCGGACGCGGCCGCCGTGCCGCTGGGCACGCTGCTCGGCGACGGGGTGCCGGTCGCGCTGGGCGCCGACGATCCGCTGCTGTTCGGGTCCCGGCTGGCCGCACAGTACGAGATCGCCCGCCAGGCGCACGGCCTGCCCGACGACCAGCTGGCCGAGCTGGCCCGGATGTCGGTGCGCGGCTCGGTCGCCCCGCCGGAGACCGCCCGGCGGCTGCTGGCGGGCATCGACGCCTGGCTGGCCGGCCCGAGCTAGGCCCAGCTAGGCCCCGGCTAGCTCAGCGGCTCTTCGGCGGGCAGCGTCTGCTGCCCGGCCGCCGCCTGGGCCTGCTCGACAACGTGCGGCGCGCGGTGCGACAGGACCACGATCCCGGCGATCATGATCAGCAGCGCGGCCACCTCCATCGAGATGTTCAGCACGCCGCCGCTGATCGTCTCGTCCAGCAGCCCGACGGCCAGCGCGATCGACACCAGCGGGTCGACCGCGGTGATCACCGCGAGCACCGGGCTGACCAGGATGCCGGCCTGGTAGGCGCTCTGGTTGAGCAGGAAGCCGAGCGGGCCGACCACGACCGCGGCGTACAGCGGCCACTGGTAAGGCAGGTGGCTCAGCCCGCCGTGCCACCCGCCGGACAGCAGCTTGAGCACGAACGCGGTCACCCCGTAGGAGATCCCGCAGGCCAGCGCCAGCATGATCGGCCGCAGCGTGCGGTGCCCGGTGGCAGCCACCGCCAGGCAGCCGGCCAGCGCCACGCCGTACGCGATGGCCAGCGGGATCGCGTCCACCGGCGGCACCGTGGCTACCCCGCCGTGCGGCCGGGCCACCGCCAGGAACAGGGCCAGGCCACCGGCGCAGCACAGCACGCCGAGCAGGATTTCCCAGTCCGGCCACCGATGTCGGAACGCGGACCCGATCAGCGCCGCGAAGATCAGGTCGCAGACCAGGATCGGCTGGACCAGAGCCAGCGCGCCGTAGTGCAGGGCGACGATCTGCAGGATCACCCCGGTGATGTTGAGCACGATCGCGATCAGCCACAGCGGGCGGCGCAGCAGGTCGATGATCAGCCGTACCGACAGCGGGTTCTTCTGCGTGCTGACCTGCTTGGTACTGCGCTGTTCCAGCACGGCCGCGGTGCCGTCGTTGACCGCGTTAGCGAGGGCCGCGACGACGGCCTTGACCGGGAACCCCACAGGCCGGCCGTTCCCGGTCCGCGATCAAGTAAAACGTTGGCCAAGGGTGATCCGTGAATCAGGGCACAGTGTCATGCCGCAGCGTCATCGCGCGGGCGACCGCCAGGAGGGCAGGATCTCGTCGATGAGCGCCTCGGTCTCCGGTGCCATCTCGGGCAGCACCTCGTCCAGTGCGGTCCGGGCGCACAGCTCGTCCACCACGGCGCGGACCAGGTCCGGCCGGCCGGCCGCCTGCGCGGCGCGGAGCAGGTCCCGCCAGAGCAGCTCGTCGTCGAACGCGAGGCGCAGCCCGGCCCGGGCCGCGTCCATCGCGCCCTGGCTGTCGCTGGCCGCCAGCCGGACCGCGGCCAGCCGGTGCGCCGCGTCGGCTACCTGGGCCGGGGCCTCGTACTCCAGCTCGCTGGTGGCCAGCCAGCCGTACCGCCTGGGTGGGTGGCCGTCGAGCAGCTGCCCGCGCACCAGGCCGAGCGCCTGGGCCAGGTAGCCGGCCTCGGCCGGGCTGCCCGGCGGGGCCAGCCCGGCGCTGCCCGGCCAGCGCACGGAACACGTGCCAGTCCACCCGGACGCCGGAACCGAGCCGGAGCCGGCCGGCCGCGTCCTCGGCCAGGTGCGGGCGGCCGATGCTGTCGGTGCCCAGCCAGTCCCGCGCCGCCGCCAGGGCCGCGTCGAGCGCCTGGCCGTCGGTGCCGCGCGGCCAGATCGCCGCCTCCACCGCGTTGCGGTGCACCCCGCCGGGGTGTACGGCCAGGAACACGACCACCTCGGTGACCAGGCCGACCAGGTCCGGTTCGAGCACGCCAGGGGCGCGCACCGAGACCGGGCCCAGGATGGTGACCTCCACCGGCATGTCCCGGTCCGGGTCCAGCTGCTCGGGCGGTGCCGCGTCCGCGGCGGGCGGGGCCAGCGGGGCGCCGTCCAGCTGGGCCGCCGCGTCGAACAGCTCCAGCACCGCCTCGTACTCCCGGGCGGGCAGCAGCTGGGCCTGCACGTCGAGCCCGAGCACCCCGGCCAGCAGCCGCCCATCGGCGTTGACCTCCCAGGTCCAGGCGCTGCCCGGGATGTCGCCGGCCAGCACATAACCGGCCGCGGACACGCGGCGGGCCTCGGCCAGCGTGTGCAGCCGGGTGCGCTGGCCCAGCGTCGGCGGGATCGCGCTGATCAGGTAGTGCGGCGGCCAGGTGGCCGGATCGTCGGCGGGTTCGCCCCGCCGCCCGGTGCCCGCGGCCGCCGCCATGGTCCCGGCGGCCGCCGCGGCCCGGGCTTCCATCGCGGGCAGCGCCTCGTCCAGCGAGTCCACCGCCACCACCCGGTCCGGCGCGATGTCGGCCAGTTCCGGGCCGAACCCGACCAGGGTCAGCCGCATCTGGTCCGACCAGCGGTTGGTGGCCAGCTCCATGGCCATCGCGGACAGCACGGCGGTGACCATGGGGGCCGGGCCGGTAACCGAGATGAGCCCCTGCGCCGCGGCCAGGTCAACCAGGACCTGCCCGGTGCCGTCGGTGCCGATGGTGACCAGACCAGGGAACAGCTGCGGCTCCTCGCCGGCCTCGTTCAGCCCGGCCAGCGGCAGCGCGGTGGCCGGCAGCCGCCACACCTGGCCATCGCCCACCGCCGTCCACGGCGCGGGCGCGTACAGGTCCGCGGGGGCCACCCAGAGGTCCAGGTTCTCCCGACTCAGATGGGCCGCGAACACGGTGGGCGGGGTCTGCCAGGACCGGGCCAGCGCGTGCGACAGGTAACGCAGCCCGGTGTCCAGTAGCCGGGTGGACGGCTCGTCCGCGCCGGCTCGCATGGCCGCCTCGGCGAGGGCCGGCTCCGGGCCGGCCCGAGAACCTTTTTACCGAACGCCCGTGCCCACAGTTGCTCCCGCCGCCGCCGCCCAAGGGCGGCCAGAACGGCGCTGGACAGCAAGGCCGCCGCGGCGAGTTCACGGGGGTACCAGGGCCCAGTGCTGACCTGGTGGCTGGTGCTGGCGGCGGGACGGCCGTCTGCCGCGAACACGGCCCGGCCGTCCGGGGCGGTACGACTGGCCGGGGGCTGGCCATTGGCCCGGTGCCGCGCCGCGCCGACCCGGCCCGCGGGCCCGGTGCTGGCCTCGTGCCGCCCGGCGCCCGGCCGCGCGGCGCTGTCCTCCCCCGCCGCCGGGTGCCGGGCCGCCGCCGCCCGCCGCCCGGCCACCACGTCCTCCCAGGCCTGGTACCGGGGCGAGGCCGCCTGCCGGGCCGGCGCCACGTCCTCCCCGGCCTGGTGCCGGGATGGTGCGCTCTCCGCCGCCGTCCGGTGCCGGCCCGTGCCGGGCTGGGCCGGCTGGCCCTCGGGTGCCTGGCTGGATGAGCCCGTGTTTGATGAGCCAGTGCTGGGTGAGCCGGTGCTGGGTGAGCCGGTGCTGGGTGGGACCGTGGGCTCGGTGCCCGGCCCGGCCGGTGCGGTGACCACCTCGATCCCGGGGCCGCGGGCCTCCCGGGGCATCCGCAGCACCCAGCCCGGGCGGATCAGGCTGGCCCTGGTGAGCTTGGTCCCGTCCGGCTGGGTCTGGCCGGCGTTCAGCTCGAAGATCTCCCGGTACCGGCGGCCGTCGCCGAGGAACTTCTGCGCGATCTCCCACAGGCTCTCGTGGAACCGGCCGGCCGGCGGCTGCACCACGTAGATCTTCTCCACCCGGAGCGGGTGGGCCGCGTGCGGGATGTGCGTCTCGCGCGGGACATGGTTCTCCCGCGGCGCGTGCCCGTCGTGCCGGGTGTGCGCCCCGAACGGCGAATGGGCCAGTTGCGGCGGGGCGGCCAGCACCGGCGGGCTGGCCAGCGCGGGCGCGCTGGCCGCGGGCCGGCCAGTTGCGGTGCTGTATCCCGGCCGGGCCGACTGCACTGCCTGGTGCGCGGCCTGCGGGCTGGCCAGCTGACTGAACGCCGGGGACAGCGCGGCCGTCGCGGCGAATGTCAGCAGCGCGGCGGTGACCAGCCGGTGCACCAGAGCCTGGGTGCCGCCGGCCAGCGGCACCCGGGCCGGCCTCCCGGTGTTCCGCACCGCCGCCCGGACCTCGGCGAACACGCAGCAGACCAGCTGCAGCCAGGCCAGCCAGACGGCCACTGACAGCAGCCGGAGGATGCTGAACACGTCCAGCTGGTGGGTGAGCACGGACAAGCTGGGCAGCGAGTGCGGCACCGGCAGGCCGAACACCGTCACCAGGGCCAGCGGTACCCCGGCGGTGAGCGCGAGCAGGGCGGCCGTGGCCAGCAGCCCGATGAGCAGGTCAGTGGGCGAGCGGCGGGCTGGCCGCCGGGTGCCCGGAATTGGTGCTGCCATCAGCAGAGTGCTCCCTGGTTGATCCCGCATTGAGCGGTGGCGCTCTCCTGCGCGGTCTCGGTGAAGTCGCCCAGCACCCCGGGGATCAGGGGCCGGGTGGTGATGGTGACCTGGACGGTGGCGGTGTCCGCGCCCACCTGGCAGCCGTTCATCGCGGCACTGGTCACCGCGTCCACGCCGGCGCTTGATCCGGCGGCGTACTGCTGCACCAGCTGGCCGGCCAGTGTGCATGCGCCGGGGCCGATGCTGGCCACCCCGGTGCTGCGCAGCGCGGCCACGTCGATGTCGTCCGCGGCGGCCCGGGCGGCCTGCTCGGCGATGTCCGCAGCGCGTTCCCGGGCGTTCATGGCCACGCCGCCGTCCACGATCAGCGCGGTGAGCACGACCACCGCGATCGCGAAGATCACGGTGAACACTGCCACCGAGCCACGCTCCGCGGCACAGGACCGGCCTCAGCATCCGGGTGCCCGGCAGGTGAAGACGTCCAGCGGGGCGACCGCCTGGCTGCTGAAGACCGTGGTCGGGTGGAAGCCGAGCAGGCTGAACGGGCTCATGTTCACGTCGCAGGTCACCGTCACGGTCACCGCCGCGCCCGGCTGGACCGGCTGGCCCGCCGCCGGAACCCCGGCCACCTGGGCCTGCACGGTGCCAGCCGCGCACCAGCTGGTGGCGCCCAGGTCGGCCTGGGCCGCCTGCACCGCGGCCTGGCCGGCCTGCGGCGCGGACTGGGCCAGGGACGCGGCCCGGGCCGCGTCCCGGGCCGCGCCGTCCAGGTGCCCCTGCGCCTCTACCACCCGGCCCGCCGCGCCGACCAGCAGGAGCAGCAGGATCAGGCCGGGCGTCACGATGACCAGCTCGACGCTCATGGAGCCGCGCTGCCCGCGCATCATCCGCAGCCGGTCTGGCCGGGCGGCCGGAAGCATTCCACCGGACCGCCGGCCGTGGCCGAAATGGTCAGGTCGAGCCCGAAGAAGCCGAACACTGAATAGGCCAGCGGGCCGCGCACCGTGACGAACACCGCGGTCCGCGGGTTTCCGGAGGTGCCCGCGGTGAGGCGGCCGAGCAGGCTGGTGTGCAGGCCGTCGTAATAGCGTGCCGCGGCGCCCTGCGCCGCGGCCGCCCAGTCCGGGTTGGTGGCCGCCTGCTCCCGGGCCACCAGCGCGCCGGCCTGGGCCGCGGCCAGCGCGGCCTGGCGGGCGTTGAACCACAGCCCGAACTGCAGGATGAGCATGCAGATCAGCATCAGCGCCGGGGCCAGCACGGCCAGTTCGACCGCACTGGAGCCGCGCTCGGCACCGTCTGCGGCCGGCTGGCCTGGCATCCGCACGTCGCCCCGCCATCAGCCGCCGCTGATCTTCGCGCTCTCGTTCGTCACGAAGATATTGATGGCGGCCAGCACGATTCCGGCGATGCCGATGATGACGGCGGTGATGATGGCCAGCTCGACCGCGGATGCGCCGCGATCCCCGTGCTCCCGGGCCGCGCGCAGCCGGGCCAGCCGGGTGCCCAGGAATGCGCACAGGAAATCGAGCCTTGCGTGCATGCTTCCCATCTGCGTCCTCCAATCTCAGGTGCCGAGCAGTACCCCGACCACGGGGTAGGTGAGGAAGATCAGGAATCCGGCGCACAGCAGCATCTGGGCGACCAGCATCGACTGGGATTTCTCGCCCGCCTGGCCCTCGAGATCGGCGAGTTCCCGGCGGCGCAGGCTGGCCGCGCGGGCGGTCAGCGACTCGCGCACCTTGGCCCCGTCGTCGGCCACCAGGCCCAGCGCGGCGGCCAGGTCGCGCAGTTCGTCCACCCGCACCTCCTCGCCCAGTGCGCCGAGCGCCTGCCACGGCGTCTGGCCGGTGATCCGGGCGTTGGCCAGCGCGTCGCGCAGCCGCCACAGCGCCCAGCCGGAGCCGATCTCGCTGGCCGCCATCAGCGCCTCGGGGACGCCCCGCCCGCCGGACAGGTTCATCGAGACCAGGTCGAGGAAGGCGCCGATGGCGTGCCGGAAGTCCCGGCGCCGGGCATCGGCCTGCTGCTTGACCTCCAGGTCGGGCAGGAAGAAGAAGACGCCGCCGACGGCCAGGCCGAGCCAGACCGGGATCACCACCGGGATGCGCACCCCGGCCAGCCCGAACAGGACCAGCAGCAGCGGGCCGAGCAGCAGCCCGAACAGGCCCAGCAGCACCTTGGTGGCCAGGAAGTTCTCGAACGACCGGCCGACGATGGACAGGTTGGCCCGCAGCGACGGGAACTCCCAGCCCTGCTCCGCGCAGAGCGCGGCGAGCGCCCGGCCGAGCCGCCGGCTGACCCGGCCGTCCCGCTGGCCGGCGCCGGCCCGGGGCGGCGGCCGGTGCGGCCCGTCGAACGTGGCCACCTGGCGGGCCAGGCTGGCCCGCCTGGGCAACAGCGCCAGCAGGAACAGGAACAGCCCAGCACCGGCCAGCGCCCCGGCCAGCACGGCCCGGGTCATGACCGCGCTCCCGGCCGGGCGGGGCGGGTAGGTCCGGCGGTCCGGCCGGCCCGGCCGGACCGAGCAGCAGCCGCTGCGGCGTCTCGAAGGTGGCCAGCCGGCGCATCCAGACGAAACCGCCCGCGTACAGCGCGACCACGACGGCCAGCACCAGCTGGCCGAGCGGGCTGTCATAGGTCTGCACGTAGCTCCGGTTGAAGACGACCAGCCCGAGGGCCAGGCCCACCGACACGCCGACCACGATCTGCGCGCTGCGCCGGGTGGACCGGCGTTCCGCGTTGACCTTGCGCCGCATGTCCAGCTCCTCGCGGACCGAGGCGGACAGCGCGCCGAGCAGGTCACGGAGCCCGGGGCCGCGCAGCCGGGCGTTGATGATCAGCGCGGCGATGATCAGGTCGGCGCCCGGGTCGTCCAGCTCATCGGCGAACCTGCGCAGCGCGTCCGGCATCGGCAGCCGGGTGTGCAGCCGGTCCACCAGCCGGGCCAGCGGGTCGCGAAGCGACGGCCCGGCCGCCCGCAGCGAGGCCGGGATGGCCTGCTCCAGCCCGACCGCCCCGGCGATCGTGTCGCGCAGCGACTCGGTCCAGGTGGCCAGCGCTTCCAGCCGGGCCATGCTGCGCCGCTCGGTGGCGGCGCCACCGAGCGTCCGCCAGGCCAGGATGAGCAGCGCCACCCCGATCGCGCCGACCACCCACCGGGTGAGCAGCAGCACCAGCAGCGCGGCCAGCAGGGCCAGCGCACCGCGCGGGCCGGCCAGCCCGCGCAGCTGGCGGTCGAGCTTCCCGGCCCGGCTGCCGCCTGGCCGGGCCCGCCCGCCGCGCAGCGCGGCCAGCAGCAGGAACAGGCCGCCACCGGCCACCGCGCCGAGCATGACGGCGAGCAGCGGTCCCGCCGCGAACAGGCTGGTCACCACCCACCTCCGGCTGGGGCGTAGCCGAACTCGGTCAGTTCGGTCAGGCAGGACACCGGGGCGTGCGGCACCGCGCGGCCATCTGGGCCCGCGCTGAACGCCTCGTTGGACAGCACCCGGCCGTCCACGCCGGTGACCTCGCGGATGCTGCTCACGAACCGGCGCAGCCGGCCGCCGCGGGCGTACTCGTTGCGCTTCTCGATGAACACCACGAAGTCGATCGCGCCCGCGATCAGCATGTGCGTCGCCTCCACCGGGAGCCGCTCGGCGGACTGGATGGCGTAGGTGGCGATGCGGTTGAACACCTCCACCGACGAGTTCGCGTGGATGGTGGACAGCGAGCCGTCGTTGCCCTGCGACATCGCGTTGAGCATGGTGACGATCTCGTCGCCGAGCACCTCGCCGACGATGACCCGGCTCGGGTTCATCCGCAGCGACCGGCGGACCAGGTCGGCCATGGAGATGGCGCCCTGGCCCTCGGAGTTCGGCAGCCGTTCCTCGCACGCGACCACGTTCGGGTGCAGCTCGGGGACGTGGTCGATGCCCAGCTCCAGGGCGCGCTCCACGGTGATCAGCCGCTCCGCCGGCGGGATCTGGTTGACGATCGCGCGGAGCAGCGTGGTCTTCCCGGCGTTGGTCGCGCCCGCGATCATGATGTTCTTCCGGGCGGCGGTGGCGGCGGCCAGGAACGCGGCCGCCTCGGGCAGCAGCGTGCCGTTGCCGACCAGGTCGGCCAGGAACACCTTGCCCATCCGGGCGCGGCGGATGGACACCGCCGGGCGCTGCGTCACGTCCATCACCGCGGACAGCCGGGCCCCGTCCGGCAGCCGGAGGTCGAGCTGCGGGTTGGCCGTGTCGAACGGCCGGCTGGACAGCCCGGAGTAGGCGGCCAGCACCTGGACCAGCTCGACCAGTTCTTCGTCGGTCTCGGCCACCGGCTCGGCCAGCACCTCACGTCCATCGGCGTAGCTCAGGAAGACCCGGTCACAGCCGTTGATGTCGATGTTCTCCAGGTGCGGGTCGTCCAGCAGCGGCTGCAGCCGCCCGACGCCGAACAGGGCCGCGTGCACGGCCGCCGCCAGTTCCTCTTCGTCCTGCGCGTTGGGCGGCGCCCGGCCAGTGGTTATCTCGTTGCGCGCGTGGTCCTCCAGCACCTGGGTGATGAGCGCGCGGGCGAACTGCCGCTCGTCCTCGCCGGACATTGGGGCCAGCCCCGCGGCCGCGTCCTGCCGCCGCTGCCCGGCCAGCCGGTCGCCGACCTCGCTGCGCAGCCGCTTGACCAGGGTGTGGTCCACGCCGTCACCAGCCCCGCGGCCGGGCCCGGCCGCGCTGCTGCGCGGCTGCGCCGGGATCCGCCTCAGGCCGGGCCGGCCCGCCCGCGTGGCGGCCCCGGCCACACTCCGGCCCGTGCCGCGCCCAGTGCCGGGCCGGAGCACGCCCCACCGCCGGCCCGGCTGCGCCGGACTGGGCGGTATGGGGCCTGATGCCCGCCGCCGGCCAGCCGCCCGCCGCCTCGGCCGGGCCGAGCCGGGCCGCGGTGACCTGGGCCGCGGTGAGTTCGGCCGCGGTGAGCTGGTCCGCCGCCATCCGGGCCGCGGTGACCCGGCCCGCGGCCAGGTCCGGGCTTGGGCCGGCCGGGCCAGCCCAGGTCACTTCGGGACCCGGGCCAGCCGGGCCAGGCCAGGCCGGGTCGGGCCAGGGCGGCCGGGGCCGGTCTGCCTCCGGGTGATGCGCCCGCTGCTCCAGGTCCCAGGCCCGCGGCCCAGCGGCGCCCGCGGTCCCGGGAACGCGGCGGCCCAGTCCGGGGTCCGTGGCCCGGTCCGGCGCCGCGGGCCCGTTGGCGGCCCGGGTCCGGGTGCCCAGGCCCTCGTCTCCTGAGTCCCGGCGTCTGTGTGCCGCCCATGGCCGTTGACCCGGGCCGCAGCCGCGGGCCGGGCCGGAACCGCGGACCGCGCTGCACCAGCTGGCCGCGGCCCGGACTCGCCCGGCGGGCAGCCGCACCCCGCCGCCGCGCCACGCCCGCTGGCCCAGCGCCCGAAGCAGGGCCGCGGCCCGCCGCCGGCCAGCGTGCAGCCGTGACCGGCGTGCGCTGCGGCACTGGGCAGCCAGTCGCCGGCCAGCTCGGCGGCGGCGTCCCGGGCGGTCCGGATCAGCAGGGTCCGGTCCAGCCGGCCGCCCCATTCGCCGCGCAGCCGCTGCGCGCTCTTCGGTTCGTGGGCGATCCCGGCGACCAGGCCGACTGGGCTGTTCGCGCCGCCCACCGCCTGCCGTACTTCGGCCAGCGCGCGGCGGTAGCCGCGCCGGTCGGCGATCACCAGGACGCCGATGCTGGCCTCGCGGCCGCCGCGGCGGCCGGTCGCAACCGCCACCGCTGCCGCCCGGTCCCGCAGCCGAATCACCTCACCGAGGTTCGGCCGGACGATGAGGATCACGATGGCGGCCCGGGCCAGCAGGTCGTAGTACGGGCCGTCCGGGCCGAGCCGGCCGCAGTCCGCGATGACGTCGGCCCCGGGCAGCCTGGCCAGCAGGTCGCCGACCGGGCCCCACAGCGGCTCGATGCCGCTGCCCTGCTCCGCGTTGCCCACCCCGGCCAGCACGTCGAGCCCGCCGCGCAGCCGCTGCGCGTGCTGCCATACCTGGCCCGGTTCGAGCCCGTGCCGGGCGGCCACGGCCAGGCTGAGCAGCCCGCGCCGCGGATCGAGCCGGCCGCCGTGCGCGCCGGGCAGCCGGTACACGATGTCCCCGCCGGCCGGGTCGCATTCGGCCAGCACCACGGGCCGGGGCCAGACCGCGGCCAGCGCGGTGGCCGTGGTGGTGACGCCGGGTGCGCCTTTGTCCGCAGCCACCGCGATCAGCGCCATCTCAGCCGGTCCCGGCGCCGGTCAACGCCGGGCCGGTTCCGGTGCCGGGAGTGGGTGACGTGCCGGTCTTGCCGCGCGCCGGGGCGAGCCCGGCCGTGCCGCCGCTGGGCAGCACCGCGATACCGGCGATGCCGTTGGCCGCGTTGCAGGCCACCGCGCCCGCGTCGGCCGGGTTGACCGCGACCTCCACGTCGGCCTGGGCCTGGCTGCCGGACGTCGCCGCCGGGGTGCCGATGGACAGCACCAGCGCGTCCGCGGTCAGCAGCCCACCGGACCCGCCGGGGCAGGTCTCCTGCGCGTCGCTGACCTGGAAGATGGCGACGTGGTCGCCGTCCTGCAGGCCGCCGGGCAGTTGCCCGTCCTTGAGCGCGAGACCGAGCACGGCCTTCCCGGTCACCGAGACCCCGGTGGCCGCGACCATGCCCCGGGTCAGCAGCGTGCCCGCCGGGATGGCGCTGACCGTGAAGAACCGGCTGACCTGGCCGGCCTCGTCCCAGGGCACATAGTCCAGGCCGCTGTCGGCGGCGATCTGCACCTGCTGCATCGAGCTCAGCGGGATCTGCTGGCCCGCGCCGATCGGCGCGGAGATCTCGATCGCGGTGACCCGCTTGCCGCTCTGCAGCACCAGGAAGCCGGCCGCCAGGGCGCCGCCCAGGATGAGCAGCACGGCCAGCGCGGCCAGCGCGGGCCTGCGTTCCGTGGCCGGCCCGGCAGCCGGCGCGCGCCGGGCGCGGTCGGCTCCGCCCAGCCCGGCGGCTGGTCCGCATTGCCCGCCAGGCCCCGCGGGAAAGGGGGCGCGGAGGTGGGCGGGGCACCCCGGTCGTGTGGCATTCCTCGACGGTCTCCTTGCGCTAAGCCTGCCTTCCGTGCTTCACCATAAAGCCACAGGACGCTATCCATAGGGCAGATAAGGAGGAAACTCACTTTGCCGTGAGCCAGCGCTATCCTCAATATTGATTAGCAACTTAGTACTAACGTCGTTAAACAATTTCGGGTCGCTTACCGTCCCGGTAACGCGGCTTGCCGGAAGAATCGTTATTGGTAGAGTTCGCGCCATGTTTCGGAAAGGGACGCCCCGGCCGCGGGCGGCGGGGCTCAGCGTGGCCCTGCTGGCCGCCGCCAGCGTGCTGGCGGCGGGCTGCGGGACCGCGCCCGGCACGTTCCGCCCGGCGGGCGCCACCGCACCCGGGGCGGCGGCCAGTGGTACCGCCGGGGCGTCCGGGACGGCCCGGCGATCCGGCCCGAACCTGCTTGGCTGGCCGCCGTTCGGCCCGGATGTGCACATCGTGCTGCCCGGCGGGCTGCCCCGCGCCCGCCGCGTGGCCCGGGCGGTTATCGTGGCCGAGGATTTCCTGCTGGCGTTCCTGTACGCGGAGTACCGCGGGAATCAGGACGACCGGTGGAGTGGGTTTGTCTGGGGCCGGTGCACGGCGCGCTCGAATCGAATCTGGCCGAGCCGGACGTGACCACGGAATCGTTCACCGGAATGATCATCTTCTCGCATCTGAGCGCGTTCCCCGATCCCACCGAGCCGGGCGCGATCGACGTGTCGGAATGCTTCGACAACGCCGGGTCAGCTAACACCAGCCTGGCCACTGGGAAGGTCGTCCCGGACCACAGCCCGGCTAACCAGCATTACTACCTGAACACGGACGTGCTGGCCTTCCGGAATGGGCAGTGGCGGGTAATCTCCGTCGATCCGGTCATTTATTATCCGCAGGCCCGCGAGTGCAAGCCATGACCCGGCGCGCCGCGGCCGCGGGCCTGCTGCTGGCCGGGTTGCTGGCCCCGCTGGCGCTGGGCGGGCCGGCCACGGCGGGTTCCGGCGTCGGCTGCACCGGGAGCACCTGCTCGGTTCTGCTCAGCAACGTGATCGCGCTCAAGGGCGACTTCGGCGCGACCGGCACCACCCAGGTCCCGCTGGCGGTGCCGCCGCCACCGTGCTTGTGGCAGTCCATCGGCGACACCGCCACCGGCAGCCGGTACATCATCCAGAACTTTGGCTTCGCCGCCCCGTCCACCCCGTTCGGCGTGGTTAAGTCGGTGCAGCAGGCCCGTGGGTTCCTCAAGGATCACCCGGTGCCCGGCAGGCTTCTGGTGGCAGCTGCCGGTCAACCCGGCCGCGTCCGCCGCGGCGCAGCGGGTGTGCAGGACGTTCCCGCTGTTCGCCTGGGCCGCACCTGGCATAACGCCCGCTGAGCCGCCGGTGCCGCTGGCCACGCTGGCCGCTTACGCGTACAACCACATGCCGATCCCGGCACCGCAGCTCACCATCAACCCGGCCGCTAAGGGTTACGTGAACCTGGCCAGCTTCGTGTGGGCGCGGACCCGGCCGGTCAGCGCGACGACCGGGCGGGCGGACGCCTACGAGGTGACCGCGACGCTGGGCGGCCAGACGGTCAGCGTGTGGGCCCAGCTGGCGGCGCGCGGGGCGGTCAGCGTCAGCGTGCGCAGCGGCCAGGGTACCCCGTATTCGGCGGGCTGCGGGCCGGGCGGCTCGCGCTTCCGGACCGGCCAGGCCCCGGCGAGTTCCGGTGCCGGCACCCCGCCGGACTGCGGTGTGCTCTGGCAGGCGCCGTCCCAGGCCGCGGTGCTCGGCGCGACTATGCGCTGGTCGGTTACCTGGGGCCCGGGCGTGCTGGACGGCCCCGGTCCGCACCGGATGCCGGCCATCCTGACCAGCGGGCAGACGCCACCGTTCCCCGTGGTCGAGATCCAGAGCATCAACGGCGGTGGCTGAGGTGACGGCGGGCGGCGCACCCCTGGACCGGCCCCGGGTGGCCGGGGGGTGGGCGATGCGGTGAGGTGGCACCGGCAAGCACCCCTCCGGGCCCACCCCGGACGGCCGCGACCGGCGCGATCGCGGCCGGCGCGGCACCGGCGAACACCCTCGGCGACCCGGGGCGGCCGCGACGGTGGCGATGGTGGCCAGCGCGGCACTGGCGTTCGGCATGATGGCTGTGCGTTTTGGGCTGAGCCCGGTGCTGCCCGCCTACGGTTACCTGGCCGTGGCCGGGGCCGCGCTGGCCGTCATCGACGCGCGGCAGCGGCGGCTGCCGGACCGGCTCACACTGCCCTCGTACCCGGTCGCGCTGGCCCTGCTCGGGCTGGCCGCGCTGGTGCAGCCGGGCGGCGGCGCGCAGTTCCGCGGCGCGCTGGCCGGGCTGGGCATCGCGCTGGCGCTGTTCCTGGCCCAGGCGGTGATCTACCCGGCGGGCCTCGGCTGGGGGGACGCCAAGCTGGCCGGGATTCTCGGCCTCTACCTGGGCTGGCTCGGCCTGGCCGTGCTGGCCGCCGGGCTGTTCCTGGGCTACCTGCTGGCCGCCGGGGCCGGGCTCGGGCTGATCGCGGCCGGCCGGGCCAGCCGGAAGACCCAGCTCCCATTCGGCCCGTTCCTGCTGGCCGGCACGCTGGCCGCGATCATGCTCAGCGGCCTGGCTGGCTGACGAGGTCAGAGGCTGAGGCCGACCAGGATGGGCTCGCAGGCCAGGTCCACGCCGAGCTGGCCCCGTACCTGGTCGCGGATCGTCCGGGCCAGGCAGGCGATGTCGGCCGCGGTGGCGCCACCCGGGTTGACCAGGGCCAGCGTGTGCTTGGTGGAGATGCGCGCGCCACCCGGCCCGGGGTAGCCCTTGCCGAAGCCGGCCTGGCCGATCAGCCACGCGGCGGGCACCTTGACCTGGCCCGGACCGGCCGGGAACCGCGGGATCGGCACGTCCTCCCCGACCAGCTTCTGCAGCGCGGCGAACTGCGCGTCGTCCAGCACCGGGTTGGTGAAGAACGAGCCCGCGCTGCGGCTGTCCGGGTCGGCTGGGTCGAGCACCATGCCCTTGCCCCGGCGCAGCGCGAGCACGGCCTCGCGCACCGTGGCCAGCGGGGCCTGGCCGCCCTCGGGCACACCCAGGGACCGGGCCAGCTCGGCGTACCGGACCGGCCCGGACAGCTCGCTGGGCCGCAGCCGGAACGTCACCGCCAGGACGACCCGCCGCCCGCTGCTGTCCCGCTTGAACATGCTGGTCCGGTAGCCGAACCCGCAGTCCGGGCCGGCCAGTTCGGTCACCTCGCCGGTGGCCCGGTCGTACACCCGGACCGTGGTGATGACCTCGGCCACCTCCTGGCCGTAGGCGCCGACGTTCTGGATCGGGGTGGCCCCGGTCAGGCCGGGGATGCCGGACAGGCACTCCAGGCCGGACAGGCCGGCCGCGACGCAGGACGCGACCACGCCGTCCCAGTCCTCGCCGGCCGCGACGGTCAGCCGCACCGCGTCCGCGTCTGAGTCCGCTGGCTGCTGCTGGATGCCCCGGGTGGCCACCTGGACGACGGTGCCGGGGAAGCCCGTATCGGCGATCACCAGATTGCTGCCGCCGCCCAGGATGAGCAGCGGTTCCGCGCGCTGGTCCGCGTCCCGGACCGCGGCGATGAGTTCCGCCTCGTTGCCGGCCCGCACGAACCGGCGGGCGGGCCCACCCACTCCGAGCGTGGTGAGGCCAGCCAGCAGCACCTGATCACGGACGGATGGCATCGGCAGTCATAGTAGCGACGGCGGCCGGGGTAGGCGTGGACCGGGCACGGTCACCGGCGGTCAGGGCAGCCGGACCACGGCCCGGGCCCGGGTGAGCACCTTGGCCCCGGCGGACCGGGCGGTCAGCGCGACGGCGACCCGGTTCCCGTCCAGCTTCTCCTCGACGGTGCCGGTCACGTCGATGGACGCGCCGGTGTCGTCGTCGGGCACCACGACCGGGGCGGAGAACCGGACACCGAACTCGGTCATCGACCCCGGGTCGCCGGTCCAGTCGGTAATGTACCGGGCGGCCTGGGCCATGGTGAACATGCCGTGCGCGATGACGTCCGGCAGGCCCACCGACTTGGCGATGCGCTCGTTCCAGTGGATCACGTTGAAGTCGCCGGACGCGCCGCAGTACTTGACCAGGCTGAGCCGGGTGACCGGGAAGCTGACCGCGGGCAGTTCGCTGCCCACCTCGACGTCGGCGTACTTGACCTGGGCCGTCATCCCGTGGCCCCGCGTTCCACGATGATGGAGAAGGCCGTGCACACGTGCTCGCCGGCCACCGTGCGCAGTTCGGTGCGGGTGTTCATCAGCACGTTGCTGCCGACTTCCCGGATGCTCTCGATGGTGGACTGCGCGGTGACCACGTCACCGGCGCGCAGCGGCCGGGTGTACTCGAAGCGCTGCTCGCCATGCACCACCATGGCGTAGTTGATGCCGAGCTCCGGGTCGGCGACGGCCGACCCGGAGGACGCCATGGTGACCACGATGGGGAAGGTGGGCGGCGCGATCACGTCCGGGTACCCGGCGGCCACGGCCGCGTCCCGGTCGCGGAAGACCGGGCTCGGGTCGCCAATGGCGTCCGCGAACTCGGCGATCTTTACCCGGCTGACCTCATAGGGCTTCGTGGCCGGGAAGGTCCGGCCGACGAAATCCTTGTTGGCGGGCATGCCCGCGGGTTAGCGGGTCTCGCGATGCGGCCGGTGGCAACGGCAGTTGGGGCAGTACTTCTTCAGCTCCAGCCGGTCCGGGTCGTTGCGCCGGTTCTTCTTGGTGATGTAGTTACGGTGCTTGCACTCCTGGCAGGCCAGGGTGATCTTGGGCCTGACGTCGGTGGCAGCCACGATGGAGTGCCTTTCTCTGGTGGGCGGTACGGACGAGTTTAGCCGGGTAGCGGAGGCCGGACTTGAACCGGCGACACAGCGATTATGAGCCGCTTGCTCTGCCTGACTGAGCTACTCCGCCGCTGAGCTGGAAGCCCACATAGCTTACAGTGCCGTGCGGCCAGTCCGGGAATCGATAACACAGCTCGCGTTGGGCTCATTCCGTGCGGTCAGATCCGTGCCGTCACGAGGGCTGGCGGGCCACGTCGAGGACCACCTTGAGCTGGCCCGGCCCGGCGCACGCGGCCAGTGCCTGCCCGGCCTGCTCGACCGGGAACCGGGCGGTGACCAGCGGCGCCAGGTCCACCCGGCCCTCGGCGTACAGCCGGATGGCGAGATCGCAGTCCCGGGGCCGGGCGGCCCGGGTGTTCCGGATGGTGAGCTCCTTGAGGTACCAGTCGTAGGTCGGCAGCCCGTCCGCGGCCGGCGCGGTGGTCCCGTAGACCAGCACGGTCCCGCCCGGCGCGGCCAGCCGCATGGCCTGGACCAGCGTCTGCTGGCTGCCTGCGGCTTCGATGGCCAGGTCCGCGCCGCGCCCGCCGGTCTGGGCGGCGACCGCTTCCGCCGCGTCTTCGGGCCCGACCGCTTCGCTGGCGCCGAACCGCCGGGCCAGTTCGCGCTTGGCCGCCGACCTGGTCACCCCGACGATGACCGGCACGCCACGGTCGCGGAGCAATTGGACGTGCAGCAGCCCGGCGACCCCGAGGCCGACCACCACGGCACTGTCCGCGGGGTGCACGGTGAGCAGCGACTGCGCGTGCACGCAGGTGGACAGCACCTGGAGCAGCGCCGCCCCGTCGCTGGGCAGGCCGGCCGGCAGCGGGTGCAGGCAGGCCTCATCCACCGCCACCAGGTCGGCGAACACCCCGTCAGCGTCCCGGCCGAGCAGCCCGCCGGCCGGGCACAACTGGGGCAGGTCGCGCCGGCACAACTCGCAGTGCCCGCAGAACACGGCCGGGTTGACCAGCACCGGGGTGCCGGCTGGGAGCAGGCCGCGGGCGCCGGCCCGGTCTACCCAGCCGGTCATCTCGTGGCCGAGCACCCGGGGCCGCGCGACCGGGATCTCCCCGGCGGCGATCTTTAAATCGGTTCCGCACAGGCCGGCCTGCGCCACCCGCACCAGCGCGCGTTCCCCGTTTCGTGGCGGTGCTATTTCTTGAACGCCCACTCCGGCCTGGTCGAGCACGACTGCCCGCATGGTGTGGAGTGTCTCGGTGCCCTGCCGGGCGCGTCAAGGACGATTGCCCGCTCCTGACGGGCCCGCCGGGATGTGCTGCAATGTCCGCGGGGCGGACGTCGGGCAGGGAGGTTGCCGTGACGCAGCCAGCAGGTGTCACCGGGCCGGTCGGGTTCGTCGGCCTGGGCGTGATGGGCTCGGCCATGAGCGCACATTTGCTCGAGGCAGGCCACCAGGTCATCGGGTACGACGTGGCCACGGCGGCGCGGGACGCGCACGCCGCGCGGGGCGGCATCGTGGCCGGTTCGCCAGCCGAGGTGGCCGCGGCCGCTGGGCTGGTGGTGACGTCGCTGCCCAGCGCGGCCGCGCTGGCCGAGGTGCTGGCCAGGCCGGATGGCCTGGCCGCCGGGGCGGCGCGGGCCGCGGGCGCTGCCGGTGCGGCTGGGGCCGTTGGCCTGGGGCGGCTGATCGTGCTGGAGACCAGCACGCTGACGCTGGCCGACAAGGCAGCCGGGCGGCAGGCGCTGGCCGGGTGCGGCGGCACCATGCTGGACTGCCCGCTGAGCGGGACCGGCGCCCAGGCCCAGCGCAAGGACCTGGTCGCCTACCTCAGCGGGGACGCGGCCGCCAAGGCCCGGGCCCGCCCGGTGCTGGCCGCGATGACCCGGCAGGTCTACGACGTAGGCACGTTCGGCAACGGGATGAAGCTGAAGATCGTCGCGAACCTGCTGGTCACGGTGCACAACCTGGCCGCCGCCGAGGCGCTGGTGCTGGCCGAGCAGGCGGGCCTGGACCTGGCCATGGTGCTCACCGCGATCGGCGACGGGGCGGGCACGTCCCGGATGTTCGAGGTGCGCGGCCCAGCCATGGCGGCGCGGGACTACGCGCAGCCCGGCATCCGGGCCCAGGTCTACGACAAGGACATCGGGATCATCGCCGCGTTCGCCGCCGAGCTGCGCAGCCCGACTCCGCTGTTCAGCCTGGCCGCCGCGTTCTACCAGGCCGCGCTGGCCCAGGGGCACGGCGACGACGACACGTCCAGCGTGCACGCCGTCCTCCGCCAGCTCGCCCCGGGCGCCCAGCCCGGCACGCTTAGCTGACGCCTGGCTACACAGCCATGCGCACCCGACCACATGAATGATTCAGCCATGTGGTGGGAACCGGGGACGGCGGCCGGATCGGGCTGGCGGTGGGCAGAATGGGCGGGTGGACGGCGAAGGGACGGCATCGCTGGCCGGGCAGGTGGCCCTGGTCACCGGGGGCAGCGGCGGGATCGGGCGGGCGGTGGCGCACCGGCTGGCGGCGGCCGGCGCCCGGGTAGCGGTGGGCTATGGACACGGCCAGTACGCGGCCGAGCGGACCGCAGCCGACATCGCCGCCACCGGCGCCACAGCCATTGCCGTCGGCGCTGACCTGAGCCGGCCGGAGGCGCCCGGCGAGCTGGTGGCCGCGGTGGAGGACGAACTCGGCCCGGTCTCGGTGCTGGTCAGCAACGCCGGACTGGGCCGCAGGCAGGCGCTGGAGGAAGTGACCGCCGCCGATTTCGACGAGATGATGGCGGTCAACCTGCGCGCCCCGTTCCTGCTGGCCCAGGGCACGCTGCCCGGAATGGCGGCGCGGGGATTCGGCCGGATCCTGTTCATGTCGTCGGTGGCCGCGTTCACCGGCGGGATCGTCGGGCCGCACTACGCGGCCTCGAAAGCCGGGCTGGGCGGGCTGACCCACTTCCTGGCCAGCCGGTTCGCGGCCCACGGAGTCACGGTGAACGCGCTGGCCCCGGCCCTGATCACGGAGACCGGAATGCTGCCCGGCCAGCCGGACGAACTGCGCGGCGCGGTGCCGGTGGGCCGCCTGGGCCACCCGGACGAGGTGGCCGACCTGGCCCTGGCCATCCTGCGCAACGGCTACCTGACCAACCAGGTGATCTCGCTGGACGGCGGCCTGCATCCCCGCTAGCGGTGCACCGGTGCGGCCGGCGGCGGGGGCCCGTCCGCCGGGCAGTCGTACATGATGACCGTCACCGCGCGCGCCTCAATAGCGCCCGGGTTGGCGTACCGGTGCGGCAGCGAGGACGGGAACTCCATGCTGTCGCCCGGGGCTAGCCGGTAAGTCTCGAAGCCGACCGAGATGTCCAGGCGGCCGGTCAGCATCAGCACCATCTCGGTGCCGGGATGGGAGTAGAGCGTTGGGTTGGATTCGGCGCCCGGGCCATAGACCAGCTCGAAGAAGTCGAGGTGCGCCATGGTCTCCGGGGTGAGCCGCTCCCAGCGCACCCCGCCTTCGATGTCAATCGCGGCCCGGTTGCCCTGGCGCACCACATAGCGAGTCTCAGCCGGCCGCCGCTCGGGGCCGGATGGCGGCGGCGCCTGGCCTCCGGCGGCAGCCGGGCCGGCCGTGGCGGGCTCCCGGAAGAACGCGTCCACCGGCACGTCCAGCGCCTGCGCCAGGGCGAACAGGGTGGACACCGACGGCCGGGACTGACCCCGCTCGATCTGGCTGATCAGGCTGGGGGTCACCCCGATTTCCCGGGCCAGTTCGGCTACCCGCAGACCGCGCTCGGCGCGGTACGCGGCCAGGCGCCGGCCGATGTCCCCGGCCAGGTCCCCGGCTGCCGAGTCGGTAGCAGCGCTGCTGTGAGCCATGGTGTTTTGAATGCTACTGCACGGGTTCCCAGGTTCCGATAGCGCTGCTATCGTCCGCGGCAGGAGCACTGAGCCGTCGTTAACCGTCACTTAACCAAAGCGCACCCGGTCCCCCCGCAACCAGGGAGCATGCCGTGACATCAGACGTCACCTCGGCCCGCGATCAGGCGGCCGGGCCGGCCGGAGCGGCTAGCCCGGCCGGAGCGGCCGGGCGTGCGGGCATGGTGATCGAGCGGGACGTGCCGGTGCCGATGGACGACGGCATCGTGCTGCGGGCCGATGTTTTCCGGCCGCCCGGCCCCGGCCGTCACCCGGTGCTGCTCAGCTATGGGCCGTACGCCAAGGGCCTGGCCTTCCAGGACGGCTACCCGGACCAGTGGCGGCTGATGGTCAGCCAGCACCCGGAGGTCGCCCGGGGCACCAGCACCACACAGCAGAACTGGGAAGTGGTGGACCCGGAGAAATGGGTGCCGGACGGCTACGCCTGCGTGCGGGTGGACTCGCGGGGCGCGGGCCGGTCCCCCGGGATGCTGGAGCCGTTCGCACCGCGGGAGACCCGTGATCTCTACGAGTGCGTCGAGTGGGCCGGGGAGCAGCCATGGAGCACCGGCAAGGTCGGGCTGACCGGGATCTCCTACTACGCGATGAACCAGTGGCACGTGGCCGCCCTGCACCCACCGCACCTGGCCGCCATCTGCGTCTGGGAAGGCGCCGCTGACTTCTACCGCGACGCCACCCATCACGGCGGCATCCTGTGCACGTTCTGGCGGAACTGGTACGACAAGCAGGTCACGGTGGTCCAGCACGGGATGGGCGAGCGCGGGCCGCGCAGCCAGGTGACCGGCGAGCCGGTGGCCGGCCCGGAGACGCTGAGCGAAGCGGACCTGGCCGCGGCGCGGGTGCCGTTCGGCGAGCAGATCAGCGACCGGCCACTGGACGGCGAGTTCTACCGGCAGCGGTCCGCCGACTTCGCCGCGATCACCGTCCCGCTGCTGTCCGCGGCCAACTGGGGCGGTCAGGGCCTGCACTCGCGGGGTAACTTCGAGGGCTTCAGCCGGGCCGCCTCGGCGCAGAAATGGCTGGAAGTGCATGGCCTGGAGCACTGGACGCACTTCTACACCGACTACGGGACCGACCTGCAGAGGCGGTTCTTCGGCTGCTTCCTGCACGGCGACGACCGCGGCTGGCGGCACCAGCCACCGGTCCAGTTGCAGGTCCGCACGCTGGACGGGTTCATTCAGCGCGGCGAGCAGGAATGGCCACTGGCCCGCACCCGGTGGCAGCGTCTCTACCTGCGCCCGGCGCAGCGCGCCCTGGACACCACACCGCCGTCCGCCGACGAGCGGCTGAGCTACGCCGCGGCCGGGGACGGCATCACGTTCACCGGCCCGCCGCTGACCGCCGACACCGAGATCACCGGCCCGGCCGCGGCCCGCCTCTACGTGTCCTCGACCAGCACGGACGCCGACCTGTTCGTCGTGCTGCGGGTGCTGTCGCCCGGCGGCGACGAGGTCACCTTCCCCGGCGCGATCGACCCGCACACCCCGGTCGCCCAGGGCTGGCTGCGGATGTCGCACCGCAAACTCGACCCGGGCCTGAGCACGCCGTACCGCCCGTACCACGCACATGACGAGATCCAGCCGCTCACCCCGGACGCGGTCTACCAGGCCGACGTGGAGATCTGGCCGACCAGCCTGGTTATCCCGGCCGGTTACCAGGTCGCGCTGACCATCCGGGGCCGGGACTACGAGCGCCACCACCCCGGCGCGCCCCGGCTGGGCTCGTTCAAGAACGAACTGACCGGCTGCGGCCCGTTCCTGCACGACGACCCGGCCGACCGGCCAGCCGGGCTGGCCGGCAGCACGCAGACGCTGTGGACCGGCCGCACCCGGGCGGCTTACCTGCTGCTCCCGGTCATCCCGCCCGGCTGACCGCCGGGCGCGCCAGCCTGCACCGCCACCCGGGGGGGCCTTCGCGGCAGCCGCGAGGGAGTACCAGCCACCGGAAAGGACGGCCCGGCCATGAAGGAAGCGTTCGGCGGCCTGAGCACTGACTGGAAAGAGGGCATCAACTGGGCCGCGGTCCGGCAGTGGCGGCTGGGGCGGGCCCGGGACGCGATGTCCCGGCACGGCCTGGGCGCGCTGCTGCTGATGTACGACGAGAACATGCGCTACGTGTCGTCCACCTACACTCCCGGCTGGAACCGGCTCAAGCCGGGCCTGCGCTACGTGGTGCTGTGCGAGGGCCGCGAGCCGATCGTCTACGAGCAGGGCGACATCGGCATCCACCTGAAGGCGCACAATCCCTGGATCCCGCCGCAGAACGTCCGGCACTCCTACAGCTGGATCAAGGGCGCGGCCGGCCCGGCATCGCAGAGCCAGGTGGCCAAGTTCGCCACCGCCCTGGTCAACGACCTGGAAGAGGCGAACGTGCTGGACAAGCCGCTCGGCGTCGACTTCATCGACATCAACATGATCCAGGCGTTCCAGCACGCCGGGGTGACCTGGACCGACGGGATGACGCCGATGATGGAGGCCCGGTCGGTGAAGAGCCCGGACGAGCAGAAGGCGTCGCGCATCGTGGGCGCGATCTGCGACGCGCTGCACTACGAGTTCACCCAGTTCCTGCGGCCCGGGCTGACCGAGAACGAGGTCGCCGCGTTCGGCTTCGAGTACCTGTACAACATCCCCGGCATGGAGGACGTCGAGGACATCATCGTGTCGTCCGGGCCGAACGCGTGGCCCAACTGGCGCAACTTCTCCGACCGGATCATCCGGCCGGGGGAGCTCGTCATTATCGACCTAGCCGCGCTGACCTGGAACGGGTTCAAGTCCTGCGTGTACCGGACGTACTGCGTGGGCGGCACGCCCACCAGCGAGATGAAGCAGTACTACGACACCGCGCACACCTGGCTGTGGGACGCGATCGACGTGGTCAAGCCCGGGGTGAGCACGCGCGACATCGCCAGCAAGTGGCCGTCGGCCCAGGAGGCCTGGGGGTACGCGGAAGAGGACCAGGCCGCGGCCAACCTGTGGGGCCACGGGCTGGGTCTGGCCCAGTACGACCGGCCGGTCATCTCCCGGATCTGGTCGCTGGACTACCCGGAGGAGATCAAGCCGGGCATGGTCTTCGCGCTGGAGACACAGCACGGTAAGGTGCACGACTTCGGCGTGCGGCTGGAGGAAATGCTGCTGGTCACCGACGATGGCCACGAACTGCTGTCGTCGTACAAGTCCGACGAGATCATCGAGGCCGGATGAGCATGCACCGGCTGCTACCGCTGGGCGAGCTCACCGCTCCAGCCGATCCCTTGATATCGAACGCCAGCTGGGTCCAGTCGGCGCCGGCCGGCCGCGCGGGGGCCCCGGTGGCCGTGGCTGACGCCGTCCCGGCTCAGGCGGCGGCCGTCAGCATGGCCGGAGCCAAGGCGGAGCGGCTGGCCGCGGCGCGGGCGGCCGGGTTCCCGGTGCTGCCGGGCTGGGTGCTGCCCGCCGTGGAGAGCCGTCCGGCGATCCGGGCCGGCGCGGCGGCGGTGCGCGGCGGACGGCCGGCCGCGGCCCGGCGGGCCGCGCTGGACTGCCCGCCCGACCCGGCACTGGCTGGGGAACTGCGCGCCGCGGTGCACTCGCTGGGCGGCCAGGTGATCGTCCGCTCGTCCAGCCGGCTGGAGTCCGACCCGCGCTGGGCGGGGGCGTTCAGCTCGGTCGTCGAGGTCGGTCCCGGCGACGTGGTGACCGCGGTCCGCAGCTGCTGGGCGGCCGCGTTCGCGGTGGACCCGCTGGCCCGGCTGGGCGCTTGCGGCCTGCCGCCGGAGGCGCTCGAACTGGGCCTGCTCATCCAGCCCGAGCTGAACCCGGACGCCGGCGGCACAGCCCGGGTGATCCCGGTCACCGGTCCCGCCCGGCCTGCCGGCCCAGCCAAGACCACCTCCCCCGGCGGCCCAGTCAGCACCCACTCCGGCCGAGCCAGCCTGCTCGGGGACGGGACGGCCGGGCATCCCGGTGCACTCGACGTGCCCGGGGACGGGACGGCCGGGCATCCCGGTGCCCTCGACGTGCCCGGGGACGGGACGGCCGGGCACCCCGGTGCCCTCGACGTGCCCGGGGACGGGACGGCCGGGCATCCCGGTGCCCTCGACGTGCTCGTGGACGGCGTGGCCGGGCATCCAGGTGCGCTGCTGGCCGGCTGGGCCGAGGGGGCGTCGGCCCGGGTCCGGCTGGCCGACCCAAGCGCGCAAGGCTGGCCGGAGCCGAGCACCGACGGGCCGCTGGCCGGGCTGCTCGGGGCTGGCCTGGTGGCGGCGGTGGCCCGGCTGGCCGCCGGGGTGTACTGGGCGCTCGGCGACACCAGTATCGAATGGGCTAGCGACAACGGGACGGTCTGGCTGCTCCAGACGGCACCAGCCGGGCCGGTGCCGGTGCTCCCGCCGGAACCGGCCACCGCACCGGCCGGCCTCGCCACGACGATGGGCGGCCGGGCCGCGGCGCTGGCCGGGCCGCCCGGTCTGGTCTACGCGGCCCGGGAGCTGATGCCGCTGCTGGCCGCGGCCGTGCAGGCGGCGGGCCGCCGGGTGGCCGCCCGGCCGGCCGCGGCGGGCCAGGCGGCCGGGCGGCTGGTCCCGTGCCGGCCGCACCAGCGCCCGGCAGCCGGCTGCCGGGACGCCATCCTGCTCATCGACCAGCCGGTACCCGCGCTGGCCCCGCTGCTGTTCGCCGCGCGCGGCGTGATCGCGCGCGGCGGGACGGCCGGCGCGCACCTGGCCGAGGTGGCCCGCAGCCTGGCTGTGCCCATGGTGACCGGCTGCCGGGCCGAGCTGGTCACCGGCCCGTCGCCGGCCGGCGACGGCTGGCTGGCCGCGATCGACGGCAGCACCGGAGCGGTAGCGCTGCTCCCGGCCTGGCCGGAAGGAGGTTCGGCATGAACAGGCTCACCCCGCGGCGGCGGCCCCAGGAGGCGGGCACGCCGTTAGCCATGCCGGCGCGCAGCCGGGTCAAGCTGGTGCTGCACCGCGGCATCGTGACCGGGACCATCCCGGGCGGGACGCGGCTGGTCCAGTCGTGCATCGCGGAAGAACTGGCGGTCAGCACCCGCCCGGTCCGCGACGCGCTCCGCGAGCTGGCCGCCGAGGGCTTCGTCCGGCTGGACGGGCGCGGCGCGGCCGTGGTCCGCGAACTGGGCCGCGGCGAACTGGAGGACATCTACGAGATCCGGATGATGCTCGAGCCGGTGGCCGCGGCCCGGGCCGCCCGGCTGGCCAGCGCGGCCAGCCTGATCCGCGCGGGCGAACTGCTCACCGTCATGCACGCCACCACGGACAGCGCGCAGTGGGTCGAGCGCAACGCCAGCTTCCACCAGATCATCGATGAGGCGGGCAGCAGCCCCCGGCTGGTCGCGATCCTGGGCAACCTGCGCGAGCTGTCCGCCCGGTACATCACCCATTCGGTGCGTACCGTGCCCGGCCGGGCCAGCCGGGCCAACGCCGAGCACGCGGAGATCCTGCGGGCCATCATGGCGCGGGACCCGGAGGCGGCGGCGGACGCGGCGATCCGGCACCTGGACGGCACGCCGTCCGCGCTGAGCATGCATCCGGTCGGTGCCCCGGACCCAGGGCCGCGGCCGGTGACCGAACTCAATCACCTCAGGCGTACCGTTAGTGATTGAGCACCTTAATCACGTTCCGGTCACTAATTGATTATGCGCCTGGCTGCCCGCTAGCCAACATGATTGCATGAGGGCACATCAGTAGTGTGGCTTCGTCTACCGCCGGGCCCGCCGGGCCGGAGGGTGGTGGTCATGGTGACCAGCGGCAGCTTAGGCGGGGGCCGGGCCCGGCGCGAGCGGACCGGAAACCGCTGGCTGGCCAGGCTGGCGCTGGCTTCCTGCGCGGTTCTGCTGGCCGCCTGCAGCAGCAGCGGCAACAGCGGCAACTCCACCGGGTCCAGCGGATCGCATACACCGATCAAGGTCGGCTACCTGCTCCCGCTGACCGGCGTGTTCACCAAGAACGGGCTCAGCGAGCAGGACGGCTTCAAGCTCGGGTTGAAGCACTTCGGCACCTCGGTGGACGGGCACCCGATCCAGGTCACCTACGACAACGACCAGGGTGAGCCCGCGGTAAGCCTGTCCGACGCCCGGCAGCTGGTCACCGCGGACCATGTCCAGGCCATCGAGGGCCCACTGCTGTCCAGCGCCATCGCGGTGGTCGCGCCGTACGTGCTCGGCCAGGGCATCCCGGAGGACGACCTGTACCTGGCCAGCCCGCAGCAGGCGGCGGCGTACACCAGGTACGGCACCGGCTTCACCTCGGGCTGGGACGGGTTCGCGCCGACCACCGAGGGCGGCCGCTGGGCTTACGACACCATGCACTGGCGGCACATCACCACGGTCGGGCTCGGCATCTCGTTCGGCTGGCAGGGCGTGGCCGGGTTCGCCGCGCAGTTCACCAAGCTGGGCGGCAAGATCGACAAGGAGATCTGGGTACCGAGCAACACGGTGGACATGTCGTCCTACGTGTCGGCCATCCCGGCCAGCACGCAGGCGGTGTTCGTGGTGCTGTCCGGCTCGCAGGCGGCCAACTTCGTGAACGACTACGCCTCGTTCGGGCTGAAGAAGAAGATCCCGCTGATGGGCATCACCACGCTCACCGACCAGGCCGCGCTGCCCGCCGAGAACACCGCGGCCGCGCTGGGGGTCTACACCGACGCGCAGTACTGCGACGGCACCCCGTCCGCCGTCAACCAGGCGTTCGCGAACTCCTACCACGCCGCGTACGGCGTCTACCCCTCCTATTACTCCGAAGCGGGCTACACCAAGGCACAGATCCTGGTGGCCGCGCTCAAGTCGCTGCATGGCGTGGTGAGCAGCGAGAAGGCACTGTCCGCGGCGATGCGCGCGGTGCACATCACCGCGCCGCGCGGGCCGGTATCGTTCGACCACAGCACCTGGTCGCCGGTGCAGAACGAGTACATCTGCAAGGTGGAAAGCGTGCACGGCACGCTGCGCAACGTGCCGATCCTCACTTTCCCGGCGGTGCCGCCCTGGGGCACGCTGACCAAGGCCGAGTGGGAGCCGATCTTCGCCAAGACCGCGGTCAGCCCGCCGAGCTACGGATAGCCGCCGATGCTGATCGACATCCACAACCACGTGATGCCCGCCGAGGCGCTCGACCACCTGCGCAGTGATCCGGGATACGGGGTGACGATCGAGGGTGACCAGTGGGCCGGCGGGCACCACGTCCCGTTCACCATCTCGGCGCCGTTCCATGATCCGGCGGCCAAGATCGCCGAGATGGACCGCAACGGCATCGGCTCGGCCGTGGTGTCCTGCCCGCCGCCGATGCTGCACTACGACGTGAGCAGCGACCGCGGGGCCAGCTTCTGCGCGGTGGCCAACGACGGGATGGCCAAGCTGTGCGGCGGCTACCCGGACCGGCTCCGCTGGCTGGCCAACCTGCCCATGCAGGATCCGCCCCGGGCGGTGCAGGCGTACCGGGCCGCGCTGCGGCAGGGCTGCGTGGGCGCGGCCATCGGCACCTCGATCGCCGGACGGCGGCTGGACGAGCCGATGTTCGCCGAGTTCTGGGCGGCCGCCGACGAACTCGGCCAGCCGGTGCTGGTGCACCCGGCGTTCAACCAGGCACACCCCGGGCTGGACCCGTACTACCTGCAGAACGTCATCGGCAACCCGCTGGAGACGACGGTCATGGCGGAGCGGATGATCTGCGCCGGGGTGTTCGGCCGGCACCCGGCGCTGCGGCTCGTGCTGCTGCATGGCGGCGGCTTCCTGCCGTACCAGGCGGGCCGGCTGGCCCACGCCAGCGGGGTACGCCCCGAGATCCCGGTGACGGCGACCGATGTGGCACGGGCGTTCAATCAAATGTATTTCGATACGATCACCCACGACCTGGCCGCACTGTGGTATCTGGTGCAGCGGGTGGGCGTGGATCACGTGCTGCTGGGCACGGACCTGCCGTTCGACATGGCGCTGCGGGAGCCGGACGTGGTGCTGGCGGATGCGTTCGACGAGCCGCTCCGGGAGCAGATCGGCGCGGCCAACGCGGTCCGGCTGTTCGGCCTGGAGGGCATGCGCGGGGCGGCGGGGTGAGCCCGGCGGTCACCCTGGATCAGGCGTCCGTCCTGGTCGACGCCGCGCTGGCCCGGCAAACGCCGACATATCAGCCGTCCGGTACGGCTAGACCGGACAATTCGGGCAGAAAAGCGGGCATCTCGCGTGATATGTCAGTGTTTGTCAGTGATCAGGAGCGGAGCGGATAGTCAGATCTCGCCTGCCGGCGAGCCGTTGTAGCGGTGCTGGGCGGACAGGCCGCGGAACGAGGCGAACACCACGCAGCCCTCCGGGTACTCGTACGGGCCGTGCGGCTCCGGGCCGGCCGCCCAGACGTAGTCGCCTGGCCGCAGGTGCACCCCCTTGACGATCTGCACGCCCTCCAGCACCACGATGGAGTGGCTGCTCTGGTGGGCGTGCTCCGGCTCGACGTAGCCGGGCGGGAACTTGATCAGCATGTCCGCGACGCCCAGCTCGGGGTCGGAGTGGAACACCTTGACCTGGACGCCGCCGCGCAGCGACAGCACGTCCACGTCGTCCTGCCAGTCGAGAGCCCAGCGGTGTGCGGTATGGAACGCCTTGGCCATGGCTGCCCTTTCCTGATCTGGTGGCCGCGGTCAGATGCCCAGGTGCGTCTCCCGCACCTCGGCCGTCCGGTCGAGTTCGCTGGCGGTGCCCTGCCAGACCACCCGGCCGTTGGACAGGATGTAGATCAGGTCAGCCGAGTCGATGGCCAGGCCGTAGTTCTGCTCGACCAGGAAGATGGACAGGCCGTCGCGGCGCAGGCCGGTGATGATCTCGCCGATCTGCTCCACGATCACCGGGGCCAGCCCCTCGGACGGCTCGTCCATCAGCAGCAGGCTGGGGTTGGTCAGCAGCGCCCGGCCGATGGCCAGCATCTGCTGCTCACCGCCGGACAGCTGGCCGCCCCGGTTCCGCCGCCGCTGCTTCAGGTTGCCGAACAGGTCGTAGACCCGGTCCAGGGTCCACGCGCCGCCGCGCGCGCCGAGCGTGAGGTTCTCCTCCACGGTCAGCGACGGGAAGATCCGCCGCCCCTGCGGGATCAGCGCGACGCCGCGCTGCACGATCTGGAACGGCGGCCGGCCGACCAGGCTCTCGGTGCCCCGTGCTTCATTGCTCAGCGTGATCCGGCCGGACCGGGGCCGGATCAGGCCCATGATCGTGTGCACCAGGGTGGTCTTGCCCATGCCGTTGCGGCCGAGCAGCACGGTGCAGGCGCCGTCCCGGATGGTCAGGCTCACCCCCTGCAGCACGTAATTGATGCCGCGGTAGGTGTGCAAGTCGCGGACCTCGATCATGCCGCGCCCCGGCCCAGGTACAGCTCGCGGACCCGCTCGTCGTCCTGGATCTCCCGGATCGGGCCCTGCACCACCAGCGCGCCCAGGTGCAGCACGGCCGCGGAGTCCACCACCGTGCGGAGCAGGTCGATGTCGTGCTCGATCATGACCAGGGTCAGCTCCGGCGGCAGCGCGGTGAGCAGCGCCTGGATGTCCACCCGCTCGGCCGGTGACAGCCCGGCGGCCGGCTCGTCGAGCAGTAGCACCCGCGGCTTGAGCGCCAGGGCCAGCAGCACCTCCAGTTCGCGCACCTCGCCGTGGGACAGTTCGGCGGCCACCGCGGAAAGCCGGCTGGCCAGCCCGAACCGGCCGGCGAACTCGGCCGCCTCGGCGGTCAGCCCGCGGTAGCTGCGCCACGGCCGGAGCAGCGACAGCTTGGACCGGTGCAGCCCGTGCAGCGCCAGGGTGAGGTTCTCCAGCACGGTGAGGTCGCTGAACACCCGGGTGACCTGGAACGTCCGGCCCAGGCCGAGCGCGGCCCGGTGGTATGGCCGGAGCCGGGTCACGTCCCGGCCGAACAGCGCCACCCGCCCGGCGCTCGGCCGAAGTTCCCCGGACAGCAGGTTGAACAGCGTGGTCTTGCCCGCTCCGTTCGGCCCGATGATGCCGAACCGGGCCCCGGCGGGCACCCGCAGCGACACGTCCGCGACCGCGGTGACGCCGCGGAAGCGGCGGGACAGATGCTCGGCGGCCAGCGCTGGCTCCACGGTCACGGCGTAGTCTCCAGATTCCGCTGCCGCCGGGCGACGGCCGCGTCCCAGCGGCGGCCCGCCGCCCGCAGCAGCCCCCAGAACCCGCCCGGGCTGAGCAGCACGACCGCGATCAACGTGAAGCCCATCAGCGTCTGCCAGCGGGACACGTAGATGCTCAGCTCCTGCTGGAACAGCACGATCACCACCGCGCCCAGGGCCGGCCCCAGATGCTGCCCAGGCCGCCCAGCACCGCCATGATCACGAACAGGCCGTTCGCGCTGAAGTCCATGGTGGTCGGGCTGATCAGCTGGTTGACGAAGACGTACAGCACCCCGGCGAGCCCGGTGAAGAACACCGCGATGACCCAGGCCAGGTACCGGTGCAGGCCGGTACGGTAGCCGAGCGCCGCGAGCCGGGCCTCATTTGACCGAACGCCCCGCAGGGAGAGCCCGAACGGCGATCTGGTGAATGTGACCAGAAGCAGAGCCACCAGGGCGAACACCACGAGCACGGTCATCCGCAAGGTGAGCGGGTCGTTGAGGTCGATCGGCCCGATCGTGGGCAGCACGGACACGGTGATGCCGTTGTCCCCCTCGGACAGCCCGACCCACTGGTAGGACAGGCCCCACAGCACCTGGCCCATGGCCAGTGTGATGATCACGAAGCTGACCCCTTTGACCCGGACCGCGACGATGCCGAGGGCCAGGCCGAGGCCCAGCGTCACGGCCAGCGCGATGCCGACCGCCGCCCACGGGGAGAAGAAGTGCACTTCGGCGATGGCCACCCCGTACGCGCCGACGCCGAGGAACCCGGCCTGGCCCAGCGAGACCAGGCCCGCGTAACCGCCCAGGAAATCCAGCGCCATGGCCACGATCGCGTACACCAGCATGTCCACGACCAGGGTGGACACGAACCCGTTGCCCTGCAGTAACAGGACGAGCAGCAGCGCGGCCAGCAGGCCGCTGGCCGGCCCGATGTACAGCCGGGACTGTCGCATGAGGCGCAGCGTCAGCAACGTGTTAGCCCGGGGGGGCGACCCCCCGTAACCCCCCGATCGCCGCTCCGCGCCGAGCAGCGGCCGGCCGCCGCGACCAGGGGTGGGGGGGCCCGCTGAACTCCCGGTCGGCGCTCCGCGCCGAGCGGCGGCAAGCCGCCGCAACAAGCGAGGGCTGGCGCCGCTGCGGCCGCTCACGTCCCCGCCCTTCCGAACAGGCCGTTGGGGCGGACCAGCAGGATCGCGATGACCGGGATGAACAGGACCGAGTAGGCGAGCGAGGGGAAGTACGCGGTGCCGTAGTTGTCGATCAGGCCGATGACGACGCTGCCCACGATCGCACCCTCGTAGCTACCCAGGCCGCCCACGATGACCACGGCCAGCGCGAACAGCAGGATGTCGCTGTCCCCGCCGGTGTACAGGCCGAGCACGGTGCCACCGAGCACCCCAGCGTGGCCAGCAGTTCGGCCATCTCGGACCGGCCCAGCCAGCTGATCAGGGTGCGTTCCAGCAGGTAGCCGAACGCCGCCATGGCCAGGGCGCCGGCCGCCAGCCCATAGAAGAAGTTGTGCGTGGCACTGATGACCGAGTAGCCGACGTAGCCGCCGACCAGGTAGACCGCGCCGTGCGACAGGTTGGTGACCCGCATCACGCCGAAGACCAGGGTGAAGCCGGTGGACACCAGGAAGATGATCCCGGCCAGGGTCAGCCCGTTCAGGGTCTGGGCGATGAACTCGGGCACCGTTCCGGGCTCCCCTCAGCGCTGCGGGCCAGCGGGCTCAGCCGCCGACCGGGACCACCCGGCGCTGCTCGATGGCCTGCGCGATGGCGGCGGTCAGCTCCACGCTGCGCAGCCCGTCCTCGCCGGAAGGGCTGGGGTCGCGGCCGGCCAGCACCGCGTCGGCGAACGCCGCCACGGTGTGCCGGTAGGCGTCCCGGGTGGACGCCGTGAACTCACGGGTCCCGTCCGCGGTGACGATGCTGAGCGTGCCGTCCCGGCCCGGCCGGGACAGGTTGCGGCCCAGCACCCGGCCCTCGGTGCCGTACAGCACGATGTCGTCGCGGGCGTGCGGCACCGACTGGTTCGCGTTGACGTAGCCCAGCGTGCCGGTGCTGAACCGGAGCAGCACCAGCGCGGTCGTGTCCACCTGGAATCCGGGCTCGGCGTCCACCAGCACGGTCACCTCGGTGACCTCGGCGCCGATCAGGTAGCGCAGCACGTCGAACGCGTGCACGCCGATGTTGTTGATGGTGCCCAGGCCAGCCAGGGCCGGATCGGTGCGCCAGCCGCCGGGCAGGTTGCGGCCGCCGCTCATCTGCACTTCGGCCACCACCACCCGGCCGATGGCGCCGGAGCGGACCAGGCCGGCCGCTTCGGCCAGGCCGTCGTGCCTGCGGGTCTGGAAGGTGAGGCCGAGCCGTACCCCGGCCGCCCGGCATTCCCCGACGCAGCGCCGCGCGTCCGGCACCGTCACCGCGAGTGGCTTGTCGCAGAGCACGTGCTTGCCCGCCTCGGCCGCCGCTATCACCTGCCCGGCGTGCAGCGCATTGGGCGTGGCGATGTACACCGCCTGTACGGCCGGATCGTCCAGCATGGCCGGGTAGCTGTCCAGCGCCTGGGCCGCGCCGTGTGCCTTGGCGAACTCGGTGGCCCGGCCCAGGTCGCGGCCCACCACGCTGATCAGCGTGCTGTTTGGCGCGTGCGCGATGGCGGGCGCGATCTGCGTGGCGGCGATCCGGCCGGGTCCGACGATGCCCCAGCCAAGCTGCTGCTGCGAATCCACCAGCGTCCCTTCTCCGGCCCAGCCGCCCCCAGCGCTACATGATTAGACATTATCATTACGGGCCACAAGTGAGCAGGGATGGCAGCCGGCGAGGCCGGTGCGGCAGGGAACGGGTGGTGGGACGGATGCGGCGCGTGAGCGCCAATCATTCCGGCTCAGCCGGCGTCGGCCTCGGGAGACCGGCGGGCCTGCTCCCGGAGCGGGGACAGCAGGCGCTCCAGCAGCAGCACCTCGGCGCTGTCGAACCGGCCCGCCAGCGCCTCGGCGGTGGCCCGGTCCTGGGCCTCGGCCAGGCTCTGCTCGGCCGCCCGGAGCTGCTCGCGGAGCCTGGTGTTCTCCTCGGCCAGGCGGCGCTGCCCGGATGTGGCGCTGGCCAGCTTCTGCTCCAGGCTGGCCACGGTCTCCTGCAGCGCGGTCTCTTGCGACACTGTTTCTTCCACCACGGGCTGCCCCGGCGCCCCGGCCGCTGGCTCTCCCCCGGCCCGGCCGGCGTCCGGCCCGGCCAGCCGTCGCACCACCTGGACCAGCAGCCGCCGGGCCAGCTCGTCGTAGTCAACGCCGCCCGGGCCGGCCGGCAGATCCAGGCCAGCCACGGCCGGGCCAGTCCCGGCCGCCGCACCAGTCTCCGGCGCCTCAGCCGTAGCGGCATCAGCCCGGTGCGCAGTTCCCGCGGGCGCACCGGCGGGCCCGGGCACCGGCTGCGCCGCCGCGGCCGCGGGCCGGGCCTGCTCCCGGGCGGGCCGGGTACCGCCGCCCGGTGCCGGGGCGGCCCAGGTGTCCCCGCCCGGTGCTGGGGCAGGCTGGGTCAGTGACCCCGGCGGCGGTGCGGCCGGGCCGGGGATGATCCGGTAGGTGCGCTTGCCGCGGATCTCCCGCTGGATCAGGCCGGCCCGTTCCATGCCGGTGAGCAGCTGCGCGAAGGCGACGCTGGAACCGGGATAACCGATCGTCGCGGCCAGCATCGTGCTGGCCTTGCCGGTGTGATCGCTCACCTCACCGACCCGGGCCAGGTGTGCCATGATCCGGTCCCGGGTGCCGACGGCCCGCTTCCTGCTCCCACCGTGCACATCCCCCACGCCAGCGCACCCCTCTCGCGGCAATCATGCGGGTCAACGCTCTCGCATGGCAATCATGCCCGACCGTTGGCTGACGCCAGTCATCATAATGCGCCCGTTAGCCATCTGGCCGGCACAGTTGCACACTGATTGGCCAGCACGGCGGCAGCGCCGCGGACCCTGACAACCGGCCCGCGGCGCTGCAGCGGTCAGGCGGCCGGACGGCCGGTCGAGTCGGCGGTGAATTCCTGCAGCCAGGTGCGGTACGGCAGGGTGCCCCACGGCTCGACGTCCGGGTACGTCTTGATCGGCACGTCCTCCAGGGTGCCGTGCACGCTCTCCACCTTGCAGATGTAGATGTTCTGGATCGGCGCGTCCACCACGGTGTTCAGCCGCACCGGCCCGCGCGGCGCGGTGATCGGCGTGGTCTTCAGCGCGTGCGCCACCGCGGTCGGGTCAGTGGCGTTGCCGTGCAGTCGCCGCAGCGCGGCCACGGCCAGTTGGGCGTGCACGTAGCCGGCCTCGGCGTAGTAGCCCGGGAAGACGTGGTACGTCTTCTTGAACAGGCTGGTGAACGTGTTGTTGGCCGGGTTGCTGATGCCGTCGCAGTACTGCGCGGCCATCTGGTCGCCGAGCACGTCGGACGGCACTTCGCCGGGCAGCACCGAGTAGTCGAACATCGTGGTGTTGCCGTACAGCGGGATCTTCCCGCGCAGGCCGAACTGGGCGTACGCCTTGGTGAAGTCGATGGCGCCGGCGCCCAGCGTCTCGGCGAACACGGCCTGGGTAGCCTTCGGGATCGCGGACACGTACGGGCCGTAGTCGGTCGCGGTCAGCGGCGGCCACAGCTCCTTGTCGATCTTTCCGCCGAGCATGGTGAACTGCTTGATGAACCCGCCCGCCGACAGCCAGCCGAACGCGTAGTCGGTGGCCAGCACGGTCACGTGCCGGTAGCCGAGATCCTGGTAGAGATAGTCGGCCGCGATCACATCGGGCTGGTCGCACAGCCACCCGGAACTCAGCGCGTTGCCGTACCGGGCATCGGAGGTGAGCTGGGCGGACGAGCAGAGGGCCAGGTTGTCCAGCGGGATCCGCTGTGCGCCGAGGTACGGGGCCACCGCGGCGTCCTCACTGGCCAGCAGTGGTCCCTCCATGATCTGGATGTGCTTCTGCTGCACCAGCGAGCGGGCGTCGGACAGCGCGACCGCCGGGTTGCCGCCGGTGTCCTCGAAGTAGGTGACGATGCGGTGCCCATCGACGCTCTGCCCGAACTCCTTGAGCCCGAGGTTCCAGCCCTCTTGCTCCTGCTTTCCGGGCAGCGCCACGGTGCCGGTGAGCGGCAGTTCGTAGCCGATGGCGATCGGGCTGGTGGCACTCGGCGTGCTCGTGCCGCTGCCGCCGCAGCCGGCTAGCACGGCCAGCGGCGCCGCCACCATCACAATGATTAACGTGCGGGATGGGGCTTTCATAGTGATTAAGAGTAATCATCTAGGGCGGTGGTGCAAGACATGATTGCGGAGCAGTTGCGCTGCCTGAGCCGGCACGACCTGGGCGGCCAGGGCCGCTGCGGGGAAGGCACCGCGGTGCTGGAGCACGGTGGCCGCCGGTACCTCTACCTGGCCCACGAGCAGCCACCGGCCAACTTCAGCGTGCTCGACGTCACCGACCCGCGGGCACCCCGGCTGCTCACCCAGACCCGGCTGCCGCACGGCGGCGTCCGGTCCAACTCGCTGGCCGTCGGCGATGGCCTGCTGCTGGTGGCCTATCAGGTACAGGCGCCCGGCCAGCAGCCGGCCGGGATCGAGGTGTTCGACCTGAGCCTGCAGGCCGGGCCGCGCCTGGCCGGCCGGTTCGGCCCGCACAACCTGCACGAGAACGAGCCGTTCGGCTGGGCCTGGCAGAGCGAGGAGATCATCTTCGGCGCGTTCTTCAGCGCCGGGGTGCGCGCGTTCGACATCCGCGACCCGTTCCAGCCGCGGCAGGTCGCCGCGTTCGAGCCCGCCGGGCCGGTGCAGATCAACGACGTCTACGTGACCGCGGACGGCATCGTGTACGCGGTCAACCGCGACGGCGGCGGCCTCTACATCCTGGAGTACTCAGGTCCAGGATGAGCGGCCGCCGCCGTGCGGCGATGGACTAGATCAGCCGCTAGGGAATCACCGTGTTGCCCCCCGCGAGCCAGGTCGCGGGGAAGGTGTTGCTGCTGACCTTGCCGACCGAGTCCAGCTGGGTGTTAGCGGTGTCGAACATCGTGATGTTGTAGTTGCGGAAGTTGGGGATGCCCTGGGCGGCGCTCACACCGGCCACCCGCACCTTGGCGCTCATCGAGGTGGTGCCGAAGTCGGCCAGGTGGGCCAGGAAGCAGTTGGTGGCCGAGGTGCACAGCTCGGGCCGCTCGACGATCCATTCCGCTGACGTCCGCTTGCAGCTCGCGCACTTCGCAGTGTGCGTGGAGCTCTTGTGCGAGGTGAGGTCGGACACGGTCAGGGTGAACTTGCCGTTGCTGAAGCTGACCGAGGTGTTGATCGTGTCACCCGGGCTCACGGTGAACACGTTGACCGAGCCGGCCGGGTACATCTCGTACCAGGCCTTGTAGACCGGCGTGGTGTTGTTCGCCCCGCCGCAGTGCGCGGCTGTGCCGTCCTGCTCGACGGTGGTGTTGTTGAACCCGTCCAGGCCGACCCAGTTGGAGGACCATTCGTTGGCGTGGTCCCCCGGGCAGGTGAGGGTGGGCTGCGTGAACCGGCTCTGCGCGTAGGTGAACTTCTTCGACGAGGTGACGGCGAAGCCCGACCAGTTCAGGCTCTGCTCCGCGACCGAGAACTTCTGGCCCGCGACCTGGGCCGAAGCGTGCCCAGACACCGCCGCCGGCACCATCGGGCCGCCGGGCTTCGCGATGTCCGCGGCGGCCACGCGGTGGACCGCGACCCGCCCGCTGGCGACCGTCTGCCCGCTGGCCGCGCCGGGCAGCACAGCCAGGCCGACTGCGCCGATCAGCGTGGCCGCACCGAACGCGGCGGCAAGAAACCGTCTCGACAGCATTTACTCTCCCCGTGGGTGGCTTGTGGTATCTACCAGCTTGCCCGGATTTTCGGCCGGCGTCATGCAAAGCAGAGACCAATTGCTAACAGGTAAGCAAATTGGCGACCGAAACTCGGGCAGCGACTCAGGCAGCATCACGCACTGCTGGCTGGCCGGTCCGCTCAGTCAGGAAGTCGGCGGTGGCCACGGCCAGTATGACGACCGCGGTGCAGATGCTCAGGACCAGCGCCGTCACGTGCGGGGCCAGGGCGCCGAGCAGGCCCAGCGCGACCACCCCGGCGATCCGGGCCCGGGACACCACGTGCCACACCACCGCCTTGAACAGCGCGTGGCCGATCAGGAACAGCGCCGCGCCGCCGAGCAGCATGGCCGACACTGGCGCGGACCCCACTTCGCCGGGCCGGTCCAGCACGAGCTGGTCGCCCGCGGCCACCACGATGATGCCGGCCACCATGACCGGGTGGATCAGGTGGTAGGCGGACCGGCCCATCCGCCCGGGATCGGCCGACTCGGCGATGACCTGCGCGCCCGCCTCGGCGCTGCGGTGGAAGTACAGCCACCACAGGCCCACGCTGCCGACGAACGCGGCCAGGAACGCGGCTGCCTCCTGGCCGGTGATGGTGCGCAGCCGGGACAGCGTGGCCCCGATCACCACGAGCGACTCGCCCAGCGCGATCAGGATGAACGCCTGGCACCGTTCGGCGAAGTGATTGCCCTCGATGGTCCAGTCCTGGGTGCTGGACCGGCCCAGTCCCGGCGTCCAGAACCCGGCCAGCCCGCCCAGGATGTCCACCGCGACGGTGGCCAGCCAGAGCAGCTCCCGGGCATGCCCGGCGGCCAGCCCGCCGGCCACCGCCAGCGCGCCGCTGACCATGCACCAGGCCAGGATGCGCTGGAAGTTGCGGCGCAGCGGGTCGCCGCGCAGCCCGGCCACCGCGAACACGCTACGGCCGATCTGCATGACCGCGTAAGCCACGCCCACGGCCAGCCCGCGGCTGCCGAAGGCGCCGGGCAGCGCGGCCGACATGACCAGGCTGCCCAGGGCCAGCGCGAGCAGCATCAGCCGGACCGGGATCAGCTCCGGGTCCAGCCAGTTGGTCACCCAGGTGGTGTAGGCCCAGACCAGCCAGACCATGCTGAGCAGCAGCAGCGCCTGCAGCGCGCCGGCCACGGTGGGGTGGTCGATCAGGTAGTGCGACAGCTGGGTGACCGCGAACACGTACACCAGGTCGAAGAACAGCTCGACGTTGGTGACCCGGGCGGTCCCGCCCTCGGTCCGCCGCAGGTTGCCCGGCCGGTCGCGGGTCACGGCGCCTGGTAGTCGGTGTTCCGGTCCACGCCCAGGTAGATATCCATGCCGACCGGCCGCCACCGCTCCTCGGCCAGGTGGCCGAGCAGCCCGGCGGTGCGGGCCAGCAGCGCGAAGCCGCGCAGCAGCTCGACCGGCAGGCCCAGGTCGGCCAGGGCGGCGCCGCAGGTGCCCGCGCCGTTCAGCGGCAGCGTGCGGCCGAGCACTTCGGGATGCACCCTGCCCACCGCGGCCCACAGCCGCAGGTGCGGGCCGCGCAGCCCTTCCTCGTCGGCGATGCGGAACAGCACCGGGGTCCGCGGGTCGGTGACCTTGTGCACCGGGTGGCCAAGACCAGGGACGAACTTGCCGGCCTCCCGGGCCTGCCGCACCGCGCGCCGCGCGATCTCGTCCCAGCCCGCGTCGTCCTCGCCGGCGGGTAGCTGCTCCCCCGCTTCGGCCAGCGCGGCGGCCAGGAACGCGCCGCAGTCCTCGGTCACGCCCAGGAACCGGGAGCCGCCGCCGAGCAGCCCGGCGGCCAGCGCCCCCTGCACCGAGTCGGGCGCGCTCAGGTAGGTGAGCCGGGCCGCGATCGCGGTCGGCGTGAACCCGTGCTCGGCCAGCGCGACCAGCACCGCCTCGAACACCCGGACCTGCTGCCGGGTCGGCCGGCGCTGAGTCACCAGCCAGAACGCCAGTTCCCCGAACGACACCTGGCCCATCAGGTCGGCCGCCAGATCATGGCCGAGCACGGTGATCGAGTCGGCGTCCGAGTCACCAAGCGAGGTGGGATAAGCCGGGTACTGACGTTCGGTCATCGGGTCTCTCCTGGGATCGGGCGGGATCGCTGCGGTGGCGCGGCCAGCCAGGCGCGGACCTGGTCGCCGTGCTCATCGAGCGCGGGGGGCGGCAGCGGGTAATCGGGCGGGGTGGCGGACAGCGTGATCGGGTGCCGGATGCCGGGGATACCGCCCGCGGTCACGATCGGCGCCAGGCCCAGCTCGGCCGCGGTGGCCACGCCGCCGTCCACCGTGTTGATCGGGCCGCACGGGATGCCGGCCTCGGTGAGCAGCGCGGACCACTCGGCCGAGGTACGCGCGGCCAGCCGCTTGGACAGCTCGGCGCGCAGCTCGGCGCGGTGGCTGGTGCGGCCCGCGTTCTGCGCGAACCGCGGGTCGCTGGCCAGCCCGGGCGCGCCGAGCACCTCGCACAGCCGGCCGAACTGGCGGTCGTTGCCGACCGCGATGACCAGGTCGCCGTCGCCGGTGGGCAGCGGCTCGTACGGGGTCAGGCTGGGGTGCAGGTTGCCCATCCGCATCGGCACCACGCCGCCCGCGACGTACGCGCTGGACTGGTTGGCCATCCCAGACAGCGCCGAGGAGAGCAGGTTGACCTCGATGTGCTGGCCGTCCCCGGTCTGCGCCCGGTGCGCCACCGCGGCCAGGATGCCGACCGTGGCGTGCAGCCCGGCCAGGATGTCCACCAGCGAGATGCCGGCCCGGTAGGGCGGCCCGTCCGGGTCGCCGGTCAGGCTCATCAGGCCGGACATGGCCTGGACCAGGACGTCGTAGCCGGGCAGCGCCTGCCCGGCGCCGGCCCCGAAGCCGCTGATCGAGGCGTACACGATGCCCGGGTTCCTGGCCTGCACGGCCGGGTAGTCCAGGCCGAAGCGGGTCAGGCCGCCGGGCTTGAAGTTCTGCACCATGATGTCCGCGCGGCGGGTCAGCTCGTGCGCGGCGGCCAGGCCCTCGTCGGTCGGTGAGGTCGAGGACCACGGACCGCTTGTTGCGGTTGATGGCCAGGTAGTAGGTGGCCACCCCGTCCCGGGTAGGCGGTACCCAGCGGCGGGTGTCGTCGCCCGCCGGGCTCTCCACCTTGATCACGTCGGCGCCCAGGTCGGCCAGCAGCATGGTGGCGTACGGGCCGGCCAGCACCCGGGCGAAGTCCGCGACGAGCAGTCCGGACAGCGGTCCGGGCCGGTCCTGCCCGGTGATCAGGGAAACCATGTCGGCCATTTTGGCATCCGGCCTTGGGACCGGCGCCGGGGCGCCGGGGGTCAGCCGCGGGTGGCGCGGATCTGCAGGCGGACGTAGTCCACGACCGGCTCGGCCAGCCTCGCGGCTACCTCGCGGACGAACGGGGCACGGTCTGCGGGCGGAAGCTCGCGCAGGTGCGCGCCGAGCACCACGGTGGCCAGGTAGGCCTCGAACTGGCGGCCCGCATCCAGCCGGGCCGGGTCGGGGACCAGGTTGACCTCGATCTCATCGAAGCCCGCCGCGGCCAGCCTGCTCGTGGTCTCCGGGACGTCCGCGAAGTTCCAGATGCCGGTCCCGTCGCCCACGCCCAGTTCGCTGAGCACGGCCACGATGCTGGCGATGTTCCCGTAGCCGCCCGCCTCGGCGGCGAACCGGCCGCCCGGCTTCAGCAACCCGGCGACGGTGCGGAACACCTGCGCGTGGTCGGGCAGCCAGTGCAGCGTGGCCACGCTGACCGCGGCGTCCACCGGGGGTGGCTGGCGAGCGCGGCCGGTGCGGGGTCGCGCAGGTCAGCCTGGATGATCTCCACCCGGTTCGCCTGGCCGCCTCCGGCCAGGCGGCTGCGGGTCTGCGCGAGCATCTGCTGCGACCCGTCGATGGCCAGCACCCGGCCTGCGGGCAGGAGCTGGAGCAGGTGCTCGGCGTCGCGGCCGGTTCCGCAGCCGACGTCCGCGACCGTCTCGCCGCCGGCCAGCCGGAGCCTGCCGATGGCGCGCGGCCCCCACCGCTTGTGCGGCAGCGGCAGATCGTCGTAACTCTGCGCATCCCATTCCAGCAGCTCCATGCCACTGACCTTAACATCCGTCTCACATTATCCTTCATATATTCTCATATAGTGAGACATCAGAGTTCGCGCCGAGGAGCTGTTGCACCTCGTTCTGCGGCCTGCTCAGACTGGACAGGAACCCGGCCCAGCAGACGAGCGAGGAGGATGCCGTGAGCGATCTCGACCGGCTGGAAGCGGCGGTTGGCGAGTGCCGCGAAATGATCCGCGAGGCCCACGCCGCCACGAAGGATCTGCGGGCCGCGGTACGTGATGCGAAGCGGGAGCTGCACGATCTGGCCAAGGACGAGGTCACGGCCAGGATTGAACTCGAGGTTTCCCGGCAGCTGACGGACCTGGACGAGCAGACCCGGACCGCCATCACGACCGCCACGCAGAAGGTGATTACCGAGTTCGACCGGTTCGGTGAGTCGTTGCTCGGCAAAGAGACCTATTGGGAACGGGCTAGCGGCCGTCGTGCTGTCCCACGGCCCGACACCGACGTGCTGCCGCACGATCTCCCGGCCGGGGAGGACTCGGGATTACTGATCGGCGGCTAGGGCCTGGTGCGGACGGCGGGCGAGCAGGCGGCGGCGGTCGCCGTGATCCGGTTTGGGGACGTCGTGCTGGGTGAGGACGGTGAAGCCGCCGGGGAGCAGGGCGGCGGGCTCGCCGGGGCCGAGGCACCAGGCGGGATTGAGCGTGGGCCGGGCCTGACGGGCGGCCTCGGTGAACGCTTCCCAGCCGAGCACACCGCCGGGTGCGACCGCCCGGGCCGCCATGGCGAACACGGCCGGGTCCCAGAAGCCGGTACACAGCACGAGCGAGTAGCCCGCCGGGTCCGGATGCCAGCGGGCCAGATCGGCGTGCACAGCGGTGATCCGGCCGGCCAGCCCGCGCCGCCGCGCCTCCTGGCCGAGCAGGTCCAGCGCGACGGCGGAGACGTTCACCGCGGTCACCTGCCGTCCGTGCGCGGCGGCCAGCAGCGCGCTGCCGGACGGACCGCAGGCCAGATCGGCCACTGGCCCGGCCGGTAGCGGGCCACCCGGCAGGTCCGGGCCGAGGGCCTGTTCGGCCAGCGGGTGTGGCCGGAACGACGGGGTGGACCCGGCGTACCGGGCATCCCAGCGCAGCTGATCCGGGTGCCCAGCGAGATCCGGGTGCCCAGCGAGATCCGGCTGCGCAGCGAGATCCGGGTGCCCAGCGAGGTCCGGGGGCTCAGCGCGCTCTTCCGTCACTCCCGCAGGCTAGCGTCCGCCCGCGCCCTGTCCGCAGCCACGCATTCCCGCAGCATCAATTCGTGATCATGGCCTTAGTGGGGTTCTATTACTACCTACGCCATGATCACGACCGAGTCCGCTGTGCGCCGTGGCCGGTGCTGCGTGGGCGCGGGGCTACGGCGGGTGGTCAAGAATTCTTAAAACTAACCGTATTGCTGCGAAGCACCTTAGTGCCCACTTCGGCGGATGTACCGTGCTGCTCGGAAGGGAACGCGGCATGTCCGTCACGCAATCCAGCCGTGGCCGGTCACCGTGCTGTTCATTGGCTGGTACTTCCGCTACGTGCTGGCCGCCATGTTCGCGCCGGGGTGCATGCGGGCCAGCGGGCGCTGGTCTGTCGCTGATCGCCGACACGCACATGAACTTCGCGTTCTTCCCGCTGGATAGTCCTGGCATCGAGTCCATCTCGCTGGCTTTCTTCCTCGGCTGGCTCGGTTCGGTCACCGACTGGCAGCCCAGCGACCCGGCGCGGTTCGCCCGGGTCCAGGTACGTGCGCTGACCGGGGTGGGCCGCGGCGGGGTGGCCACAACTGAGGCTGAGGTGGCAAGGTCGGCCAGGGGCGCAGCGGTAGCCGGAAGGGGAATTGGCCATGATGAGCGATCCGACCCAGGGCACGTCGATCGCCCCGCCCGACCCGGCGGTGCTGCGGGTGATCCGCCCGTCGGCCTGGCCGGCTGACCCAGCTGGAGGACGTGTTCACCGAGCAACTGCAATACGAGATCAGCAGCCTGATCCCGGATCTGGCCGAGGATGACTGGGCGTTCTGCCAGCGGACGGTGCAGGCCCTGCTGTGGGCGGCGCTGACCGATGAGCCGGCCCACGTGGTGGCCGGCGCGATGCGCCGGCTCGGCGCGGTCAACCAGGTGGCCGGCTTCCCTGACTCGCAGTACCTGGGCCTGGCCCATGCGCTGCTCCGCGCGGTGCGCGAGCTCAGCGACGACGACTGGTCCACCACCCTCGGCTCGGCGTGGATCAGTTACTTCCAGTGGATCCAGCGGCAGCTGATGATCGGCGCGCAGCAAGCGCCGCGGCCGGCCCCACGCCCGGCGCCGACCCACGCGGCTGGGACAGCGCCCGACAGGCTGCCCCAGCAAGAGAACGGCGAACCCGAACTGGAGTCGGTGGCCGACCGGCTGGACGAGGAGGACGACGAGGACACCGGCTACGGCCAGATCATGGTCTCGATGACCCGCAGGGACCCGCCGCCGTACCCGGAGTGAACCTGGCCCGCAGGCGCGAACCTTTCACGCACCCGGCCCGTATGGTGCGCCGCTGACCTGCGCTATGGCCGGAGCGGGCAGCCCAGGTCTTGCCGGGCAGGCGGCCGCAGAGGGACGGTGACCGGGCCATGGTGGTCACCGGCAGCAACCCGGCGCTGTCCGGGCTGACCTGCTCACTTAGCTGATGCGGAGTAGAACAGGGCGTTCGCGTTCTGGTCGGTGGCGACGCAGGAGTTGACCGCGACGCAGTCGATCCGGTTCACCCCGGCGGTGTCCACCGCGGCGGGGGCGGTCCAGTGGTCGCCGCCGTAGGTGGCCACCCCGCCGACGCCAACCGCCAGGCAGGTGCCGACGGCTGGGCAGGACACGGCGGCCGCGCTGAAGCCGAGCGGCTGGGCCGACCAGTGCCCGGCGGAGAACTGGACCGCGTCCCCCGCCGAGTCCACCGCCATGCAGAACCCGGCGCTGGGGCAGGACACGGAGACCAGGTCATGACCGCTGTCCACCGTGGCCGGCCCGGCCCATGAGGCGCCGTCGTAGCTGTACACGGCGCCGCCCGCGCCGACCGCCACGCAGGCGGTGCGGCTGGCGCAGGACACCGCGTTCAGCGCCTGGCCGCTGGGCGCGATGGTCCGCTGTGACCAGCGCCGGCGGGCTGGCGTAGGTGAAGGCCTGGCCGATGGTGTCCACGGCCAGGCAGAAATCAGGGCTGGCACAGGACGCGCTGGTCACCGTGCCGGACCCGGTGCCGATCGAGACCGGGCTGCTCCAGGTGCCGTGCCGGAGCACCATGGACAGCCCCTGGGAGTCGATGGTCAGGCAGGACCCGGCGGCCGAGCAGGACAGGGCGACCAGGCCACCGTTCGGGTCGGTGGCCGCGACCGGCCAGTCCCCGGACGAGTGCAGGGCGAGCACCATGCCCCGGCTGTCCGCCGCATAGCACCCACCACGCAGCGTGCAGGACAGGCCGGTGATGGTGGTGCTGCTGGCCAGGGTCTGCGGGTCGATCGCGACCGGGGTGGTCCACTGGGCCACGTTCTGCGTGGCCGCACCGGTCTCGGCGGGCGACGGTGAAGCCGAACTGGCCTGGCCCGCCCCACCCTGCGGTGACCCGCTGCGCGAGTGGATGACGGCAAGCGTGCCGGTCACGCCGGCGATACCCAGGATGACCACTGCGGCCACCCCGGCCAGCATCCTGGTCCGGCTCGGCCGCCGGTAACGCAGCTCTTCCAGTGCGCCGCCGGTCAGCACCGGGCCGGGCTTGGTGGCCGGCCCATCGTCGTACCAGCCGCGGCCAGCCGACTGGTCGTCCTCGACGATGTCATCAGGCTGGCCGGTGTCATCCGGCCAGCCGGGGGAGCCGGAGTAGCAGCGGCTGGGCGGTGGCGGGGCCTCTACCGGGGCGGGGGGCGGCGCGCTGAGCATGGCCGGGAAACCGTTCCCCGGGGTCCGCGACGGTTCGCCGGGCGGCGGCGCGGGCGGGAATGACCCGGGCTGAAAATCCGGAATGCCGGTATCGCCAGCCAGCTCGTCGATGTATTCGGCGAACGACCCGCTGGCGTAGTCCGAAGCGTATTCGGTCCCCGGCGCGCCGCCGTATAGCCGGTCAGCGGACATGCCTGTCTCCACCCACGCACCGCACGTCGCGCAGTACTCAGCCCCCGGGGAATTGGCATGCCCGTTAACGCAACTCCACACCGGTGCCCGCCTTCGATCGCCCGCATGGCCCGCCCCTGCCGGCTTGCGAAATATTAGGGCACTTCCGTCCCGGTTGGAGACAGCTTGACCGAGGCGATATTTAGCTGTTTGAACCGAGCTGCCACATCCCGGGTTCGGCCCAGTGACCGGTGATCACCGTGTCCGGGTCCGAGCCGCGCAGCGCGGCGAAACGCTCGGCCAGCTGCTGGACCCGCACCGTCATCGGGAACTGTGCCAGCACCGGGGACAGCCCGCCCTGCGCGGTGGCCAGCGCGGCGACCGGGATACCCTCGGCAGCGGCCGCGGCGCCGACCGCGGCGGTCAGCCCGTCCGGGTCGGCCCCGGGTTCCAGCAGCAGCACGCCGTCGGCCGCGGTGAACGGCACCGCGTTGCCGTGCAGGAACAGTTCGGTGTCGAAGCCCTCGGCCAGCATCCGGGCGCCCTCGCGGAGCTTGAGCGCGCCCTCCCGGGCGGTGATACCCCACGGCCCGCAGCCGACGATGGCCAGGCTCCGCGCGGGCACCGGGACGCCGTCGATGCCTGGATCGGCCAGCACGTCACGGACCTGGGCGGCGGCCCGGCGCAGCGCCTCGGCTGAGCCATCCGCGGCGCCCGCGTAGCCGGCCAGCCGGGCCAGCACGGCGACCGCGGCGGTGTAGCTGACCGTGTAGGTCTCGGCTTCTTCCTTGGGCACGGTGTGGACGGCCTCCGGCCAGTCCACGCCGGTCCCGGTGATGGACAGCACCGGGATCCCGGCGGCCAGCGCGGCAGCCCGGGCCGAGATCGCGTAGGCCGTCTCCCCGGTGTGCGTGATGACGATCAGCGCGTCCCCTGGCCGCGGGCCCGGGCTCCACCGGGCCCAGGTCGCGGCGGGGTACCACCGCGCGTCCAGGCCCGCCTGCTCGAATAGCAGCGCGCCCAGTTCGGCGGCGTGCTGGCTGGTGCCGGTCCCGGTCAGGATGACCCGGCGGGCCGTGGTCAGCGTGGCCGCCGGGCCGGCCAGGTCGAGCCCGGCGATCCGGTCCAGCACGTCGGCCTGCTGGCCGATCATGCGGTGCAGTGCGTTGTGCGGCATGGTCTCCCCCGGCGGAGTAATGTGCGGGCGGTGGTCTTACATCCGCCCAGTTACAGCTGTCCCGATGACCACAGCGACCTTACCGGGCTGGTTACCGAGGCGCTCAGCGGAGACGGCCTGGCCGTGGCCCGGTTCGCCCGGCCAGCCTTCCGGTTGCCAGCCCGGCGGCACGCCCCGGCCGCACCGCAGCGTTCGAGGTGATCGTGACCTGCCCCGGGCCGGCCGACCACCCGCGGCCGCACCAGCTCACCTGCACCGGGACCTACCAGCCGTGACCACCGGGACGACCAGCCCGGCCCAGGGCACCGAGCCAGTCCGGCCCGTCAGCGACGCGGACCGGACCTGGGCCACCCTGGCCAGGGAGCTGACCCCAGCGCAGTCGCTGCAGCGGATGGACACCGCGACCGACCGGGTGGTCCGCACGGTGACCATCATCGGCACGCTGCTCGGCGGGTTCGGCGTGTTCGGCGCGACCAAGCCGACGGTCAGCGGCCCGGCCCGGTGGATCACCGTCGCCGCCGTGGTGTGCGCGGCGGCCGCGGTGGCGTGCGCGCTGGCCGCGCAGATCCTGACCATCAGCAAGCACGTCAACCCGGAGAACCTGGCCCAGGTCCGGGCGTGGTACAAGCGGCGGCTGGAGACCCGCGGCTACCCGACCCGGGCGGCCACGTTCCTGCTACTGGTGGCGGCGGTGCTGGCTGGCGCGGCGGCGGTGGTGGCGCTGGCCACGGCCACGCCGAACGAGCCGACGGTCGCGGTCACCCGGGCGCTCGACCACGCCGCCCCGGCCAGTCCCGGGGCGGCGACTCCCCCGGCCACCGCCACGATCACCGCGGACGTCACGTTCCGCGGGCTGACCAGCGGGCAGACGGCCAGCGTGACGGTCACTGCTGGCCGCGCATCTCGCGGAGCAGCTTGCCGGTGTCCTGGGTCTCGATCGCGGCCAGCTGGTCAGCGTCCCGGCTGATCAGTTCGGCCAGGCGGCGCATCAGCCGGGCCCGGCCGAATCCCGTGAGCTGGCCCCACGGCCCATCCAGCGCGCGCCGCGCGGCGGCCACGGCCAGGTCCACATCGGCCCCGTCACCATCAGCGGCGGTGGCCCACGGCGTGCCGCGGAACGGGTCGATGCTCTGGTAGCTGCGCCCGGACACCGCCTCGGCCGGCTGGCCGTCGATGACCAGCGAGAAGTGCGGCAGGTCCTTCGTGGGGCGGGAATCGGCCGTCATGGTCACGGTTGTGCTCCCTCCTGAGCTGGGAAGCCGAGTTCGGCGCGGATGGCCGCGGTGTGCTGGCCGAGCGCGGGCACCGCGCCCATGGCCGCCTCCCGGCCTGGTGTGGTCACCGGGGGCAGCAGGGCGCGGACCGGGCCGCCCGGCGTGTCCGCGTCACGCCACCGGTCCCGCGCCGCGAGCTGCGGGTGGGCGGCGAACTCGGCTGGGGTGCGCATCCGGGCGTTGGCGATGCCCGCCGCTTCGAGCCGCGCCTCGACCTCGTCGGCGGCCAGGCCGGCCAGCACGGCGGTGATGATCCCGGTGAGCTCGGCCCGGTGCGCGACCCGGTCCGAGTTGGTGGCGAACCGCTCGTCGTCGATCAGCTCCGGGCGGCCGAGCACCTTGTCACACAGCAGCGACCACTCGCGAGCGTTCTGTACGCCAAGGAATACCTGGCTGCCACCTGCAGTGGCGTACGGACCGTACGGTTCGATGATGGCGTGCCGGGCGCCGGTCCGCTCGGCGGGCCGGTCACCGTAGACGCTGTAGTAGTACGGCTGGCTCATCCACTCGCCGAGCGCGTCCAGCATGGCGACCTGGAAGCTGCCGCCGCGGCCGGTCCGCTCCCGCTGGTACAGCGCGGTCAGCACGCCGGTGTAGGCGTACATGCCGGCCGCGATGTCGGCCACCGAGATGCCCGCCTTGGCCGGCTCGTCCGGGGTGCCGGTCACCGAGAGCAGCCCGGCTTCGCACTGCACCAGCAGGTCGTAGGCCTTTTTCTGGTGGTACGGGCCGTCCGGGCCGTAGCCGCTGATCGAGCAGTAGATCAGCCGGCGGTGCTGCCGGGCCAGGGCGGCGGCGGTGAGCCCGAGGCGCTCGGCCGCGCCGGGAGCCAGGTTCTGCACCAGCACGTCGGCGCGGCCGATGAGGGCGGTCAGCATGGCCTGGCCGCCGGCCGATTTGAGGTCCAGCTCGATGGACTCCTTGCCCCGGTTCAGCCAGATGAAGTAGCTGGACTGGCCGCGGGTGGTCTGGTCATAGTGCCGGGCGAAGTCGCCGGTGCCGGGCCGCTCGACCTTGATCACCCGGGCGCCGAGGTCGGCCAACTGGCGGGTGGCGAACGGCGCGGCCACCGCCTGCTCCAGCGCCACGACGGTCAGGCCGGTCAGCGGCAGTATGCCGGTCATGGGGCGACCGAGCCGCGCTTGATGAGCTGGCGGGCGATGACGTTGCGCTGGATCTCGTTGGTGCCCTCACCGACGATCATCAATGGCGCGTCCCGGAAGTAGCGTTCCACGTCGAACTCTGTGGAGTAGCCATACCCACCGTGGATGCGGATGGCGTTCAGCGCGATCTCCATGGCTGTCTCAGAAGCGAACAGCTTGGCCATGCCCGCCTCCAGGTCCGCGCGCTGGCCGGCCTCGTACCGGCGCGCGGCGTACAGCACCAGCTGGCGGGCCGCGGTCAGCTTGGTGGCCATGTCGGCCAGGTAGTTGCCGACCGACTGGTGCTGCCAGATCGGCTGGCCGAAGCTCTCCCGCTGCTGTGCGTAGCGCAGCGCGTCCTCCAGCGCGGCCCGGCCCACCCCGACCGCGCGCGCGGCCACCTGGATCCGGCCGATCTCCAGGCCGTGCATCATCTGCGCGAAGCCGTGGCCTTCCGTCCCGCCGAGCAGGGCCGTGGCCGGGACCCGGAAGTTGTCGAAGGCCAGCTCGCAGCTCTCCACGCCCTTGTAACCGAGCTTGGGCAGGTCCCGGGAGACGGTGAAGCCGGGGCCGTGCTCGGCCAGCAGGATGCTGATCCCCTGGTGCGCCGGGCGGGCGGCCGGGTCGGTCTTGCACAGCAGCGCGATCAGCTGCGAGCGCCGCGCGTTGGTGATCCACGTCTTCGACCCGTTGACCAGATACGACCCACCCACCTCCCCATCCCCCTTCACCCGGTTGGCGGTGGTGCGCATGGCCTGCAGGTCGGAGCCGCCGCCCGGCTCGGTGAGCGCCATCGTGGCCCGGATCTGACCGCTGGCCATGCCCGGCAGGTAGCGCTGTTTCTGCTCGTCAGTGCCGTAGTCGAGGAGCAGCTTGGCCACCACGGTGTGCCCGCCCATCGCGCCGGCCAGGCTCATCCAGCCGCGGGCCAGTTCCTCGGTGACCAGCGCATAACACGGCGTGCCGACCCGGGCCGCGCCCCACGGCTCCGGGATGGCCAGGCCGAAGATGCCCAGCTGCTTCATCTGCCCGATGAGCTGGTCCGGGTAGGTGTTGCTGTGCTCCAGGTCGCGGGCCACCGGCCTGACATCACGGTCCACGAACTCCCGGACCAGGTGCACGATCGCGCGCTCGTCGTCGGTCAGCTCATCCATGTGTCCTCGGTTCGGGTCTCAGCAGTACTCCCGGAGCAGCCCGGCGGCCTGTGCCCAGGTCAGCGCGCCGGGATCCACCGGCAGCCCGGCCAGGCAGTCGTTGAGCTTGGCCTGGAATTCGGCCGCGGACGGGGGCCGCTGCGGCGAGCCCGGCGGGTACCGCAGGCTGATCTCTTCCGCCTTGCCCCCATCGGTCAGCACCTCGGCGGTGAACGTGCCGTCCAGCAGCCCGGTGCCGCCTGGCGGCAACGTCGAGTCGACCAGTTCCGCCAGCCGCCGGGCTTCCGGCCGGCGCACCGCCGCGTCGGTGAAGCTGTCCCGCCCCGGGTAGCCGTCCAGCAGCGCCGCGGCCAGCCCGTACTCCAGGCTGAACTTGCCCTGCAGGCCGGTCTCTGGCCGGTGATGGATCAGCGGCGTGACCGTGCCGGCCAGGGTGCGGACCGCGATGCGCCGCACCTGGTGAACTGGCAGGCCGCCGGTGGCCAGCTCGGCCAGGGCGCTGATCGGGCGCTGCAGCGCGTAGCAGCACGGATAGATCTTGATGGCCAGCCCGCCCGGCACCGCGGGCCCGGCCAGGTCCAGCCGGGCACGGTTCCCGCCGACCAGGCCGAGCCAGTCGTCCAGCGCGGCCGGGTCGGCCCGCGCACCGTCCGCCGCCAGTTCCGCGGCCCGCAGCCCGGCCTGCACCGCGAACCCGACCTGCAAGGCTTTGTTATCCGTGCCGAACGCTCGTTGCACGCCACCGGCACCGGGCACTGCGAGGGCGAGCGCGGTGGCGGTCTGGTCCGCCGTCAGGCCCAGTGCCACCGCCGCTGCGGCGGCACTCGCCGGGGCGCCCGCGGTGCAGGTGGCGTGCCAGCCAGCCGAGTAATGCGGCCAGCCCAGCGCGGTGCCGAGCCGGGCCATCACCCCGGCGCCGGCCAGGTAGGCCCGGGCGCCGCCGCCGGCGGCCAGCGCGGCCGGTACGCAGACCGCGCTGATGTGCGTGGTGGACGGCATGTGCAGGTCGTCGAAGTCGAGTACGTGCGCGGCCACCGCCCAGCGCGCGCCGTCCGGCAGGCTGGCCGCCAGCCGGGTCACCCGGTGCTGGCGGGCGGCCAGCGCCACGGCCAGCGTGTCGGCCAGCGACCGGTCAGCCAGCGCGAGGTCCTGCCCGGCGGGCTGCAGATTGGTGGCCCACTGGGCGAGCTCTTCCGCCGCTGAACTCACCCTGCCGCCTCCGTACGCCGTCCGCTGCTGAATCTAGACCTACCCAGCACAGAGTTGAGGCCAGCAGGCCCGGGGGGTTGGGCCTGCTGGCCTCTGGCTCTATCTCGCGGCAGTGCTGCTCCGGCGTTAGGACAGTCCCTCCAGCCGACCGCAGAACGCCCGGTACCGCTGCAGGGCGGTGCGCAGTTGCTCGGTGTCCGAGCCCTGCTGCCAGGACGAACGCAGCTGGTCCTGTTCCCGCTCCAGGGTGGCAATCAGGGCCGCGGCCACCTCACCGGCCGCCGCGGCGGCCCGCTCGACCGCGCCGCGCGGGTCGTCCACAAACAGCGACTGGATGGCCGGCCACTGCTGTTCGGCCAGCGCGGCCGCGGGCGTGGTGTCCGGGGTGTCGGCGACGGTCCCCGGGCCGGCCGCGGGCACCTGGCCGGCCGCGGGCTGCGGCGTGGCCGCGGGCTGCGGCGTGGCCGCAGGCACCTCGTCAACCACTACCACGTCGTCGGGCTCCTCGTCGGTCACCAGGGGCGGGGCGTCCGCGGGCTCGTGGTCGGTCACCAGCGCTTCATCCTCGGGCTCGTCGGTCATCAGCGGCGGGGCATCCTCGGGCTCGCGGTCGGTCACGGTCTCACTGTCTACGGCGGACTCGCCGTTCTCCGCGGGTCCAAGGTCGTCGGCCGGCTCGAGGTCGTCGGCCTGGACCGGGTCGTCCAGCACGACCCGGTCGGGGTCCGCGGCCGGGTCGTCCGGGCGGGCCGCGTCGGTGGGCTGGTCCGGCTCGGAATCCACCCGGGGCGGCGGGACGATCTGTCCCGTGATCGGCTCGGACGGGTCGGCCTGGCCCGGTGCCTGGTCAGCGGCGCCAGGGCCGGCCATGTCGTCGCGCTGCGTCGTCATGGCTCACCTTTCCCGGGGGCGCGTGGGCACCGGGGTGCCGGAAACAGTGCTGCCTGAAATGGATTCCCCGGTGACTTCGTCATCGGAGTCCGGTGCCGTCTCCGGGGCGGCGACGTCACTCGCCGCCGCAGCCTGCCCGTTAGCCGGCTGGTCGTCAGCGGTCTGGCCGCCCACGTAGGGAGCGGCCGCGGCCTGCGCATCGCGGGCCGAGTTGCCGGGCTGGCCGAGCAGCTCGGTGAACAGGGCGCGGTAGTGGATCATGGCCTGGCGCAGCTCCTCGGTGGACGCGGTCCCCGAGCCAGCCCGCTGGCTGATGTCATGGGCGGCGCGGTAGTGGTCCAGCGTGGCCGCGTGCTCGACCGACAGGTCGGCGACGGTCTGGTCGAACGCTTCGGTGGGGTAGCCCCGGTCCTTCATGACCGCGGTGACCAGGGTCTGCGCCCCGGTGACGGCGACCTGCGGGGCATCCACGAACTGTTCCTGCACCGCGGTCCACTCGGACGCGTACTGGGCGCGCGCGGTGGGCGACAGCGGCTTGATGTCGAGCTGACGGACACGGCGTTCCCGTTCGGTCAGCTCAGCCTCGGCTTCCCGTCGGCCGTGCTCGCTGACCGCGCGGTCATATTCCGGCCCGAACCGGCCACGCAGCCAGCGCCGGCGGTTGACCACCGACAGGCCGACCAGAAGCGCGGCGACAATCAGAATCACCACGATGATCGCGATAATGGCCCCGGTTGACATTGTGGGAACCTCCCTATTTCCGGCAGCGCACACCGACTACCCAGGAGCAGCAGGCCAAACACGACCGGGCTTGTGTTTACCGGCGGCGTCGGGTAGGGGCGGTCCCACTTGTGTTTACCGGCGGCCGTCGGGTAGAGGCGCCCTATGAGCACCGTGCAGGAAACCGAACGGAAGTATGAGGGCAGGCCCGGCCGCGCCCTGCCGGGCCTGGCTGGCCTGCCGCGGGTAGCGGCCATGTCGGGGCCCCAGGAGCAGGTGCTGCGGGCCGACTACTACGACACCGACGACTTGCGGCTGCTCCGCAACGGGATCACCCTGCGGCGGCGCCGTGGCGGCAGTGATGCCGGCTGGCATCTGAAGCTGCCGCTGGACGGCGACACCCGGCGGGAGATCAGGCGGCCACTCGGCCGGGCTGGCCAGCCGGTACCGGCGGAGCTGGCCAGGCTGGTCCGGGTGTACACCCGGGGCCGGGAACTCCGCCCGGTGGCCAAGATAAATACCCGCCGCCAGGTGCTGACCCTGGTCGATGCGGCCGGTGACTCGCTAGCCGAGATCGCGGCGGATGACATCTCGGCCGAGACGCTGGGCGCGCAAACCGAGATCTCCCACTGGAACGAGGTCGAGGTCGAGCTGACCGGCGGTGACCGCGGGCTGCTGCGGGACGCCGACGCGTGGCTGCGCCGGGACGGGCTGCGGCCGTCGGCTCGCACGGCCAAGCTGGAGCGCGCGCTGGCCGGCCCGCTGGCCGAGCGCGAACGGCGGGCCACCGGCAACGGCCACCGCGGCCAGCCTCCAGCCGGGTCCGCGGGCGCGGTCGTGCTGGCCTACCTGCGGCAGCAGGCGGCCCGGCTGCAGGCGCTCGATCCGCTGGTCCGCGGCGGCGAGCCCGACTCGGTGCACCAGATGCGGGTGACCGCGCGGCGGCTGCGCAGCACGCTGCAGTCGTTCGGCCAGGTCATCCCGCGCTCCCAGACAACCGAGCTGATCGCCGGGCTGAAATGGCTCGGTGTCGTGCTCGGCGAGGCCCGGGACGCCGAGGTGCTGGCCAGCCGGCTGGATCGCAACCTGCGGCAGACCCCGCCAGAGCTGGTCCTCGGGCCAGTGCTGGCCCGGGTGCAGGGGCATTTCGCCCCGGTGCACGCGGCCGCGCGGGAGGCGGCGCTGGCCGCGCTGGACTCGGACCGCTATTTCGCGCTGCTCGACGCGCTCGACGAACTGCTGGACAGCCCGCCGCTGACCGCCGCCGCGGCCCGGCCAGCCGACCGCACGCTGCCCGCCGAAGCCCGGCATGCCTACCGGCGCACGGCCCGGCGGATGCGGCGCGCCCGGCGCGCCCATCCCGGCCAGGACGCGGACGTCGCGTACCACGAAGCACGCAAGGCGGCCAAGCGGGCCCGGTACGCGGGTGAGGCGGTCAGCCCGGCCGTGGGCAAGCAGGCCAGGCGGTTCACCAAGCAGATGAAGCGAGTGCAGACGGTGCTCGGCGACCACCAGGACGCCGTCGTGGCCCGCGGTGTGGACCGGGAACTGGGCGTCAGCGCCCACCTGGCGGGCGAGAACGCGTTCAGTTACGGCCTGCTCTACGAACGCGAGACGGAGCGGGCGGACCGGCTGAAGAAGAAGGCCAACGCGGTCTGGGCGCATCGCTCGCGACCGCACTTCCGCCGCTGGGCCAGCTGACCGGCTCCGCTGGCCCACCTGACAGAACTCCGGCGGCACTGGGGCACGGCCACCGCCCCGGTGCCGCCGGTCAGGTCTGGCGGCTGGTCAGCGCCGCCGACGCCGGACCACGAGCCAGCCGGCCAGCACAGCCACGGCCGTGGCGGTGGCTGCCGCGACTGGTATCCGGTACCGGCCAATGGCTTGAGTGGCCCGCTGCGCTCCGCGCTGCACTGTCTGACCGCCGGCCGCACCGGCACCGAGCATCGTCTTGCCGTTGGCCGCGGCGGCCTGCCGGGTCTGCTCCGCCTTGCCGGTGAGCTGGCTGGCCTGGCCGGCCAGTCCCTGCTTCATCGTCTGCAGTTTCTCTTTGGCCTGGGTGGATGCTTCGGCAACCCGCTGCTTGGCCTGGGCTTTCACGTCCACCTTGGCCACCAGGGCCTCGACCGTGTCGCCGAGTTCCGCCCGGGTCCGGTTGATGTCCTCGACCAGCGCGGCCGGGTCGTCCTGGCCGGGCGCACCCGCGTCCGGGTCGGTGCTGCTGCCGCTGTCTGCTGCGCTCATCGGTGCGCCCTTTCCTTGATCTCCGCCACGTCGGCCTTGACGCTGGCCGTCGCCTGCTCGGGCAGCGGCGGCGTGGCCCGGCCCAGCTGACCCTTGCCGATCAGCGCGGCCAGGCCCGCCACGGCCAGCAATGCGGCGCCGATAACCAGCGCCGCCGCCCAGGCCGGGATCACCAGAGCCAGTGCGATGATGGCCGCGGCCAGCAGGCAGCCGACGCCGTACAGCGCGCACAGGCCACTGCCGCCGAACAGGCCGGCCCCGCGGCCCAGCCGCTTGGCCTTGCGGGTCATCTCGTATTCCGCGAGCTTCAGCTCGTCGCGGAACAGCCGGGATACCTGCCCGGTCAGGTCCTTGACCAGCTCTCCCGCTGACTCAGCCGAGCCGTTGGCCGGCCGGCTGCGGTGGGCTGCTGGTGTCTGCCATCGTGTCCGCCTCCTTGAATCCCGGCCCTGACTACCCGGCGGCGCGGCCAGCTAACACCGTGCAGGCGGCCAACCGGGCGGGTGCGGACGGGGCGGGTGGCGGACGGGCGGGGGAAGGGCGGTCAGGAAGCGGGCCGGGCCAGGCCGCCGGCCACCTTGTCCGCGATCAGCTCGAAGGAGTGGATCCGGTCCTGGATGTCGTAGACCATCGTGGTCAGCATCAGCTCGTCGGCCTGGGTCCGGTCGAGCAGGCCGGCCAGCTGCTGGCGGACTGTTTCCGGCGAGCCGACCGCCTGGGCGGTGAACCGGTCCCGGGCGAACTCGCGCTCCTGGTCCGTGTACGGGTAGGCCGCCGCTTCCTCCGGGCTGGCCAGCGGCTCCGGCCGCCCGGCCCGCAGCCGGAGGAAGGACAGCGCGGCCGGGCCGGACAGCCACTGCGCGTGCTCGTCGGTGTCCGCGCAGATCGCGCTGACCGCGACCATCGCGTACGGCTCCGGCAGCCGCGCCGAGGGCCGGAAGTGCTGCCGGTACAGGGCCAGCGCGGGCACCGTGTTGGCCGCGCTGAAGTGGTGTGCGAACGAGAACGGCAGGCCGAGCAGGCCGGCCAGCTGGGCGCTGTACCCGCTGGAGCCGAGCAGCCAGATCGCGGGCATGTCACCCCGGCCCGGGGTGGCGGTGATGGGCGGCCGCGCACCCTGCTGCCCGGTGAACAACCCGTCCCCGGTGAACACCTCGCCGCTGAACAGCCCGATCAGGTCGGCCAGTTCCTGCGGGAAATCCTCGGCGGACAGGCCCTCCATGGTGCGCCGCAGGGCCAGCGCGGTGAGCTGGTCGGTGCCCGGCGCCCGGCCGATGCCGAGGTCGATCCGGCCCGGGTGCAGCGCCTGCAGCGTGCCGAACTGCTCCGCGACCACCAGCGGGGCGTGGTTGGGCAGCATCACCCCGCCGGAGCCGACCCGGATGGTGGACGTAGCCGCGGCCAGGTGCGCGATCAGCACGGCGGGCGCAGAACTGGCGATGGCCGGCATGTTGTGATGCTCGGCCACCCAGAACCGGTGGTAGCCGAGTTCCTCGGTACGCCGGGCCAGGTCGGTGGTGTGCCGCAGCGCCTGGCTGGCGGTGGTGCCGGCGGCTACCGGGGACAGGTCAAGCACGGAAAGCGGTACGTCGATCACATAGCCGGCAACCCGGCCGCCGCCCGGTTTCTTCCGCGCCGCGGGCTACCGCCGCGCCATTCCGGCTACAGCGGCGCCTTCTTGGCCAGCCAGTCCGCCTGCAGGATCTGCACTCCGGGGGTGCTGGGGCCGATCCGGGTGACCTGGCCCGGGGCCGACATCGACCAGATGCCCAGGGCCCGGGCGGACTGCATGAGCAGCTGGGTGCCGGCCGGGTTCCAGGCCAGCGGCTGCCAGCCGGCCGGCAGCAGCTGGCGGTGCCCGTTCGGGAAGAGCAGTTCGGCGGCGTGCGCCGGGAAGGCCAGCGCCAGCGCGGGCGCGTGCTCGCCCCAGGCCAGCAGGGACGGGATGGCGCTGATCCCGGTGAGCAGCCGCCGCACGCCGTCGCCGGTGTAGATGAGCACGCTGGGCTTCTGGCCGGCCCCGCCCCAGCCTTCGACGGCGATCTGCCCGTGCGGCCCGAACACCGGGCCGGCCAGCGGGTGGCGCTGCCGCAGCAGCACGGTGCCGCGTCCGGAGAAGGAGCGCCGGGTCCAGATCTCGAAGTAGTTCCCGGTCCCGGTGCCGGATTGGCTGGGCGGGGTCACGTAGCCGATCATGCCGTCGTCCCGGATGTCCGGCGAACTGCCGCGCAGCAGGGCCGGCTGGTCACCGGTCTTGCGCAGCAGCAAAGGTCCCTGCGGGGTCAGCCGGGCCAGGTCATCGCCGCTGCTGGTGCCGTCGGCCAGGATGATCCCGGCCGTGGACGCGTCGAACGCGTCGATGCCGAAGCCGCGCCGGTTGTGGGTGAGCTGCCGTTCCCGGCCAGCCGCGGTCACCTGCCACAGGTTCAGGCTGGCCAGCCCCCGGCCGGCCAGCAGGTAAAACACGCCGGGCGGCAGGTTGCCGCGGGTGCTGGCGGGTAGTGGCTGCGTCGCGCCCACCCTGGACTGCGGCAGCACGGATGAGGGGGCAGCTGAGCTGGGCGGCGCGCTGGCCGTGCCGGACGAGGACGTGCTGGCGGCGGGCGACTGGACGCTCACCGAGGCAACGCCACTGGAGCAGCCCGCAGCCAGTGCGGCCAGCAAACCGCCCCCCAGCAGGACGCTTATCCGTCTACCCACTACAGACCCGCGATCGATCGATACAGAGGTGGACATTCCAGCGACGCAGGCACAGCACTACGCGCTTTGCCGAGGCAGAAACGGCGGGACTGATTCCGTCCGGCCGCTCCGGGATCAATTGTTTTTGTTTCCCAACATTCCCCTTCGTGACGGGTGAACGGGCGGGCAGCAGGCACTCGGGGTATTTCATTCTGGGTGGCCTGCCGGCCTTTACTGGGCCACTGCCCCCGGCCCGTTGTGGCTGCTGGACTGGATGCGGACGACAACCAGGACGACAACTAGACTGTACCCTCGCTTGACCCTAAGGTTACCGCCACCATGCCAGCGGCACCGGCTAGTCGCGAGCGCCGGGATTAGGCCAGGTCAGCCAGGCCTGGCTAGGACGCGGCGGCGCTGCCTGGCGTCGCGGTCTGCAGCGGATAGGACGCCGTGGAGGCGGGCACCGAGGACAGGCTGACGAACCGGCTGCCGTGTGGCCCGGCCTGCACTGCCTCGCCCAGCGCACTGCCCTTGACCAGCTTCTTGAAGGACAGGAACCACACCGTCCAGCCGTTGTCCCAGGTGCCCGCCAGCGGGCTGCCGGTGATCATGACCGGGTCACCCGGGTTCTCCATCTGGTAATAGGCCTGCGCGTCGGCGGGCGGCATGTTCACGCAGCCGTGGCTCACGTTGGTGAAGCCCTGCTCGCCCACCGACCAGTACGCGTCGTGCAGGTAGTCGCCGCTCCAGGTGATCCGGACCGACCAGGGCACCTCCAGGCTGTAGCCGGGCCCGGTCATCAGCACCGGGTTGGCCTTGTCAATGGTCAGGTAGGTGCCGTCGGGGGTGTCGTCACCGGGCCGCCCCGTGCTGATCGGCCAGGTGTCGATCAGGTGCCCGTTCCGGTACAGGTGCATGTGGTGCGTGGCGGTGCTGGCCGTGACGATCAGCGAGCCGCCGATGCGGAACGTCTGGGTCAGGTCCGCGGTGCCGTACATGCCCTTGGCGCCGGCCACCCCGTCCAGGTGCGCGTCGAAGCTCACCGTGGTGTGCGTGGGCCAGTAACTCTGCGGCCGGAAGTACAGCGTCTTGTCGCCGTCCCAGTACCAGGCGCCGTACACCGGCTTCGAGGTGGTCACCTGGAGCGCGCGCTCGACCGCGGCCCGGCGGGTGATGGGCTGGCTGAAGTACAGGATGATCGGCATGCCGACGCCGAACGTCTGCTTATACCCCTCGTAGATCTCGGTGGTGAACGTGTCGGCTGGGGTGATGGTGCGGAACGCGCTGGTCGTGCTGACCGTCTTGCCGCCCGCCCCGGCCGCGGTCGCGGTCACCGTGTACCGCTGCCCGGTATGCAGGGCCCAGGTGCTCTGCCAGGTGGCCTGCTTGCCGCCGGCGGCGGTGCTCAGGTGCCCGCTCACCGGCACCTGGTGGTGGCCCGCGGTCACCTGGACGCTCCGGATCGGGCCACTGGCCGAGGTGACCGTGATGGCTGCCGCCGTGCTCACGTGCTTGCTGCCGTTGGCCGGGGTGATGTGCGGCCCGGCGGCCACCTGCGCGGCCGGGCTGTGCCCGGCGGTGCTGTGGTCAGCGCCGGCCGGCTGGCCGCTGCTCCCGGTGCACGCGGTGAGCAGCAGGCCGGCCGCCGCGAGCAGCACGAACCAGCGCCCCCGGCGCTGGACTGTTTCCCGGATTTCCCGCACGATGGGCCTCGCGTAACTCGTTGCCGCGGATGCCGCGCCCGGATGGGCACGGCGGGTCCGCTGTCCTGGATGCTCCCCCGGCCATCCGCCGGGCCCGGCAGCGTGCGGTCCCCGTACCGCATGCAGAGCCCTGAGCAGGCCAAACGCCCGCTTACTCTAGCGGAGGCCGGCTCTCCGCCGGCCATTCTTTACGGCGGGATTGTGCCCCTGTGGCCCGCCGGTGAAACGGCGCCGGGCGCCGGGCCGGTACGGTGAGCCGGTGACCCGGTGGGCCGAGATCCGCGCCGGCGCCGTCTGTTATGAGGACGACGCCGCGCTGGTGCTGAACAAGCGGCCGGGCTCGCGGTGATGGGCGAGCGCCACGAGACGGACCTGGTCCGGCTGGCCGCCGAGGCGGGCGAGACGCTGTACCCGGCGCACCGGATCGACAAGGTGACCTCCGGCGCCGTGCTGCTGGCCAAGGACCTGCGGCTGCACGGCGACCTCACCCGGCAGTTCAGCAAGCGAACGGTGGACAAGGTGTACCTGGCCATCACCCGGTCGGCCGGGCTGCCCGGCCGGGGCACGATCGAACTGCCGCTCAGCGTGGGCCGGAAGAACCGGGTCCGGATCGCAGCCAGCCGGGATGCGATCACGTTCGACCCGGCCCGCGGCTACTGGTCGGTGCCGCCCGAGGCGCAGTTCCAGGACGTACGCAGTTACCCGTCGGTGACCACGATCCTCCGGGTGTGCGGCGACGGGCAGCACACGCTGCTCGCGGCGCACCCGGTCACCGGGCGGCGGCACCAGATCCGGGTGCATCTGGCCTGGACCGGCCACCCCATCGACGGCGACCCGCTGTTCAGCAAGGCCGCCGCGGATGGTCCCGGGCGGACGCTGCTGCACTCCTGGCGGCTCGGCTTCACCGCCGCCTGGGCGGGCGGCGCGCGCATCCGGGCCGAAGCGCCGCCGGGCGCCGACTTCTGGGCGCCGCTGGGCGGCGCGCCGCCGGCCCTGCCGGACTGGGACACGGCCAGCGCGGCCCTGGCCGCCAGCCCGGCCGCACTGCGCTAAGACGCAGGCCGGCTCAGCGGCCGAGCACCACGCCACCGTTCGGGGACAGCACCTGGCCGGTCATCCAGCCGCCGTCCGGGCCGAGCAGCCAGCCGATCAGCGAGGCCACCTCGGCGGGCGCCCCCTCCCGGCCGACCAGCGTCTGCGCGCCGCGCTCGCGCCGCGAGTCCGCGGTCAGCCGCCCGGCCCAGAACCCGGTGTCCGGCACGAAGCCGGGCGCGACCACGTTGGCCGTGCCGCCGCCCGGCCCCAGCTCGCGGGCCAGGTCGTAGGCCCAGGCGTGCAGCGCGGCCTTCATCGCGCCGTACGGGCCGCCGCCGCCACCGCGCAGCGCGGCCACCGAGGACACCAGCACGATCCGGCCGCCCTGCTGCTGCAGGTCGGCCCACAGCGCCTCGACCAGCAGCACCGCGGTCAGCACGTTGGACTCGAACGAGGCCTGCCAGGTCCGGCGGGCCTGCTCCAGCGGGCTGGCCGCAGCCTGGTCCGGGGTCAGCCCGCCCGCGGCCGCGACCACCCCGGCACACGCCTGCCCGGCCGCCGCCAGGTCGGCGGCGACGGCCGCCGCGCCCGCTTCGGTGCCCACGTCGGCCGCGACCGGCCGCACCGCCTTGCCCAGCTCGTCGGCGAGTTCCTGGAGCGGCTCCGGCCGCCGGCCCACCGCCGTCACCTGGCCGCCGTCCGCCACCAGCCGCTCGGTGACCGCCCGGCCGATGCCGGAGCCGGCCCCGCTCACCACGATCGTCCGTTCAGCGCTCATCCGTTCACCCTAGGCGGACGGTCATCCCGTCGTAGGCGGCGGGCAAGTCCGCGTCGGCCAGCCGGTCCAGCATGCTGGCCGACATGTGGGTGAGCACGATCCGGCCGGCCCGCAGCTCGGCCAGGTGCCCGTGCAGCGTCTGGTAGTCCAGGTGGTAGCGGACCGGCCGGTCGAACGTGTAGGCCTCCACCGCGAACAGCGCGGTGTCCCGGGCCGCCTCGGCCAGCGCCGGGGTCCACTCCGTGTCGCCCGAGTAGCCGAAGCTCGCCCCGCCCAGCTCGACCCGCAGTGCCAGCGGCGGGGCGCCGCAGGCGTGCTCGACCTGCCAGCCGCGCACGGTGGCCCCGGCCACGGTGGCCGGCGTCCCGTCGGTGGCCAGCTCGGTGACCTCGACCGGGAACCGCCGCCGCACCTGGCTCGACCCGGGGAACAGCGCCTCCATGGCCGCGGCCAGCCGGGCCGCGGTCCCGGGCGGGCCGGCCACCGCCAGCGGCGCCGTGCGGCGGGAGAACTGGCCGTCCAGGATCAGGAACGGCAGCCCGCCGAAGTGGTCGCCGTGCAGGTGGGTGACCGCGACCGCGGCCACCTCGCCGGGGTCCAGCCGCTGGGCTTTCAGCGCGGCCAGGCTGGTCGCGCCGCAGTCCACCAGCAGCACCTGGCCGCCGGCGGCCAGCCGGATGCAGGTCTGCGCCCGCCCGCCGCTGCCGAACGCGTCACCGCTGCCGACGAACCGCACGTCCATGCCCGGCGCGAACCCCTTTTTCCTTAACGCCCGTGCCCGGCCGGTGCCGCCGGCGCTTCCGGCGGCCCGGCCGGGATCGTGTCGAACAGGCGCAGCCGGTGCGCGGTGGCGGCGGCTTCGCCGCGGCTGCTCACCCCGAGCTTGCCCAGGATGTTGGATACATGCACGCTGGCCGTCTTGACCGAGATGAACAGCTCGCTGGCGATGTCCCGGTTGCTCTGCCCGGCCGCGACCAGCCGGAGCACCTCGAACTCGCGTGCGGTGAGGCCGAGCCGGTCCGGTTCGCCGGCGGCCCGGCCGCCGGGCCGCCGCCGAGCGGGATCCGGGCTCGCCGGGCCAGCAGCGCGACGGCGTCCCGCAGCGGCTGGGCACCCAGGTCCTCGGCCAGCATGGCGGCCCGGCGCAGCTGGGCCGCGCCGCGCTCGCGGTCGCCCGCGGCCAGGGCGGCCGCGGCCGCCTCGTGCAGCGCGAGGGCCAGCGGGTAGGGCTGGCCCACTGTTTCCCAGGCCGCCGTGGCGGCGTCCCAGGCGGCGCCGATGTCGCCGGGCACGGTTTCGCCAGGCGGAGCGTCGCCGCGCATGATCTCGGCCGCGAACGTCAGCTGGTGGGCCGGCTGGGCCAGCCCGACCACACCCAGCTTGGCCGCCGCGGTGCGCAGCCGGCCGCGCAGCGCGCTGGCCTGCCCGGCCAGCGCCGGGTCAGGGTCCGCGGCGGTGCACGCCCGGGCCGCGGCGACCAGCAGCGGCCAGACGTACCGGGGGCTGCGCGCCACCGGGATGTTCTCCAGGGCCGCCCCGGCCGCGGCCATCGCCTCGGCGGGCCGGTCCTGCGCCGTCCGCACCTCGGTTTCCAGCCGGGCCAGCGCGAGCTGATGCTCGTCCTTGTACCGGGTGCCGCGCAGCGCCGCCTTGATCGCGGCCACACGCTCGTCCGCCACCGCCAGGTCGCCGCGGGCCACCGCCATGTCACCGGACAGCCGCCACAGCGAGGACCCGGCCAGCACCGGCGGCATCAGCTGCTGGGCCCGGTCGAGGACCTCCCCGGCCTCGTCCCACCGGCCCAGCGAGACCAGCGGCTCGGCCGTGTTGACGGCCAGGGTCACGCCAGACGTGCGGGCCAGCCCGTACTCGGCCGCGGCCCGCACCCCGTCCCGGGCCACCGCGGCGGCCTCCTCGTGCTGGCCCAGCCCTTCCAGCAGGTCCGACTCGGTGATGACGACCCGGAGCAGTGGCTGGTAGGCCCGGGCCCGGGTAGCCACCGCGCGCGCCTCGGCCAGTAGCTCCCGGGCCGGCCGCGCATCATCGCTGACCGGCTGGGCGTAGGCCAGCGTGACCAGCGCGGCCGCTTCGGTGGCCGGGTCGCCGGCCTGCCGGGCCACCGCCACCGCCTCCTCGGCGCCGGCCAGGAACTCGGCGTCGTCCCAGTGCACCCGGTGATGGATGTCGTGGGCCAGCGCCTCCAGCACCCGGGCCCGCGCCGGGGTGGGCGGGTCGGCGGGCACCAGCCGGACCGCCTCCCGCAGGTCGTCGGCGTAGCCGGGGCGGCCGAGCAGATAGCTCAGGCGCCCGCGGGCCTCATACAGCAGCGCGGCCCGGACCGGTTCCGCGTCGATGTCGATCTCCTTGAGGCCCCTCTTGGCCAGCATGACGCCGCGGTCGTACTCGCCGGCCAGCTCGGCCACCCGGATGGCGGCCTCCAGCACGGCCAGCCGGCTGGTCCCGATGCGCTGCTCGGCCCCGGGGACCTGGTCCCACAGTTCCAGCACCCGGGACAGCATGGCCAGCTGCTCGGCGTGGGCCAGCGCGCGGCCGAATTCCGCGGCCGCGGCCCAGGCGCTGGCCAGTGCGCGCGCCGTGTCGTGCGCCGCATACCAGTGATACGCCTGCTCGACCGCGGCCCGGCCGGGCGGCACCAGCGCCGGGTCGGCGGCGATCGCCTCGGCGAACCGGCTGTGCAGCTGGCTGCTCTCGCCGGGCAGCAGTTCCTCGTTCATCGCCTCGCGGATCAGCGCGTGCCGGAACACGAACCCGTCCTCGTCGATGAGCAGCACGTTGGCGGCCACGGCCGGCCGCAGCACCCGGGCCAGCCCGGCCAGGTCCAGCCCGGTGACCGCGGCCAGCAGCGCATGGCCGGTCCGCTCGCCGGCCGCGCTGGCCACCCGGACCACGTCCTGGGTCTCCTCCGGCAAGCGGCGCACGCTGGCCACCAGCAGGTCACGCAGGGACTCGGGCAGCCCTGAGCCGAACTCGAGCAGCGCCTCGACGAACAGTGGGTTCCCTTCGGTGCGCCGGTACACCGCGGCCACCAGGTCCGGGCTGGGCGGGTGGCCGAGCAGCCGGGCGGCCAGCTCGCCGGTGTCCGGGCCGGACAGCCGGCCCAGCTCCATCCGGCGGACCCAGCCGACCCGGTCCAGCTCGGCCAGCAGCGGGCGCAACGGGTGGGTCCGGTGCAGCTCGTCGGACCGGTAGGTGACCACGATCAGCAGCCCGTCCGTCGCCTGCTGGTTGCGGATCAGGAAAGCCAGCAGGTCCCGGGTGGACCGGTCGGCCCAGTGCGCGTCCTCGATGACCAGCAGCACCGGGCTGCTCTCGGCCAGCTGTTCCAGCAGGATGAGGACCTGCTCGAACAGCCGGGCCCGGGCCTCCCCGGCGTCCTCGGCCGCGGCCGGCTCACCGAACTCGGGCAGCAGCCGGGCCAGCTCCCGGGTCGCGCCGCCGGGCAGCAGGTCGGCGACACCGGCCGCGCCCAGGTCCCGGACCAGCTCGCGGAGGACGGCGGTGAACGGGGCGAACGGCAGGCCGTCCGCGCCCAGCTCCAGGCAGCCGCCGGTCAGCACCCGGGTGCCGGCGTCGCGGGACTGGGTGGCGAACTCGGCCAGCAGCCGGGACTTGCCGACGCCAGCTTCCCCGCCGACCAGCACGGTCGCCGGGTGACCGCGGCCCGCCTCGGCCAGCGCGTCAGCCAGCGCGGACAGCTGGCCGGCCCGGCCGACCAGCACAGGACTCGACATGCTCATTACCACCAGCATGCCAGCTTTCTGTGCCAGGCCGGCCCAGCGCGGGACTCGAGGTCACTCGTCTTCGGCGGGTGAGCCGAAGCGGATCAGGTTCCCGTCCGGGTCGGTGTGCGACCCCTCGCGCAGCCCGTGCTCGGTCGGGCCGGCCGGCCGGGTCTCGCCGCCGATGCCGGGCCGGCTCCACTCGGTGTAGAGCGCGTCGGCGTCCCGGACGTACAGGTAGGTTTCGGCGCTGTGCCAGTGCCCGGCCTCGTGGTCCGGGTCGGCGGCCAGGTGCAGCCCGATGCCGTCGCGATTGGCGAACCCGTAGTCGTGGCCGCCCGCATAGGCCAGCGTGGCGAAGCCGAGCGCCGTGTAGTGGACCAGCGCGGCGGCCAGGTCACGGACCGGGAAGATGGGGCTGAACTGGCGGAACTGGCGGCCCGGCCGGGGCCGCCCGGTACCGGTCTGCAGCCCGGCGACCTTGATCTCGGCCAGCGTGGCCAGGACCAGCCGCATCGCCTCGTACTGCCCGGCCGAGACCCGCTCCAGCAGCCGCTGGTCCACATCCTCGACACCACGGCCCACCGCGTCGACGATCTCCCGCCCGCGCCCGGTCAGCTCCAGGCTGATCCGGCGCCGGTCGGTGGAGTCCGGGCTCCGGGTCAGGTAGCCCCGGCTGACCAGGACGTCGATGACCTGGCTTACCGCCTGCTTGCTGACCCCGAGGCCAGCCGGCAGGTCCTGCCGCGGGCCGCCGGTGGGGTCGATCCCGGCCAGGACGAACGCGCCGTTCCTGGGCAGGTCGTCCACGCCGATGGCGTGCAACTGGGCCCGGATGGACTGGGCATAGGCGCTCCGGGCGGCGCGCATCAGGGTGGGTGTGGCGTAATTCAGCCGGTCCGCATCGTCCATACCGCCGACGATATGGACAAGCTCCTTGATAGTCAAGAAGCTTTACTATCTGATGAAGTGGGCCTAGGCCGACCATGGATGTGGAGGCCGCCCCATCGCGCGCCTGCCGCGCACGGATCAGGCTGTGTCTCATGAGAGTGGTGGATCCCCTGGTCTCGGTCAGCCAGGTGACCAAGCGTTACCCGGGCGCCCAGGCGGCCCTGGCCGAGCTGAGCCTGGACGTCCGGCACGGCGAGGCGGTCGCCGTGATGGGCCCGTCGGGCAGCGGCAAGTCCACGCTGCTGAATCTGATCGCCGGGCTGGACAAGCCGACCAGCGGCACGGTCACCGTGGCCGGCCAGCGGGTGGACGCGCTGACCGAAACCGGGCTGGCCAGGTTCCGCCGCCGCCGGATCGGGATGATCTTCCAGTTCTTCAACCTGCTGGACGACCTGACCGTGGCGGACAACGTGCTGCTGCCCGCCCAGCTGGCCGGCACGTCGCGCAGCCAGGCCCGGGCCACGATGACCGGGCTGCTGGACCAGCTGGGCATCGCGCAGCACCGGAACGCCTACCCCGGGCGGCTGTCCGGCGGGGAGCGGCAGCGGGTGGCCATCGCCCGGGCACTGGTCAACTCGCCGGCCGTGCTGCTGGCCGACGAGCCGACCGGGGCGCTGGACAGCGCCACCGGCGAGGCCATCGGCCGGCTGCTGCTCGAGCTGAACCGCGGCGGGCAGACGCTGATCCTGGTCACGCACAGCCCGGAGCTGGCCGCGCGCTACGCGGGCCGGGTGGTCCGGCTGGTCGACGGCCGGGTCACCAGCGACGCGGTCACCCCAGCGGCCGCCGGGGGCCGCCCATGACGGCTGCCCCGGTGCTCCGGGCGGCGGCCGGCGGGATCACCCGCCGCCTGGTGCCGACCGTGGTGGTGTTCGTGGTGCTGGCCGCGTCCACCGCGGCCGCCCTGGTCGGCGTGACCCTGCTGACCAACGCCAACGAGCTGTTCTACAACGCGGTGGCCACGCAGCACGGCGCGGACCTGGCGGTGACCGTCGACGCGGCCCGGGTGAACGCGGCCCAGCTGGCCGCGACCCGGCGGGCCGCGGGCGTCACCCAGGCCGCCGGGCCGTACCCGGAGGCCAGCGTGACCCTGGCGGCCAGCGGCGGGGGCGGGATGTCCATCCCCGGGCTGAGCGTGGTCGGCCGGGCGCGGCGGTCTGGCCCGCTCGACGACCTGACCCTGAACCAGGGCCAGTGGGCGACCCTGCCCGGCGAGATCGACCTGGCCATCTACCAGCCGCTGCACGTCCCGATCGGCAGCACGGTGACGGTGACCAGCGCGCCGGGGAAGCCGATCCTGACCGTGGTCGGGTACGCCGGGTCGGTGGTCCGCGACGAAGACGCCTGGGTGACCCCGGCCGAGGTGACCGCGCTCCGCGGGCGCGCGGACGCCGGCTCGGTGCAGATGCTGTACACGTTCCGCAGCGCGGGTACCGGCCCGCAGATCAGCGCGGATCTGGCCGCGGTGCGGCACGTGCTGCCGGCCAGGGCGGTCACCGGATCCGTGTCCTGGCTGCCGTCGGCCGTCCAGACCAGCGCGGAACAGTCGGTCAACACCGCGTTCGTGGTCGCGTTCGCGCTGATCGGGCTGGCGCTGGCGGTGCTGATCGTGGCCACTGTGGTCAGCGGTGCGGTACTGGCCGGCTACCACCGGATCGGCGTGCTGAAGAGCATCGGGTTCACCCCGGCCCAGGTGGCCACGTCCTACCTGGCGCAGCTCGGCGGGCCCACCGTGGCCGGCTGCGCGGCCGGGGCCGCGCTGGGCAACTACTGGGTGCTGCCCGAGCTGAACAACTCGGCGGGCGCGTTCCACGTCGCGCACCAGACCGTGCCGCTGTGGATCAACGTGACGGTGCCGCTCGGCATGTGCCTGCTGGCCGGGCTGGCCGCGCTGGTGCCGGCGGTGCGCGCCGGACGGCTGTCCGCGACGGCGGCGCTGGCCGCCGGGCAGGCCCCCCGGGCCGGCCACGGCTACGGTGCGCACCGGCTGGCCAGCCGGCTGGCGCTGCCCCGCCCGGTCAGCATCGGCCTGGCCGCCCCGTTCTCCCGGCCGGCCCGGTCGGCGGCCACGCTGGCCGCGATCACCTTCGGGCTGGCCGCGGTGGTCCTGGCGGTGGGCCTGGACGGCTCGCTGGCCAAGGTGAACGGCAGCGCGGCCGAGGGCGCCGGGCAGGTGCAGGTCGACCCGGGCGGCCGCCAGGCCACGTTCACCGCCAGCCAGCAGCGGGCGATCACCGCCACGCTGCGGACTGAGCCGGGGACCCAGCGCTACCTGGCCGAGGCGGACCTGGTCCCGTTCCCGGGCGCCCGCCGCACGGTCAGCGTGCCCGGGGTGGGGGTGGTCCCGGTCACCGCGTACGACGGCCCGGCCGGCTGGCTGAGCTGGCCGCTGGTCAGCGGACGCTGGTACGACCGTCCCGGCGAGGTGGACGCCGGCTCGGCGTTCCTCAGCCAGTCCGGCCTGGCCGTGGGCGACCGGGTCACGCTGCGGCTGGGCGGCCGGGCCATCCGGGCCCGGATCGTCGGCCAGGTGTTCGACCTGGCCGGGACGGGCCTGCTGACCAGCTGGCGGACCCTGGGCGGCGCGGCAGGCGGGCTGGCCGCCGCGCAGTACGACATCGGGCTCCGGGCCGGGACCAGCCCGGCCCGGTACGCCGCCACGCTGACCCGGGCGCTGGGCCGGGGCGTGTTCGTCGGCCTGCCCCGCCCCGGTGCGCCCGGCTTCGGGCTGGTGGACACGTCGTACCTCCGGCTGCTGACCGTGCTGATGGCCGTGCTGGCTGGGCTGGGCGTGCTGAACTCGGTGCTGCTGGTGACCCGGGAGCGGGTGCACGATCTGGGCGTGTTCAAGGCGGTCGGGATGACGCCGCGGCAGACCCTGGCCATGGTGACCTGCTGGGTGGTGGTCCCGGCCATCGGCGCCGCGCTGCTCGCGCTGCCCGGCGGGATGCTCATCCAGGACGTCACCGTCCGGGCCCTGGCCGCTGACATTGGCCTGCCGCTGCCTGGCCAGTTCATCCACGTTTACGGCGCGGTGCAGCTGCTGCTGCTGGCCCTGGCCGGGCTGGGTATCGCCGCGGCCGGGGCGCTGCTGCCGGCCGGCTGGGCCGCCGCCGCGCAGACCAGCACCACACTGCGCGCCGAATAGCGTGCCCGTGGCACCGCGTCCCCATGACACCATGGGCCGATGACGGCGACGCCAGGCTGGGACGACGCGTACGCGGGCGGCGGGCTGCCCGCGCCCTGGGACATCGGCCGGCCGCAGCCCGCGTTCGCCCGGCTGGCCGAGGCCGGGCTGCTCACCGGCCAGCTGCTGGACGCGGGCTGCGGGACCGGGGAGCAGACGCTGCTGGCCGCCCAGCACGGCGCGGACGCGCTGGGCGTGGACATCTCACCGCGGGCCATCGAGCAGGCCCGGGCCAAGGCGGCCGCGCGCGGCGGGCCGGCCCAGTTCGAGGTGGCCAACGCGCTGTACCTGGGCGAGCTGGGCCGGGCGTTCGACACCATCATCGATTGCGGGGTGTTCCACACCTTCGACGACGCCGATCGCGCTCAGTACGTGATCAGCCTGGCCGGGGTGCTCCGGCCGGGCGGGCACTGCTACCTGATGTGCTTCAGCGACCGGCAGCCGGGCACGTACGGCCCGCGCCGGGTCAGTCAGGACGAGCTGCGCGCCGCGTTCGCCGACGGCTGGGTGGTGGAGAGCATCGCCGCCGCGACGTTCGACGTCACCCGCGGCTTCGATAGCGCGGCCGTGCAGGCCTGGCTGGCCAACCTGCGCCGGGCCTGACCGGGCCGGTCAGAGCCCGTTCGGGAAGGTGATCTTGTCCGGGGCGACCAGCGGCGAGCCGACCTCGAGCTGGATCTGGGCGTGCTTGGTGAGCGGGATGTCGGCCGGGTTCCCGAGGTAGACGCGGCCGTTGTAGAGCGCGGTCACCTTGCCGGTGGCGGGCCCGACCCGGTTCGTGCTGAGCGGCTGGCCCCATTCGTTGAAGAACTTACCCAGCGTGTAGGTGCGCTGCACCGGGGACTCGATGTGGATGATGCCGTCGGCGGCGTGCGGGTGCAGCCAGTAGAAGCAGGTGCCGCTGTCGATGAACGTGCCATTCGGCGTGCTCTGGCCCTGCGCGCCCGGGATGCCGATGCCCGCGGGCACCTGGCGGGCCGCGCCGTTCACGAAGACGGTCAGGTGGGCGTGAATGTGGAACAGCGTCTGCTCGGACGTGTTACAGCCGATCCCGTCCACCTGCTGCCCGGTGGCCTTGGTGGCGGTGCCGGTCAGCGGGGGCGCCGCCGGGATCGGCACTCCCTCGGGCCCGGCCGGCCCGGGGGTGCCCTTGCCCCCGGTTGGCTGATTCCCGTTCCCCTTGGGCACCTGCTCGTCTCCTCGGTCCGCCCGCCGCCTCACCGGCCAGCGTATGCGGTAGTTCAGTCGCCGCCGTTCCCGTTGCCGCCGCCACCGTGGTGACCGTGGCCGCCCTGGCCGTCCCCGCCGTCATGCCCGTGCTGCTTCCCGGCGGGGCGGCGCGCCACCAGCACGGTGACCACACTGCCCACCGTGACCGGGCCGCTGGGCTGCACGGACAGCACCGTGCCGGGCGGCTGCCGGAAGGTGAGCTCACCGGCCAGGTGCGGGCGCAGGCCGAGCCGGGCCAGCCGCTGCCGGACCACCCGGACCGGCAGCCCGGCCAGCGCGGTCGCGTTGACGTCAACGGTGCGGACCGCCGGGGTGCTGGCCGCGGTGCCGGGGTGCGTGGCGGTGGCCTGCGGCGCGGCCGCCGGGGTGCTGCCGCTGCTGCTGAGCACGAGCCAGCCGGTGGCGGCCACCAGCACGGCCAGCGCCGCGCCCAGCGGGATGGCCCACCACGGCCAGCCGCGGCGCGGCCCGGCGGCCCCGGGCAGGTCCTGGCCCAGTTCCGGCGGCCAGCCGGTGGCCGGGTCCGGCGGCCACCCCGTGGCCGGGTCGCCGGGCGGCGGCAGCGCCGCGATGGTGGCGGTGGCGGCCGCCCCCGCAGGCAGCGGCTCACCAGGCAGCGGCTCACCAGGCAGCGGTACCGGCCCGGCGCCCGCCTGGGCCACCGGCGACTGGGCCACCGGCGACTGCGTTACCGGCGCGGGGCGGGCGGCCAGCGTGCCGGCCCGGCTGTCGCGCAGCCCGTCCCGCAGCCGGGCGGCCCGGGTGGCGACCTGGCTGGCGCTGGCCGGCCGGGCCGCCGAGTCCTTCGCAGTCAGCTCCATGACCAGGGCAGCCACCCCGGCGGGCACGGCGGCGGGCAGCGGCGGCAGTGGGGCGCGCTGGCAGGCGGCCACCACCTCCATCGGGGTGCCCTGGAAGGGCGGCTGCCCGGCCAGGCACTCGTAGGCCACCACGCCGAGCGAGTACAGGTCGCTGGCGGCGGTGGCGCTGGCCCCGGCGGCCCGTTCCGGGGCCAGGTAGGACGGGGTGCCGACCATCGTCCCGGTCCGGGTCAGCTGGGCCGAGCCGGCCGCGTGCGCGATACCGAAATCGGTGATCTTCACCTGGCCGTTCCCCGCGACCAGCAGGTTGGCCAGCTTGATGTCCCGGTGCACCAGGCCGGCCGCGTGCGCGGCGGCCAGTCCCGCGGCCACCTGGGCCAGCACGTCCATCGCGTCGGCCGGGTCGAGCGGCCCACTGTCCAGCAGCCCGGCCAGCGACGGGCCGTCCACGAACTCCATGACCAGGAACGGCGGGCTGGGCGGCTCGGCCTCGCCGTAGTCGTAGACCTGGGCGATGCCCGGGTGGGACAGCGCACCGGCGTGCCGGGCCTCGGCCCGGAACCGCTCCATCGCCTCGGGCTGGCCCGCGTAGCCATCGCGCAGCCGCTTGACCGCGACGGGCCGGCTCAGCACCAGGTCGGTGGCCCGCCACACCTCACCGACCGCGCCGGCCGCGATCCAGCCCTCCAGCTGGTAGCGGCCAGCCAGCGTGATACCAGGAGTGGACATAGCGGGCACAGGTTACCCCTCAGGAACGGGCACTAACCGGTCAACTATGCAGAACGCCGGCCAGGCTGACGCTGATACGGGCCGCGGCCCACGGCGTCCACCGGCGCCGCGGTGACCTCGCCGCGCAGCCAGCGCACGGCGGCCTGCAGGCCCTCGCCGTACTGCGGCGGCGGGTAGCGGTCCGGGTCGACCCGCAGCCCGCCCGGGCGGCCCTGCAGCACCACGTCGTCGGCGGCGGCCGCCTCGCAGGTCAGCTCGTACCGGCTGGGCGGCCCCGGGACCGGGCGGCCGAGCGGCGAAGCCGCACTCTCCCCCAGTACCCAGCCGAGCAGGTCGGCGACCCCGTGCAACCAGCTGGCGTTCATCCAGTCCTGGCTCCAGCGCCAGGGGTGCCGGGCCGCCGCGGACGGGAGCGGCTCGGGCAGGTCGGCCGCCTTGAGGCCGAGCTGAGCTTGCTCGCGCAGGCGGCGGATGTCTTCGTCGGTGCGCGCGTAGTCACCGCGGGCGCCGATCAGGCGGCCGCGGTCGTCGTCATCGACCGGGATCTCGTCGCTGGCCCCGGCCAGCCAGCTGAGCACGGCCCGGGTCTCCCGGAGCTGGTCGCGGAAGTCGGCGGGCACCCCGGGCGGCGCGGTGGAGCCCTCCGCCTCGGCCGCCGCCTCGGCCAGGATCTCGGCCTGGGACGGCGGGCAGCCGGGGGCCAGTGACAGCGTGATCGGGGACGGCCGGCTGCCGGTTAGCGCCCAGGTCCAGGCCAGCGCGGCCCGGCCGGCCGGGCCCACCTCGCGCAGGCTCTGCGCCAGCACCGCCTCGACGTGCGCGCGGGGCCGGGCGATGGCCGGGCTGAGCTGCGCCGGGACATGAGGGGCCACGGCACAACGGTACGGTGACGGCCGGGCCGCGTCAGCCCGGGGCCGGAAGCTGGCTTACCGTTGCGGCGGGCCGCCCGGCTCGCGGATCACCTGGTCCGGTTCCTTGTCCGGGCGCAGGCCCTTGTACGACGCCGCGCGCATCCGGCCGGCCGAAGTCCAGCCGGCGAACTCCACCTCGGCCACCAGCCGGGGCTGCACCCAGATCACGTTCCTGGCGTGCTCGGCCGGGATGGCGGTGCGGAACGGCGGGCTGCCGGTGCGCAGCGGGCCGAGCACCCGGCCCAGCTGGTGCAGCGTGACCGCGGTGAACCCGGTGCCCACATGCCCGGCGTACTCCAGGTCGCCGGCCGCCCCGTACACCCCGATGAGCAGCGAGCCGATCTGGCCGCTGCGCGCCCCCTCGCCCGGCTTCCAGCCGCCGATCACCACCTCCTGGCGGTAGGTGTTCTTCACCTTCCGCCACGCCGCCGACCGGGTCCCCGGCTCGTACCGGGAGTCCAGCCGCTTGGCCACGATGCCCTCCAGGCCATGCTCCCCGGACGCGGCCAGCACGTCACCACCGCGGTAGCCGGTGAAGGCCGGCGGCACCTGCCAGTACGGCCCAGGCAGCCCCAGCCCCTCCAATGCCGAACGCCGGCTGGCATACCCGGCTGTCAGCAGCGCCCGGCCGTCCAGGCTGAGCAGGTCGAAGGCCAGGTACGTGACGGGCACGGCGGTGGCCAGCCGGGCCGCCCGGATCGGCGCGGTCACGTGCATCCGCTGCTGGAGCAGCTCGAAGCTGGGCCGGCCGGCCGGGTCGAACGCGACGACCTCACCGTCCAGTACGGCCCGGGACCAGCTGCCGGGCGCGGCCAGCCGGTGCAGTTCCGGGTAGGCCGGGGTCATGTCCCGGCCGAGCCGGGAGACCAGCCGCACCTGGCCATCCTGGACGTAGGCCAGCGCCCGGATGCCGTCCCACTTCAGCTCGTAGGCCCAGCCGGGCTCGTCGTCCCCGGGCAGCTGACCCGGGCTGGCCAGCATCGGCCGCAGCCCGGCGGGCAGGCCCCCGGTACCGTCACTCACGCTGCAGGCATACCCCCGGGCCGGTCACATGATCATGGCTGGCCGCGGCGGCCGGCCTCAGCAGCACGGCATTCAGCCGCACGGCGCAGCAGCACGGTGCGCTCCTGGGCGTTGCGGGTGAGCGCGGCCGCCCGCTCGAACTCGGCCCGCGCCTCATCGTCGCGGCCCAGCTTGGCCAGCAGGTCACCGCGCACGCTGGGCAGCAGGTGGTAGCCGCGCAGCTCCGGCCCGGCGGCCAGCCGGTCGGCCAGTTCCAGCCCGCGGGCCGGCCCGTGGGCCATGCCCACCGCGACCGCGCGGTTGAGCTCGGCCACCGGGCTGGGCGCGATCGCCGCCAGCGTCTGGTACAGCGCCGCGATCCGCGGCCAGTCGGTGCCGGCCGCCGTGGCGGCCTGGGCGTGGCAGGCCGCGATGGCCGCCTGCACCAGGTACGGCCCGGGCGGGCGGCCGAGCCGCTCAGCGCGCAGCAGCGCGGCGAAGCCGCGCCGGATGAGCAGCCGGTCCCACCGGCCGCGGTCCTGTTCGAGCAGCGGGATGGGCTCGCCGCCGGGGCCGGCCCGGCCGGCAGCCGGGACGACTGGATCTCCATCAGGCCGGCCAGGCCGTGCACTTCCGGTTCGTCCGGGCTGAGCTCGGCCAGCATCCGGCCGAGCCGGAGCGCCTCGTAGCAGAGTTCCGGCCGGGCCCAGTCCTCCCCCGCGGTCGCCGTGTACCCCTCGTTGAAGATCAGGTAGATGGCTTCCAGCACGGAGGCCAGCCGGGCGGGCCGCTGGCCGGCCGACGGCACCTCGAACGGCACCTGCTTGCGGGCCAGCGTCCGCTTGGCCCGGACGATGCGCTGTGCGATGGTCGGCTCGGCGACCAGGAACGCCCGGGCGATCTCGTCCGTGGTCAGCCCGCCGAGCAGGCGCAGCGTCAGCGCCACCCGGGCATCGGCCGACAGCACCGGGTGGCACGCGACGAACATCAGCCGGAGCAGGTCGTCCTGCACCTCGCCGGCGTCCAGCGCGGCGGCGAAGTCGGCCGGCCCACCGAACACGTCCGCCTGCTGCCTGGTGTGCAGTTCGTGCCCGAGCTGGCCCAGGTTGCGGCGCAGCCGCTGGTCGCGGCGCAGCCGGTCGATGGCCCGGTGCCGGGCGGTGCTCATCAGCCACGCCCCCGGGTTGGGCGGGAGGCCCGACCCGGGCCACTGGCTGAGCGCGGCGACCAGCGCGTCCTGGGCCAGGTCTTCGGCCAGGCCGAGGTCGCCGGTCAGCCGGGCCAGGCCGGCGATGATCCGGGCCGATTCGAGCCGCCAGACCGCGTCCACGGCGCGCTGGATCTCGGCATCGGTCACCAGCCGATCAGATCACGAAGTTCATTCCGGGCCGTAGACCTGGTGGATGTAGCCCGCGCCGTTGCGGGTGATCTGCCAGAACCGCTTGCTCAGCTCGATCGCCTCATCCTTGGACCGCACGTCGAGCAGGGCGAAGCTGATGATCGCCTCCTTGGCCTCGGCGAACGGCCCGTCGGTGACGGTGATCTGCCCGTCCTTGGCCGTCACCCGGCTGCCCTGGTCAAGCCCGCCGGTAGCCAGCAGCACCCCGGCCTGGCTCAGCTCGGCCACGAACTTGCCCATGTCGGCCATCATCTGCTCGTCCGGCATGTCCCCGGCCGTGGTCGTCATCAGGAACCGCATCTGCCTGTCTCCTCTGTCCGCAGCAGGCCTGGACGCTGCTGTCCGGCCCTCTGCTGATGCTTCGAACGGCCGGTCGCGGAATCGACACGCGGCGAGAATTTTTCCGCTTAGTTGCCGGCCAGCCTGGTCCGCCGTAGGCGAAGCCGCCAGACGGGTCCTCCTCCGGCCCGCCCGGGGCCTGCATGACGCCGTCCAGGGTAAGGAAGGTATGCAAGGTCAGTCGCATCGTTGTCTCCTCTACGTATGTGATTGCCTAGGTAGACGGCCCGGGCCCGGCCAATTCATCGCACTAGTTCAGCGCAACCAGGGAGGACGCCATGGGATACGAGCACATCCTGGTGGACCGGTCCGGCGACTTCGCCACCGTGACGATGAACCGGCCGCAGCGGCGCAACTCGCTGTCCCAGGCGCACATGCACGAGCTGATCAGGGCGTTCCGGGAGATCGGGGACAGCACCGCGCTGGGCGTGGTGCTGGCCGGGAACGGCCCGGTGTTCAGCTCCGGGCATGACCTGGCCGAGGTGGCCGACGCCAGCCTGTCCGAGGTCCGCGCGCTGCTGGCCACCTGCACCGAGCTGATGACGGTCATGCAGCAGATCCCGCAGCCGGTGGTGGCCCGGGTGCACGGGCTGGCCACCGCGGCCGGCTGCCAGCTGGTGGCCAGCACCGACCTGGCGGTGGCCAGCGAGGACGCCGGGTTCGCCACGCCCGGCGGCAAGGGCGGCTGGTTCTGCCACACGCCGATGGTGGCGGTGGCCCGCAACGTGGGCCGGAAGCGGGCCATGGAGCTGGCCCTGTCCGGTGACGTCATCGACGCGCGGACCGCGCTGGACTGGGGGCTGGTCAACGCGGTGGTGCCGGCCGCGCAACTGGACACCGCGGTACAGGACCTGCTGGACCGGGTCACCCGGGGCTCGGCCGAGAGCAAGGGCATCGGCAAGCAGGCCCTGTACGCGCAGGTCGACCTGGACCAGCCGAAGGCGTACGCCTACGCGATGGAGGTGATGGCCGCGACCAGCCAGCTGCCGGACGCCCGGGAGTGGACGCACGCGTTCCTGGAGAAGCGCAAACCGCGCTGGCGGCGCGGCCGCCAGTAAGCAGGCACTGGCGTTCAGAAAAAAGGTTCAGAAAAAAGTGGACAGCCAGTCGTGCACTTCCCCGATGCGGCGCTCCAGCAGGGTGAGGTGGCCGTCGTGGTCGAGCAGCCGGGCGGTCACCCCGGGGATGTGCCGGGCCAGCCACTCACCGTGCCCGAATGGCACGAACAGGTCCTCGCGGCCCTGCAGCAGCAGCACCGGGACGGATATCTGGGCCAGCTCGAAGCCCCACGGCCCGGCGAACGCCACCGAGTCCTCCCACCAGCCCTCATCCCCTGGGGCCAGGCCCTGTTTGGTGGACCAGACCAGGTACTCGGCCAGTTCGCCAGTGAGCACGGCCGCGTCGGTCGGTGTCAGCAGGGTCTGCAGGCCCTTGGCCACGTCCTCCGGCGTTTCGTCCATTGCCTCCGCGGTGTCCTTGGCCATCTTCTCCCGGGCCGCCTGCGGGTCGGTGAAGTACCGTCGGAAGTCGTCGGCGTTCTCCTGGCCCATCCCGGCGTACCAGTCCAGCCCGTCCGCGCCGTAGGGGGCCAGCGAGGCCAGCGACGCGGCCGCCACGACCAGGTCGGGCAGCAGCGCCGCGCAGGCCAGCACGTGCGGCCCGCCACCCGAGATGCCCCACATCGCCACCCGGTCCGCGCCGAGCGCGGCGCAGATCGCCCGCGCGTCCGCGGCGCAGTCCGCGACCGTCCGGCCCGGCTGCGGTGACGAGCCGCCGTAACCGGGCCGGTCATAGCCGATCAGCCGCAGCCCGTGCGCGGCTCCGTCGGCCACCACATGCTGGTACAGGAAACGGGAGTTGGGCGTGCCGTTGTGCACCAGCACCGGCCGGCCGCTGGGGTCGCCGTACTCCTCGACGGCCAGGGTCCGGCCGTCCGCGGCCTGGATCAGGCGTGCCATGGCTGCCAACCTAGTTGCCCACGGGCCGCTCCCGCACCCCGGATACTGGCCGCATGCCATTGCGACTGCATCACATTGTCATCGACACCCGCGACCTGCCCGGGCTGGCCCGGTTCTGGACCCAGGCGCTCGGCTGGCGGGTGCTGTCCGAGCGGGATCAGGAGATCGTCATCGGGCCGGAGGTGACCGCGCCGGTGGGCATCTGCTTCATGCCGGTGACCGACGTGAAGACGGTGAAGAACCGGGTTCATCTGGACCTGACCACCAGCGCGGCGGACCGGGACGCGGAGATCGAGCGGCTGCTCGCGCTCGGTGCGCGCCGGGTGGACATCGGGCAGACCGGCCAGGAGTCGTGGACCGTGCTGGCCGACCCGGAAGGAAACGAATTTTGCGTGGTACGCCCGAAAGAGACGCTAATCGGCTGAACCGGGCGGAATGCGGGTCAGGAAAAGGTGGTGGCCATGACTAGTGGCGCGGGCCGGGCAACTGTTCCATTATGGCCAGGGCGGTGGCGGCCTGGATAGCGACTCAATGCCCAGGCCGGGGAGGGAGAATGTCATGCTGAGCGGCTTTTATGGGGCTTTTTCACCAGCCTGTTTCGCGCTTCTCGGGCTGTGGCTGGTCGTGGTGCAGATCCGGCTGCGGGAATGGCAGGGCAGCGCCCCGCACCGGCGGCGCTCGTACGGCGTCGCGCTGCACTTCGTGCTGCCCGGGATGATGAGCCTGCTGGCCCTGGTCGATCCGGCCGACCCGGTGTTCTGGCGGGTGTCGTTCGCGGTCATCGCGCTGTCCGGCGCCGCGGTGCTGACCCTGGTCAGCGGGCTTCCGGCGCGCAGCATGGCGGACCGGGCCGGCCGCCTGCCGGAGGCGCCGGCCGCCGATCAGCTCGGCCTGGCCGGCTACCTGGCGGCGGTCGCGCTGTACCTGCTGATCGGCGCGCTGGCCGTGGTGGGCGGGCTGGATGTGCTGCGCACGGAGGCGGTGCTGCTCGTCCTGCTGGTGTTCCTCGGCTTCAACATGGCCTGGCTGCTGCTGTTCGACAGCAGGTACTCGTCCCCGGCCCCCGTGCAGTAAGCGCGTGCAGTAAGCGCGTGCAGTAAGCGCGTGCAGTAAGCGCGTGCGGTAAGCCGGTGCGGTAAGCCGGTGCGGTAAGCCGGTGCGGTAAGCGGGGCCGCTAGTCCTCCAGCAGCGCCTGGATGTCGGCGATGGCCTGCCCGGTGCCGGTGAACAGCACCCCATGCATACCGGCCTGCCGGGCGGCGGTCACGTTCTCCGGCACGTCGTCGAGGAACACCGTGTCCGCCGCGGGCACGCCCAGGCCGTCGCAGGCCAGCTGGTAGATCCGCGGGTCCGGCTTGGACATGCCCGCTTCATGCGAGTACACGATCAGGTCGGTCATGTCCCCGAACCCGTAGCACTGCTGCTCGCGCTGCCGGGCGCCGACGAAGCTGTTGCTGATGATGCCGGTCCGGTAGCGCGGCCGCAGGCTGGCGAAGTAGCTGGCCAGCCCGGTGTTCAGCCTGCCCAGGTACTCGGTCCACAGGTCGGCCAGGAACACGCGCAACTGGCTGGCGTCCAGGCCGAGGATCTCCGCGATGCGCTGGCCGGCCTGCTGCTCGGAGATGGCCCCCACCGCACCGGCCGCGGCCACCCCGGCCAGCCGGGCACCCAGCTCCCCCGGGCCGAGGCCGAGCCTGGGCTCCCAGATCCGTTCCAGGCTGCCTGGCTCGGTGAGCTCCAGGACGCCACCGATGTCGAAGACGACGGCTCTGATTGACATGGCTCCCACCGTGTGGCTTACCCCGAGGGCAAGGTCAAGCTCGCGGGGACGGTCAAGCTCGCGGGCGCGGTCAGGCGGGCGTCCCGATCGGCGGCGCCCAGCGTGGCCGGGAAATCAGGCAGAACGGGTGCCCGGCCGGGTCGGCGTACACCGGTGACCCAGGGTCGCCGCCGAGCTGCCGGGCACCCAGCGCCAGCACCTGGGGCGCGGCCGCGGCCACGTCGTCCACCATGACGTCGAAGTGCAGCTGCTGCGGGTGAGCCGGGTCCGGCCACCGCGGCGGGTGGTAGTCGGCGACCCGCTGGAACGCGATGCCGGAGGTGGTGTCGTTCACCGAGACGACCGCGAAGTCGTCCTCCTGATAGGTCACCGGCAGGCCGAGCAGCGCCGAGTAGAACGCGGCCAGCCCGGCCGGATCTGGGCAGTCAAAGATCACGTGGTGCAGCCGTCCGATCACCTCCCTATGCTGCCGCACTGGGATGAAGCATGGGCCGGTAGCCGGCCGCGATGACGGCCACCGTTAACGGCGGGGTCAGCACGTCCGCCACGTCCGGCAGGCCGCCCGCGGCCGGCCCGGCGTAGCCCTGGGACGACCACGGCCGCAGCTGCCCCCCGGCCAGCAGGCCGATCGTGCCGCCGGCCCGGATCAGCACCCCGTCTGGCAGCTGGCTGGGCGGCGCGCGGTAAGTGCGCTTCCGCCGGTCCTGGTCCAGCCGTTCCCGGTGCAGGATCTGGTCCATGTCCCGGGCCCCGGGCCGGCTGGGCAGCCGCTGGGCCACCCGCCACGCGTCGGCGAAACGCGAGTAGTCGGCCCGGCGGCAGTACGCGCACGGCCGGTGCCCGGCGGCCAGCGCGGTCGCCTCGTCCAGGAAGAACAGCGCGGTCCACCGGCCCGGCGGCATCGGGTCGCGGCGCCGCCCGCGCCAGTCCAGCACGCAGCAGATCCAGGCGGCCGACCGCCACCGGCTGGCCCCGAGCCGGCGGTCCGGGCCATGCAGGCAGCCGCGGTTACCCATGATCAGCCCGTGCGCCGGGTCGGCGACGATCTCGCCGGTGGGGGTGACCCGGTTCTGCAGCGGCATGGCCCCATTGTGCGCGGCGGGTCCGACAGTTACCGGCGCCGGCGGCGGCAGCCCGGAATGAGCGCGGGCACCCGGGCCGCGTAGCTGGCGTAGGCCGGGCCGAGCTCACGCCGCAGGTCGCGCTCTTCGAACCCGATGCCGGTCAGGATGTAGCCGGTCGCCGCGACGCAGAACAGCAGGTGCCCGGCGGTCAGCACCGGCGTCACCCAGAACACGATCAGGAACCCGGTCATCAGCGGATGGCGCACCCAGCGGTACCAGCCGCGCTCGGTGAACGGCGGTGGCGTGTACCGGGCGCCGCGCGCCGGCCGCCAGGCCTGCCGCAGCCCGAACAGGTCGGTGTGGCTGATCAGGAACGTGGACCCGAGCGCGAGCAGCCAGCCGGAAGCCTGCACCGCGAGCAGCGCGGGCGCGCCCGGCCCGGTGAGCCGCCACAGCTCCGGGCGCAGTGGCCGCCACTGCCAGTACAGCAGGGCCAGCGCCAGGCTGGCGGCCAGCACGAACGTGGCCCGCTCCGCCGCCGCGGGCAGCCGCCTGGCCCAGCGCCGCTTGAAGCCGGGCCGGGCCATCACCGTGTGCTGCACCGCGAACAGGCCGAGCAGCGCCAGGTCGATGACGGCCGCGCCAGGCCAGCCGCCCCGCGCTGGCCCGTCGATGCTGGTGGGCACGCCGCGGTCGGCGAAAAAGGCGGCTCCGTAGCCCAGCACCGCGAGCATGCACAGGTAGCAGGCCAGCGCATAGCCCAGCACGGGCAGACCTTTCCTCTTGAACGCCAGTCCCCGCCACTGCCCACCGTGCGGTGCGGTGGTCTTACTGGTCACGGTCATAGCCCGACGCTAAGGACCGGCCACCCAGCCGGGCTATCGGGTGAACAGCCGAGGCGCGGGGCGCGGTCCGGCCCGGCCGGGCCGCCGGGTGGCGGGGTGACCGGGTGAACTACCTAGCCGCGCAGCCGCTGCTCGCTAGCCGCGCAGCCGCTGCTCGGTGACCCAGGCCGCGATCTGGGCCCGGGACCGGACCTGGAGTTTGCGCCGGATGTTCTCCACATGGGCTTCCGCGGTACGCGGCGCGATGCCCAGCCGGCTGGCGATCGCGTGGTTGGTCAGGCCGTCCGCGATCAGCCCGGCCACCTGCAGTTCGCGGGTGGTGAGCCGGGGCCCCGGACTGGCCGCCGCGTCGAGGAAGCCGAGCATCGCGGCCAGCACCTCGGCCCAGCGCCCGTGGTAGAAGAGGTGGCTGGCGCCGGGCAGCGGGACGAGCGCCGCCCCCGGGATGAGCGCGGCCACCTCCTGGCCGAGCTGGAACCCGGTGGCCGGGTCGGCCTCGCGGTGCAGCACCACGGTGCGCGCCCGGACCTGGGGCAGCAGCGCCCGCACGTCGGTGCGGTAATAGACGTCCAGCATGTCCGCGGCCACCCCGGCCGGCGCGCAGGCCCGCTGCGCCTGGGTGAACGCGTCCACCTCGGCGGTGCTGGGCCCGGGGATGAAGATGCCGGCCAGCACCTTCGAGCCGAGCCCCCAGTGCGCCCGGACCAGGGCGGCCAGCGAGTCGCGGACCTCGGCCGGAGCCAGGTCGGCGCCGTTCGCGCAGGTGCCGTACAGCATGAGGTCCGCGACCCGGTCCGGGTGCTGGGCGGCGATCGCGGCCGCGACCTGGCCGCCCTGTGAGGCGCCGAACAGGCTGAACCGGCTGGCCCCGGCCGCGTCGGCGACGGCCAGCGCCGCCGCCAGCTGAGCCTCGAAGGACAGGTCGGCCCCGGGCTGGGCGGACAGCCCGCAGCCGGGCTTGTCGTAGCGGATCACGGTGTGCCGCTGGGCCAGCCCGGCCAGGAACGGGCCGAACCCGAACAGCTCCAGCTGCCGGCCGAGGTGGGTGACCCAGCCCGCATCGCACAGCAACGGCGGGCCGCTGCCGGCCAGCGAGTAGGCGACGCGGCCCGCTGGCGTGGCGCAGTACCTGATCACCGGCGGCATCCGGCCATTATTGCCGCGACCTGGGCGGCTAGCCCGCGGCCGGGCGCGGCGCGGCGGGCAGCGAGTGATCCCAGTCGGACAGCAGCGTGCGGATCGCGGTGACCAGCGCGATGGGCTGGTCCATCATCACGTGGTGCGCTGCCGCCGGGATCTCGATGACCGGGGCCAGCCAGGCCGAGCCGGTCGTACATCACCTCGCTCATCTGCGCGGACACCAGGCCGTACTCGGCGCGGAATAGCGCGACCCGGCAGTCCAGCCGGGTGAGCAGGTCCGGGACGAGCTGGTGCCGGGCGAAGATGCGCGGGTCGAACTTCCAGCTCCAGCCGCCAGGCACGGCGTGGATGGAGGTGGCCGCCACGTGCCCGGCGATGTACGGCAGCACCGGCTGGTCCGGGATGGGGCGGAACCGGGCGATGGCCGCCTCCCGGGTCGGGTAGACCCGGAGCGGCCCGAACGCACGCTGGTCCCGGGCGGCGCGTTCCTCCGGCGTGATGTCCCGCACTGGCGAGTCGACGGCCACCACGCCGGCCAGCTGGGCGCCATAGCGGCCCGCCGCGCGCAGCGCTACGAAGCCACCCATGCTGTGCCCGATCACCACCGGCGGGCCGGCCATGCCCGCGTCCGCCGCGACGGCCAGCACCTCCTCAGCCCAGATATCCAGCCGGTAGCTGTCCCGGCGCCCGCTGTCGCCATGCCCGGACAGGTCGAGCGCGGCCACCCGGTGCCCGCCCGCCAGCAGCGGGGCGATGTGGTCCCACCAGCGGGCGTGCGCCGCGCCGCCGTGCACCAGCACGATGCCGCCCTGGCCACGCTGCCCCCAGGCGCGGTAGGCGATGCTGGCCCCGGCGACCTCGGTAATGCCTGCCTCGGCCGCGGTGCCGAGCGCCGCGGTGAACCAGGTTGGGGGCTGGACGGCATCCACCGATGCGAGCGAAGTCATGCCTAGCAGGGAACCAGATCAGGCGGCCGGCTGGCTAACCGGCGAGCTGACCGGCTGGCTAACCGGGGCGGATCAGCGGATGCGCGCCAGCAGCAGGGTGAGATCGTCCTCGCCGCGCTGCCGCAGCGCCTGGATGATCTCCTCGCATGCGCCGTCCAGCGAGGCGCCCGGCTTGGCCAGGGCGTCGCCGAGCGTGTCGCGCAGCGCGCTCAGGCCGTCTTCGAGCGGCCGGGTGCGGCTCTCCACCAGGCCATCGGTGTACAGCGCGAGCACCGCGCCCGGCGGCAGGTCGATCCGGACCGTCTCGAACGAGCCGGCCGCCAGGCCAAGCGGCAGCCCGGCGGGCAGGTCGGGCAGCTCGGTGCGGCCGTCCGGCAGGGCCAGCACGGGCGGCGGGTGCCCGGCCTTGGCCACCAGGCAGGAGCTGCCGGCCGGGTCGAGCACGGCGTACAGGCAGGTGGCGTACGGCGTGCCGGACATGGCCGCGGCCATCCGGTCCAGCCGGCGCAGCACCTCCTCGGGCGGCAGTTCCAGGTCGGCCAGGGCGTGCGCCGCGGTGCGCAGCTGGACCATGACCGCGGCCGCCTCCGGCCCGTGGCCCATCGCATCGCCTATGATCAGCGCGGTCCGGCCGCCGGGCAGCGCGACGATGTCGTGCCAGTCCCCGCCGACCATGCTGGTGCCGACCGGCAGGTACCGGGCCGCCACCTCCAGCCCTTCCGGGACCCGGGGCTCCTCGGGCACCAGGCCCTGCTGCAGCACGAACGCGACCCGGCGTTCCCGGTGATAGAGCCGGGCGTTGTCGATGCACACCGCGGCGTGCGCGGCCAGTTCCGCGGCTACCTCGGTGTCCGCTTCGGTAAAGCCGTCCCGGCCGACCACCCGGGCGAACGTGACGCAGCCCAGCACCACGCCGCGGGCGATCAGCGGCACGGACAGGAACGAGGTGTAGCTGGCGTCGGGCTCCCGGCCGCCGGGACGGCGGGCCAGCCGGTCCGCGGTCTCCCGGTCGAGGTAGCCGGTGACCACCGGGCTGCCCGTGCTCATCGCCCGGTAGCTGGGCGATTCGGCGCCGAACAGGAATGCCTCGCCGGGGCGCAGCAGGTTGTCGGTGACGGCTGCGGGCTGGCCGGCCAGCCGGGCCGCCAGCCGGCGCACCAGCGCGGACGAGGTCGCCTCGTCCAGCATCGGCTCTTCAGCGGTGAGCAGCCGTTCCAGCACGAAGACCGCGGCCGCGTCGGCGAACCGGGGCACCACCACCTCGGTGACCTCGCGCGCGGTCCGGGTCAGGTCCAGCGTGGTGCCGACCTGGGCCACCGCCTCGCGGAGCAGGTCCGGGTGGGGCGGCGCGGCCCGCTGCGCGATCACCAGCGTGCCGTCGCCAGGTCCGGCCAGCGGCTCGCAGTGCACGGCCAGCGTGCCGCCGCCGCAGTCCGGGGCCAGCGTCACCGAGCCGGACCAGGCCCGGCCAGCGGCCGCCTCGGCCAGCCCGCGCCGGATCCGGTCCTGGTGTTCCGCCCGGGCCAGCAGCAGTGGCCAGATGTCCCGCCCGGTGACCTCGTCCGCGGCCCGGCCGAACAGCTGCTCAGCAGTCACCGACCAGGACGCCACCGCGCCGGACGAATCCAGGGTGAACGCCGCGACACCGGCCGGGTCGGCCGCCCGGGTGGGGCCGTCGTCCCCGGCTATCTGTGACCGCACTGCATCTGCACCAATCCTGGCGGCGAGCGCGATGGTCGCGCAGCCACCTATTCCGGGCCCATTCGCCGCGGGCACCTGCCCGCGGGCAGCGCGGGTCCAGGCCATCAATGCCCTACCCTGCGATATCGTGCAACCACGAAATGTACCGTATTTCCGCTCACAATCCAGGCTTTGCGGCGCTGGTGATTCCGCTGCCCGGCCGGGCTGCACCCCCTCAGGATAGGAGCCATGATGACTGACCTGCCGGGCTGGGCGCCCCCAGGGGTGGACACCCAGCGGGCCAACGCCGCCCGGGTGTACGACTATCTGCTCGGCGGCAGCCACAACTTTCTGGCCGACCAGGACGCGGGCCGGGCCATCACCGCGCTCGACCCGGCCGCCGGGATGTTCGCCCGGGCCAACCGGGCGTTCCTCGGCCGGGCGGTGCGGTTGCTGGCCGCGAACGGCATCACCCAGTTCCTCGACATCGGCTCCGGCATCCCGACCGAACACAACGTGCACGAGGTGGCCCAGTCCGCGGCCCCGGGTGCCCGGGTGGCCTACGTGGACGTGGACCCGGTGGCCATCGCGCACAGCAAGGCGATCGTGGCCGGCCAGCCGGACGTCGCGGTGCTCGAGGCGGACCTGCGCGACCCGGAGAAGATCCTGGCCAGCCCGGAGGTCGGCCGGGTCATCGACTTCAGCCAGCCGGCCGGGCTGCTGCTGGTCGCGGTGCTGCACTTCATCGCCAGCGCGGAGGACCCGTGGCGGCTGGTCGGCACGCTGCGCGACGCGCTGGCCCCGGGCAGCTATCTCGTCCTGGGCCAGGTCACCAGCGAGGGCCGCACCGCGCGCAACGAGGCGTTCGAGAAGATGTACAACCGCAGCGTCGCGACCTCCATCCACCTGCGCTCGCGGGCCGAGATCGAGCGCTTCTTCGACGGCTTCCAGGTGGTCAACCCGGGCGTGGTGTTCGTGCCGCTGTGGCGGCCCGACGCACCGGCCGACGTCCCCGGGGACCCCGGCCGGTCCGGCAACCTGGTCGGCGTGGCCCGCAAGGACTAACGCAGAATGGCCCCATGACTGACACCAGCACCGAGATCGCCTGGCACGCGTCAGGCACCTACACCGACATCCGGTACGAGACCACCAGCGACGGCATCGCCAAGATCACCATTTGCCGCCCGGAGGTGCACAACGCCTTCCGGCCGCAGACGCTGATCGAGATCTCCGACGCGCTCACCGTGGCCCGGGAGGACGAGTCGGTCGGCGTCATCATCCTCACCGGCGAGGGCGGCAAGGCGTTCTGCTCGGGCGGTGATCAGCGGGTCCGTGGCGACACCGGCTACCAGACCGACCCCAACTCCACCGGCCGGTTCCACGTCACCGACCTGCATGTGCAGATGCGCCGCTGCCCCAAGCCGATCGTGGCCATGGTGGCCGGCTGGGCCATCGGCGGCGGGCACGTGCTGCACGTGGTGTGCGACCTGACGATCGCCGCGGACAACGCGACGTTCGGCCAGGTCGGTCCCCGGGTCGGCTCGTTCGACGGCGGGTTCGGGGCCAGCTCGCTGGCCCAGCTGGTGGGCATGAAGAAGGCCAAGGAGATCTGGTTCCTGTGCCGCCGCTACGACGCCCAGGCGGCGCTGGACATGGGCCTGGTTAACCGGGTCGTCCCGCTGGCCGACCTGGAGCGGGAGACGGTGGCCTGGTGCCGCGAGATGCTCGCGCTCTCCCCGTTCGCGCTGCGCCTGATGAAGGCCAGCTTCCATGCCGCCGAGGACGGCTATGCGGGTATCCAGCAGCTCGCCCACGACGCGAACCTGATGTTCTACGGCACCCCCGAGGCGCGCGAGGGCCGGGAGGCGTTCAAGGCCAAGCGGGCACCGGACTTCGGCCAGTTCCCGCGGCGCGCCTGACCGCGCCTGACCGCGCCTGACCGCGCCGGTCAGGCGGCGGGCACGATCCGCGGCCAGGACAGCCAGACCGGATCGATAGCCACCGCGGGCAGCGGGGCTACCGCCGCGGCCCGGTCGGCGAACCTGGGCATTACCCGGTCCACCCCGGTGATGGCGAAGATGCGCAGCACCCCCGGGGCGCCGATGACCAGCCGCAGCTCGCCGCCCTCGGCGACCGCGGCCCGGTGCGCGCGGATCAGCACGTGCAGCCCGGCCGAGTCGCAGAACCGGGTACCGGACAGATCGACCACGATCGTGGCGTGCCCGCGGGCGGCGGTCTCCGCCAGCCCGGCCCGCAGCAGCTCGGCGCTGGCCATGTCGATTTCCCGGGGTGCCGTTATCACCGGCACACCCCGAAGCGTAGTCACGGGGCAGCTGACGACGGCCATTGTCGTCGACCTCCTAGCCGAGATCCGATTCGCCAAGAGGGCTCGCGCTAGGTACCCAGCAGGACTGGACGAAACCTGGCCCGCCGCGCATCTAGCCGCGCACCCCTGTAGCTTGCCGGTTCCCTTCTAGTATCGCCCACGGTTCTGTGTGCTCGCTGAGAATTAGCTGCTGTCTCACTGGCTTACCGGCCGGCTCACTGGCTTACCGGCCGGGCCGGAGGATGTGACACTGGGCGCATGGTGAACCAGACCGACTTCGACGAGCTGCTCAGCCTGCTGCGCGGGTTCGTCCGGCGTGAGGTGCTGCCGGCCGAGGCCGGCATCGACGAGACCGATGAGATCCCGGCCCGGCTGATCACCCAGGCCAAGGAGATGGGCCTGTACGGCTACGCGCTGCCGGCCGAGTACGGCGGGCTCGGCCTGTCGGTGACCCAGCAAGTCCGGGTGGCCATCGAGCTCGGCTACGCCAGCCCCGCGTTCCGGTCGCTGTTCGGCACCAACAACGGGATCGCCGGCCAGGTGCTGGTGGCGGCGGGTACCGCCGAGCAGCGCAAGCAGTGGCTGCCCCAGCTGGCGTCCGGCGAGGTGGTCGCGTCGTTCGCGCTGACCGAGCCGGACGCCAGCTCGACCCGAGCCGGCTCAGCACCACGGCCCGCCGCGTGCCGGACGAGGGGGAAGGCGGGAATGGGGAGGCGGGCGGGGGCTGGGTCATCGACGGGCTCAAGCGGTACATCACCAACGCCCCGGCGGCCGACATGTTCCTGGTCTTCGCCCGGACCGACCCGGAAGCCCCGCCCGGCAAGGGCATCGGGGTGTTCATCGTGCCGGCCGCCACCCCGGGGGTCGTGGTGGCGCCCCGGGATCACAAGATGGGCCAGGCCGGCGCGTGGACCGCCGATGTCGCGTTCACCGCCGTCCAGCTGCCTGCTGACGCCCTGGTCGGGCAGGCGGCCCAGGCTGGTTACAGCACGGCCATGCGCAGCCTGGCGCACGGGCGGCTGACCATCGCGGGGGTCTGCGTGGGGGTCGCGGCCCGGCTGATCGAGGAGAGCGTCAGCTACGCCCGGCAGCGCTCCCAGGGCGGTCACCCGATCGCCGAGTACCAGCTGGTCCAGGCCATGCTGGCGGACTCGCAGACCGAGTACATGGCGGCCCGGGCCCTGGTGCTGGATGCCGCCGCCCAGTACGAGGCGGGCACCGACCGGCGGCTCGCCCCATCGGCGGCCAAGTACTTCGCCAGCGAGGCCGTCGGCCGGATCGCGGACCGGGCCGTGCAGATCCACGGCGGCTCCGGGTACATCCGCGGCGTGCCGGCCGAACGGCTGTACCGCGACGTCCGGCTGTTCCGCATCTACGAGGGCACCAGCCAGATCCAGCAACTGGTCATCGCCCGGGAGCTGCTCAGGTAGCCGAGCGCAGCTTGGCGTGCAGCCGGCCCAGGTCGTCCGCGCCGAAGCCGTGCCCGGCCAGCCACGCGGTCGCCCCGCCGTAGCGCGCGGTGAGCTGATCCAGGAACGCGGCCATGGTGCTGGCTTGCGGCTGGTGCGACCCGGCCGGCTTGCTATTCACGTCGCGTTCGTAGGTCGGCGACCGGCGCAGCCGGTCCAGCAGCAGTTCGAGCCGCTCCCCGGTGGCGGCGTAGTCGCCCGCCACTGCGTCCGGGCGGACCCCGACGGCGCTGAGTGCGAGCGCGACCACCACCCCGGTCCGGTCCTTGCCCGCCGCGCAGTGCACCAGGGCGGCACCCGGCGCGGTGGCCACGGCGCGCACCGCGGCGGCCACCTGTTCCGGGCGGTCGTCCAGATAGCCCAGATAGTGACCGGCTCGCGGGTCGGCCGGGTAGCGGGACCGGTCGGCGTCGTCCCTGGTCAGCAGCACGTCGGCCACCACGTCGGTGGCGGTGCCCTGCTCGGGCAGCACCGGGCAGTGCACGTGCCGCACGCCCGGCACCGCGTCCAGCGGGGCCGGCCCCTCGGCCCGCAGTTCGGCCGTGCTGCGCAGATCGACGACCGTGGTCAGGCCGATGCCGCCGGTCAGCCGGGCGATGTCAGCCGGCGACAGGTCCTGCAGGTTGTCGCCGCGCAGCAGCCGGCCGACCAGGGTCTTGCCGCCGTCCTCAGTGGGCAGGCCACCCAGATCGCGTACGTTGACCGCGCCATCGAGATCGATCCAGGCCATGCCGCCATCCTGTCAGGGCCGGCGCAGCAGCCACTGCCACAGGGTCCGCCGCGGCGGCCGCACCACCACGTTGCCGCCCCAGGCCTGGGCGGCCAGCTCAACCCGCAGGATCACCGGCTGCTTCGGGCCGCGCGGCGGGCGGGTCCGCACGTTGCCGCCGATCATCGTCACGCCGTCGGTGTCCACTTCGAGGCCGGGCCGGGTCACCAGGATGAGGTTCCCGCCGCGCACGGTGGCGTCGATGTGCAGCGTGGGCCCGGTGATGACCGCCTCGGTGAAGTCGAGCTTCACGTTGCCGCCGGTGGCGGTGATCTCCATCCGCCGCGGCACCACCCAGTCGCCACGGCGGCCGGCGTTCCCGCCCATGCACTTGATCTCGACCAGGTCCTTGGGCTGCGCGATCGCCGCGCCCGGCACCGCGGGCAGGTCAGCGGTGAGCACGGCCAGCTCACCGGTGGTCCGCGCGGTCAGCGCCTTCTCCAGCCGCTCATCCAGTTCGTCCGCGGTCAGCCGCCCATCGCCCGCCGCGATCCGGATGACCTCGGCGGCGCGCTCCCGGTCGTCGTGTGAGGCGCGCAGCTCTGGCTGGCGGTCCGGGTCAGGCTCTCCCGTCATGGGCACATCTTGTCAGCCCCGGCAGATCGCGCAACACGGGGGCAAATCTGACCTAGGCGGCCCGGCCGGGTGGGCTGTGGCTGTGCCAGACACGGCGGCCGTCCGGGCTGGTGGCGGTGGTGGTGGCGTCGGGGTTGAGGCGCAGGGTCCAGCCCCAGTGGTGGATGGCGATCAGGTGGTGGAACCGGCACAGCGGCACCAGGTTGGGCAGGGCGGTGGCGCCGCCTGCCGACCGGGGTATCAGGTGGTGCACGTCGCACACGCTGGCGGGCTGGGAGCAGCCGGGGAAGGCGCAGTGCGGGTGGCGCAGGGTGACCGCGCGGCGCAGGTGGGCCGGGATGGCTTCGCTGCCTGCGCCGATGTCCAGCGGCAGGCTGATCGAGGTGAGCGGGGTGGCCAGCGATAGCTCGGTGCCGGCCAGGCCGGTGCGCAGCGCGGCGGCCAGCCCACCCGGCCCGGACAGCGCGTCAATGGCCAGCCCGAGCAGGGCCCGGGCCAGCCGCTCCCGCCCAGCTCCCCTTCCCGCTTCACTGGCCGGGCGCAGCAGCGGCCCGGCCGGGCCGGTGGGCGAGCCGGCCGGGCGAGCCGGCACCCGCACAGCGGGCTGGGCTGGCCGGGAGTGGGCCGGGCCGGGTGAGATGAGAGGGGTGACGGGCCAGGGGAGCCAGGCCGTGTGCGGCCACGAGGCGCCGGTGAGCCGGCCCAGCGCCGTCCAGCTCGATCTGGCCGGTGACGACCGGCACGACGGTCGCGTCGCAGGCCGCGGCCTGGGCTTCGGCGCCGGTGAGCCAGCCAGCCTGCCGCGGGGCCGCTGGCCAGCCCCGCGGTTCCCGGTCTTCGCGGTCAGCCAGGCCTGTTCGGCGGTGGCCGCGCCGGGCAGGTTTCGTAGTTCGGCCAGCCCCAGGTGGACCTGGATCTGGGTGGGCTGGCCGCCGCGGGCGGGCAGCGTGCCGGTGGCGATGAGCCGCCGGCAGGCGTCCTCCAGCGCGTCGTGGCGGCGCTGCGCGGCAGTCCGGGTGTCCTCCGGCCCGGCCTTCTTCCCAATGCGTCCAGCACCGCGGACAGCGCGGCGGCGCAGCCCGCCGTCAGGTCGCCCTGCGCCCGGCCCGCCCCGCTGAACGTGATGCCCAGGTGGAAGTTCCGGTCGCCGAACCCGTCCTCGTCGCCGTCATCGTCCGGGCCGCGGGTCCGCTGGTAGATGGCTTCGGCCAGGCGGCCTAAGTCGTCCAGGTCCGCGCCGCCGGCGGCGGCCTGGCACAACAGCTGGTCGGCGTCGTCCCGCACGCTGGCGGGCAGCCGGTCCGTCCAGGCGCACAGCTCCCGCGCCCAGGACGCCGAGATCTCGCCGCGGGCCAGCGCCCGTTCGATGACCGGATGGGCGGCCAGCCGACGCATCCAGGCCACCGCGCCAGCGGCCGCGCCCTTGGTGATTCGGGTCTGCCAGCGCAGCCACACCCGGGACGCACCGTGCCCATCCGCCTCCGGCCCGCCACCGGCAGTGAACGCGGACAGCAGCGCGGCCCGGGCCGTGGTGTGCTTAGCCTCGGCTGTCTCCAGCGCCCGCAGCGCCTGGGCCTGAGTGTCAACCGGTAAGGACGCCACATCCGCGGTGTTCAGGTAATCCAGCGCCCGGTCCAGCATGGCCAGCGCGTCGCTGACGCTGCCCGGCACCGGTACCCCGTCGCACACCGCGGATCACCTCCTGACCGGAAATCGAAGACTAGTTCGACCCTACCCACGCCCGCCGACAGTTTCCGCCCCGCCGTACCATCGGGGCATGGAGTTCAGCCCGGAACTGCGCGACGGCGTGCTGTCTGGCGACATCACGGTCTCGTTCCGGCTGTGGCAGCGGCCCCGGGTGAAGCAGGGCGGCCGGTACCAGGTCGGCCCCGGGCAGATCGAGGTGGACAGCATCGAACTGGTGCCGTTCGCCGCCGTCACCCCGGCCGACGTCCGGCGCTCCGGCGAGCAGGACCGGGAGACGCTGCGCCACCGGGCCGCGCACGCAGGCCCGATCGGCGACGACACCCTGGTCTACCGGATCGAGTTCCACGCGGTAGGCGGCTGAGTGCTCAGCCCCGCAGCCGGCCGATGGCGTCCAGCAGCAGCCCGGTCAGCTCGCCGAACCGGGTATCCGGGTCGCCGAAGATCACCTCGCCCGCCGCGACGGCGAGCGGCGCGGTGTCCGGGCCAATCAGCTCGGCCCGCCTGCTGTACCGGTCGTCGCCGGACGCGGTCACCTGGCGGACCGCCTGCTCCTCGACGCAGAAGCCGATGGTGAAGTTGTTGATCAGCAGCAGGCCGCGCACCGCGTCCGGCAGGGTGAAGCCCTGGCCGGTCAGGGTGCCCAGGGTGACCTCCTGACGGCGGACCACCCCGGGGTCGGTGAGCGTGGTGCCGCTGAACGCCTTGGCCCCGTCCCGGTGGCCGAGCAGCTCGGCCCGGATCGCCGTGGCATAGACCGACATGACCTCGCGCCACGGCGTGCTGGCCGGCAGCCCGGCCATCGCGTCGCCGACCCGGCGCCAGATCAGCGTGGCCATCTCGTCCAGCAGCGCCTGCTTGTTGCGCACATGCCAGTACAGCGCCGGGGCCTGCACCCCCAGCCGGGCGGCCAGGGCACGCACGGTAAGGCCGTCCATGCCCGCCTCGTCGAGCAGGTCGAGGGCGGCTTGCACGATCGCCGCCTTGGTCAGTCCAGCTGCCACGAGTTGACAGTTTAACAGCGTTAAGGAAGACTGGGACCGTCAACTTAACAACGTTAAATTGGGTTGGCCCGAGGCAGGGCTGGAGGGCTGGAGGGCCCGGGCGGTGGCGAGACTCGGCGAAAGGCGTGATTGACATGAAGGCAGCGATCCTGCACTCAGCGGACTCGGTTCCGGTCTACGGCGACTTCGACGAGCCGGTGGCCGGCCCGGGCAGCGAGATCGTGGACCTGGTGGCGGCGGGCATCCACCAGCTCACCCGGTCGGTGGCGACCGGCCGGCACTACGGCCGGGGCGCGGTCTTCCCAGCCATCCCCGGGCTCAACGCGGTGGCCCGGATGGCCGACGGCACGCTGGTGTTCACCTCGGCTGGCGCACCGCCGAACGGGACGTTCGCCGAGCGGTTCGCGTCACCGGCCGCGATGCGCTTCCCGCTGCCGGACGGGGCTCAGCCGGCCGCCATCGCGGCCGGCATCAACCCGGGCATCGCGTCCTGGCTGCCGCTGAACGCGCGGCTGGCCGAGACCGGCAAGCTCGGCACCGTGCTGATTACCGGGGTGACCGGGATGTCCGGGTTCCTGGCCGCACAGAACGCCCGGCTACTCGGCGCGACCCGGGTGGTCGGCTGCGGCCGGAGCCAGCCGGGCCTGGACCGCGCGGCCGCGGCGGGCGCGCAGACCGTGCGGCTGACCGGCGACCGGGACACCGACGCCGCGGCGCTGAGCCAGGCCCTGGACGGCGACGCGCCCAGCCTGGTGCTGGACTTCGTCTGGGGGCCGGTGGCCGAGACCGCGTTCCGCGCCCTGGGCCGCCAAGGGTTCAGCGAGGATGACGCGGACATCAAGTACGTCCAGATCGGCGCGCTGGGCGGGGCCGAGGCCGCGGTCCCGTCGCAGCTGCTGCGCAGCCGGAAGCTGACCATCTCCGGCAGCGGGGCGGGTTCGGTGCCCGCGGCCGAGATCAAGGCACAGATCCCGCGCTATCTGCAACTGATCGCCGACGGCTCGGTCCAGGTGCCGTACCGGACGTTCCCGCTGTCCGACGCGGGCACCGCGTGGCCGGCCTCGGCCGAGTCCGGCCCGCGGGTGGTCCTCGTCCGGGACTGACTAGCCCGGGTACTCGGAGCGCAGCACGGCCATCATGATCATGTCGTGCCAGCCGTCCGGGTACAGCTGCGCCTCGCGCTGGGTGCCTTCGGTACGGAACCCGCAGGCCAGGTAACAGTTGATGGCCCGCCGGTTGAACGCCAGCACGTCAAGCTGCACCCGGTGCGCGCCCAGTTCGCCGAACGCCCAGCCCAGCACCAGGCGGGTTATCTCGCGCCCCAGTCCCCGGCCGCGCAGGCTGGCCACGAACAGCCCGACCGCGTAGTCGGCCGAATGCTGATCAGCGTCCACCCGCAGCCGGGCATTGCCGATGCAGCCACCTGTGTACTCCACCGCCCAGCTGTACTCCCCGGCCGGGGCCGGCTCGCGGTTCGCGGTCAGCCCTTCCCGGGTGTGCTCGCGGCGGCCGTCCCACTCCCGCCGCCAGGCCGAGCCGTAGCCGTCCTCTTCTTCCGGGTCGATGGGATAACGCAGCCGGTCATCGATGTCCGAGCCGCGGAACGCGCGCAGCAGCACCTGCGGCCCGCGCAGTGTCGGCAGTTCCGGCAGGGCCAGCCGGTCTGGCATGGGCAGGGCCACGGCTAGGCCCGCCGCCGGGACGCCCGGCGCCGCTGGCGCGCCCTGAGGTGCCCGGTCTGCACCGTGCCGGACAGCACGATGCGCAGTGCCACGGGCCCACCCGGGTCTGGCGGTACCCGGATCTTGACGCTGCCGCTGCTGCGCACGGCCACGTCGTCGGCGTCGATGACGACGCCCGGCCGGGTCAGCAGCGTCAGCGTGCCACTGCGCACGTCGAGGTCGATGTCGAGCACCGGCTGGGTGATCACCGCCTCGGTGAAGTCGAGCGTGACATGGCCCCAGCCGACCCGGACCACCAGCCGGCGCGGCACCAGCCACCGGCCGTCCCGCTTGTCGCGGCCGCCCTGCCGGTCGATCGTGACGGTGTCCTTGGCCACCCCGCCAGGATCGCTGGCCGGCGGCAGGTCCCGGCTCAGCTCGGCCAGCTCGCCCACCGTGCGCGCGGTGAGCGCCCGCTCCAGCCGCTGGTCGAGTTCGTCGGCGGTCAGCCGGCCATCGCCCGCCGCCACCCGGAGCAGCTCGGCGGCCCGGTCCCGGTCCGCGTGCGACGCGCGCAGCTCAGGATCGGTCACGGATCTGCAGCGGCAGCGTGCGCGGCCCGCGGATCTGGCCCGCCGCCCAGGTCACGGCGGCCGGGTCGGCCAGGCTGAACACCGGGATCCGGGCCAGCCAGGCCTGCAGCGCGACCCGGAGCTCCATCCGGGCCAGATGCGAGCCGAGGCAGCGGTGAATGCCGAGGCCGAACGCGGCGTGCCGGTTCACCTCGCGGTCGATGATGACCTGGCCGGCCCGGTCGAACTGGGCCGGGTCCCGGTTGGCCGCCGGGAACGACAGCAGGATCCAGTCGTCGGCCTTCATGTCCACGCCGCCCCAGTGCATGTCCTGGGTGACCAGCCGGGCCATGGTGACCGGCGCGTACGCGCGGAGCAGTTCCTCCATCGCGATCGGCAGCAGCCCGGGCTCGGCGACCAGCCGGGCCCGGTCCGCCGGGACCGAGGCCAGGTGCCATAGCGACGCGCCGATCGCGCTCCACGTGGTGTCGATGCCCGCGATGAGCAGCAGCGCCATCGTGCCGACCACGTGGTCCGGGTCGAGCTTGTGCCCGCCCAGTTCGACGTCGAGCAGGTAGCTGGTCAGGTCGTCCCTGGGCCGGGCCAGGTGGTCGTCAACCTGCGCGAGCAGGTACTGGAACAGCCGGTGCACCCGCTCGACGCGCTCGTCCGGCGGCAGGTTGATGCCTTCCAGCAGGTCGGCCACGAACTCGCGGAACTGCGGCCCGTCCTCGGGCGGGAAGCCGAGCATGTCGGCGATGACCCGGACCGGGATGTGCTGCGCGTACTCCCGGGCCGCGTCCACCACGTCCCGGCCGTCGAACGCATCGATGAGCGAGTCGCAGAACGCCCGGGTGGCTGGTTCCAGCCGGCTGACCGCGGACCGGGTAAACGCGGGCAGCAGCAGCTTGCGTGCCTCGTGGTGGAACGGCGGGTCGGACGAGATCGGCGGCGAGCCGCCGATCGGGGCTATCTCCCGTGGCGGCCGGGCGTTGTTCATGATGATGGCGCGCGAGGAGAACCGGTCCGTGTCGTAGGCGATCGCGGCGACGTCGGCGTAGCGCACCGGCAGCCAGCCGCCGCCGAACCGCCCGGTGTGCGCGATCGGGCAGCGCTGCCGCAGGTCGTCCTGGATCGGATAGGGATCGGCGGCCCACTCCGGCTCGAGATGGGAGAAGTCGGTGGCCCAGTCGGACACCGGGCCGGTGATGATCTCGTTCCGGATGAACAGGGCCGATTCGTCGTCCGTGTCCCGGTACTCCGGGCCGAACCGGTTATCGACCGCCATCTCAGGTCTCCTCGAGCAGGTCGATGGCCCGTTCCGGGCAGTTGGCCACGGCCAGCCGGGCCGCCTTCTCCTCGCCCGGCGGCACCAGACCGTTGCCCAGCACCTGCCCGTAGCCCTCGTCGTCGTCGCCGAACAGGCCCGGGGCCAGGTCGTAGCAGCGGCCGTGCCCCTGGCAGCGCCCGGAGTCGATGTGCACCTTCACCGCACCGCTCCCCTCGCCCAGACCATAGCTTTTCAGATTTAACGCCAGTGCCCCGCTGATCGCATCCGGGCAGCCGGTGTCAGCTGGTCATCTTGCGGAGTTCCCGGGCGATGACCATGCGCTGGATCTGGTTGGTGCCCTCGAAGATCTGCGGCACCTTGGCTTCGCGCATGTACCGCTCGACCGGGAAGTCGCGGGTGTACCCGGCCCCGCCGAGCACCTGGACCGCGTCGGTGGTGACCTGCATGGCCATGTCGGTGGCGACCAGCTTGGCGATGGACGCCTGGCGGCGGAACGGCAGGCCGCGGTCCCGGCGGCGGGCTGCCTCCAGGTAGGTGGCCCGGGCCGATTCCACCCCGGCGGCCATGTCGGCGAGCAGGAACTCCAGCCCCTGGAAGTCGATGATCGGCCGGCCGAACTGGGTCCGCTGCTGGGCGTACCGGACCGCTTCGTCCAGCGCGGCCTGGGCCAGCCCGACCGCGCAGGCGGCGATGCCGAGCCGCCCGGAGTTGAGCGCGTCGAGGGCGATCTTCAGCCCATCGCCCTCGGCGCCCATCCGGCGGCTGACCGGGATGCGCGCGCCGTCCAGCCGGAGCTGGGCGGTGGGCGAGCCGGTCAGCCCCATCTTGTGTTCCAGCGGCCCAGGTTCCAGGCCGGGGGTGGCCGCGTCGGCCAGCAGCGCGCTGATCCCCGGCTGCCGTCCTCCTCGCTGGTCCGCACCATCAGCAGGTAGAAGTCGGCGACGCCCGCGTGAGTGATCCACGCCTTGGTCCCGGTCACCAGGTAGCCGTCGCCGTCGCGCACCGCGCGGGTGCGCAGCGCCGCCGCGTCCGAGCCGGACTCCGGCTCGGACAGCGCGTACCCGCCGAGCAGGTCCCCGGCCAGCAGGTCGGGCAGCAGCGCCGCGCGCTGCTCATCGGTGCCGAACTCGGCCAGCGGGTAGCAGGACATGGTGTGCACGGACAGCCCGACCGCGACCGTCATCCACGCCGTGGCCAGCTCTTCCAGCACCTGAAGGTAGACCTCGTAGCTGAGCGCGCTGCCGCCCCACTGCTCCGGGTAGGGCAGCCCGAGCAGCCCGCTCTTGCCAAGCAGCCGGAACTTGTCCCGCGGGAAGCGGCTGGCCGCCTCGTACTCGCTGGCGATCGGGGCCAGTTCCGCGCTGGCCAGGTCCCGGGTCAGCGCCAGCAGGTCGGCGGCCTCGGTGCTGGGCAGCATTCGCTCGGCGGGCATATGAGCCTCCCTCCGCCTGCGTCCAGGCTATGCCTGGCGGTAGCGGAGCACCGCTATCGGGAAGAGATCAGGAAACCTCAGCCACCACCGGAAGTCCCGTCCATAGCAGGCGCATCCCAGTCGATCCGGTACCGCTGCTCCCAGCCCATGACCTTCTCGAAGTTCATCACCTTGAAGAAGATCGGCATCAGCGTATACATCGCCTTGCGCGCGACAGGTCCGGGCGTCTTAGCGCTGTTCGTCCGGGCGCCCCGTTTCGTGATCCTCTCCACCCGTTCCCGCCGCAGCCGCTCGTAGGCACTGAACGCCGACGTCGCATCAGGCAGGTCCCGCAGACAGCGCGCTAGCTGGATCGAGCTCTCGATCGCCAGCGACGCGCCTTGGCCGGTGCTGTTGGACGGCGCGTGGACAGCGTCGCCGACCAGCACCATGCGGCCGCGGTGCCAGTGCGGGACCGGCGGCATGATGTGGATCGCTCCGGTGATGTCGAGGTTTTCCGCGGTGGTGCGGTTCGCCAGCAGCTCACCCGGAAGGTCGCCCGCATACGTTTCGCGCAGCCTCCGCAGCCACTGCCCGGACGGGATCGCCCGGGCGTCGGTCAGGGACATGTACTGCTTCGACGGCAGGTTCGCGCCCCAGGTCACGCGGCCGTCGGCCATCTTCCAGAACAGGTAGTAGGCACGCTTGCCGAATGCGAACGTCATGACGCCAGGTTCGGGGTCGAGGTCGGGGGCGGCGTCAACGTAGCCCTGGAGGCTGAGCAGTCCGGTGTAGTCCGCGGCGGGGGCTTCCGGATCGATCAGGGTTCTGACGGTGGAGCGGACGCCGTCGGCGCCGATCAAGACGTCGGCGGTCGCGGCGGCGCCATCGTCGAACTTCGCCGTGACCGAATGCGGGCCTTCGATGGCTCCGACCAGGCGCTTACCGTACTCGAAGCGGACGCCTGCCTCGGCCGCCCGGTCGTGGAGCACCCGGTGCAGGTCGCCGCGGCCGACGATCTGGAGTGGCTCCACGTCCGCCAGGCTGGGCAGTCTGCGGGTGTTCTCGCCGACTGCCATGACCGTGCCGGTGACCGGTGTGGCGAGGGCCCGGACGGCAGCGTCGGCGCCGATGATGCCGAGCGCGGCCAGGCCGTTGGGGGCCAGGGCCAGGCCACCGCCGATTCCTTCGGCCAGGGTGGGGTAGGCCTCGTAGACCGTGGCCTGGATACCGGCCTTGAGCAGGGCGGTCGCGGCGACAGGACCGGCGATTCCGCCGCCGATGACCAGTGCGGTGCGGACTTTGGACGTTGTGGCTGTGGACATGGGTTCTCTCCTGCATGTGGTGTTCGTCGGTTGTTTCATTCCGTCGATCAAGATAGTGCGTAAGCTTCTAGTTTCCAAATGACTATCTCATACTAACTAGTTTCCTGGCAACTAATTTCCAGTCAACCTCAAGGCACGTCGCCGCACGCCCGCCGCGTTCCCTTCGGCACTAGTGCGCGCGGAACTAGTAGACTGAGCAGCATGGACGACGCGTTCCGCCCCTCCCCGCTCGCGGTAGCCGTGCTGAGCCTGCTGCACGCCGGGCCGATGCATCCGTACGCGATGCAGCGGCTGATCAAGCTGTGGGGCAAGGACCGGGTGGTGAACGTCGGCCAGCGGGCCAACCTGTACAAGACGATCCGGCGGCTGGAGGAGGCCGGGCTGGTCACCGTGCTGCAGACCGAGCGCGATCAGCGCTACCCGGAACGCACCGTCTATCAGCTGACCGACGCGGGCCGGATCGCCGCGCATGACTGGCTGGCCCGCATGGTGGCCACCCCGCGCAACGAGTTCGCCCAGTTCCCGGCCGCGCTGTCGTTCGTCATGCTGCTCGGGCCCGAGCATGCGCTGGCGGCCATGGAACAGCGCGCCCAAGCGCTCACCGACACGCTGGCCGCGATCGACAGCGACCTGGCGCAGTACTCGGGCACGCTGCCCCGGGTCACGCTGATGGACGACGAGTACCGGCGAGCTGTCACCGCCGCCGAGCTGGCCTGGCTGCGCGGCGTCATCGAGGACCTGAAAGCAGGCACGCTGACCTGGAACTTCGAGATGTTCGCCGAGCTCGCCGGGGAACTGCCCGGCGCCGACGCGCTCGGCCTGGCAGCTGGCTGACCGGCCCGCCGCCCCGGTTCCTCCATCGAATCACCACATCACCGGCACGATGCCTGCACCGGTGCTGGCTTAGCTGTCGGTGAGTGGCCGGCCCGGCCGGCCGCACCAGTCGCTGCACGCCAGGAGCGCATCCATGCCTGTCGACTCAGATCGCCCAGCCAGGCCGCTGGCCGGCCTCAGGCCAGCTGACCCCGGAGATCCCCGCTGGCGGACCCTGCTGGAATCCCGCTGGCGGGCGCGGCTCCTCGAAGTAACTGAGCTGTCGCTGGCTTATCACGACGGGGCCGCGGCGCCGGTGGGCAGCGATGGCCCGGACGCGGTCGAGGCCGGCGGGCGACAGCTGCGCCGGCTGCTGCGCCGGGCCGTGGACGCCCGCCGGGCCCTGGCCGACACCGAGGAAGCCCTGGTCCGGCTGGCCGCGGGGCACTTCGGCCGCTGCGAGCACTGCGCTCAGCCGATCCCGGCCGCCGACCTGGCCATGGCCCCTGAGGCGCGGTACTGCCCGCGCTGCGCCCCCGCGAGCTGAGTGGGCGGTCCGGGCAGGAGTTGGCGGTGCCCGCGAGCCGTGCGGCGCGGTCCACCAACCGCGCGGCGCGGCCATCCAGCCACCCGGTGCGCAGGCCGGCCTCCCCCCAGGCCGGATCGCGGATCGGGCCCCGCGCAGGCGCGGGCACCGCCTAGCTACCTACTCAGGACGACTGCACTGCCGCCCCCCTTGCCTCTTCAGCACAAGCCAGCTATGTGCAGTCGACGTGCAGAGCATGTGTGCGGGATGTGGAGGCAGGTCACCGCGTTCTTCATCTGCCCACCACATCAGCTGCATGGCCGCTGCACTGAGCCCTGGTTACCTGATCGTGTCGCCCTGGTCCGCGCCCCCGATGAGCGGACCAGGGCGGCCCGCCCGCGAGACGGAGGAGACGACATGACCGCCATTACCCAGGACCGGCTGGCCGTGCAGACGCACCGCATCTTCCTGCGGGCCACCGCCGAGGAGGTCTGGGACGCGCTGACCAGGCCGGGCTGGACACAGAAGTACGGCTTCCGCGCGGCGGTCCACTACGACATGCGCCCGGGCGGCATCTACCTGGCCTTCGCCAGCGCGCCGATGCGGATGCGCGGCGCCAGCGACGTGATCATCGACGGCGAGGTGCTCGCCGTCGATCCCCCGCACCGGCTCGTCCAGACCTGGCACGTACTGTTCGACGACCAGGCCGCGGCCGAGACGGACACCCGGCTGACCTGGGAGATCGAGGAGAGCGACGGCGGCGTGACCGCGGTGACCGTCAGCCACGAACTGGACGGCGCGCCGCGGACCGCCGACCTGGTGGCCGGGCGGGACGGCGGGCTGGCCGGCTGGACCTGGATCCTCAGCGACCTGAAGTCGCTGCTGGAAACCGGCCGGCCGCTGGCCGCCTGACCCGGTCCCGAGCGCGGCACCAGCCCAGCAGACGCCGGAGGAGGCGCGGTGACCATGACCGACCTGCTGGTGCTGGCGCCCTGGCTGGTGTTCGGCGCCGGCCTGAGCGCGATCGGCGTCCGCCTGCTCAGCCAGCGCGGCAGCCCGTTCACCCAGCGCGACACAGGCCGGCGGCGCCGCCGCGGCACCCGGTTACGGCACCCGCCACGGCGCTGTCCCACCATGCGGGATCATGGAAGCTGGGCGGCCCAGCCCGGGCGGCGGCCGGACGGCCGGCGGGAAGGCAGGTGAGCGTGGTGGCGGCGACGGTTCTGGTGGTGGAGGACGAACGCAAGCTGCGCGAGCTGGTCCGGTCCTACCTGGAACGGGCCGGGTTCACCGTGCTGTCCACCGGGTCCGGCGCTGAAGCCCTCACCATGGCCAGCTCAGCCGCGCCTGACCTGGTGGTTCTCGATCTCGGGCTGCCGGATGTGGCGGGCGAGACGGTGGCCAGGGAACTCCGGGCGGCGGGCGGCACGCCGATCCTGATGCTGACGGCCAAGGTCACCGAGGAGGACCGGATCGCCGGCTTGCAGCTGGGCGCCGACGACTACGTGACCAAGCCGTTCAGCCCCCGGGAACTGGTCCTCCGGGTACAGGCCATCCTGCGCCGCGGCGCACCCGCCGCCGGGCAGGGCGTGGCCAGCTACGGAACCGGCGCGCTGGTCATCGACGAGCCGCAGCGCCAGGTCACGGTGCGCGGCGAGCACGCCGACCTCACCCCGACGGAATGGGGCATCCTGGTCGCGCTGGCCACCGTGCCGGGCCGGGTGTACTCGCGGCTGGAACTGATCAACCGGGTCCGCGGGTACGAGTTCGAGGGCTACCAGCGGACCGTCGATTCGCACGTGAAGAACCTGCGCCGGAAGATCGAGGCTGACCCGGGGAATCCGCAGATCGTGCAGACCGTGCTGGGCGGCGGGTACCGGCTGGGGCTGGCCCGCGATGGCTGACGAGGGCGGCCCGCCGCCGGGGCCGCCGGCTCGCGGCGACGCGATCGGGCTCCGCCTGGCGCTGCTGTTCCTGGCCGTGGCCCTGGCGGCGATCGCGCTGCTGGCCGGGCTGACCGCGGCGTTCGCTGCGGCCGACGTGTCCGCCCTGGCCGGGCGGCAGCGCGGCGAGCTGACCGCCGCGGTGGCGGTGGCCGCAGCCGCGGCCTGGGACCGCAACAACAGCTGGGCCGGGGCAGACCTGTCCCCGGTGCTGGACCTGGCCTCGCGCACCGGCGCGGACGTGAAGATCCTGGACCGCGCGGGCCGGGTCGTCGCCGTCTCCCCCGGATTCGCCGCGCATGCCAGCGACCCGCAGTTCAGCGCGCAGGCCGAGGTGCGCGGGGTGCCGGTAGGGCGCGCCGTGGTCCGGTTCACCGGGGCTGGCCTGGGCCAGGCCGACCACTCCCTGCAGCTGGCCCTGCTCCGGGCCATCGCCGGCACCGCGGGGCTGGCCGCGCTGGCCGCGCTGCTCACCGGGCTGGCCGTGGCGCGGCGGATCACCCGCCCGGTCACCCGGATCATCGCGGTGACCCGGTCGATGGGACGCGGCGACCGCGCCGCCCGGGTCGGGCCGATCAAAGCCCCCGGCGAGCTGCGCGAACTGGCCACCGCGTTCGATCAGATGGCCGACGCGCTGGACCGGCAGGAGCAGCTGCGCCGGGACCTGGTCGCCGACGTGGCGCACGAGCTGCGCACCCCGATCGCCATCTTGCAGGCGGGTCATGAAGCGCTGCTCGACGGCGTCGCCGAGCCCACCCCGGCCCAGCTCGGCTCGCTGCGCGATGAGGTGCTCCGGCTGGCCCAGATGGTCGGCGACCTGCAGATGCTGGCCGCCGCGGACGCTGCCACCCTGCGGCTGGCCCGGCAGCGCTGCGACCTGGCCGCGATCGCCGGCACGGCCGCGGACAGCCTGGCCGGCCGGTTCGAGGCGGCCGGGATCACCGTGCACCGGCAACTGGCCGGGGTGGACATCCTGGCCGACCCGCGCTGGCTGCATCAGGCGGTGACCAACCTGCTGACCAACGCGCTGAAGTTCACCCCGGGCGGCGGGCAGGTGACGATCGAGGCCGGGCCGGCCGGGCCAGAAGCGGTCCTCCGCATCAGGGACACCGGCCGGGGCATCCCGGCCGACGAGCTGCCGCGCATCTTCGACCGGTTCTGGCGCGGCCGGGACGCGGCGCACATCTCCGGCAGCGGCATCGGCCTGTCCGTCGCCGCCGAGCTGGCCCAGGCCCACGGCGGTCAGCTCACCGCGGCCAGCCAGCCCGGCCAGGGCACCCAGATGACGCTCACCCTGCCCCGTGCCAATCTTGCCGCGGCGAGGTAAGCGTTTGCCGCCACTGGCGGGTTAACGGGGTGTGAGCCAAGACAACGCCTTGACCCGCTCCCGGCGGGGGCTGCTGCTGCCCGCCGCCGCACTGCTGAGCGGGGCCCTGGTGGCCGGATGCACCGGAAGCTCAGGCCACCCGGCCGCGAAGTCGACGGCCCACTCCGCGCAGTCCAGCGCGGTCAGCGGCTGCTGGCTTCCGCCCACCGCGTCCTGCTACGCCCCGAACCAGTTCCGGGTCGCGTATGGCATCCAGCCCTTGCTGAACAGCGGGATCGACGGCCGTGGCGAAACCGTGACGGTCCTTGAACCTCCGCAAATGCCCAACCAGGGGGGCGCCGGGACACCCACCGCTACGGCCGTCCCCACCGCTTCGGGCACCCCGCCCGCTGGTGCGCAGCCGTTTACCACCGACATCCGCACCGATCTGGCGGCATTCGACCGGATATTCCGGCTGCCCGCCGCGCGGATGCAGGCCGTGACCACCCTGGCCGGGGCAGCCTCGCCCTGGCAGGTCACCGCCGGGGCGGTCCAGGACGCCGAGGTCGTGCACGCGGTCGCCCCGGCCGCCACCATCCGGCTGGTCCTGCTGCCCGCCAACGTGCTGGACAGCGCCACGAACGCGACGACGGACCTGATTGACGCTCTCCAGCTCGCCGTCTCGCACACCGATGTGGCCTCGATCGGCTGGAGCCTGGGCGAGCACTTCTTCAGCAAGACCCAGGTGGCCCAGCTACACGCCATCCTGCGCGGGGCGGCCGCGCATCACGTCACGGTGACCGCCGGCTCCGGCGACAACGGCGCGGTCAGCGAGACTTACGGCGGCAACCCGGTCAAGGAAGTCAGCCTGCCGGCCTCGGACCCGCTCGCGCTGGCCGTCGGCGGGACCGCACTCACCGCCAACTCCACCACCGGCGCCTACCTCAGCGAGACGACCTGGAATGGCGCCACCGGCAGCTTCTCGGTGACCCCCGGAGCGTCCGGCGGCGGCTTCAGCCACCTGTTCGCCCGTCCCGGCTACCAGGACGGCGTCCCCGGGATCGGCACGATGAGGGGGGTGCCCGACGTGGCCGGTGACGCCAATCAGCAGGGCGGCCTCCCGATCATCATGGCCGGCGGCAACCAGACATCGGTCAACACAGCCCCCGGCACCAGCGCCGCCACCGCGCTGTGGGCCGGGCTCGTCGCACTGGCCGACCAGGACGCGCACCATGACCTCGGCCTGGTGAACCCGGCCATCTACCGCATCGCCCGCGGTTCCAGCTACCACAAGGCCTTCCACGACATCACAACCGGTGACAACCTGACGCTCGGCCCGGTCAGCTACACGTACCACGCCGGTCCCGGCTGGGACCCGGTGACCGGCTGGGGCAGCCCCAACGCGCAGGCGCTCGTCCCGCTGCTGGCCCGCAGCTAGCTACGGCGGGGATCAGGTAGCCGCCCGGCGGGCCACGAACACCCCGGCACGCGCGGCGGCCAGCGCGATCTGTGCTGCCTGATCCGCGGCGGCCGGGTCCACCGGCTCGGCGGTCACCGTCAGCCGGAAGTAGATCGGCGCGATCAGGGCCCTGAGCACGGTCGCGGGGTCGGTGCCAGCCGGCAGCTCACCGCGCTCGATGGCGCGCGCTATGACCACAGCGGCACGGCGCGGGCCGTACTCGAACAGCTCCCGCCGGACATCGGAGATGCCGGGAAGGCGGGCGGCGTCGGAGTAAACGGCGGCGAAGATCATCCCGCCGGTAGGGCCGCTGACCCAGGCGACAAACGCCTGCGCGAGCTGGCACAGGTCGCCCTGCACCGACCCCGTGTCCGGGATGGGGAAGTCCAGCGCGATGCGCTCACCCAGCACGTCAGCCACCAGGCTTTCCCGGTCGGTCCAGCGCCGGTAGATCGTCGTCTTGTGCACCCCGGCGCGCCGGGCGATGTTCTCGATGGTCAGCGCGGCATAGCCGGTATCCGCCAGCTCGGCCAGCGTCGCGGCGAGGACCGCGGCCCGCACCTTCGGGCCACGGCCCGGCGGCTGGACTCGTGCTGCTGACTCCACCGTGGCTCCTCCTCCCGTTAGCCGGTCACCATCCCCGCGGATCAGGGTATCGCAACTTTTAGTTGCGATGCCCCCGCTCACGTGGCAAGCTCGTTATCGCAACTCAAAGTTGCGGAGAAGGTCTCACGAAGGAGAGTGACGATGGCAGTCATCAGGACGACCCGGTTCGAGGTCGCGCCCGTGGACGTGCCGGAGATGATCGCGCGGCGCAACGCGCTGGTCGCGGCGGTCCGCCACGCCTGCCCTGGCGCTCGCCCTGGACGCCGGCGCCGATGAGTGGGCCCACGTGCCGTGTGACCCGATCCCGCGTGAGCTGGCCACCCGTGCGGCCGCCGCGGGCGTGCGGGTAGTGAGCACGCTGGACACGCTGTCGCACTGCCCGGGTACCGCGGCCAACGCCGCGCTGCTCGCCGACGCGGGCATATCGCTGCTCTACGGCACCGACCTGGCCCACCCTGACGTCCCATGGGGCATCAACGCCCACGAACTGATGCTGATGGCGCACACTGCTTACCGGAACCGACCGCCGGTGGAGGTGCTGTCGGCCGCGACCGCGCGCGCCGGCCAGCACCTCGGGCTGGCGCCGCTCGGGCAGCTGGCCGAAGGAGCACCCGCCGACCTCATCGGCGTCCGCGGCAACCCACTCGAGGGGTTCAAGCCCCTGGAGTACCCCGACCTCGTCATCTCCGGCGGCGTGCCGGTTACCTGCTGCGAATAAGGTCAAACGGTGACCGCGCCAACCCCGTCCCAGGATGAGCACAACCGCCAGACCCGCGATGCCTACGACCGGCTCGCCGCGGTCTGGGCGGCCACCACCGACGAGGGGCCGTTCAACGGCCTGCTGGAGCGGCCCGCGCTGCGGTCCCTGGTGCCCGCGAACCTGGCCGGCGCGGTCGTGCTCGACGCCGGCTGTGGCTCAGGGGCGCAGGCCCAATGGCTGCTCGATCAGGGCGCCGAGGTGATCGGAGCCGACCTGAGCCCTCGGATGATCGACGAGGCGAGGCGCCGCTGCGCGGGCCGGGGCCGGTTTCTTGTCGCGGACCTGGCCGAGCCGCTGCCCCTCGAGCCGCGCTCGCTCGACGGCATAACCAGCTCGCTCGCGCTGCACTACGTCCGCGACTGGAGCGTCCCGCTCCGGTCGTTGGCGTCGGCGCTGCGGCCAGGCGGGTGGGCGGTCATCTCGCTTGATCACCCCTTCGGCCCGCCGCTGCCCGGCCAGCAAGGCGGCTACTTCGACACCGAACTGGTGAGCGCCACCTGGCGCAAGGCCGACGTCGAGGTATCCCAGCGGTTCTGGAAACGGCCGCTGTCGGCCGTGGCCGATGCCTTCGCCGACGCGGGATTCGTCATCGACCGGATCGCGGAGCCGCGACCGTCGCAGCAGGCGCTCGATCGCTACCCAGCCGACCTGGCAGGCTTCGCCGGCGTTCCGGTCTTCATCGTCTACCGGCTCAAGCTGCTGGCCGGCTAGCCGGCGCCTAGGTCACCACAGGCCGGGGACCAGGCGCTTGGTGCGCAGCCGGTAGTCGGCGTAGGGCTGGCCCAGGACGCTGGTCAGCACGGCTTCCTCGACGTGGATCCGGCGCAGGGTGACCGCGGCGGGCAGCAGTACCAGCAGGGCCAGTGAGAGCCAGTTCCCGTAGCTCAGTCCCAGGCCGGTGGTGATGAGCAGGATGCCGGTGTACGACGGGTGCCGGAGCCAGCGGTACGGGCCGCGGTCCACGACCTGCTGGCCGGGGTCGACCTCGACGGTCATCCGGAACGAGCTGCCCAGCACCCGGATGGCCCAGATCCGGACGGCCAGGCCGATCCACATGAGCAGCAACCCGGCCGCGGCCACCGGGCGGGAGCCGAACTGCCAGCCGGCGTCGTGCCGCAGCGCCAGGTAGGCGATGTTGGCCGCCACCGCGGCGGAGATGATGACCAGGAAATTCAGCAGCAGGGTGCCCCGGTCCTGGGCCATGCCGCCGGCACCGCGGACCCGGTCGCGGATCAGCATGCCGATTTCCAGCACCAGCCAGGCCAGTGTCGTCAGCGAGACAAGCATCCCGATCACCCCGTTCAGCGCGTTCTGCCGGAACACAGCTGACGCTAGGCGCGGTGGCCCGCGGCCGCGCCGGCCCGCGGGTTGAGCTCTGGCATGAATCGCGCCGTGCACCTGGTACCGGTCTCGTACCGGACAGGCGCGGACCGGGACGGGATCAGCGGGCCGCGTAGCCGGTGGCCTTCTCGACCTCCATCCGCACGACCACGCGCACCGCACCGGGCCGGTCCGGATCGGGGTCCCGGCCGTCGTACTTCCAGGACAGCTGGGTGTCCAGTGCCCGGCCCGGGTCGGGGCCGAGCGTCACCCGGCCGCGCAGCTCGACGTAGTTCTCCGGGTCGGCCGAGTCGATCACGCTGACACTGACCCGAGGGTCGCGGACCATGTTGCGGTGCTTGACCCGGCCCTGCACGGTGGAGAACAGCAGATCACCGCCGTCGCGGCCGACCCAGACCACCGAGGTCTGCGGGCTGCCGTCCGGATTCACCGTGGCCAGCACCGCGTAGTTCTTCCCATCGACCAGCCGGATCGTGGCTTCGCTGAGCGGGATTCCCATGGGCGGCACGCTAGCAGCGCGGGTGCGCGAGAGTTGTGGGGTGGAGACCGCGACACAGCCGCTGCACCGGCTCACCAGCTATCAGCCGGGGCGGGCCTGGGATGTGCGCGCCGGCCGATCCCCGGGTGCTGCAGGACCTGGTGACGAACGACCCGGACCGGCTGCCGTGGTCCTTCAAGCGGTACCCGGAGCCGCTGCCCCGGGTACCGCTGCCCCGGGACCTGCCGCCGACCACCGCGCCGGCCCTGGCCGTGCTGGCCGGCACGGCGGACGTCCCGGCCCGGGAGCTGGATCTGGCCCAGCTGTCCCGGCTGCTGTACCTGTCGGCGGGCGTGGTGCGCACCATGGCGCGGTCGTCCGGCCCCTGGCTGTTCCGCGCGGCCGGTCCGCGGGCGGCCGGTTCCCGCTCGAACTGTACGTAGCCGTACCGGACGGGCTGCCGCTGCCCGCGGGCGTGCACTGGTATGACCCGCTCGGCCATGCGCTGGTCCAGGTCGGGCCGCCGCCCCGGGGTGACGCGCCCGCGGTGGCCGTCACCGGTGTGCCGTGGCGCACCGGCTGGCGCTACCGGGAGCGCGGCTACCGGCACATGTACTGGGACGCCGGCACGATGCTGGCCCAGTTGCTGGCGCTGGCCGGTTCGGCCGGCCTGCCCGCCGCCCTGCACACCCGCTTCCCGGACGCGGCGGTGGCCGCGCTGACTGGGGCAGACCAGGTGCACGAGGTGCCCGTGGCCGTGGTCAGCCTGGGCGCGGGTGCGCCCGCCGTGGACCCGGGCGGCCCGGCCGCGACTGGGCCGGTGGACCGCGCGCCGGTGGAGTTCCCGCTGATCACGGCCGCGCAACGGGCCGGGGCGGCCAGCCAGTTCGGGCCGGTGCTGGGGCGGGGCGCTCCGGTGCAGGTTCCGGTGCTGGCCCGGGCGCCGGTGGAGGCGGTGATCCTGGCCCGCGGGTCGGCCCGGCGGATGGATGGCCAGCGCAGCCTGCCGGAGGGCGTGCTGCACACGGCGATGAGCGTCGCGCTGCGCGGCGTCGGCCTGCCGCACCGGGTGGTGGTGCACGACGTGGCGGGCCTGGAACCGGGTGTCTACCGGTGGCCTGACCTGTCCGCCCCGGCGCGCCGGGGCGCGCTGCGCGCCGAACTGCACCGGGTATGCCTGAACCAGGCGCTGGCCCGGGATGCCGCGTTCGTGGTGGTGGCGGCGGCCACGGTCGGCGCGCTCGACGACCGGGAGTACCGCGAGGCCCAGCTGACGGCCGGGCTAGCCGAGGGCCGGCTGCACCTGGCGGCCTACGCGCTCGGCGCGTGCGCCTCCGGGATGACGTTCCTGGACAGTGACGTGCCCGCGCTGCTCGGTGAGCCGCTGGACGGGCTGCTGTTCACCTGTGTCGGCGTGCCGGCCTACCGGTCCGCGCCGATCTGGCCGGAGCACGGCATCCGGATCCTGCCCGGCCCGTCGTCGCTCTGGCTGGACGCCCGGGCCGGCCGCTGCCCGCGCCGCTGTTCCCCGGCTTCGACACGCTGGGCACGCTGGAACACATCATGAGCACCGGGTACGACTACACCTGGTTCCTGCTCACCGAGAAGATCATCGAGCGGGAGTTCGCGCTGTCCGGCTCAGAGCAGAACCCCGACCTGACCGGCAAGAGCATCCCCGGGCTGGTGCAGCGGGCCCGGCCCGGGCCACCAGGGCCGGTCGCGGCGTTCATGCGCCAGGGCGCCGACTTCGTGGTGCGGGACTCGCTGCCCGCGCTGGTGGCCGGCATGAATGAGCTCACCGGCACCGACCTCATCGACCTGTCCGCGGTAACCGAACTGGTGACCGCGCGGGACCGCGAGGTGGCCAACCCGTTCAGCAAGGACGCACAGTTCACCGCCGTCCGCGGTGCGCGCCGGTACCGCGGCGACCGGCTGATCCGGGTGGCTAAGCCGCACCGCTTCCTGGATCCGGCCGCGGGCCCGCTGATCGCGGTCCGGCTGCACATCCTGACCCGGAAGAGCCTGGGCGGGCTGCAGACCAACCTGGACGGCGAGGTGCTCGGGGCCGACGGCCAGCCGGTGCCCGGCCTGTACGCGGCGGGCGAGGTAGCCGGCTTCGGTGGCGGCGGCATGCACGGCTACCGCGCGCTGGAAGGCACGTTCCTCGGCGGCTGCCTGTTCTCCGGCCGCATCGCCGGCCGCCAGGCAGCTAAGGCAGTTGCATAGCCCCGCCGCAGCCCCGGTTTCAACCGTGATCATGACTTTGCTGTCGTGGGGACGACCAATCTCATGATCACGAGCTGATGATCATGGCGGAGTGGGCTGGTCAGGCTGGCGGGACGGGCGGGGCTTGCGGGACCGGCGGGGCTTGCGGGGTTGGGGCCGGTGCGGGGGCGGGGGCGATGCGGGCGGCTGGGCGCGGGGTGGCGCGCTCGATGGCGGGCCAGCCATAGTCCCTGTCCCGCTCGGCCTGCTCCGCTTTGCCGCCGCCGCGCAGCCCGAACAGCCGCTTGGCCAGCAGCAGGTAGATCACGATGATCAGGTTGATGGCCAGCGTGAGCAGTTTCAGCCAGGTGATGCTCTTGGTCAGCTCGTAGATCTCGTACGGCACGAACACCACGGTCGCGATGAACGTCAGGTACTCGGCCCAGCGGCGGCCCAGCCACAGCCCGATCGCCTCGCTGCCCTCCAGCGCGGCGTAGGCGGCCGCGCCCGCCGCGACCAGATACAGGTTGCGCGTGCTCACCGCGAACAGCCGCTGCAGGTCGTGCACGACGCCGTGCTGGCTGTTGTTGACCGGGCCGCCCAGCCCGCCCTGCAGGTCCTTGAGGATCCGGGTGAAGTCCGAGTGCAGCATGGTCTTGTTGTTCGCGAACAGGAACAGCCCGGTGGACAGCACCCCGAGCACCAGGAAGTGCAGCGCCCGGTCCAGCGCGATCAGCCGGAGCACGTAGCGGTCGCGCAGCGGGCGGCCGCGCAGCGGGAGCACCACGTCGGCCCGGGGCGGCGGGTATTCGGCGGTGGGCTGGCTGGGCGGGGTCAGCGGGAGCCACGAGTCGCAGCGCAGGCAGCGGTACCAGCGCAGCCCGTCGTCCTCGCGGGCGAAGATGGCGTCCTCGGCGCGCAGCCGGGCCGCGTCGGTGCCGAGCAGTTCGTGGCCGTGCAGGCCGCAGCCGATCAGTTCATAGCGCAGCTTCGGCAGGTAGCGGCGCGGGCGTTCGGTACCCGGCGGCCCGAGCCGCCCGCCGTCGTCCTGGCCAGCCATTTGCCTAACGTAGCCGGGCGAACAGCCAGAACGTAACACCGGTACCCGCGCCGTAGGCCAGATGCGCGGTCAGGTCCTCGGCCAGGACCTTGTTGTCGTACTGCCAGATCGGCTTGTACAGCCCGCCTTCGGGCAGGATGACGTACCCGGTGGCCCAGACCAGTGCGCCGAACGGCACGCCGTACCAGGGTTTCGGGCGGCGCAGCGATCCGGCCAGCACGCCGTACGCCGCCCCGGCCGAGGTCCCGTAACCCCAGTGCATCAGCGTGCTGACCGTCCAGGCCCAGCGATCCGGCAGTTCGCGCTGGGTGAAGCCCTCGATCACCCGCTTGCCGACCTGCCCGGGGGCGGGGGCGTCCGCCCAGGTGTCCACCGCGGCGAATTCCCATTCCAGTGGGGTCTTGGTACCGCCGTCCTTGCGGTACCGGACGTATTGCACCGCGTCCAGGCACACGGTGCCCACCGCGCCGGCCAGTACCCCGCCGACCACGGCCGCGAGCGGGGTGAGCGGCTGCCAGCGAATCCGCATCGCGGCTCCTCGGTGTTGAGTTAGTTAGTGCCGGGCCAGCCAGGCCAGGGCCGCGGTGACCAGGGCTTCGGTGCCGGTGCGCAGGCAGGGCTGCATCGGCGGCAGGAACTTCGGCGAGTGGTTGGTGGGCAAGTCCTGCAGCTTCCCTTCCTTTTCCGCGGCGCGGTAAACCTTCCGGTCAGTGAAGCCGATCGACCAGTACGTGTACGGGATGCCCAGCGCGTTCGGGATGTTGGGGAAGTCCTCGCTGACCGTCTGCGGCTCGATGGGCAGCGCGTTGTCGCCGAACTGCCCGCCGAACGCCTTCGCTACCCGGTCGGTGGTGGCCGGATCGTTGGTCATCACCGGGAAGCTGGCCAGCGTGGCGAAGTCGGGGTCGCGGGGCGAGCCGGAGGCCTCGCATTCGGCGCGCACGATCCGGTGCACCGCGTCCAGCATCCGCTGCCGGACCGGCTCGGCGTAGCTACGCAGGTTGAGCTGCAGGGTGGCGTGGTCCGGGATGAGGTTGCTCACCGTGCCGGCCTGGATGCTGCCGACCGTCAGCACCGCGGTGTCGGACGGCGCGACCACGCGGGACACCACGGTCTGCAACCTGACGACGATCATGGCGGCCAGCACGACCGGGTCGATGGTGTGCTGCGGCATGGCGCCGTGGCCACCCTTCCCGTACACGGTGACCTTGATCGAGTCTTCGGCGGTCATGAATGGTCCCGGGCAGGTGGCAACCGTTCCGGCGATGCCGGGCAGCAGGTGCTGGGCCAGCGCGACGTCGGGCGCGGGGATCCGCTTGGCCAGGCCGTCGTCCACCATGGCCTGGGCGCCGTCCCCGGTCTCCTCGCCCGGCTGGAACAGGGCCAGCAGGGTTCCGCTCCACTGGCCCGGCTGGTCGGCCAGCAGCTTGGCCAGGCCGAGCAGGCAGGACATGTGCAGGTCGTGGCCGCAGGCGTGGTCCACCGGCACCAGGTGCCCGTCGGCATCCTGGGTGGTCACCGTGCTCGCGTACGGCGCGCCGGTGTCCTCCTTGACCGGCAGCGCGTCCAGTTCGCAGCGCGCCAGCACGGCCTGCCCGCGGCCGTTGGCCAGCGTACCGACCACCCCGGTGCCGCCGATGTGCTCCTCGACCGTGAAGCCGTAGTCGCGCAGCTTCCCGGCCACCTGCTGGGCGGTGCGGTGCTCCTGATGGGACAGTTCCGGATGCTCGTGCAGGTCCTTGTAGAACGCCTCCTGGCCGGCCTTTAGGCTGTCGTAGCCGGCCAGCACCTCGTCCACCGTGCCCATCAGCTCACTCCACCTCCAGGTCGCGCAGGTTGCTCTTGGCCAGATCGACGAGTTCCTTGCCGTCTCCGGACAGGATGGTCCGGGTGGCGTACAGCGTGAAGCCCTTGAGCTCGCCGTAGCTGATCTTGGGTGGCAGGGACAGCTCGTAGCGGTCGCTGCGCACATCGACCAGGGCGGCCCCGTCGTGGCTGAACGCGGCGCGCAGCGCATCTTCCAGTTCCCCGGCCTTCTCTACCTGGACGCCGAACAGCCCGGCCGCCCGGGCCATCGCGGCGAAGTCCGGGTTGTCCAGGTCGGTGCCGAAGGTGACGATGCCGGCCGCCTTCATCTCCAGCTCGACAAAGGACAGCGCGCCGTTGTTGAACACCACCACCTTGACCGGCAGGTGCTGCTGGCGCAGCGTGATCAGCTCGCCCAGCAGCATGGCCACCCCGCCGTCGCCGGACAGGCTGACCACCTGCCGGGTCCGCTCGGCCGCCTGGGCGCCGATGGCCTGCGGCAGCGCGTTGGCCATCGACCCGTGATTGAACGAGCCGATGATCCGGCGCCGGCCGTTCATCCGCAGGTACCGCGCGGCCCAGATGCACGGTGAGCCGACGTCGGCGGTGAACACCGCGTCGTCGGCGGCCAGCCGGTCGATGGTGGCCGCGATGAACTGCGGGTGCAGCGGCGAGCGGTCCGGGCCGCTCTCGGCCAGATGATCCAGCCGTTTCCGGGCCCGCCGGTAGTGCCCGGTCATCCGGTGCAGATGGGCCGCGTCGGTCTTGCGGGTGAGCAGCGGCAGCAGCGCGTCCACCGTGTCCCGGACGGTGCCGGCCAGCGGGACGTTCAACCGGAATCCGGTGGCCGATCTGCTCACCGCGCACGTCAACCTGGATCACCGGCACCCCGTCCGGCAGGAACGCCTGGTACGGGAAGTCGGTGCCCAGCATGACCAGCGCGTCGCAGTGCTCCATAGCCCGGTACCCCGAGCTGAACCCGATCAGGCCGGTCATCCCCACGTCGAACGGGTTGTCGTACTCGACCGCGTCCTTGCCGCGGAACGCGTGCAGCACCGGCGCCTGCAGCGCGCCGGCCAGCGCGATCAGCTGCTCGTGGGCGCCCGCGCAGCCCGCGCCGGCCAGGATCGTCACCCGGTCACTGACGTTCAGCACCCGGGCCGCATCGGCCAGCGCGGCATCCCCCGGCCGGACCACCGGCACCGCCGCCCGCACCGCCGACACCTTCGCCCCGGACGGCGCGTCGGCGAAGAACACGTCCCCGGGGATGACCAGCACGGCCACCCCACTGCGCTGCACCGCGGTGCGCAGCGCGATGTCCAGCAGCCGGGGTATTTGCGCGGGCACGCTGACCAGCTCGCAGTAGACGCTGCACTCCTGGAACAGGTTCTGCGGGTGGGTCTCCTGGAAGTATTCCGTGCCGATCTCGTCCCGCGGGATGTGCGCCGCGATGGCCAGCACCGGCACCCGGCTGCGGTTCGCGTCGTACAGGCCGTTGATCAGGTGCAGGTTGCCCGGCCCGCAACTGGCCGCGCACACCGCCAGCTGGCCGGTCAGCGCGGCCTCGCCGGCCGCCGCGAACGCGGCCGCCTCCTCGTGCCGGACGTGCTCCCAGGTGATCGAGCCGTCCCGGCGCAGCGCGTCGGTGAACCCGTTGATCGAGTCACCGGGGATCCCGAAGACCCGTTGCACCCCGGACGCCCGCAGCGTCGCGACGAGCAGGTCAGCCACCGTGGATGCCATCGCTCACTCCTTTGTGCAGCGCCGGCACCCACGTCAGACAGCCGCGGACGGGTGACTGATCCCGTTGGGCCGGAACGTATCCTCACAAATGAGGCTAACAACGGCATTCGCGATCGGCTATGGGGGGTTTACTGGCCGCCCCGGCGACGGCGCAGCACACGGGCCAGCGCGCCGGCCGCGACCACGCCGAGCACGACGGTGCGGGCGGTGGACCGGCCACCGGGCTGGACGGCGGGCTGGGCGGCGGCCGTGGCCAGCACCGCCCCGTCACCGCCGGCCCGCAGCAACTGCCGGCCCTGCAACGCGAACAGCAGCCCGAACGACGGCCCGATGAGCACGACCAGCGCGACGAACAGGACGACGATCGCGTCCAGCGTAGCTTCCGGGGCGCCCGCGTTGCTCAGCGTCACCCCAGTGCCGGGCAGCAGCACCGGGTACTGGGCCACACCCCAGCCCCACACCACCGCGGCCACGCCGAGCGCGGCCAGCACCCGGACGCCGCGCGGCCGGCCGATGGACAGCAGGACCAGCACCGCCACGCCGCACACCCCGGCCACGATGACCAGCGGCAGCGCCCGCCCGGTGAGCCGGGTGTACAGCGTGGGGTCCGAACTGTGCAGCTCGGCCAGCGTGGCCAGGGACAGCGCCCCGGCCAGCACCGCGGCGACCTGGGCGCGGTGGGTGAAGTAGCGCTCCATCTGCTGGTCGCCGCGGCGGGCCGCCTCGCCGATCAGGAACACGGCGGCCAGGTACCCGCACGCGCCGACGAAGATGAAGCCGGTCAGTATCGACGTGGGCTGGGTCCAGGCGGCCAGACTGGCCTGGGTGTGCTGGCCAGGTATCTGACCGTCCGCGATGCCGCCGACCACCGCGCCCATGAAGAACGGGGTGAGCAGCGAGGAGAAAGCGAACGTCGCGCCGAGCCCGCGCTCCAGGCTGAGCCGGGTCACCTCCTTGCGGAACGCGAACCCGGCGCCGCGCAGCACGATCCCGGCCACGGCCAGCCAGATCGGCAGCGCGGCCACGGTCATCACGGCGGCGAACGCGTCCGGGAACGCGGTCCAGAAGATGACCAGCGCGAAGACCAGCCAGACGTGGTTGGCCTCCCAGACCGGGGTGATCGACTCGTCGATCAGCGTGCGCGGTGCACGGCCGCGCCGGTCCCCGCCGGCCAGCAGGTCCCACAGACCGCCGCCGAAGTCGGCGCCGCCCAGGATGGCGTACAGCGTGACGGTGGCCAGCAGGATGGCCCCGACCGTGGCCGCGATCACCGCCCGGCCCGCCCCGGCACCTCGGCGGCGGGCGGGCCGTACGGCACCGCCTGATCGCCCACGTCCGCGCGCCGCCAGCGCCGGGCCAGCATGCGCAGGACCAGGATGGTCGCCGCGCCAAGTACCGCGTAGATCACGATGATGATGCTCAGGCTGGCCAGCACCCCGCCGTTGCGGGTGGCCGCGGCCGCGGTGGTCTGCAGCTGGTACACCACCCAGGGCTGGCGGCCGACCTCGGTGACCACCCAGCCGCACTCCATGGCCACGATCGCGGCCACCCCGCTCACGGCCCCGAGCAGCCAGAACAGCCGCGGCCGGGGCAGCCGGCGGCGCCACCACCACGTGACCAGGGCCCACAGCCCGGCCAGCAGCAGCAGGAAGCCCAGGCCGACCATCACGTCGAAGCACAGGTGCAGCAGCCACACCACCGGCGGGCGCAGCGCAGGCGGCACGGTATCCCAGCCGGTGACCCGGGTGCCGGGCCCGAAGCCGACCAGCACCGAGTCGAAGCCGGGAATCCGCAGCCCGCCGTAGATGTGCCCGTTGATGTACACACCGCCGACCCATTCCGGGACGTGCCGGCTGGTGTGCGGGACGTATTCCATCGACGCGAACTTGACCGGCTGGTCGTGCGCGATCGAGCGGGCCGCGGTGTCGCCGACGAAGATCTGCACCGGGGTGAGCACCGCGGCCAGCACGAACGGGATGGCGAACCCGGTGTAGTGGTACCGGTCCCGGCGGCCGCGCAGCACGCCCGCGGCGTACACCCCGGCCACGGTGAACCCGGTGACCATGTAGGCGGCCAGGATCATGTGCGGCATCTCGTACGGGGCGGCGTGGTTGAAGAACACCTGCCACGGGTCGACCGACACGATCCGGCCGTCGCGGGTGGTGAACCCGCCCGGCTGGTTCATCCACGCGTTGACCGCGATCACCGACATCGCGCCGAAGATCCCGCTGAGCGCGACCGGCACCCCGGTCCACCAGTGCGCCCAGCCAGCCAGCCGCCGCCAGCCATACAGGTAGATCGCGGTGAAGATGGCTTCCAGGAAGAAGAACAGGCCCTCCACACCGAACGGCAGCCCGAGCACCGCGCCGTAGCGGCGCATCAGCCCGGGCCAGAGCAGGCCCATCTCGAAGGACAGCACGGTCCCGGTGACCGCGCCGACCGCGACCAGCACGCCCATCGCCTGGGACCAGCGCCGGGCCAGCGTCATCGCCACCGGATTGGACCAGCGCAGCCCGATGAACTCGGCGATCAGCACCACGGTGGGCAGCGCGATGCCGAGGCAGGCCAGGATGATGTGGAAGCCGAGCGTGGTCGCCATCTGCGCCCGGGCCGGCACGACCTGTGCCCCAAGCAGCATCGCGGTATGGCCAGGCATCACTGGCCCGCTACGTCCGGCAGCGTCCGGCGCAGCCCGTCCCGGCCGGCCACGGTGCGGCCGCTGAACCCCTGGCCGGCCCGCTCCGCCCAGTCCGCCGCGCTGACCACGTCCGGTTCGGCGGGCAGGTAGTGGGTGAGGATGAGCTCGCGCACCCCGGCCCGCTGCGCGACGCCGCCGACCTCGGTGACATCGGTGTGCAGCCCGGCCATCCGGTCCAGCGCCGCACCGGACCAGCCATGCCGCTTCAGGTAACCCAGGTCGGCCACCTGGTGCACCAGGATGTCGGCGCCCTGGGCCAGCTCGATCAGGCGGTCATCCGCAATGGTGTCACCGGAGAACACCACCGACCCGTCCGCGGTGTCGAACCGGTAGGCGAAGGCCGGGGCGGCGTGGCCGTGCATCACCTGAGCCGCGCTGACCCGGACACCGCCGTCGTCGAAGACCACGCCCGGGGCGGTGATGTCGGTGGCCCGGACCAGCTGGCCCGGGTCCGGCATGGCCGCGTCCAGCGGCATCACGTTCAGGTGGTACGCGTAGCCGGCCATGATGTGCGCGACCAGGTCGGTGATGCCCGGGTCGGGCAGTTCCGGGTGGATCGTGGTCACCCGCCCGAAGGCCGCGTCCCCCGCCGGCAGCTTGGCCGGACGGCCCGGCCCGTACACCTGGACCGGCGGCAGCGGCCCGTCCGGGCCGGCCCGCAGCCCCCACGGGTACAGCAGCATCCCGGCCAGGTCGCCGATGTGGTCGGCATGCAGGTGAGTGATGAAGATGCCGGTAAGCCGGGCGAAGTCGAGTCCAGCGTCGGCATAGCCGGACGGCGCGCCGCGGCCGCAGTCGACCACGAACACCCGGCCATCCACGGCCAGCGCGGATGAGATCCCGGCCCGGCCAGCTACCGGCGCGGGCGCACCGGCCGTACCCAACAGCACCAGTTCGGTTGCCATGCGCACCATGCTGCACCGCCGCCCCGCGGCGCATGATGCAGCCCCCCGGTCCCGGCTAGCCGAGCGTGGTCAGGCCGCCGTCCACCACGATGTTCGCGCCGGAGATCCACTCCGAGTCGTCCGAGGCCAGGAACAGCGCCGCCTTGGCGATGTCCTCCGGCTGGCCGACCCGGCCCATCGGGATGCGGTCCAGCACCATCCGGCGGAACACCTCCGGCGGGTCGGACAGCAGCGGGTCGGTGGCCGGGGTGTGGATCATCCCCGGGCTGATCGTGTTGGCCCGGATGCCGAGCCCGCGGCCCTCGGCCACGAACTGCAGGGTGAGGGCGGCACAGCCGGCCTTGGCCGCGCTGTGCGCGTTCTGCTCGATGAACTCCACGCCGCGGATGGCGGCGATCGAGCCGACATTGATGATCGAGCCGCCGCCCCGCGCGACCAGGTGCGGCCAGGCCGCCCGGGTGACGAAGAACACCGTGTCCAGCTCGTTGCGCAGGGTGAAGTGCCAGTCCTCGACGGACAGCTGGCCGATCGGTCCCATCCGGATCGCCGACGCGTTGTTGTACAGCACGTCGACGCCGCCGTAGGTGGCCGCCGCCTTGTCCACCCAGGCCCCGGCGGCGGCCGGATCGCCCAGGTCGACCGGGGCCATCGCGGTCATCTCGCCACCCGCCGCGCGGGCCAGCTCGACGGTCTCCGCGGACGCCGTCGCGTTCAGGTCACACCCGGCCACCTTGGCGCCCTCCCGGGCGAACAGGATGGCCGCGGCCCGGCCCATGCCGCCGCCCGTCCCGGTGATCAGGGCCACCTTGCCCGCCAGCCGCCCAGTCCCGCTGCTGCTCATATTCATCCCATCCGCCGCCGCTCCTGCGAGGGATGCTAAGACCAGGCGGGGTACGGCGGAAATAACTGTTCCGGATACCAGCCATAGGAGGCGGACCGATGGAGCTGCTGGTCGAGGACGCGGACATCGTCACGATGGCCCCCGGCCCGGGTGCGGCCACGGAGCGGGCGCGCTGCCTGCTGGTCCGGGATGGGCGGATCGCCGCCGTCGGCCAGGCTGAGCAGGTCCGCGCGGCGGCCGGGCCAGACGCTGCTGTGGTCCGGCTGGACGGGGCTACCGTGCTGCCCGGGCTGATCGACGCGCACTGCCACGTGTCCGACGTCGGTTACCTGGCGGCGGGCGCCGATTGCCGTCAGCCGTCGGCGCCGGACATCCCGTCCATCCAGGCCCGGCTGCGGGACGCGGCCAGCCGCACCCCGCCGGGCGCCTGGGTGACCGGCAGCGGCTACGTGGAGTACCAGCTGCGGGAGGGACGGCACCCGACCCGGGCCGACCTCGACGCGGCCGTGCCGGATCGCCCGGCCGTGCTGTATCACACGTCGCTGCACGCGTGCGTGCTGAACTCGGCCGCGCTGGCCGAGGCCGGCTTCGCCGACGGGCAGCCCGACCCGCCGGGCGGGGCGTTCGGCCGGGACGCCACGGGGCGGCTCGACGGCGTGCTCTACGAGGGGCCGATGTTCGCGCTGTTCGAGCACAACGTCCGGGTCAACCTGGCCCGGATGAGCGCCGCCCAGCAGGCCGGGCTGATGCAGGTGGCCGGCCAGCACTTCGCCGCGCTCGGCGTGACCGCGGCCTGTGACGCGGATGTCCGCCGCGACACGCTCACCGCGTTCGCCGCGGCCGACGAGCACGGCATGCTGCCGATGCGGATCTACGGGCTGGTCGTGCACGACCAGGTTGACTGGCTGCTCGAATCCGGCCTGCGCGGCCGGCACTCCAGCCGGCTGACCGCCGACGCGGTGAAAATCTGGGCCGACGGCGGGATGAGCACCCGTACCGCGGCCATCCACGGCAGCTACCCGGTGCCGCCGTACGGCTCGGGCATCATGTTCTTCTCCCGGGACGAACTGACCGGGATGGTCGGCGACTTCGCGGCGCGCGGGTTCCAGGTGTGCATCCACGCCCAGGGCGATCGCGCGATCGAGGCTGTGCTCGATGCTTATGCCGCGGTCCTGGACGGCGGTGGCAACCCACGGCGGCACCGGATCGAGCATGCCGGCGCGATGTACCCGGCGCTGACCGCCCGGGCGGCGGAACTCGGCATCGTGGTGGCCAGCCAGCCCGGGTTCCTGTCCACCCTGGGCGACGGTTTCGCCGACGCGTTCCCGGAATCCAGCGGCCAGCTGTACGCGTTCGCCTCGTGGCGGCAGTCCGGCATCCGGGTGGCCGGATCGTCGGACGCGCCGGTCATCACGGCCAGCCCGCTGACCGGCATCCGGGACGCGGTGCTCCGGCGCACCGCGGCGGGCCAGGTGCTCGGCCCCGGCGAGCGGCTGACCGCCCAGGACGCGCTGGACATGTACACCCGGGCGGCCGCGTTCGCCATGCACCGGGAGGATGAGATCGGCTCGCTTGAGCCGGGCAAGCTGGCCGACTTCGTGGTGCTGGACGCCAGCCCGCTGGACGTGGACCCGGAGTGGATCGGCGACATCGGGGTGCTGGCCACGGTTGTCGGCGGGACCCCGGTCTATCAGTCCACCGGCGTGTTCGCCGGCGTCGGCTGATGGGGCCTGTCGGGGCCACCATCTAGCCTGGGCCCGGTGGTCCGATCCGGGAGAGGCTCGATGGCTGACGAGGATGATGTCCGGCGTCTCGCGCTGGCCCTGCCACAGGTGGAGGAGATCGACTGCGCCGGGTTCGACTTCCGGGTCGGCGGCAAAGGCTTCGTCTGGTCCTACCCGGAGCGCAAGCCGGGCCAGCCGCGGGTGCTGCGCACCGACATCGCGGTGCTGTACGTCGGGGACGAAGCCGAGAAGCAGGCGCTGGTGCTCGGCGAGCCGCGGCTGTTCTTCAGCCCGCCGGGCTATGACGGCTGGCCGCTGGTCATGCTCCGGCTGGCCGAGGTGAGTGCGGAACGGCTGAGCGAACTGATCACCGACGCGTGGCGGATGCGCGCCCCGGCCGCGCTGGCCGCCGAGTTCGGCGAGTCCGCCTGAGAGCAATAAACCGATGTATAGGTATTTGCCACTAACCAGCACCGTTATGGGCTGCGGATCAGCGGACGCACCGGCCTGAGGTGATGACTGAGGTCATTGGTGCTCAAATTTAATGATCACCGCTGAACACACCGGTAAAATTACCACTTAGCAAGGAGCATCTGCTATGGCAGTACGGCCGCCCATCGCGCCAGCCGGGCAGCTGTGCGGGCTCTTCGCCATCGACATAGCCGCGTTCACCGACCAGCGCCGTGACGAGCACGTGCAGCTCTACCTGCGCGACTCGATGTACCGCATGCTGGACCGGGCGTTCACTGGCGGCGGGGGTGCGCTGGCGGGCGTGCCGGCACGAAGACCGCGGTGACGGCGTCCTCGTAGTGCTGCCCCCAGCCCTGCCGGTGGACAAGCTGGCCGACCCGCTGCCGGAACGGCTCCGCGGGCTGGTCCGGGTGCACAATCGCGTGTCCAGCCGGGACGCCCGGATCCAGCTCCGCGCGGCCGCGCACATGGGCCCGGTCAACCAGGACGCGCACGGCTACGCGGGCGACGCGGTGAGCCAGCTCTTCCGGTTGCTCGACGCACCGCGGTTCAAGCAGACGCTCGCCACCTCCGGACGCGAGCTTGGCTTCATCGCCTCGGATTACCTGTACCGCACCGTCATCCTCCGGCACGCGACGCTCGTCGAGCCGGCCGAATTCCTGCCCGTTCCGGTGCCCGCCCTGGGCCCGGACGTCAACGGCTGGGCGCACATCCCTGGCGCCGCGCAGGAGGCCAGCATCCTGCCGTTCGACCGTCCCGGACGACCGTGACCCGCACGCGGCGCACCCTGGTCACTGGTCGGCCAGCACCTCGCGGGCCGCGCGCTCCCCGGAGCGCAGCGCGCCTTCCATCAGGCCCGCCCAGGCACCGGCCGTGTGCTCGCCCGCGAAATGGACCCGGCCCACCGGGGTGGCGATGAGATCCTCGTCGCCGGGGGCCACGGTGATGGTGTCGGCCGAGTACGACTCACCCGCCCAGGGATCGTCGTTCCAGGTGGTCAGCAAGGCCGCAGCCGGGTCGGTGGCCAGTTCCGGGCGCAGCGCCGCCACCTGCGCCGCCCAGGTGGCGGGCCCATCGGCCACGCCTAGCGCGGCCAGTCCCGCCTCGGTGCCGGCGAACGCGTGCAGCACCGGCTGGATCTGCCCGGTTCCGTCCGCCGCGGTCCAGGTCCAGAACCGGCCCGGCACGCTCTGCACCGCCGAACCCGCCGCCGGCCGGCCGGCTGGCATATGCAGCTTGGCGTTGTGCGCCAGCCCGCTGCGCCGCCAGGCGGCCCGCTGCTGATCCGGCACCGGCGGCGTGATCGGGAGGTCGCGCAGCACCGCCATCGGCACCGCCACGATGGCCGCGTCGCCGGTGGCGGCGCCGCCGTTGGTGTGTACCCGGACGCCGCTGCCGTCGTGCCCGACCGAGCGGACCGGGTCGTCCAGCCGCACCGCCGGGCCGAGCCGCCGGGCCAGTTCCCCGGCCACCTGCTGGTTGCCCCCGGCCACCCGCCAGGTTGGCCGCCTGCTGAAGCCACCGGTCACGGTACCGGCCACGGTGGCGGCGAGCAGGCCGGCCGGGGTGCCATCGGTGGTCTCGATGCGGGACAGGTAGGCGGCCAGCGCGGCGGGCGGCCCGCCCCAGCCCGCGGCCACCGCGGCGAGTGAAGTGCCCGGCGGGGCAGCGGCAGCGGCAGCGGCTACCCAGGCCGCGCAGTCGGCGACCAGCTCCGCGGCGACCGGTTCGCCGCCACGCGGTTCCCGCTCGTAGTACGACATCACCGTGCCGGCCAGGTCCAGACCGACCTCGGTCAGCACGCCCCGGAGCACGTCGTACCCGTCCAGCACAAACTCGGCGCCGCGCTCGATCACCGTCCGCGGGTCACCCGGGATGAGCTGCTGCGACCACACCCGGCCGCCGACCCGATCCCGGGCCTCCAGCACCAGCACGTCGCAGCCACCCTGGGCGAGCCGCCACGCCGCCATCAGCCCGGCGAACCCCGCCCCGACCACCACCACCCGCATGCCTGCCTCCGAAGTGCGGAACCTGTTCCCCCGGGTTTCGCCAAGCCGTCGTGGCGGAAGGGATCCAGCCGTGCACGTCACAGTTGACCCGGAACGCTGCCAGGGTCACACGCTCTGCGCCATGATCGCGCCGAAGATGTTGTGGCTGTCCGGGCAGCCGGCGAGCGGGACCGGCTGTCCAGGGACCGGGACACGCTGCTGAACCCGGCCACCGAGGAGTTCCTGCGCTACTTCGCCCCGGCGCCCGGTGACGGGCGCACCATCGCCCAGGACTGTGAGCTGGCCGAACCGGTCACCGTGCGCAAGGCCGCGGCCGATATCGGCCTATGACGCCGTGGGCTGCGGGCTGGGCTGGGCCAGCGCCGTGGTCTGCTCGGCGCATATCTCGGCCAGGGCCTGCGGCGCGATCCGGCACAGCCCCGGGAAGTTCAGGTAGCCGTGCGGCATGCCGACGTACTCGGTGAGCCGGACCGGCACCCCGGCGGCGCGCAGCGCGGCCGCGTAACGGATTCCGTCCTCGCGCAGCGGGTCGTGCTCGGCCACCTGGATCAGCGCGGGCGGCAGCCCGTGGTGGCCGCTGGCCAGCAGCGGCGACGCCAGGGGATCGCCGGGATCCGCATCCGCCAGGTAGTGCCTGCGGTACGCCTCCATCTCCGGCCCGGACAGGAACGGCGTACGGGCCGTGGCCGGGTGCTCCGCGGTCATGTCGGTCGCCGGGTAGAGCAGCACCTGGTGGCTGAGCACCGGGCCGCCGCGGTCCCGGGCCAGCAGGCACAGCACCGCGGAGAGGTTGCCGCCGGCGCTCTCCCCCATCACCCCGACCGGGCCGCCCGCGCCCAGCTCGGTGGCGTGCCCGGCCGCCCACACCAGGGCCGCGTAGCTGTCCTCGACGGCGGCTGGGAACCGATGCCGCGGCGCGAGCCGGTAGTCCACCGACACGACGACGGCGCCGACACGCAGCGCCACGTTGCTGCACAGCCAGTCGCACAGCTGCACGTCACCGAACACAAACCCGCCGCCGTGAATGTTGAGCACCAGCGGCCGCGGGTCCGGCCCAGCCGGGCCCGCCGGACGGTACACGCGCACCGGGAGGTCCCCACCCGGCCCGGGAATGACCCGGTCCTGCACCCCAATTCCCCGGGCCAGCGCGCCGAAGATGTACTTGGTGACCGCGTTGCTCGGCGCGTGCCGGGACTGCAGCGCGAGGACTTCGGCCTCGCTCTTCCCCGCGATCGAGGCCTGCTGCCGGACCAGCCACGCCCACACCCGCAGCCGCCGATCCATCCGCGCCATCGGCGCTCCCTTCCCGCCGATGCGGCTATCGGCTGTCTGCGATGAGTTCCGCGACGTCACTGTGCAGCTTCGCCATTCCCCGGTCGAACGTGACCACCTGGCCGCCGCGGGCGTGAGCGAGTTGGGCGAGATAAGCATCGGTGATCTGGCGGTGGCCGATGATTCCCTCGCAGGGGACCTCGGTGTATGGCACGTCATCGGGCCAGAATTCGTGCCGGGGGTGGGCAGTTGTCCCGGCGAGAACTTGCCGCGCGGTAGCGGCCGACTGCCCCTCACGAACGAGCAGGCGCAGCAGGCTGCCTTGGGTGATCGGGCAGGTGGCAAAGCTATCCGTCATGCCCGCGAACCAACCTTCGGCTGCCTTGTGATGAACGTGCTCATCGACCAGCAGAGCGATGAGCACGTTCGCATCGAGCAGGACGGTCACTGGTCATCATCCTCCAGCCGCCGCACATCCTCGCTGGTAATGGTCCTGCCGACATGCACAACCGGGAGGCCGGTGCGTTCGCTGGTGCCAATCCCGTCCGGCTCCCCCGAGCTGAGTCCGCGGCGGATGAGCGCTGCGACGGCCTGGCTCAGCGACTGATGGGTGTCCCTGGCGATCGCAACGGCCTGAGCGTGAAGATCGTCGGGGATGTCGAGCGTGGTACGCATACCAACATCATAACTTCATATCATCATGATGCGCTGATGCATCAGCGGGGCCTGACATCAGGCCCGGACGCTCCGTCAACGCCAACGTGGTGGAGCAGTCTGCTCAGCGCACTGTCGGTACTGATCACGAAGTCGAACACCTCCTTGTCGCGGTACGCATCACCGGCCGTGTCGCAGAGCTTCCGGAGATCGTCCGTGACTCGTTCCCGCTCCGAAGTCCGCCTGGCGATGAGGTCAGAGAGTTGCGCCGGGTCGTCCGCCAGCTGCGCCGCCATCGTCCCCAGCGGATCGCCGTCGAATTGCTGGAGGAAAGCGAGCCAGCGGTCCCGCATCAGCTCAAGATCATCCAGCCGCTGCCGCGTCTGAACATGCTCGGACTGGGCGTGCAGGCGTTCGAGCTCCGCGTTCCGCAAGTGTTTATGCAACTCGCTGTCGGGCGCCACGTGCACGGAGTAACTACACGTCAGATCGAGATCGCCGGGGAAGGACGACGGCGATCTCCTGCGGCAGCCCGGATGAGGACCAGCGGATCTGCGAAGACGTGGTGCGGGCCGGCTTCGATCTCGACTTCCCGCAGTGGGCCGGGGCCCGGCGGCGCTGAGCCGGGATCCGCATCACGACGAGCAGGCACGGAGGCAGCCATGGCCGACGACTTCCGGTACCACATCGACCACCACGGCAGCCTGGTCCGGCCAGCCGAACTGCTGGCCGCCCGGGCCAGCGGGGACCCGCAGGCGCTGGCCGCCCTGCTGCGCACCGAGATCGAGGCGCTGGCCCGGGACGGTGTCGCTTACGTCGTGCTGGGCAACCCGCTGTACGCCCCGCTGCTCACCCAGGCCGGGCGGGACCGGTTGGCCGCCCGCATCGACGTGGACGCCGTGCTGGCCACGCTGACCGCGGCGGACCGGGCCGCAGTGACCGGGCTGGACGTGCCGGAGAACTTCCGGGTCGGCCTCGACCTGGCCGACTCCGGGCCGCTGCCCACCACCGAGCGGGGCTACCACCCGGCCGCGCTGGACACCCTGCTGGATGAGACGCCGTTTCACCGGCTGTGTGCCGATTTCCCGGCTGACCCGGCGGCGCGGCTGCCGCTGGAGCGGATCAAGCCCGGCCTGGTCATCAGTCTGGGCGTGGTGGACGTGGCCAGCCCGGAACTGGAAGAGGTGGACGAACTGCTGGACCGGGTGGACCCGGTCGTGGAGCAGCGCGGCGATCTGGACGTGGCCATCGCCACCAACGCCGGTTTCGCCGCTTCCGCCGACCGCCCGCTGCTCGGCGAGGACGCGCAGCAGGCCAAGCTGCGGCTGGTGGAAACCGTGGCCCGCTACTACTGGGGCAACGAGATCTAGTGGTCTGCGTGACGTAGGGCGCTGGATAGCGACCCACGTCACGCCTGGTTGTTCACCTCAGAACGAGAGTCTTCCCTGATTATCCGGGAAAGTGGTAAATAGCTGGGCCCGGGGCGGGGGGGGAGAGCGGGGATGGACGGCCTCCAGGCATTGCTGGCGGTAGCGGTGGTGGCCGCGCTCGCACCACTCATCGTGGCGGCACTGCCCGGTCCGCGCATTCCCCAGGTCGTCGTCTTGATCCTGGCCGGCGTCGTGATCGGCCCGCGCGTCCTCGGCCTGGCCGATACGGGCAGCATCAAGTTGCTGGCCAATGTGGGGCTGGGGTTCCTGTTTCTGCTGGCCGGGTATGAACTCGACCCGCGGCTGCTCCGGGAGCGGGCCGGCCGTCTGGCCATCGGCGGCTGGGTGTTCAGCGCCTTCATCGCGGTAGGTGCCGTCGCGATCCTCGGCGCCATTGGCTTCATCCGCGACTTCGTGCCGATCGGGCTGGCACTGACCACGACGGCGCTCGGCACGCTGCTGCCCATCCTGCACGACAACGACATGCTCTCCGGCCAGTTCGGCCGGTATGTGCTGGCGGCCGGCGCGGTCGGGGAACTCTTCCCCATCGTGGCCATCTCGCTGGTCCTCACCCGGCGCGGTGAGTTCGTCGCGATCGGGTCGATCCTGGCCGTGGGATTGGTGGCGATCCTGCTGACCACACTGCCCCGGATCCTCGGTGACGCCAGAATGGGCGCGCTGGTCAAACAGGGGCGGCGGGCGACCGCGCAAACCACCCTGCGGTTGTCCATCGTCCTGCTCTTGCTGCTGCTGGTGGCCGCCGAGCGGTTCGGGCTGGATGTCGTCTTGGGTGCGATGCTGGCCGGGATCGTGCTGCGCAGCTGGACCCACCACGTGAGCCTGGACCTCACCCCGCTGGAGGGGAAGCTCGACGCCGTGGGCTACGGGTTCTTCATCCCAGTCTTCTTCGTAGCCTCAGGCATGAGCCTCGACGTCCAGTCCATCATCGCCAACCCGCTGCGGCTATTTGTCTTCTTTGCGCTGCTGCTCGTGGTCCGTGGGCTGCCCTCGTTGCTGGTCTACCGGCACGCCCTGCCGTTGCGGCAGCGGGTGGAAATGACCTTCATCACGGCTACCACGATGCCACTGCTGATCGCGATAGCCGTCATCGGCCTGAGCGACGGGGTCATGATCCCGGCCAATGCCGCCGCTCTGGTCGGGGCCGGCGTGCTGTCGGTGCTCGTCTATCCGGCGATCGCGGCCGCGCTGGCCCGGCGCGGCCGGGCTGCCGCCGGAGTTTCGGCCGCGACCGCCGCCGTGCCTGAGCTCGCCGGGGCCGCTGGGACAGGCGTCGTAACCGCGGCGCGGGTGGCCGGGGAAGCCGACCCGGCGGGTGAATCCGCCACCGCGGACGGCCTCGACGACGTCCAGGCCGAACCAGGCCAATATCCAGGGCTTGACTAGCCTCAGCCGGGGAGCGGATGACCTGGCCGTTGCTAGTAGCGCTGGGTGTCAGGGGCGCGACGCTGGATGGCTCCGTCCTTCATGACGAAGGCAGCGTTCTCTAGCAGGCGGATGTCCTGCAGCGGGTCGCCGTTCACGGCGATGAAGTCGGCGAGGTATCCGGGCGCGATACGGCCGACCCGGTCGTCCCAGCGGATCAGCTCGGCTGCGTGGATGGTGGCCGACTGGATCGCGCCGAGCGGGCTCTGGCCGCAGCGGACCTGGTAGGCGAACTGGCGGGCGTTGAGGCCGTGCGGGTAGATGCCGCTGTCGGTACCGAATGCGATGCGCACGCCGGCCGCCAGGCACTTGGTGAACCCTTGTCGCTGCGCGAGGGTGGTCTGGTCGTTCTTGGCCAGCACGTCAGCACGCCAGCCCTGTTCGCGGCCGGTCTGCGCGATGTAGTCACCGTCGTAGACATCGGCGACCAGGAACGTCCCGGCCGTGGCCATCATCTGTATTGATTCATCGTCCATGAGCGAGCCGTGCTCGATGGAGCGCACACCGCCGCGCACGGCGCGCTTGATGCCCTCGGCGCCGTGCGCGTGAGCGGCGACATCCGCGCCGGAAAGGGAGGCTTCCTCGACGGCGGCCCGGATCTGTTCCTCGGTGAGCTCGGGGGCGCCGGGCACGCCTCCCGGTGCCATGACGGCGCCGGTAGCGATCAGTTTCACGAGGTCCGCGCCGCCGTGCAGCACCCGGCGTACTGCCCGCCGGATGTCATCAACACTGTCGGCCACCCCCACCCGGAACTCATACGGCACGACCGCATCGACGTCGGGGGCCAGGCCGGTAACGTCACCTCCCCCGCCGGAACAGGTCACATACGCTCCCGCGACCCGCATGCGCGGGCCTGCCACCCAGCCTTGGTCGATCGCATCGCGCAACGCCACATCAACGAAGGCGCGAAGCGTGCCCACATCACGCACCGTGGTGAAGCCGGCCAGCAGGGTGTCCCGCGCATTCCGCGCACCCGACAGCGCCTCCTGGGCACCGGTCCGCGCCAGCAGTTCCGCATATCCCCGGCCGTTGTCGGGCTCACCGACGAGATGAGTGTGACAATCGATCATGCCGGGCAGCACCGTCTGGTCCGGCAGGTCCACGAAAGCAGGACCCTCGGCCGGTGCATCGCCAGCGGCGACAACAGCGGCGATGTGCTGCCCGTCGATGACGACGGCGCGGTCGGCCAGCAGCTCCCCGGTCACCACATCGAGCAGCAGATGCGGACGGATGACGGTGCGCATGGACGTAGTCATCCTGCAACGATAGAAACAGCGCCCGATGATGGATACAACCGTGGTCGTGCTGGCGGACCTCCGGATAGCCTTAGCCGCGATGAACGCTGCCGCCCCACCCACCGGGAACCTCTACCTCGTAGTCGGCTACGACGGATCACCTCCGGCCATCCGGGCGCTCGACGCCGCGGTCAGGCTGCTGTACGGCCGGAGTGGCAGCATCGAGGTGGTCTACGTCGCTCACCTGCCTGGCATCGACGCGCTGTCGCCAGACGCCGTAGCCGAGGTGCGAGCCGACTTCGACGAGATCGCCAGCGAGCTGCGCACCGCGGCCAGCGAGCAACTGCGCGACCGCGAGGAGCGCTGGCGGTTCGAGTGGCGCCAGGGCTTGATTCCGGACGAGCTGATCGCCGCCGCTGTGCATATCCAGGACGATCACCCCGGCGACAACGTGGTGATCGTGGCCGGGAGCTCATCGCATGCCATGCACCGTGTGGTCGGCTCGGTGGCCGTCAGCCTGGCCCGCCGCTCACCGGTGCCCCTCGTGGTCGTGCCTTAGGACTCACCGGTAACCCCGCTTGAGCAGGTATTTGGCTCCTGCCTCGAAGCCCTCCGGGCTGAGCACCTCGAAGCCGAAGGCGTCGGCGAGCCGGTCGGTCGTGTTGAACGCGGCGCAGACCGCCAGCGCGTCCTCGACCTGCTGGCGGGAGACACCGGCCGACAGCACCTGCCGCATGTCCGCGGCGCCCACCTTGCCCTCCCGGGTCAGCGTGCCGAGCATCCGCAGCGTGGCCCGGAGCCCGTCCTCGATGGGCGCGGATTCCAGGTCGGCCAGGACCGCCTGAACCTTCGCGCCGTCCTGGTACGCCCGCCCGGCGGTCGCGCTGTGCGCGCCAATGCAGAACGCGGAGTCGTTCACGGTGGACACGTAAGCCGCCATCAGCTCCCGGTCGGCTACCGACCAGGCGGACGGCCCGCGCATCGCCTCCTGGGTGAACTCCTTGGCCCGGGAGCCATAGAAATCGGCCCGGTAGAAGACCAGCTTGGCGGCGTCCGGTACCGGCTGCCCGGAGAACAGCCGGATGACCGCGAACCCGACTTTTATCAAGGGTGCGGGTTCTCGGGGGCTGTAGCTTTCTGACCTGCGGGTTTGCTGTGGCTGGGCGCTGAATCTGTGCACTAGCCGGGGTGGACGGCCCGTAGGGTTGGCGGGTGCCGTATGTGCGCACGGTGAAGACGTCGTCGGGCGCGACCGCCGTGCAGATCGTGTATTCCTCCCGCCGCGGATCACGGCAGATCGAGCATCTGGGATCGGCGCGTACCGCGGCTGAGGTGGAGCTGCTGCAGGCGGCAGCGCGGCAGAAGCTGGCGGCCGGGCAGGGCGTGCTGGACCTCGGCCTGGATGCGGGCGCGCCCGGCGGGCCGCTGCCGATCACCAGCTCGCGGATGGGGCACCTGCTGGATGCCCTGGCGCATGCCTATGCCGTGCTCGGGTTCGGGCAGGCCACGAGGAGGGGACGAGGTGTTCTTCCAGCTGGTGGCGGCGCGGGTCATCGAGCCGGTCAGCAAGCTCGACTCGCTGCGGGTGCTGGAGGAGGCGGGGCTGCCGGCGGCGTCGTATCCAACGCTCAACCGCCGCCTGCCGGTGTATGCCAGGGATGGGTGGCGGCAGCGGCTGTCGGCCGCGTGCGCCGCGCACGCCGGGCTGGGCCCGGCTAGCCTGGTGCTGTATGACGTATCGACCTTGTATTTCGAGACCGACACCGGTGACGGGTTCCGCGAAAGCGGGTTCTCCAAGGAACGCCGCCTGGAGCCGCAGATCACTATCGGCCTGCTGACCGATGCCACCGGGTTCCCGCTCATGGTGTCGGCCTTCGAAGGCAACCGCGCGGAAACCAAGACGATGCTGCCGGTCATCGAATCGTTCATGGCCGCACACCAGCTCCCCGACGTGACCGTGGTCGCCGATGCGGGGATGGTGAGCGAGGCGAACCAGAAGGCCATCGAGGCCGCGGGCCTGTCGTTCATCCTCGGCGCGAAGATTCCGTACGAGCCCTATGTAGTGAAGCAGTGGCGGCGCGAGCACCCAGGCCAGGACATCGGCGATGGTCAGGTATTCACTCAGCTCTGGCAGGCTGGGCCGAACGGCGGCCGCCGCGACCAGGTCATCTACTACCAGTACAAGGCTGACCGGGCCCGCCGCACACTGCGCGGCATCGACGAGCAGGTCGCCAAGGCAGAGAAAGCGGTCGCGGGCCAGGTGCCGGTCAAGCGCAACCGGTTCATCCGCCTGGCCGGCGGCACCCGCACCGTCAACCGCGACCTCGAGGCCAAGGCGCGCTCGCTGGCAGGCCTGAAAGGCTACGTGACCAACCTGCGCGCCTGCCCCGACGGAACGCCCGTGACCGCGGAGTTCGTGATCGGCGCCTACCACCAGCTGTTCCAGATCGAGAAGAGCTTCCGGATGGCCAAAAGCGACCTCCAGGCCCGGCCGATCTACCACCGCACCCGAGACTCGATCGAGGCCCACCTCACGATCGTGTTCGCTGCGCTGGCAATCAGCCGCTGGATCGAGCACGCAGACGGGCTGGTCGATCCGCAAGTTCGTCAAGACCGCCCGCCGCTACCGCACCATCCAGATCCAGGCCGGCGAGCACCTGATCACAGCCGCAGACCCGCTACCCGGCGACCTCCGCGACGCCCTGAACAAGATCAGCAACACCCGGCGCAGTGCGCACTAGTTTGATAAAAGTCGGGTCGATGGGCGCGGATTCCAGGTCGGCCAGGACCGCCTGAACCTTCGCGCCGTCCTGGTACGCCCGCCCGGCGGTCGCGCTGTGCGCGCCAATGCAGAACGCGGAGTCGTTCACGGTGGACACGTAAGCCGCCATCAGCTCCCGGTCGGCTACCGACCAGGCGGACGGCCCGCGCATCGCCTCCTGGGTGAACTCCTTGGCCCGGGAGCCATAGAAATCGGCCCGGTAGAAGACCAGCTTGGCGGCGTCCGGTACCGGCTGCCCGGAGAACAGCCGGATGACCGCGAACAGCAGCTTGGTACCCGGGCGGTAGCCGTGGTTGAGCACGTCCAGGCGCATTACCCGTCCTCCTGACCGGCGGCGGCGGCCAGGGCGGCCAGACCCGCGTCGTACAGCCGCCCGGACTGGCCGACCGCCGCACAGATCACCAGCTCGAAGAGCTCGTCTTCGGTGCAGCCCGCGGCCCGCGCGGCGGCGAAATCCGCGTCCGTGATCTGCGTCGGCCGGGTAGCGACCTTGCCGAGCAGGCCACCCAGCGGCGGGGCGAGGCCGGCGTTGCGGAACGCGCGCGCCCGCTGCTCGGGCGAGGCCCGGCCCGGTCCGGTCAGGATGCGATCCTGCAGGGCCCGGAACGCGGCCCTCTTCTTGTCTTCAGTCAGCACCGTGCGATGCACCTCCCCTGCTGCGCTCACGGCTATCGTGGTGCACGCCCACCATCTTGAGGACTAGGGGCGCGCCGGGTCCGGCGGGAGCCAGGGGCGGCGCCAATTCGGGTGTCCGGTGAGCAGTTTGCCGGCGTCGGCAGGCCCCCACGATCCCCGGGCGTAGGGCTGCACCTGGGGTGGCGCGTCCAGTAGCGGCTGCACGATGCGCCACGTCTGCTCCTCACTGTCCTCGCGGACGAAGAGCTTGGCGTCTCCCCGCAGGACGTCGCCGAGTAGCCGCTCGTACGGCTCCGGCGGATCCCGGAGTTCGTCGGCGAAGATCAGTGAGAGATCGATCGTCCGTAGCGACGGCTCGAGGCCCGGCTCCTTCACCTGGACCATCAAGTCGGCTCCTGGGGTGGGATCGATCCGCACGACGAGCTCGTCTGGGTGAGGTGAATGCGGTGCGAACACCAGCCGGGGCGGGGGCTTGAAGATGATTCTCACTTCGGTAACCCGAGTCGGTAGTTCCTTGCCAGCCCGGATGAAGAACGGCACGCCCGACCAGCGCCAGTTGTCGATCTCGAGCCGCAGCGCGGCAAAGGTCTCGGTTTGCGATCCAGGGCTCACCCCCGGCACCGACAGGTACCCGTCGTACTGTCCGCGGACATAGCGGTCCGGGTCGGCCGGGGGCATGGCCCGGAACACTTCCAGCCGCTTATCGCGCAACGTGTCGGCGTCTGCGGCACTCGGCGGCTCGGACGCGATCAGCCCTGTGACCTGCAGCAGGTGGTTCTGCACGACGTCACGCAGCGCTCCGACCGGGTCGTAGAAGGCCCCCCGGTCGTCCACCCCGAAGTCCTCCGCAAGAGTGATCTGGACGCTTTGGATGTGGTCGCGGTTCCAGAGCGGCTCGAAAATGGAGTTGGCGAACCGGAGGTACAGGACGTCCAGCGTCGGTTCCTTGCCGAGGAAGTGGTCGATGCGGTAGATCTGCCGTTCCTTGAGGAACCGGTGAAGCTCGGTGTTCAGGGCCCGGGCCGACGCCAGGTCATGGCCGAAAGGCTTCTCTATGGCGATCCGGGCCTCCTTGGTGAGGCCGGCTCCGGCCAGACCCTCCACCACGCGCGCAAACAGGACCGGCGGGATCTCCAGATAGAAGGCGGGCAGGTGCCGCCCCTCGACGGCCTGGGCGATGCGGTCATAGATCTCAGGGTCTTGGTAGTCGCCCGAGACCATCGACAGGCGCTCGGCCAGCCGCCGGAACACGGGCTCGCTGATTTTCTCCCCGGAATCTTCGATGGCCCGGCGTGCGTGGTCCCGGAGGGTGGCCGCCGACCACTCGTCGCGGGCCACCCCGACGACCGGGCACTGAAGCTCCGCGCGGTGCTCCATGCGGTACAAGGCCCGGAAGGTCTGCTTTTTCGCGAGATCCCCGGTGATGCCGAAGACCACCAGAACGTCTGCCTCCGTGCCCGCCGCTGTGGTCATGTCATCGCCTCGTTTCATTGGATGTCGGGACGGCCTCGGCCAGGGCATGGTGTGTATCAGGTGGCTGGCTATCTTCTCCATTCTTGCTGAACGGAGGGGACGCCGGGCCCCTGGCGGGGGTGTCTGCCTGGCGCGCGGCGGTCGCCGGAGGCGGCAGCGGGGACCTTCATGCGTTCAATTATCGTCGGGGCGGGGCCGACCGGGCTGGACACCGCAGTCGCTGTGGCGCGGCGCGGGCACCAGGTCACGGTGATCGATCGTGATCCCGGGCCAGCCGACAGCCGGTGGTGGGACCGCAAGGGCGCGATGCGGTTCCATCATCCGCACTTTTCCGCCAGCAGGTCATGTTGATCACGAACCAGTTTCAGAAGAACTTCGAAGTGCCATAAAGGCAATTGACATAAAGCAGCATCCGGAGCGAGCATATGCGGAGATGGAGCAGAGGCGGCGCCGAAAGGCCTGTCATCTCGATTACGTCGGCGATGAGTGCTGTTACGTAGAGTAACAGCCAGCCCGGCGGCCATCGCGGGGGGAAGTAGGTGGGCGTGGTGACAGCCCTAGCGGAACAGGTTCCTGTCCATAGCCCGGCCGAGCAGGGTCTGCTCTATAGCCCGGCTGAACGGAGTCTGCGCACCAGCTTCTACTCAGGCGCGCCATTGGACCTCACCTCCACCCGATCAGAGTCCGGGCATGACGGTGGCCCGATCCATGTCACCAGGCCGGCGATCCGCGCCTGGGTGATCCGCGACCTGCTACTGTCCAATGTCCCCGTGGCACCTGGCCAGATCCGCCAGCTGAATGTCACCGGGGCGGCCATCCAAGGGGAACTCGATCTGCGGTTCGCGAAGACCGATTGCCCGCTCCGTCTTGAGAAATGCGTATTCGACAGCCCGGTGACACTGTACGAAGCCCATCTGCGGTCGGTGTCGCTGCGCGGCAGCACTGTCCCGGGCATCGATGGCCGGCACGTCAGGGTCACCGGAGATCTGAACCTCGACGAGGTGCACCTGACTGACTGCCTGCGGCTCGGCGGCGCGCACCTGAGAGACGATCTTCACCTGACAGACGCCACGATCGAGGGCGGCGACCGCGACAATGCCGTGCTCGACCTGGACAACATCGAGATCAAGGGCAAGATCGAAGCGCCTGGGCTGACCGTCTACGGCACGGTCAGCACAAAGGCGGCGGCCGTGGCCGGTCCCTGGCGGATGCCGCGAGCGCGCATCCTTGCCGCCGCGAAGGCGCCTTCCGGCGGCAGGCGGGACGCGCTGGCGTGGAACGGCGAAGGCATGCGGATCGAAGGCACCCTGGACGCATCCGATCTGCACGCATCGGGTCAGGTCCGCTTGGTCGATACCCAGGTTCTCTGCCTGGTTTTCCGCGACGTGAAAATACGGAACTCCCGCACCGCCCTCATCCTTGACCGTCTCGATTGCCGGGGCAGCGTATTCTGCGACGGGCGCAGCTACCTGACCGGCGGCATGCACGCGATCGGGATCCAGGCCGGCGCGACCCTGTACCTGGGCGCTGGGATGGCGAAGGCTCCCGCCGAAGGAACGGCCGACGACAAGAAGCATGCTGTCGATCTCCGGCGAGCGAGGATAACCGGCGAGCTGAAATGCAAGGCGGGCTTCCGTGCCAGTGGTGCGTGTAATCTCGCCGACGCTCACGTCGGCGGCCGGGTGTCCTTTTCCGGTGCCAGCCTCCGGTCGGTGGACGGCACCGAGAGGCAGCTGGCGTTCACCGCTGACGGTGCGCGGCTGGACAGCGACCTGTCCCTCGAGGAGAACTTCTCCTGCCGGGGCCAGATAAGCCTGCTGAATGCCCGGATCGGCGGCGGGCTCACCGTCCAGCAGAACGAGGGTGATGGCCTTTGCACGCTCGCTGCGGAAGGGCTCTCCGTCGCCCGTGACGTCAGGCTGGACATGGCTGGCACGGTCAATCTCAGCGGGGCCGACATCGCGGGAGACCTCACTCTCTACGTGGGGCGCCTGGAAGATAATGACGGTGGAGCGGCAGCGGACCTGAGCGCGGCGACCGCCGACGTGCTCACCCTGATCGGCAGCCCCACGAAGGGGTTCCTGGACCTGACCCGGGCGTCGGTCAGCCTCTTCTGTGACACGCCGCGGGATTGGCCAGACGGGAGCTGTATCGTCCTCGAAGGCTTCGAATACCGCGATCTCACCACCAACGACGGCGACCGGAAGCATCACGATTCCTATCGCCTGCAGTGGCTGAAGACGGGAACCCGATGGAGCCGCGGATCGGAAGGCCAGTACGAGGACGTCGGGTTCACCCCTCAGCCCTATCAGCAACTCGCGGCGTATTACCGAAATTGCGGGGACGACAACCAAGCGCGCCATGTCCTGCACAGCATGTACTCCAGGCGCAACACCGGACTGCACAACTGGCAGGATCCCGTTATCAAGCTGTGGAATATCGCGCAGAACGTCTTTGTCGGATATGGATACTCTCCCGAGCGGGCATTTGCCTGGCTCTTCGCGTTTGCGGTGGTCGCCGCGGGGCTGTTTGCGCGGGTCGGCAAGGTCCACACCGGTTTCGTTCGGGAGATCATCATGTCACTCGGCCTGGTGCTGCCCGGCACCGGCTACGGCCAGATCGATCCGTGGAAGGCGACTGGCACCGCAAGTCATGTGATAGCAGGCCTGCTTGTCCTGTGGGGCCTGATACTCGGCGCGACCGTGATCGCGGCGCTGGCCAGAGTCATCAAGCAGTAGGTAAACCAAGCGGGGGAATGAGAATGAGTTATCCATCTGATTACAGCAACGGCCCGGAGCCCGGCGGATTCGCAGGCATCGCGAACGGGATGGGCCTCGTGGCTCTCAGCGACATCCCGGAGGAGCTCTCGCAGGAGGACCGGGACGCCGTCATCGTGGCGGGCGGCGAGTTCGCGAAGGAAATCGGCGATAAGGACCCGTGCCTGATCATAGCGGGACAATTCACGCCACTCGTCCGCGCCAGCCGTCGCGCCGAAAACCAGGTCATGAAGAACTGCATGGACGTCTTCGGGTATCCGAATGGGAAGATGCCCAGGATCAATGTCCTGCTCGACTCCCCCGGAGGCTCGCTCGACAGCGCGTACAAGATGGTTCGCTTCCTGACCTGCTACACCCGTGAACTGAACGTACATGTCCCCAGGCGGGCGAAAAGTGCCAGCACGCTGCTCGCACTGGGCGCCAACCACATCTACCTGTCACAGTTCGGCGAACTCGGTCCGCTGGATACGCAGATTTTCGATCCCCGCAATCCCGTGGCTTACGTCTCCGCCCTCGACTGTTACCAGAGCGTGGACTACGTTCGCATGTTTGGCGTCAGCGCGATGAGCAAGGCGCTCAGGCAGCTGAGCGCAGATACCGGTGGTCAGGTCACTCTCAAGGACCTGCTTGGCACGGCGTCCGACTTCGCCACCGGCGCCATCGGCCCAATGCTGACCGGTGTCCGGGCGCTCGATTTCGGGGCGTGGGGACGCAGCCTGAAGATCGGCGAACGGTACGCCCAGATACTGCTGGAAGACAACCACACCAGGGACGAGGCGGGAAGAATCGCCGAACGCCTCGTCTACAGCTACACCCATCACCTCTTCCCGATCGACTATCGCGAGGCATGCGCCATCGGGCTCCCGGCAGAGCTGATGAGCGAGAGGGCCTATCACAGCGGCCTGGACGTGGTGGAGAAGTGTAAGAACAACGCGTTCATCGGCTTCGTCAGTCCGCACGAGCGGGAGAAGCTGCAGGCGGCGGAAAAGGTGGCTGAATCCGGCGATGCGCCCGGGACAGCAGGGGCAGGTGACCAGAACGGGCACGGCACCCCAGCTCAGTCACAGAACGCCATGGCGGATACGTCGGGAAAGTACATCGACAACCCTGAGGACTACCGGAGGTAACGCGTCTGCTGCGCGCCGGAAGCTGACCGCCGTGCGGCCGGCTAGGTGGCTCGGCGGCGGAGCAGGGTGGAGATGGTGACCGCGACGACCAGGACGCCGCCGTAGAAGACCGGGGGACACCCAGGCTTGCAGGCCGAGCGATTGTGCTGCTGACGCGCGGCGACGACACCACCCGGCAGCGGCTCGCCGGGCGGGAGATCGGCACCGCGCTGGACTGGCACGTCGAGCGGGGCGACCTGATCCGATCGGCTATCCGGCGGGGTGCCGCTGGGCGCCAAGGTATGGCGCGAGCTGAGCCGCGCCGCCGACGCCCTCGGCGTAGCCCTGCCCACCCCGCTAGACGGCTAGCCGACCGGCTCTTTGTCTACTGAGGCCTGGTAGATCTGCTCGATCGACGACTCCAGCTGGGCGTTGAACTGCTCGTCGGTCTGATCGACGGTCAGGTCTTCGAGCAGCGCACGGGAGAAGCTGGCGATCAGCGTGGGATCGCGGGCCAGCAGGGCACAGGCCTCATCCCGGCTGTAGCCGCCGGACAACGCGACGACCCGGACGACGCGCGGATCAGCCCCCAGCCCGCCGTACAGGCCGGGCTGGGTCGGGATGGTGATCTTCACCATCACCCGCGCGTCGGCGGGCAGCGCGTCGGTGCGCTCGACGATGGCGTCCCGCAGCATCGTCTCGGCCTGCTCCTTGTGCGGGCTGACGATGCTGACCTCGGGCTCCATGATCGGCACCAGGCCAGCCGCCCGGATCCGGTCCGCGTAGCTGAACTGCTGATCCACGATGGCCGAGATCCCGGCCGCATTGGCGTCGTGGATCACGGACCGCATCTTGGTGCCGAAGATCCGGTGCCGCTGCGCCCGCGCCAGCAGGTCATCGAGGGTGCCGATCGGCTTCATCAGCTGCACGTCGTCCTGCTCGGCGGCCAGCCCCAGGTTGACCTTCAGGAACGGCACCACGTTCTTCTCGTCCCACAGGTACTGCGCGGTGGGGACGCCGTTGATGTCCCGCTCCATGGTCTGCTCGAACAAGATCGCCGCGAGGACGCGGGAGCCGTCAAACGCCGGGCTGGTGATCACCCGGGTCCGCATGGCGTGCACCAGGTCGAACATCTCGGCTTCGGTCTGGTACTGGTCCCGCGGGATGCCGTACTCGGCCAGTGCTTTGGGCGTGCTGCCACCGCTCTGATCGAGGGCCGCGAAGAAGCCCCGGCCGGTCCTGACCTTCTCGAATTGAGTAGTGTCCACCCTTCCGCATTGTGGCACCAGTGCGGCCAGGCCGGCCAGGCGGCTCGGGCCAGGCCGTTCAGCGAGTCCATAGAGCCAGCTCAGAGCCGGACATCAAGGCTTTCTCATGTACAGGATGCAAGCTAAGGTTGCGGCTCTGGCGCTCGTTACGCTGGGCGCCCGACTGGGATAATCCGACCCATCCGCGGCGGCGAGGGAGGACATGGACCGGCTCACCCTGATGCGGAGCTTCGTGGGCGTCACCAAGTCCCGCAGTTTCAGCCAGGCGGCCCGGACCCTGGGGATTTCCGGCTCCCTGGTCTCCCGGCATGTCGCCGAGCTAGAGCGGGACCTGGGCGTCCGCCTGGTCAACCGCACCGCGCGGACGGTCAGCCTGACCGAGGCCGGCACCGCGACGGTCCGGCGGGCCGGTGAGCTGCTGCCCCGGGCCCAGGTGGAGATCGTGCCCGGGGCGCCGCACTCGATGTACTGGGAGACCCCCGCGCTGTTCAACGACGCGGTCGGCCGGTTCTTGGCCCGCGTCTGCGCCGCCGAGCCCGCCGCCACCTGACCCGGCGACGTCGCGCCGGCCAGCCGGGGACCGGGCGGGCACTGGCGTTCGGCAAGAGTATGGTTTTTGCCGTGGCAGACGTGCTGGGGCCGGGCGAGGGGCACGCGCGGTTCGAGGCGCGCGGCAGCGTGATGATGTTCAAGGCGCTGGCCGAGCTGGACGACGGCGACCTGTCGCTGATGGAGCGCACGCTGCCGCCCGGCGGCCGCCGCCCGCCCGCGCACCGGCACATGAACTGCTCGGAGGCGTACTTCGTGCTCGGCGGCCAGGTCCTGGTCACCGTCGCGGACCAGGACCTGACGGTCGGCCCGGAGGGGTTCGTCCTGGTGCCCCGGGGCACCGCGCACACGTTCGGCAACGTGTCCGGTCAGCCCGCCCGGCTGCTGGTCATCCACGCCCCTGCGATGGATGCCTACTTCGCCGCGCTGCATGACCTGTGGCACCGGGACGAGCCGCCCACCCCGGAGGAAGAACGGGAGCTGATGGCCCGGTTCGGGATGGAGCGGGCCTAGGCTGTTCCAGCCACCCCGATGAGGTTGCCCTCCGGGTCGGTGAAGTGCCCGATGACCAGCCCGGTCGGCGCCCGCTCCGGGCCCAGTACGCGTTTCCCGCCCAGGCTCTCGGCCCGGTCAAGGGCGGCCTCGACGCTGGGCACGCCGACGTAGAACAGCACCTGGCTGTGGTAGCCCGGGCCGCCGCCGACGCCGCCGGGGATCCCAGTGCCGTCCGGGGTCGTGGTCCGGGTCACGAAGCCGTAGTTGTCCGGCTCGGACACCGCCGCCGCGACCGGGGCGCTGGTGTCGAACTCCCAGCCGAACAGCTCGCCGAAGTAGCCGCGCAGCCGGGCCGGGTCGGTCCCGATGATCTCGAAGTGCACAACGGGCAATGCCATGAGTTCTCCCTTCCGCAGTACTGACGGCCGCGGCGCCGCAAACTCATCGGCCGGCCAGCGCCCGGGCCGCCTCGATCGGGCCGGGCTGGCCGCCCTCGTGCAGCACGTGCAGGATGACGTGGTCCGCGCCCGCCTCGTGCAGCTGGCCGATCCGCGCGGAGACCGTGCCCGGGCCGCCCCAGCAGATCAGCTGGTCGGCCAGCCGGTCGGTTTCGGCGACGTCGAGCCCCATCCGGGCGAAGCTGGCCTGGTACCCGGGCAGGCCGGCCAGGAAGCGCAGCGGCCGCCGGGCGGTTTCCCGGGCCCGGCCCGAGTCGGTGTCCAGCACCAGCATCTGGTCCACCACCAGGGTCGCCTGCGCGCCCAGGATCTGCCGCGCCTCGGCCAGGTAGGCCAGCGTGACCAGCAGCACGATGGCCCCGGCGCACCGGTCCCGGGCCAGTTCGAGCTTGCGCGGGCCGAGCGCGGCCAGCAGCCGCCGGCCGGCCGGCACCGGCGGATCGGCCTGGTCGAGCTGGTCCAGGTAGGCGTGCAGCGCGGCCAGCGAGCGGGGCTGCTGTGAGCCGCCCAGGCCCGGGGTGAACCGGCCGGGCGCGCTGTCTTCCAGCCGCCGGTACAGCGCGCTGACCGCCCCGGCCGGGTAGACGTCCGGCGAGATGATCGACGATCCGACCGGCACCGCCGTCGTGGCCTGGACCAGGTCGGCGAGCCGCGCCAGGTCGTCCAGCTGCCCGCCGGGCAGCCAGATGGCCGAATAGCCCAGCCGCTCCGCCTCGGCCGCCTCCGCGAGGTAGCTCGCCGAGACGTTCAGCGCCACCCCCACCGGCCCCAGGCCGAGCGTGCCCATCGGTCCTCCTTTTCCTGAACGCCAGTACCCGGCCAGTCAAGCAGCCTCGGCGCGCGGCCGGCCGGGCACTAGGGTGACGCTGTGAGTGGAGTGGTCAGCTGCGCGGTGGGTGTGCCCAATGTTGGGCCGTTTGGCGACCCGGTGCTGCTGGTCGAGCTGGCGGTGGCGGCCGAAGAACACGGCTGGGACGGCTTCTTCGTCTGGGACCACCAGCTGTGGCACGACGGGGACTGGGCCGCCGCCGACCCGGTCGTGACGATCTCCGCGATCGCGGCGCGGACCGCCCGGGTCAGGCTGGGCATCCTGATCAACGTGCTGGCCCGCCGCCGGGTGGGCAAGGTGGCCCGGGAGTCGGTGACGCTGGACCACTTGTCCGGCGGGCGGCTGGTGCTCGGCGCCGGGCTCGGCGCGTACGCCGGGGAGTTCACCGCGTTCGGCGAGTCCGGGGACGCTAAGGAACGGGCGGCGCGGCTGGATGAGTCGCTGCAGTTGCTCGACGCGCTGTGGCGCGGGGAACCGGTCACGTTCGATGGCGAGTACTTGACCGCCCGGGACGTGACGATGCGGCCCCGCCCGGTGCAGCAGCCCAGGATTCCGGTCTGGGTCGGCGGCCGCTGGCCGAACAAGGCGCCGTTCCGCCGCGCCGCCCGGTGGGACGGCGTGATGCCCACCCATCGCGATTACGGTCTGGGCGAGATCATGCCGCCGGATGAACTGCGCGCGGCGCTGCGCTACACGCGGGAGCACCGCTCGTCGCCCGGGCCGTTCGACGTGGCCCTGGAAGGCCGCACCGACGGCGGCGCACCGGACCGCGGCGGCCGCCACGTGGCCCCTTACGTGGACGCTGGGCTGACCTGGTGGATCGAGGCGCTGGGCTGGTGGCGTGGCACGCCGGCCGGCGTGCTGGCCCGGATCCGGCAGGGCCCGCCCGTTACCGGGTGAACGCGCAGAACTCGTTGCCCTCCGGGTCGGCCAGTACGTACCAGCGGACCTCGTTGTCCGGCTTGCGCAGCACGGTGGCCCCGGCCGCGGCCAGCGGCGCCACGTCGGGCACCGTGACATCCCAGTGGATCCGGTTCTTCACCCGCTTCGGCTCCGGGACCGTGGCGAAGTCCATGGCGTCGCCCGGCATGCCGGGCACGCCCTCCAGGGCCAGCCAGCCGTCGTACCTGGTCACCTCGACCCCGTATACCTCGCCCCACCAGCTGGCCTGCGCCTCGGCGTCGGCGCAGTCCACCTCCAGCCCATGCAGCCGCTCGGCCGGCAGCTCGGCCCGCAGGAACGCGTCGAACTCACCGCCCTCCGGGTCGGCCATGAGGGTCCAGGTCTGGTCACCGTGCTGCGGCACCAGCACGGTCGCGCCCAGCGCCGTCAGGCCAGCCAGGTCCCGCGCGTAGACGTCCAGGTGTACCCGGTGCTTGACCGTTTTTTCCTCGGCGACCCGGTTGATCCAGATGGTGTGCTGCGGCGCCGGCCCGCGCAGCACGCCCTCCCCCTCGTCGTCGGCCGCCCAGGTCCGGCCGAGCACGGCCGCGTAGAACGGGCCGAGCCGGGCCGGGTCGACCGCATCCAGGCACAGGTCCTTGAATCGCGCGATTGCCATGGCAGGCACGCTAACCCGCGGGACCGACAAACCGGCCGCCGGTCAGGTTTCCTGGCTCGCCAGGTAGGCGTGCTCCCGGGCGGCGGCGGTGGCCACCGGGTCATGCACCTGCTTGATCTCCGGGTCGTCGCGGTCGGTGTGCGCCTCAGTGGTGTAGAAGCGGATCTCGTGCCCGTCCGGGTCGTGGCTGTGCGGCAGGATCCAGCCGATGGTGGCGAAGTGCACCCCGGCGTGCTGTTCGCCGAGCGAGGTGAGCCGTTCGGCCAGCGCTTCCAGGGCCGGCGCGGCGACCAGTACCGGGACTGGCTGGCCAGCACGCTCGCCCGGCTCATCGCGGCGGCCGGACCCGGTGGCTAGCCAGCCAGCAACGCGGCCTGTACCTGGGCAGCGGCCCGGGCCGGTGCCGCGCCAGGCCACGATGTGATCCGGGCGGAGCAGCAGGCACTCGCCAGCCGCCAGGAAATCCACGTCGATGTGCTGCGCGGTGCTGACCGGGCGGCCGGAGACCAGCGCCCAGCCGGGCCGGCCAGGTCCAGGGTGGACCGGGTGCGCGCCCGGTCCAGCCAGCGGTGCGGGATGCGGGTGCCGACCCGGCCGGCCGGCGCGAATTCGGTGACCGGTTCCGGGTCGGCAGGCTGCTCCGGGCCGGGTGCGATGGCGCCGGCCGGGTACTGGAAACCCCCGGCGGATCTCCATGCTGCGCATGTGCAGGCGGCGCGCCTTGGGCTGGGGTGAGGTGGCTGCCCGCCGCTCCACCAGGGTCACCGGCACGCCATGGTGCCGCAGCACCAGACCGGCGGTCAGGCCGACCAGGCCGCCGCCGGCGATCAGCACGCCGTTGTCTGACTGAGCTGATGTACGTTGTCCACTCATAGTGGACGTTGTACACGACCTGTTAGGGTGTGTCCACCATGACTGCCTCCGACCCAGGTCCGGCGGCCGCCGGACTGGTCTGGTTCGACGAGCCGGCCCGGCCGAAAACCACCGAGCAGCTGAGCCGGGAACGGATCGTGGCCACCGCCATCGAGCTGGCCGATCACGAGCTGGACGGCGAGATCACCATGCGCGCGCTGGCCGCGCGGCTTGGCGTGCGCAGCCCGATGGCGCTGTACCGGTACGTGGGCAGCAAGCACTGGCTCAGTGATCTGATGGCCGACCAGATCTACGCCGAGATCGAGGTGCCCACCGGCGAGGGCTGGCGGGCTGCGCTGCGCGGCCTTGGCCAGACCGGCTGGGCGGCCGTGCGGCGCCACCCGTGGTTCGCCCGGCTCGCGTTCAGCCGGCCCCCGCTGGGCCCGCATGCCCTCGGCCTGTTCGACGCCGCGCTGGGTGAGCTCGACCCGCTCGGCCTGGACGCGCCCACCCGGATCGGGTTCGTCAACACCGTGCTCGGCCACGTGCTCGGCTCCGGTGTGGCGCTGCTCGAGGAGCAGGCCATGCGCAGCCGGACCGGCCTGGCCACCGACGCCGACCTGGCCAGCGCGGCCGCGCCGTATCTGGCCCGGATCGCGGCCGGCGGTGGCTACCCGCACTTCAGCCGCTGGGCCGCCGACCCAGCCCGGGACGAGCCGGGGCCGCAGACGTTCGAGCAGATTCTGGACTGGCTGCTGGACGGGCTGGCCACCCTGGTCCCACCGGGCTGAGCAGGCTGCCGTGCCACCCCCGCCGGGAGTCACGCTGGCCAACTGGGATCTGGGCGGCAAGCCGTCGGCGTGGGCGTACCTGAACGCGGGCGAACTGCTCCCGTGTGTGGAGATCGCGGTGGCCGGGCCCGCGGCCCGGCTGGAGGTCGCCGAGCAGGCCGCGATCGGGAGGTTCGCCGTCGAGCCGGGGGTGACGTTGGACGACTACGTGGCGCACGGGCCGGTCAGCGGGATCGTCGTCGTGCTGGGCGGGCGGATCGTCTACCAGCGTTACCCGCGGATGCGGCCCGGCCAGCGGCACTTCATGATGTCGGTCACCAAGGCGTTCACCTCGGCCCTGGCCGGCATCCTGGAGCTGCGTGGCGTGCTCGACCTGAGTGCGCCGGTCGATGCGGTGGTGACCGAACTGGCCGGCTCGGGCTGGGCCGGGGTGCCCGCCCGGGACGTGCTGGGCATGGCGTCGGGCATCGGCTGCCTGGACGACAACACCCCCGGCGCGTGCACCGATCCCGGTCACCCGTTCTACCGGTTCGAGGCCACGCTGGGCTGGCGGCCGGCCGGTGGCGGCCTGGTGCCGTCCCCGTATGACTTCATCGCGGGCCTGCCCGCGGGCCGCCCGCCGGGGCAGCGCTACGAGTACGTCAGCGCCAACACGTTCGTGCTGTCCTGGCTCATCGAGCGGGCCACCGGGCGGCCGTTCGCCGAGATGCTCCGGCGCGAGATCTGGAGCCAGGCCGGGTTCGAGGCGCCCGCCCAGCTGTCCGGATCCGCGGCTGGCGCGCCGGGCAGCCACGGCGGCCTGTCCATCACGCTGCCGGACCTGGCCCGGTTCGGCCTGCTGTTCACGCCGAGCAGCGGGGTGGTGTCCGACGCGGACATCATCACCGCCCGGCATCTGCGGCTGATCCAGGCCGCGGCCGCCCGGAACTGCACGACTACGATCCGGCCAGCCTGCCGGACTACATCACCGCCGCGTACGGCCCTGAGCTCCGCCGGCCAGCCGCCAGTGGAACTTCGCCATGCCCGACGGCGATCTGTTCAAAGGCGGTCACGGGGGGCAGGGCCTGTACATCTCGCCGGGCCGCGATCTGGTCATCGCGTTCGCCGGGGTACCGCGGGCGGACGGCTCAGCGAGCCTGCTGCGCTGGTACAGCCGCCGCCTCGCCCTGTCCATTGCACGATGAGTTTGCCAGCCCGCCTCGGTCGTATGGTGAGCGCCATTGACCGTGACTCAGTGAAGGGTGACCCGCCATGTCCGAGTCCCAGCTGACGACGCACACTGTGGACGCGCCCGGCGCACGGCTGTACTACGAGCAGCGCGGCACTGGCCCGCTGCTGCTGCTCATCGGCTCGCCGATGGACAGCACCGGCTTCACCGCGCTGGCCGGCGCGCTGGCCGGCCGGTACACCGTGGTCACCTACGACCCACGGGGCATCGGCAACAGCAGCACCGAGGACCCCGACCAGGACGTGACGCCGGACCTGCAGGCCGACGATGTGCACCGGCTGGTGGCGGCGCTAGGTGGCGGGCCAGTGGACATCTTCGGCAGCAGCGGCGGGGCCGTCGTCGGGCTGGCCCTGGTCACCGCCCACCCAGACCAGGTCGGCACGCTGGTCGCGCATGAACCACCGGTCATCGAGCTGCTGCCGGACCGGGCTGAGCGGCGCGCCGAGATCCAGGACATCTACGACACCTACCGGACCGATGGGCCAGGCGAGGCCATGCAGAAGTTCATGGCCCATACCGGCCTCGGCAACGGCCCAGCCGGGCCGCCGGCAGGCGGACCGCAGTGGCAGCCGTCGCCGGAACAGATCGCCCGGATGCGCGCCACCACCGGCCATTTCCTGGCCCACCTACTCCGCCCGACCACTGACTACCGGCCGGACATCGCGGCGCTGCGCGCCGCTCCGGCGCGCATCGTGATCGGCGCGGGCGTCACCTCGGCGGGTCAGCTGGCCAACCGCACGGCGGTGGCCCTCGCCGCCGAGCTCGGCTCGCCCGCGGTCGAGTTCCCCGGCGACCACGGCGGGTTCGCCGCCCTCCCTGACCAGTTCAGTCAGGTCCTGGACCAGGTACTAAGCCAGCCGTGAAGGTGTGCGGTCAGCCAATGCGCCGGACACCAGCTGGCGGATCGCGGCCAGGTCGACGTCCTGGGCCAGCGTGGCCTCGTCCGGCGAGTCCTTGACCGGGTCCTCGACGCCGAGCAGGGTGCGCAGCAGCCGGGGGAGCACGGTGCGGGCCAGCAGGTCCTCGGCCAGCGCGGTGCTGGCCGCCGGGTCCATCCCGTACCGCCCGGCCAGGTAGTCGCTCAGCCGCTGGTAGCTGCTGGCGAACATGCCGTCGAAGTAGGCGGCCGAGCTGCCGGGCAGCCGCTCGGCTGCGGCGATGCTCAGCCGGCAGGTCCGCACCTGCGGCTCCCACACGATCAGCTGCTGGAACCGGGCGCAGAACAGCGTCACCGCCTCAACCGGGTCGGTGGCGTACGCGTCCGGCGTCTGCAGCCGGCGCAGGTACAGCTCGCGGACGAAGTCCAGGACCGCGAGGAACAGCTTGTCCTTGCTCTCGAAGTGCGCGTACAGCGAGCGCTTGGAGGTTCCGGCGCGCGCCGCCACGGCGTCCATCGACGCCCGCTCGTAACCGGTCTCCAGGAACACGTCTTTGGCCGCGAACAGGATGTGACGGCGCAGTTCGGCGCCCCGCCGCTGTTCACCCCACCGGCATGGCCGCCGTCATCTCCGAGGTGCTCGGCTTGCCGGTGCGTTACCAGCAGATCCCCGGCCAGGCGTTCCGGGACCAGCTCACCGGGCACGGCATCTCGGACGCCATGGCCCAGGGCATGCTAGACATGATGATCGCCAAGGACAACGGCCTGGACAACGGCGTCAGCCGCGGCCCGGGCAACGCGATCGACACGCCGACCACGTTCCGGCAATGGTGCGCGGACACGCTCAAGCCCGCCGTGCAGGCCGCCTGACCGCGGCCGGCCCGGCCCACCTGGAGCCTCGATGACCCGCGAGGAATGGATCGAACGGTACCGGCAGGCCTGGGAGAGTGGCGACGCCGACGAGATCGTGGACCTGTTCACCCCGGGCGCCTCGTACCGGTCCAGCGTGTTCCGCGAGCCGTACCTGGGCCGGGACGCCATCCGGGCCTACTGGCAGCGCGGCGCCGGCCGGCAGCGCGCGGTCACGGTCCGGATGGGACGGCCGGTCAGCACGGCCGGGCGGATGGCGGTGGAGTGGTGGACCACGATGGACGACCCGGACGACGGCGAGATCACCCTGCCCGGCTGCCTGCTGCTCCGCTTCGCCCCGGATGGCCGGTGCGCCGACCTGTGGGAGTACTGGCAGGTCAAGCCGGGCCGCCAGGACCCGCCGGCGGCTGGGGCGGGTAGCACCCCGGGCTGCTTACGAACCGCGAATACGGCCTGGAAGAAACGCACCGTGGCGGAGAGCCGGTTGAGCGGCAGATGGGAAGCCATAACCAGGTATTCCGATCCCGGCTCCAGCTCCGCGCGGCTCGTCCAGGGCAGGTCGGGCACGGCTTCGAATCTATCAGCGTGGTGCTGGCGGCCTGTCTCCGGCTAGTCCCTCTGGTGCTGCTCGGCGGCTCGTTCCAGATCGGCGGCCTCGGCCTGGGCTACCCGCGTCTCCGCCGCAACATCGACCGACCGGGTGAGTAGGTAGTAGAGGCCGGCGGCTATCGGCAGCCCGATGAAGAAGGAGATGTCCGCGTTGCCGAGCGCCTTGGCCGCCGGGCCCTCATACAGAGTGCCGACGTCGAAGAAGGGGACCATGGCGCCGAATCCCACGAGATACGCGACGATTCCCCGCCAGCCCCATCGGCCGTACATTCCGTGCGGGTTGAAGATCTCCGCGATGGCGTAGTGGCCTCGCCGGACAATGTAGTAGTCGACCAGGTTCACCGCGGTCCACGGGATGAACAGGTACAGGATCAGCAGCAGGAAGTCGTCGAAGTTGGTGAGGAAGTGCTTGGTCGCGGCGAGCGCGCCGATGAGCGAGAGCGCCGCGGTCAGGCTCAGGGTGATGACCCGCACGCTCAGCGTGGGCCGGACCTTCCGGAACGAGTCGACCGAGCTGAGCAGGGTCAGCGAGCCGCCGTACATGTTCAGTGCAGTGACTGAGACCAGGCCGAGGGTGGCGAGGATGAGAACGACCGCGCCGAACCCGGTGAAGACGTGGTCGCCGATCTTGTCGAGCTCGGCGATGCCGGTGCCATCGAAGCTCTTGCCAGCCCAGGCAGCGAGGACGGCGCCGACGATCATCATCCAGCCACCGCCGAGCGCCGATCCCCAGTAGGTCCAGAAGAACGTCTTGCGCACTGGCACGTCCGGCGGCAGGTAGCGGGAATAGTCCGAGACGTAGATGGCCCAGCTGATCTGGTAGCCGGCCACGACCCCGAACTGGCCGAGGAACGGGCCCGCGTGGAACGAGCCGACGCCGAACGTGCCGGCCGGGTAGTGGATGAAGAAGAGCGTGACCGTGAAGATCCCGAAGATGAGAATCATGGCATAGGTGAGCCACCGCTCAGCCCTGTGGATCAGGTCATATCCGACCAGTGCGATGACGAGGGCCACGATCGTCGCGATGACAATCCACAGCTTGGCCGAGCCGTGCGCGGTGCGGCTCATAGCGTCGCCAGCCAGGATGGTGTTGAAAACGTTGAAGCCGGCGTACTGGACGTAGGCGAAAAGCCAGACCAGGAGCGCCCCGACGTAGCCGAACTGCGGGCGCGACTGGATCATCTGCGGCAGGCCGAGTTGGGGTCCCTGCGCGGAGTGGAACGCCATGAACAGCGTGCCGACCAGCATGCCGATCACGATGGCCAGCACCGACCAGAACAGCGAGGCACCCTCGCTGATGCTGATCAGCCCGACTGCCAGTGTGGCAATCTGCGCATTCGACATGAACCACAGCGGGCCCAGATGCCACACCTTGCCATGCCGTTCGGTCAGCGGCACGTAGTCGATCGAGCGGACCTCGATCCCGCCTGCCCGCGTCTGCGTAGTAGCCATAGGGACACTTTGACCTGACTTAGGCTGCAGCGGAATAGGCCTTGGCCTGCTGCCGCGGCCATCTCGTGCGCTCAGCACACCCGCGGCCCGTCGGTCGCATCTGTCACCGCAGCCACATTCCTGACTTCAGGGCCACCGTCCCAGGTAAGGCAATAGCGCCCCGCAGTGCCTTTTAACGATCATTAGATAGCAGTAATTACCTGTTCTTGACACATACATGGCTTTTTCATTGCACGATCGTCGGCCCAGGAGTAGCGTCCGAAATCTCCCCCCCGAATATCCATCGCAGTAGCCCATGTGAAGGGGGAGCACGATGAGACGGTTCTTGACGGTGCCAGTCGCCGTCGCACTGGTCACTTTTCTCGGTCTCGCTGGGACCGCCCAGGCGCGTCAGTTGCCTGCCGGGCGGCACGGCGCGGTGGTATCGGTCTTCGCCACCGGCCTGAACAACCCGCGCGGGCTGACCTTCGGCCCGGACGGGAACCTTTACGTCGCGGAGGGCGGCCTCGGCGGCTCTCACTCGACGGTTGGCAAGTGCCCGCAGGCCCATGGCGCAACCGCGCCGTACACCGGAAGCACGCACAGCCGCAAACTCGGCGGGCGGATCGCGAAGATCAGCCCGGCCGGCGCGGTCAGCACTGTCGTGCAGGCGCTGCCCTCGGACCAGACCACGAAGGCCACCGGCAGCCTGGTCAGCGGTGTGTCGAGCGTGGCCTTCATCGGCCACCAGCTATACGGGCTGCTGGCCGGCGCGGGCTGCTCGCATGGCGTGCCTAGCATCCCGAACGGTGTCATCAAGGTCGGCCAGCACGGCACCTGGAAGCTGATCGCCAACCTGAGCGCGTTCCAGAAGGCCCATCCGGTCGCCCACCCGGACCCGGAGGACTTCGAGCCGGACGGCACCTGGTACAGCATGATCTCCATCGGCGGAGCCCTGTACCCCATGGACTCCAACCACGGTGAGCTGGACCGGGTCACCCCGGCCGGGCGGATCAGCCGGGTGATCGACATCTCGGCGAGCCAGGGACACGTGGTGCCCACCGCGCTCGTGCACCGGGGCAGCACGTACATAGCCAACCTGGGCCTGTTCGGTCCCACCGATCGCTCGGGCGACGAACACGTGTGGCGGCTCACCCGGCACCGCACGCTGCAGGTGTTCGCGTCAGGCGTGGAGAAGGTTCTCGGCCTCGCCTTCCATCGTGGTCAGCTGTACGCACTCGAGATGAGCACCTCCGCAGGTGCCCCGACCCCGGGTACCGGGGCCATCGTGCGCGTCAGGCCACATGGGTCACCAGTCACTGTCGTCTCGGGCCTGACGTTCCCGACCGGCATGACGGTCGGCCCGGATGGGGCGTTCTACGTCTCCGATCACGGCTTCGGCTTCGGTGCCGGAGACGGCCGGATTCTGCGCATCCGGCTCTGAGCGGCACATCGGTCCCCGGGCCAGCCCACGGCCGGCCCGGGGGCCGGTCAGTCGGTGGCGAGTTCCTCCAGCCAGTGCTGGCTGGCCCGGGCGATCCGGGGCGGCACGCCCAGCTCGTCCAGCATTTCGCTGGCCGCGGCCATCTCGTGCGCGCGGCGGCGGGCGTGCTGGTAGCTGCCCTGCTCCAGCCGGTTCGCGGTATCCGCGTCAGCGGCGGCCAGTTCGGCCGCGATGTGCTCGCGGAGCCAGTCCGCCTGGCCGGCCGCCTCGGCCGCGCGCAGCGCCTCGACCACGGCGGCGGCCATGCCCTTGTAGAACACGCTGCGCAGCAGCTTGCGGGTGGCGGCCGCGCCGGGCGGGCCGGGCAGCACACTGACCGTGCCGCCGTAGCCGCCGAGCAGGCGGGCCGCGTCGGCCGCGGCCGGGCCGGAGGCCAGCATCGGGGTGCCAAGACCGCGCGGCGGCACCGGGGCCATGATGGCCACGTCGGCGAACGGCACCCCGGCCTGCTCAGCCAGCCCGGCCAGCCGCTGCTTCAGCCCGGCCGCCGCCGTGTTGAGGTCGGCATAGATCGTGCTCCGGTCCAGGCCGGGCAGCGCCTGGCGCAGCGCGTCCTCGGCTTCGCCGGCCGTGGTCAGGCTGAGCACCAGGTCGGCGCCCCGGCAGGCGTCGGCGTCATCGGCCGCGGGCTCGACGCCGGGCGGGGCGGGCACGGCCGGGTCGAAGCCGCGCACCCGGGCCCCGGCGGCGGCCAGGTCCCGGGCGATGTGCCCGCCCGCCTCGCCCAGGCCGAGCACGGCCACCGTGACCGGCGGTGGCGCCGTCATCCAGGCTGCCCGGCGGCCGCGTCCACCGGCGGCGTGCCGTGGGTGTGGAACGTCTCGATGGTCTGCAGCCCCCACGCCTGGCCCTTGGCCCGCTCGGCCCGGCTCCACGAGATGGGCCGCCAGTCGGGGGCCAGCACCAGCCGGGCGCCGGCGTTACACAGCTCGATCCGGTTGCCGCCCGGCTCCCAGACGTAGAGGAAGAACGTCTGCTGGATGGCGTGCTTGTGCGGGCCGGTCTCGATGTGGATGCCGGCCTCCAGCATCACGTCGGCCGCGCGCAGGATGTCCTCCCGCTGGTCGGTGGCGAACGCGACGTGGTGCAGACGGCCCGCCGAGCCGGTCCAGTCGCTGGTGTACACCAGGTCGTAGCTCTTGTCGGCCACGTGGTACCAGACCGCCGACGGGACCCCGTCGTCCAGCACGATCTGTTCGGTGAGCTGGGCGCCGAGCACGTCCGGCAGGAACCGGGCGACGGCCGGGATGTCCGCGGCCAGGTAGTTGACGTGGTCGATCCGGCGCACGTTGGCGCCCCGGCCGGGGAACGGGGCGGCCTGGTTCTTCAGCGCCGGGCGCTGCCCCTCGGGCGCCACGTACCACTCGGTCTCCCAGTACAGCGCCATCTCGTGGCCATCTGAGTCGGTGAACAGGTAGGCCGGGCCGATGCCCTGCTGCGGGTCGGTCCAGCCGATGCCGTGCCCGCTGGCCTCGATGGCCTGCACCCGGCGCTGCAATGCGGCCGGGCTGGCCGCGCGCAGCCAGGTCCGGCCGATGCCGGACGTCTCGCTCCCGGTCACGCACACGGTGAACTGCTCGTAGTCGTCCCAGGCATGCACGTAGGTGCGCGGCCCCTCGCGGGCGACCTCGGACATGCCGAGCAGCCGGACGAAGAAGTCCACGGTCTGCTCGGGCACCGCGGAGCGCAACTCGACCGCGGACACGTGGGCGATGTCGCGGCACCGCTCGGCGGGCGGGGCCGGCTGGTCACCGGTCATGGCATGCTCACCTCCTGGCGCCGGCGGCACGCCCGGCGCCTTCCGTTCCGGCCCACGTCCGGCTGGCTTGATCGGGTGGCAGGTTCCTGAGTGCCTCGATGACGCTGGTGATGTGGTCCCGCATGGCCACCTCGGCCGCGCCCGGGTCCCGGGCGATGATGGCGGCGGCGATCCGCTCGTGCTGGCCGAGCGATACCGCGGGGCGGCCGGGCACCAGGGACAGCGCGAACTGGTGCCGGACCAGCTGGGCGCGCAGCCGCTCGATGATGGCGGTGGCCGTGTCGTGCGCGGCGATGACCCGGATCAGGCTGTGCAGCCGGGCGTTGGCGTCGCTGTACCGGAGCAGCTCGGCGGCGGCCACCGCGTCGCGCATCTCCTGGATGATCTCCGCCAGCTCGGCGGCCTGCGGCGGGGTGATCCGCTCGGCGGCGCGGGCCGCGGTCAGGCCCTCCAGCAGCCGCCGTACCTCGGTGATCTCGATGGCTTCCCCGACCGGGATGACCCGGACCCGGGCGCCGCGGTGCCGCTGCAGCTCGACCAGTCCCTCGCTGGCCAGCACCGGGATCGCGGCGCGCACCGCGAACCGGCTGCAGCCGAACCGCTCGCACAGGTCCACCTCGACCAGCCGCTGGCCGGCCGCGAACTCGCCGTCCAGGATGGCGTCCCGCAGCGCGTCCAGGACCGCCACGTCATCGGTCACGTGGCCTCCTCTTCTGGGTCGGCCGGCACGTACCGGACACCGAGCCGGTCCAGCACCGCGCGCAGATCGTACCGGTCCAGGCCGAGCTCTCCCTGAGCGAACGCCGCCCGGGCCTCGGTCTCGCGCTGCACCCGGAGCCGGCCCGCCGCCGCCACTTCGGCGGCCCGCCCGCGCGGGATGCAGACCACCCCGTCGTCGTCGGCGACCACCGCGTCGCCCGGGTGCACCACCACCCCGCCGACGACGATCGGCATGTTCACGCAGCCCGCGGTGGCCTTGAGCGTGCCCTGCGCGCTGACGTGCTCGGACCAGACCGGGAACGCCGCCTCGGTGATCGCCGCGACGTCACGCACCCCGGTGGTGCTGACCAGGCCGGTCACCCCCCGGGACGCCAGCGAGGTGACGATCAGCTCGCCGATGAACCCGTCGCTGGACGGCGAGGTGGTCGTGACGACCAGCAGGTCGCCCGGGCGGGCCTGCTCCACGGCCGCGTGCACCATGAGATTGTCGCCCGGCCCGCACAGCACGGTGACCGCGGTGCCCGCGGCCTGTGCGCCGGCCCAGGCGGCCGCAGCGTGGTGCCGAGCAGCCCGGCCTTGCCGGCCGCTTCGTGCACGGTGGCCACGCCGAGCTCGCCCAGTTCGGCGACCACCGCGGCATCGGCCCGCGGCGGGTTGACCACGATCACCGGCTTCATGCCAGCACCGCGGCAACCTGCGGGAAGACCCGCTGATAGGCCTCGGCGTAGCGGATGCCCAGCGCGCCACCGTTGCGCACCGCCTGCACCGCACGCCGCTCGGCCAGCGCGCTGTAGTAGCGGACCAGATGCTCCTGGGAGCCCATCGCGGCCATGGCCGCGGTCTTGCGGTTGAACACCGGGGTAATGTCCACCAGCACGTCCGGCTTGAACTCGCACATCTCCGGCTGGTGCGGCTCGAACCGGAACACCGGCGGCGCGCCCAGCGGCGGATACTCAGATTCCCGGCCGAGCGCCTGGGCGACCGCCCGGGCCCGGATGGTCAGGTCGGCGGCCACCGGGTGGTCGTAGTTGTACGGGTCGGCCTGGGCGTGGGTGAGGATCACGTCCGGGGCGGTCGCGCGCATCAGCTCGGCCAGTTCCAGCAGCATCTCCTCGTTGTCCGGCAGCGGGTAGTCACCCTTGTCCAGGAAGTGCATGACCGCGCCGAGCGCATCGCCGGCCGCCTGGGCCTCGGCCCGGCGGATCTTCTTCACCTTGTCCAGCGTCATGCCCGGCTGCTTCCAGGCGCCCGGCGATTCGCCCCGCTCGCCGAACGACAAGCACACCACGTGCGCCTCGGCGCCGGCTTCGGTGGTGAGCGCGATGTAGCCGGCCGCCCGCCAGACGAAGTCGGCCGCGTGCGCGCTGACCACGAGCAGCCGCCGCCCCGCCCCTGGTGTGTCCGCCGCGGCGGTCACCGCGCCCCGTCCTGCGCCCGGGCCGGCCAGCAGCCTGCTATTGGCGACGATCATGATGGTGATCTCCTCGTCGGTGAATCCGGACGTCTGCAACGCGTCGGCCATCAGGGCCAGCCCGTTCTCGACTGGCGGGTTGGCCGGCTGGCCGAGATCCGTGGTCACGATGGTCTGCTCCGGGCTGGTGGCCCGGATGTTGGCCACCATCCTGGCCCAGTCGTACTTTCCGGTGAACGGGGTGGTGAAGCAGCGTTCCAGGAACGCCCCCTGCTGGGCCAGTGCCACCTGGTCGGCCAGGCCCATGTCCTGCTGCGGGAACTCCGGGTGGGTGATGATGACGTGCCGCACCCCGGCCTCGAACGCCGCCTCGGCGACGACGCGGGCCTCCCGGGCGGACAGGTGGCCGGTGGCCACGACCAGCTGGTGCCGGGCGGCCAGCCGGAGCACTTCCAGCGTCGCGGGCAGCGGCCGGCCGGCGGCGTCCAGCACCGGCGCATCACGTCCGGCTCGACGTGCACATGCAGGTCGTAAGCACCCCGCACCAGGCGGCGGGCCCACTCGGTGGGCGCCGTGGCCGTCAGCATGGCAGCCCGCACGGGTGGGATGCCTGCACGCAAGCCTCCGACGGCGATGACAGAGAGTCAGCTAATTTTGGCGACAATTTTGTGGTGAAGACGCGGGCTACGTTAGGCGCGGCCGGGCCAGCGGTCAAGCGCAATGCCGGATCAGCAGCCGCCGGGGCGGCACCCGCGGGCCGTTCCTGGTCTGGCTGCGCAGTCCCGAACTGTGCGAGAAGGTCGAGGCGCTCGGCGCGTACTGCCGGTTCGAGCTCAGGCGTCACGCCGCCGGAGCAGATAGAACGCGGCCGCCAGCAGCAGTGCGGTCCAGCCGCACAGCACGGCAAAGCCCTGCCACGGGGTGAGTACCTGATCCGCGCCCTGCTGGGCCTGGCCGAGCATGGCCCCGGCCACCGACGGCAGGTAGTTGTAGATGTGCTGGCCCCAGCTGCCGGGCAGCAGGCTGGCGATGATCGGCAGCACGAACACCACGCCGATCGCGGTGCTGATGCCGGCCGCGGTGTGCCGCAACAGCGCGCCGATGGCCATCGCGAACAGCCCGAGCACGGCCAGGTAGAGCCCGGCGCCGAGGACCGCCCGGGCCACCCCGGGGTCGCTCAGCGCGACCGGGGCGTGCGCGTGCAGCATGGCGGACCCGGCGAAGAACGAGCCGAACGCGGCCAGTTCGCCGACGACCAGGACCAGCAGCGCGAACACCATGCCCTTGGCAGCCAGCATGGGCAGCCGCCGGGGCACGGCCAGCAGCGAGGCGCGGATGGTGCCGGTGGAGTACTCGGATGAGATGGTCAGCACGCCGAGCGCGCAGATGACCAGCTGGCCGAAGTACAGGCCGGTGCCCAGGATGGTGGCCACCGGGTCGGCCATGGTGGCCGCCCGGTCCGACGGGCTGGCCTGCGACCAGTTCGCCGCGATCAGGCCGGTGATCAGGCTGGTGAAGCCGACCGTCACCACCACGAAGACGGTGACGGACCAGACGGTGGACCGGACCGAGCGCAGTTTCGTCCACTCGGCCAGCAGCAGCTGGCCCAAGCGTGCGGCGCCGCCCGGCTGGCTGGCCGGCCGCGCCGGGGTGATGGTGGTCATCGGCAGGCTCCTTCCCCGACGGTGGTCAATGGCTCGCCCGGGGTCAGTGGACCCGTGGTTGGTGGATCGGTGGCCTGGTACTGCGCGCTGTGTGCGGTCCGTTCCAGGAACGCCTCCTCCAGCGAGGCCAGCCGCGGCGTCAGCTCGTGCAGCACCAGCCCGGCCTGGGCGGCCAGCTCGCCGATCCGCGGCGCGGCCAGCCCGGTGACGCTGAGCGCCCCGTTGTGGCCGCCGCCGGTCACCTGGCCGCCCGCCGCGGTGACCAGGCTGGCCAGCCGGGCCGGGTCCGGGGAACGCACCAGCACCGACCGCTCCGAGCTGCGCTCGATGAACTCCTGGGTGCCGCAGTCGGCGATCAGCCGGCCCGCGCCGATCACGATCAGGTGGTCCGCGGTCACCGCCATCTCGCTCATCAGGTGGCTGGACACGAGCACGGTGCGGCCCTCGGCGGCCAGCTGCTTCATCAGGTTCCTGACCCACTGGATGCCTTCCGGGTCGAGCCCGTTGACCGGCTCGTCGAGCAGCAGTACCGCCGGGTCGCCGAGCATGGCGGCGGCGACGCCCACCCGCTGGCCCATGCCGAGCGAGTAGCCGCCGGTCCGTTTGTGGGCCACCTCGGTCAGCCCGACCAGGGCGAGCACCTCGGCCACCCGGCGGCGCGGCAGGCCCTGGCTCTGCGCCAGGAACAGCAGGTGCTGGTAGGCGCTGCGGCCCGGGTGCATGGCCTTGGCCTCCAGCAGCGCGCCCACCGTGCACAGCGGCCGGGCCAGGTCGGCGTACCGCCGGCCGCCGATGGTGGCCGAGCCGGTGTCGGCCCGGCCCAGGCCGAGCGCCAGCCGCATCGTGGTGGACTTCCCCGCCCCGTTCGGGCCCAGGAAACCGGTCACCCGACCCGGCTGTACCCGGAACGAGAGATGGTCGACCGCGAGCTTGTCCCCGTATCGCTTGCTGAGGTCAGTTACCTCGATCATGCATCCTCCCGGCAGGTGGCTCTCCAGGACTCTGCCTATCCAGCCACGTTGACGCCGTGATGCGTTCGGCGTGGAGCCGGTGTGGAGGCGCCCTCGTGCTAGCCGTACCTGGCCGCCGCGGCTGGCACGGTCGACCGGGTGGCGCGGGTGCGGCAGTCTCGAGGCATGAACAGACGGATCGCACGTGTGCTCACCGCGCCGTTCTCCCGGCGCAGCTGGGCAGCGCTGGGGTATCTGCTGGTCAGTGTCCCGCTGGCCGTCGCCGGGTTCGCCTTCGCCGTAGTCACGGCGATCCCGCCGCTGCTGGGTGTTTCCGCGCCGGGCGTGCGGGCATTCGGCGATGCCAACCGCGGGCTGGCCCGCGAACTGCTTGGCGACGCCGCGGCGGCCCCGGCGCCGCCGCGGCGCAAAGCCGTCTGGCGGGAGCGCGGCTACCTCCTGCTCAAACTGCCGCTCGCGGTGGCCGGCCTGACCGTCGCCGCGGTCTGCTGGCTGGGCGGCCTGGTGTTCCTGACGTTCCCGGCCTGGTGGGCGCTGCTGACGCATGCCCTGCCTACGCCCACGGGCCAACGTGAAATGCAGATGTGCCACCGCGGCGCGTGCACCACCGTCCCGGTCGGGAGCCCTATCCACGCCGCTCACAACTACCAAGTCCTGCTCTCGATCAGCGGCCTCGGTACCGTGAACCTCGCCCACTACCAATTCGCGGTCGCGCTGTTCGGCGCGGCGCTGCTGCTCGCGGCGCCGTGGCTGACCCGCGCCGTCACCCGGACCGACCAGTCGCTCATGCTCCGGCTGCTCAGCCCGGCCTCGCTGGCCGACCGGGTCCGTGCCCTGCAGGAAACCCGGGCCCACGCCGTGGACGACTCGGCCGCGCGGCTGCGCGGCATCGAGCGCGACCTGCACGACGGCACCCAGGCGCAACTGGTGGCGCTGGCCATGAAGCTGGGCCTGGCCAAGGAGAAGCTCAGCACCGCCGCCCCGGACGATCTGGCCCGGGTCACCCAGCTCGTGGACGACGCGCACCGCGGCGCGATCGAGGCCATCGGCGACCTGCGGGTGCTGGCCCGCGGCATCCACCCGCCGGTGCTGGACAACGGGCTCACCGACGCGCTGGCCACGCTGGCCGCGCGCAGCGCCGTTCCGGTCGAGCTGGTCACCGACATCCCGGACCGGCCATCGCCGGCAATCGAGACCATCGCCTACTTCTCCGCCGCTGAACTGCTCACCAACGTGGCCAAGCACAGCGGCGCCCGGCACGTGACGCTGGAAGCCGTGCACGTCCCCGGCCTACTCCGGATCCGGGTCAGCGACGACGGCCGCGGGGGCGCCCGGCTGGCCCCGCGCGGCGGTCTGGCCGGGCTGGCCGACCGGGCCCGCACCGTGGACGGCCGCCTGATCATCAGCAGTCCCCCAGGCGGCCCCACGGTCGTCACCGTCGAACTGCCCTCACAGGCCTGATAACCGGCCCACTGGATTACGGAACACTGGCAGCATGCGCATCGTGATCGCTGAGGACGCCGCCGTAATTCGGGCCGGCCTGGCCGAGGTCCTGGCCGACCGCGGGCACGAGGTGGTGGCCGCGGTCGGCGACGCCGGCGCCCTGCAGGCCGCGGTGGCGGCACACCAGCCCGATGCCGCGGTGATCGACGTGCGGATGCCGCCCGGCTACACCGACGAGGGGCTGCGCGCCGCGATCGCCATCCGCCGTGAGCACCCCAAGACCGGCATCCTGGTGTTCTCCCAGTACGTCGAGACCCGGTACGCCGCCGACCTGCTCGCCGCGGGCTCGGGCGGAGTCGGCTACCTGCTCAAGGACCGGGTGGCCAACGTCGCCGAGTTCACCGACGCGATCGAGCGGGTCGCGGCCGGCGGCACCGCCCTCGACCCCGAGGTCGTGGCCGGCCTGCTGAACGCGAGCCGCCACCCCAGCGCGCTCGGCACGCTGACCGCCCGGGAGCACGACATCCTCGCGCTGATGGCCGAGGGCCGGTCGAACAGCGCGATCGCCGGCCGGCTGCGGGTTTCCGACCGGGCCGTCGAGAAGCACATCGGCAACATCTTCGGCAAACTCGGCCTGCCGCAGTCGGACACCGACCACCGCCGCGTCCTCGCCGTCCTGGCCTACCTGGGCAGCTGACCGGCCGAGCTGACGGCGGCCTGGGGCGGGCAGCCGCAGCACGTCGCCGGCCGCCGCGGTGACCCGCGGGTCGTGCGTGCTGACAATGGCCTCGAGTTCGGTCGGCGCAGAATTCTTAAAACTGCCTGAACGGAATCTCTCAGCAGGCTTTCATGGCCGGCGCAGAAAAACAGTTAAGCCACGGGCAACCCTGGTTACCGAAGATTCGCAGCATGCCTACTACTGATTCCATACCGGAGACCCGGTTGGCCAGCCTGGGCGGCCCGGTACCCGGTACCGCCCGGGTCGAGATCGTGGTCCCGGTGCGTAACGAAGAGCGCGACCTCGGGCCGAGCGTCCGGCGGCTGCGCGAGTACCTGGACCACGCCTTTCCGTGCCGCACCCGGATCACCATCGCGGACAACGGGAGCACCGACGGCACCTGGCCGCTGGCCCGGGCGCTTGCGGCCGACCTGGACGGGGTGCGCGCCGTCCAGATCGACCGGCCGGGCCGGGGCGGGGCGCTGCGCTCGGTCTGGTCGGCCAGCGAGGCCGACGTGTTCGCCTACATGGACGTGGACCTGTCCACCGACCTGAACGCGCTGCTGCCGCTGGTCGCGCCGCTGCTGTCCGGGCACAGCGATGTCGCGATCGGCACCCGGCTGGCCCGCGGCGCGCGGGTGATCCGCGGCCCCAAACGCGAGATCATCTCCCGCTGCTACAACTTGCTGCTGCACGCCACGCTGGGCACCCGGTTTTCCGACGCGCAGTGCGGGTTCAAGGCGATCCGCGCGGATGCGGCCCGCGAGCTGCTGCCGCTCACCGAGGACACCGGCTGGTTCTTCGACACCGAACTGCTGGTGCTGGCCGAGCGGGCCGGGCTGCGCATCCATGAGGTCCCGGTGGACTGGATCGACGACACCGACTCCCGGGTCAACGTGGTCGGCACCGCCCTGGCCGACCTGCGCGGCATCGCGCGGCTCGGCACCGGGCTGGCCCGCGGCGCGATCCAGGTCCCGGCGCTGCGCAGCCCGGAGCTGCGCTCCGCTGCGGCCGGCCCGGCGCAACCCCGCCTGGCCGGGCAGCTGATCCGCTTCATCCTGTACCGCGGCTGGGTCTTCGGGCACGGACGGCCCGGAGGTGCCCGGTGAACGTGATATCCACCCAGTCCAGGCCGGTCCGGCGGGACGCCCGCGCCGGTCGCCCGGCCGACCCGCGCTGGGCCCGGCCCGCGCTGCTCGCCCTGCTGCTGGCCACGGCCGTGCTCTACCTGGCCGGGCTGAGCCGCAGCGGGTACGCCAACGAGTTCTACGCCGCCGCCGTGCAGGCCGGCACGAAGAACTGGAAGGCGTTCCTGTTCGGCTCGGTGGATTCGAGCAACTTCATCACGGTGGACAAGACCCCGGCGTCGCTGTGGGTGATGGAGCTGTCCGGCCGGATCTTCGGCTTCAGCTCGTGGAGCCTGCTGGTGCCGCAGGCGCTGGAAGGCGTGGCCGCGGTCGGCGTGCTGTACGCCGCGGTCCGCCGCTGGTTCGGCGCGTCGGCCGCGCTGATCGCCGGGGCCGTGCTGGCGCTCACCCCGGTGGCCGCGCTGATGTTCCGCTTCGACAACCCGGATGCGCTGCTGGTCCTGGTCATGACGCTGGCCGGGTACACCATCACCCGGGCCATCGGGTCCGGCCGGACCCGCTGGATCCTGTTCACCGGAGCGCTGCTCGGCCTGGGCTACCTGACCAAGATGCTGCAGGCCTTCCTGGTGCTGCCCGCCTTCGGCCTGGCCTACCTGTGGGCGGGCCAGCCGGCCCTGGGCAAGCGCATCTGGCAGTTGCTGGCCGGCGCGGGTGCGCTGGTCGTGGCGGCCGGCTGGTGGGTCGTGATCGATCTGCTCACCCCGGCCGCCGGCCGGCCGTATGTCGGTGGCTCGACGGACAACAACATCCTGCAGCTCACGTTCGGCTACAACGGTCTGGGCCGGCTCGACGGCAGCGAGAACTCGCCGGGTGGCGGGGGCGGCGCACTGCGCAGGCTGGGCGAAGGGGCGGCCCGGCTGCGCGGCACCGGCGCCCGGGCGGGTGGCCCGCCGTCCGGCGGCGGGGGCGGTAGCAACTCGCTGTTCGGGGGGGCCACCGGGATCACCCGGCTGTTCCAGTCCGATATGGGCAGCCAGATCAGCTGGCTGCTGCCCGCCGCGCTGATCATGCTGGCCGCCCTGGTCTGGCTGACCTGGCGGGCACGGCGCACCGACCGGACCCGCGCCGCGGCTCTGCTGTGGGGCGGCTGGCTGGTGCTGACCGGGCTGGTGTTCAGTTACATGTCCGGCATCATCCACCCGTACTACACGGTCGCGCTGGCCCCGGCCATCGGTGCGCTGATCGGCATCGGCGCGGTCGCGCTGTGGCGGATCAGGGACCGCTGGGCCGCCCGGATCGTGCTGGCCGGCACGCTGCTGGTCACTGCCGGCTGGGCCTGGGTGCTGCTCGGCCGCAGCCCGGACTGGATGCCCTGGCTGCGGCTGGTCATCGCGCTGGCCGGAGCGGCCGCGGCCGGGCTGATCCTGGCCAGCCGCACCCGGCGCGCGGCGTTCGCCATCGCGCCCATCTCGCTGGCCCTGGTAGCCGGGCTGGCCGGGCCGCTGGCCTACAGCCTCGACACCGCGGCGACGGCACACGGCGGGTCGATCCCGACGGCCGGCCCGACCGTGACCAGCGCCGCCGGCGGGTTCCCCGGCGGATCGGGCTCCCCTGGCGGATCCGGTTTCCCGAGCGGCTCCGGCTTCCCCAGCGCGTCCCGTCCCGGCAGCAGCGAGTCGGGAACCAGTGCTCCCGGAACTAGTGCGCGCGAAGGTGGCCCGAGCGGAACTAGTGCGCTTGGAAGCGGCTCGTCTGGCACTGGCCGGCCCGGAACCAGTTCGTCAGGAACTAGTGCATTCGGCGGCGGGCCGGGCGGGGCCGGCGGGCCGGGCGGTGGCTCCGGGTACGGGTCGCAGATCACCGCGTGGGTGAAGCAGCACTTCACGGCCCGGACTGTCGGCGGGATGACGGTCTACGACCTGGCCAGCGCGAAGAGCTAGGTCCCCCGGCCGGGTGCACCGGACGAAAGTGCACCCGGCCGGGGACATCTGGCGGTCAGCTACCCTGCTCCCCCTTGCGTACACAGACCAGGTTCTGGCCCGAGCCGTTACCGAAGTGGAGCTGCTGGCCCGAGGCGCGGAGCTGACCGAGATGCTGAACGTGCTCGGCTGGCCACCGGCTGACCGCGCGCCGGTGACGGCCGTTGGGGGCACTGGCGTTCGATAGGAAAGGTCAGCTGGCGGAACCACCGGTGGCGAGGCGCATGAGGTCGGTGTCCAGGTCGATGGCGGTCTCGGTACCGCCCGCGCTGCCCAGCTCGTGCTGATAGCTGTGCCAGGACTCGTCCCGCACCTTGGCCGCGAAGCCGCTCTCCATGAGGAGCACGAGTTCGCGCGCGGCCCGGTCGATGCGGGTGTTCAGCGCCGGGTCGGCCCAGTCTTCGGGCGCGGCGAACAGCGAGGTCGGCACGGTCAGCGCGCGCAGGTAGGCGAACATGGGGCGCATCTGGTCGTCGGTGACCAGGGCGTGCCGGGCGGTGCCGGCCGTGGCGGCCAGCACGACCGGCTTGGCGATCAGCAGGTCGTTGTCCAGGACGTGGAAGAACGAGGTGAACAGGCCGCTGGGGGCGGCCTTGTAGACCGGTGCGGCGGCGATGATGCCGTCGGCTTCGCCGAGCGCGGTGATGGCCTGCTGCAGCTTGGGCGTGATCAGCTGGGAGACCAGCGCGGTGGAGATGTCCGCGGCGATCTCGCGCAGCTCGACGACGCGGACCGTCACCGGGTGCGGGGCGGCCAGCTCGGTGGCGCGCTGCGCGGTGCGGTCGGCCAGCAGCCGGGTTGACGACGGGTCGCTGGTGCCGGCGCTGACCACCACGAGCCGGAACGGCTCCGGCTGGGCTGGGGTGCTCATGAGTGGACGTCCTCGGTCGTGTTGATGGTGGTGGCGCCGGCCAGTTTCCGGCTGAGCGCTTCGAACTGCCGGAGCTCGCCCGGGGTCAGCCCGGCGGTCATGGCCCGGGCCACGCTGCGCGCGTGCTGCCGGCCGACCCGGCGCTGCACCGCCCGGCCGGCCTCGGTCAGCGCCAGCCGGACCCCGCGCCCGTCGGCCGGGTCGGCCTGGCGCTGCACCAGGCCGCGGTCGGCCAGCCGGTCCACCAGCCGGGACAGGGCCGGCTGGCTGAGCAGCACGTGCCGGTTCAGCTCGCTGAACCGGGCCGGGCCGGCGCACTTGGACAGCGTGTACAGCACGTCGTACTCACGCATCGACACGTCGGCCCAGATGTCCTCGGCGGCGAACTGCTTCATCAGCACGGCGTGCGCGTTCAGCATGGCTTCCCACGCGTCGTTGGCGGTGTGCCGCTGGTCAGCCATCACAGCTCCGGGTACTCGGTCTCGGTCTCGCCGGAGGAGTCCTGGTACGGGGAGCCGCCGGTCACGTTGTCGCCGCGGTTGGCATTCGGCCGCGGCTGGCGGGCCGGCTGGTCGCCGTACTTGGCCCGGACCAGGCTGGCGTGCGTGGGCGCCTCGGGGGTGGCCGGGTCCTGGCGGGCCGCGATCTCCTTGCGCAGCACCGGCACGACCTCCTCGCCGAGCAGGTCAAGCTGGTCCAGCACGGTCTTCAGCGGCAGCCCCGCGTGGTCCATCAGGAACATCTGGCGCTGGTAGTCGCCGAAGTACTCGCGGAACGTCAGCGTCTTGTCGATGACTTCCTGCGGGCTGCCCACCGACAGCGGGGTGAGCTTCATGAAGTCCTCCATCGACGGACCGTGCCCGTAGACCGGCGCCTCGCTGAAGTACGGCCGGAACTCCCGCACGGCGTCCTGCGAGTTGCGCGCGATGAACGCCTGGCCGCCCAGGCCGACGATGGCCTGCTGCTCGGTGCCGTGCCCGTAGTGCGCGTAGCGCTGCCGGTAGAACTGGATCAGCCGCTGGTAGTGCTCCTTGGGCCAGAAGATGTTGTTGGCGAAGAACCCGTCACCGTAGAACGCGGCCTGCTCGGCGATCTCCGGGGTGCGGATCGAGCCATGCCAGACGAACGGCGGCACATCGTCCAGCGGCCGCGGGATCGAGGTGAAGCCCTGCAGCGGGGTGCGGAACTTGCCCTGCCAGTCCACCACGTCCTCGCGCCACAGTTGGTGCAACAGGTTGTAGTTCTCCAGCGCCAGCGGCAGGCCCTGCCGGATGTCCTGGCCGAACCACGGGTACACCGGGGCGGTGTTGCCGCGGCCGAGCATCAGGTCCATCCGGCCCTTGGACAGGTGCTGCAGCATCGCGTACTCCTCGGCGATGCGCACCGGGTCGTTCGTGGTGATCAGCGTGGTTGCGGTGGTCACGATCAGCTTCTTGGTGGTCGCCGCGATGTAGGCCAGCAGCGTGGTCGGCGACGACGAGAAGAACGGCGGGTTGTGGTGCTCGCCGATCGCGAACACGTCCAGCCCGACTTCCTCGGTCTTCTGCGCGATCCGGACGATTGCGTCGATCCGCTCCGCCTCGCTGGGCGTCTCCCCCGACACCGGGTCCCGGGTGATGTCACTGACCGAGAAGATCCCGAACTGCATGCCTGCTCCTGCTCTTGCGTCTCAGATATATGCGTTTGCATGTATCTCAACAGCGCAGCGGCTGGGGTATTCCTTGATGTGGAAAGGAGCACAGCCTTGGCGACCTTCGTGCTGGTTCACGGTGCTGGCGACAGCGGCTGGTACTGGCATCTGGTACAGGCGGAGTTGCAGGCCCGGGGACACCGTGCGGTCGCCCCTGACCTGCCGTGCGGCAACGACACGGCGAGCCTGGATGACTACGCGTACGCCGTAGCCGATGCGGCCGGTGTGGCCGCCGGCCAGCGGGACCTGGTGATCGTGGGACAGTCCTACGGCTCGTTTGCCGCCACCCTGGCGGCCAGCCGGCTCGGCGCCCGACTGCTCGTGCTGCTGGCCGGGATGATCCCGGCGCCTGGTGAGACCCCGGGCCAGTGGTGGGCCAACACCGGCTACCAGCAGGCCGCCGAGGAGCAGGCCAGCCTCGACGGCGGCCAGGCCGGCAACGACGACCCGCTCATCAGCTACTACAACGGGGTGCCGCGCGCACTGGCCGAGGAGGCGCTGCGCCGGGGCGGGCGCGGCGAGTCCTCGGTGGTCTGGGATACGCCCTGGCCACTCGGTACCTGGCCGGACGTGCCCACCAGGTTCATCCTGTGCCGGGACGACCACTTCTTCCCGGCTGCGTTCCTGCGCCGGGTGGCCCGGGAACGTCTCGGCACCGTCCCGGACGAGGTTCCGGGCTGTCACTGCGCCGCGCTCAGCCACCCGAGGGAGCTAACCGGCCTTCTCGTGTCCTACCTCGGCTGACCGGCTTGCATAGTCATGCATTAGACGGCATAATTTTGCGGGTGTCCAAAGTCATCACCTCCTTGCCTATCGGCGAGCGCGTCGGCATTGCCTTCTCCGGCGGGCTCGACACCTCGGTCGCGGTCGCGTGGATGCGCGGCAAGGGCGCGCTGCCCTGCACCTACACCGCCGACCTCGGGCAATACGACGAGGACGACATCGGCTCGGTGCCCGGCCGGGCCAAGGAATACGGCGCCGAGATCTCCCGCCTGGTGGACTGCCGGGCCGCCCTGGTCGAGGAAGGGCTGGCCGCGCTGGCCTGCGGCGCGTTCCACATCCGGTCCGGCGGCCGGAGCTACTTCAACACCACTCCGCTGGGCCGGGCCGTCACCGGCACCCTGCTGGTCCGGGCCATGCTGGAAGACGACGTCCAGATCTGGGGCGACGGCTCGACGTTCAAGGGCAACGACATCGAGCGGTTCTACCGCTACGGGCTGCTGGCCAACCCCAAGCTGCGCGTCTACAAGCCGTGGCTGGACGCCGCATTCGTCGCCGAGCTCGGCGGCCGCCAGGAGATGAGCGCCTGGCTGCTCGACCACGACCTGCCGTACCGGGACAGCGCGGAGAAGGCCTACTCGACCGACGCGAACATCTGGGGCGCCACCCACGAGGCCAAGACCCTGGAGCACCTGAGCAACGGGATCGAGACGGTGGAGCCGATCATGGGCGTGCCGTTCTGGAACCCGGCCGTGGCCATCGAGCCGGAGGACGTCACGATCGGCTTCGAGCAGGGCCGGCCGGTGACCATCAACGGGGCGTGCTTCGCCACCCCGGTCGACCTGGTCATCCAGGCCAACCTGATCGGCGGCCGGCACGGCCTGGGCATGTCCGACCAGATCGAGAACCGGATCATCGAGGCCAAGAGCCGCGGCATCTACGAGGCGCCCGGCATGGCGCTGCTGCACGCCGCGTACGAGCGGCTGGTCAACGCGATCCACAACGAGGACACGCTGGCCAACTACCACACCGAGGGCCGCCGCCTGGGCCGGCTGATGTACGAGGGCCGCTGGCTCGACCCGCAGGCGCTGATGCTCCGCGAGTCGCTGCAGCGCTGGGTGGGCGCGGCCGTCACCGGCCAGGTCACGCTGCGGCTACGCCGCGGCGAGGACTACTCGATCCTGGACACCACCGGGCCCGCGTTCAGCTACCACCCGGACAAGCTGTCCATGGAGCGCACCGAGGATTCCGCGTTCGGCCCGCTGGACCGGATCGGCCAGCTCACCATGCGCAACCTGGACATCGCCGACTCCCGGGCCAAGCTCGAGCAGTACGCCGGGCTCGGCATGGTCGGCACCGCGCACGCCCAGCTGATCGGCGAGTTGGCAAGCGGCGGCGCGGAGGCCATCGCCTCCCGCGGCGAGGTGGACACCGAGGACGAGTTCCTGGACCGCGCCGCGATGGAGTCCGGCACGGACTAGCTTGACCGCGGCCGCGGCGCCCGGGTAGAGCTCAGACCATGACGCGCAGAACCGTCGGCATCGTGATGAACGGCGTCACCGGCCGGATGGGCTACCCGCAGCACCTGGTCCGGTCCATCCTGGCCCTGCGCGAGCAGGGCGGTCTGCCGCTGGCCGATGGCACGCTGATCTGGCCGGAACCGGTGCTGGTCGGACGCAACGCGGAAAAACTCAAATCGATTGCCGAACGCCATAGCCTGGCGAACTGGACCACCGAGCTGGACTCGGCGCTGGGGGATCCGGGAAACGAGATCTACTTTGACGCGCAGCTCACCCAGCTGCGCTACCCGGCCGTCAAGCGGGCGCTGGCCGCGGGCAAGCACGTCTACGTGGAAAAACCCGTGGCCGCGACGCTGCCCGAGGCGCTGGACCTGGCCCGGCTGGCTGACCAGGCCGGGCTGCGCCACGGCGTGGTCCAGGACAAGATCTTCCTGCCTGGCCTGATCAAGCTGCAGCGGCTGGTGGACGGCGGCTTCTTCGGCCGGATCCTGGCGGTGCGCGGCGAGTTCGGCTACTGGGTGTTCGAGGGTGACTGGCAGCAGGCGCAGCGGCCGTCCTGGAACTACCGGGCCGCCGACGGCGGCGGGATCGTGCTGGACATGTTCCCGCATTGGCAGTACGTGCTGGAGCGGCTGGTGGGCCCGGTCCGCTCGGTGTACGCGCACGCGGTCACGCATCTCCCGGAGCGCTGGGACGAGCAGGGCCGCCGGTATCAGGCGGACGCCGACGATGCTGGCCCAGATCGACCGCGCTGGGCCGCGCATCTACGCCTTCCAGGTCTGTGACTTCCTGGTCCCCATCCCGGCCGACGCGGTGCTCGGCCGCGGGCACGTGGGCGACGGGGTGATCGGCATACCGATGCTGGCCCGCGCGGTCATCGGGGCTGGCTACGACGGCCTGATCGAGGTGGAGATCTTCAACCAGGAGGTGTGGGACACCCCCGGCGAGCAGACCCTGCGCACCGTCATCGACCGGCACCGGCGCTACCTGTCCGCGATCACGGACGCCGGGCGTCCAGCACCGTGCTGACCCGCCCGGTCTCGATCTCGTACACGTGACCGGACACGCTCACTTTCGGCGACAGCCGCGGTGAGCTGAGCAGGCGCTCGACGTCGGCCTGGACGGTGACATGCGGATCGGCCACCGCCTCGGCGGCCAGGGTGGCCTCGGCCACGCCGGTCACCGCGGCCGCCTGCTGCCGGAAGCTGGCGTCGGCCAGGAAGCTGGTGCCGCACTGGGTGTGCTGGATGATCGCGACCTCGAACAGCCGGTCATCGTCGAGCTGCCCGGCGAACACCTGTTCGGCCAGGAAGGCCAGGTAGGCGATGTCGTCGATGACGGCCTCGGTAATGCGTCCCCCGGCGTTGCGGATGACCGGGGCGTCGCCCAGCTGGAGCCTGAGGGTGATCGCCGGATCGACCCGGTGGTCCAGGCAGGTGACGACGAGCACTTGAGAGGTGGGCGGGGCGAGTTCGACCGGCGTGTAGTCCTGGGCGAACTTCTCGTTGCGTTCCAGCAGGGGGGTCATTCTGGTCATGGCTTGCTCCGTTCCTCCCGACGTGCCCGGCGCCCTAGCGAACCCCTCGCGCCCTAACGCGCGCCCCGCACGCCAGCGTTTAGTGGACACTGTCCACCATAACCGAGCTAGTGGACACTGTCCACTTTTGTTAACCTGTCGTCGTGACGAACCAGGTGGAGCGGCGGCGCCGGCCGCGCGGCGCGGTCCGGGACGGGCTGGTCGCGGCCGGGCTGGAGCTAGCCCGGACCGGCGGCCCGGATGCCGTGATACTCCGCGAAGCCACCCGGATGGTCGGCGTGGTGCCCAACGCCGCTTACCGGCACTTCGCCGACCGGGACGAGCTGCTGGCTGCGGTGTGCACGGCGGCCATGAACGAGCTGGCCGAGCGGATGTCGGCCGGCGTCGCCCGGGTGCGCGGCAAGTACGGCGATCCGGCCGCGGCCCGCCGTCGGCTGGGCGCGATCGGCACGGCGTACCTGGAGTTCGCCCGCCAGGAGCCGGGCTGGTTCGCCACCGCGTTCGCGCTGCCGCAGCGGCACGACTACGATCCCCCGGGCGGCGACGGGTCGGGGCCAGACCGCTGGCCGCTGGGCCAGCTCCGCTCCGCGCTCGACGAACTCGTCAACGCCGGGATGCTGGACCGGCGGCGACGCGACGGCATCGAGTACCCGATCTGGTCCACCGTGCACGGGCTGGCCGTGCTGACCACGCAAGGGCCGCTGCGCGACATCACCGAGGCCAGCCGGCGGCGTATTGAGGAGCTCACGTCTTCGTTCATCGAGAGCGCCCTGACCTGAGCCAGCGCTGCGGTCAGCCGTCCGAGCCACGCGGGATGCCGAGCGTGGCCAGCAGGTCTTCGTGGAACTGGATCCACACGATGTGGCAGGAGTCCCGGTCGTGGCCGTCCACCCAGCCGCGGTGTCCGGCCTCCGCCCTGGCCAGCGCGGCCGAGTACCGGCCGGCGTAGCCGTCGAACCGGGCCAGGCATGCGGCCAGCTGGTCGCACAGCTCACCGAACCCGGTGCCGACCGAGACCAGTGTGCGCAGTACGCGCTCGTCCCAGCGCCAGTCGGTGTGGTCGTTGAACGCCATCGGGTCGCCCGGGGTCGGCCGGATCTGCCAGTTGGTGCAGGCGGTGCCGATCCGCCGGTTCAGCGGCCGGAACGTGGTGTGCGCGGTGCTGACCGCGTCGCGGGCCCCGGCCCGCTCGAGCTCGGCGGCCAGCCGCCGCTCGTTCTCTAGGTTGCCGGTCTCGGTGAGCGACCAGCCCGACAGGTCGGCGAACTTCAGCCGGGCAACCCAGCCCTGGGCTTCGAAGTCCAGCAGCGTTTCCTCGGCCGCATGGACGTCGAGGTGGTACCGGTTAGCCAGCCGGGGGGTGGTCGGGAAGCCCAGCACCCGGACACCATGCAGGGCCAGGTCGTCCGGCGCCGACTGATAGGCCACGTCAGTCGCTCTCTCGCTGCCCGGCCCGGCCGGTCACCCGGTCGAACCGCTGCTGGGCCGCCTGCGGTGAGCCCAGCCCCATAGCCTGGGAGATCTGCGCCCAGGACAGTCCGTGCGCCCGCGCGGTGAACAGCAGCGCCGCCTCGGTCTGGTCTACCTCGGCCCGGGCTGCGGGCAGCAGGGTCAGCGCGGCCACGAGCTCATCCGCGCCGCTGCTGCCGCGCCGGCCTGCGCCTCCACCCCCGGCTCCGCCGGCCTGGCTGCGCCACAGCGCGAACCGGACCAGATCGGCCGCCGCCGGCGGCTGCCGCCCGGCCAGCCACGGCATCCGGGGCAGGACCGCCGCGCCCGCGGCCAGCAGCCGCTGCCGCGCGGCCGCCTCCCGCGCCGCCTGCTCGTGGTCCCCATTCCGGTGTGCCATGCCCGAACCGTAGAGTCTTCAACATCCCGTTGTCAACGCAATGTTGAAGCAGTCATCACCCCGACGCGGCCGCGGACATGCCCGGGCCGGGCAGCACGTCGATCGTGTCCGCGTGCATCGGGGCGCCGCAGTGCGTGCAGCGCAGTTCGGCCGTGGTGATCTCGCCGCAGGTACGGTGCCGGTGCAGCACCGGCGGCCCCTCCGGGCCGGCCAGCCAGCGGTCGCCGAACCGGACCATCACCAGCAGCAGGTCGCACAGGTCGGTGCCCTTGCTGGTCAGCACGTACTCATAGCGGGGCGGCCGGGTGCTGTACTCGCGGCGTTCCAGCACACCGCAGTCGACCAGCCACTTCAGCCGCTCGGTCAGCACCTTGCGGGAGATGCCGAGGTCGGCCTGGATCTGGTCGAAGCGGTTGATGCCCACCATCACGTCGCGCAGGATCAGCGGCGACCACGGCTCGCCGATCACGTCGAGGGTGCGGGCGATCGAGCAGGTCATGTCGCCGAACTGGGTGCGCTGCATAAAACAAGCTTACCGCAAAGGGTTCCCTTAAGGAACTCATCATGCTAGCGTCCCGCTCATAAAGTTCCTTTAAGGAACCGACCGAGGGAGGCAGTCATGAGCACCCCACCCACCGGCCACACGGGCCTGCCGCAGGGCGACCTCGCGCTGCTGGACACCGAACTGGCCCAGCGGCTGCTGGCCGCGCCCATCCCGGCCCGGCTGGCTTTCATCGCGCTCGACGGCACGCCGCGGGTGGTGCCGAGCTGGTTCCACTGGACCGGCCGCGATCTGGTGACGGTGACCTACGTCGCGGGCCCGCGGATCGGCATCCGTCACCCGGCCGCCCGGCTGGCTGCGCTGCGTGCCCGGCCCGACGTCGCGGTGACCATCGACACCGACACGTTCCCCCCGCAGTCGCTCAGCCTGCGCGGCCGGGTAGAGATCACCGAGGTGGACGGGCTGGCGCCGGAGTACGCCGCCGCCGCCCGGCGGTACCTGGGCGAGGAGGCCGCGGCGGGCATGCTGGCCGCGATGGACCAGCCGGGGACCGTGCAGGCCCGGATCGTGCTGCGGCCCACCTGGGCCGGGCTGCTCGACTTCGACACCCGGCTGCCCAGCGTGCAGGGCGGTGTGCGATGAGCAAGGTATTCACCGCCCTGGCCACCTCGGTCGATGGCTACATCAGCGGCCCGGACCCGTCGCCGGATCAGGCCTGGGCCGCGGCGGCGGCGTCCTGTTCGACTGGTACTTCACCGGCGATACACCCAGCCGCCAGTTCGATGGCTTCCAGCTGTCCGCGGCCAGCGCCGAGGTCTTCGACGCTCTCGCCACCCGCATCGGGGCGGTGATCGCCGGCCGCACTACCTACGACCACTCCAGTGGCTGGGATGGTGGCGGCCCGCACCCGGCGTGACCACCTGCATTACGACGTCCAGAAGTGACAGAGCCGGTCAAGTGCGGCATCTAATCCAAAAACAATTACGAAATAAACGTTCAACCTGGGGATGCGGCTGACCGCTCAGCGGGCACCCTGGCCAGGTGGCGATCTCGGACCCGTCCCGTGAGCCGATGCTGGACCGGGCCATGCCCGCCGATGCCGTACCCGGCTCCACCATCCCGGAGGACACCGAGGCCGAGATCCAGCTCCGCGACGGCACCTGGGTCTGGGCCCAAGTGATCGGCCAGCGCAAAGACCGCCAGGGCCACTGGTGCGTAGGCCTGCGCTGGTATGCCTCGCCGTCCGTCGGCGGCCGGGAAGGCTGGTACCTGCTGGACAGCCGCTACATCCACCGCCCTAATCCTGCTTTATCGCGTCAAACGCGACATTCCCGTGATCGCCAGTGCGCTGCTGACACAGATCGCGGTCGGAATATGTCTGGGCTGGCCAAGCTGAACCAGCGGCACGGTGACGCGGTGCCTGATCCTCCCGCCTTGCGGCGCACCCGATACCGCCGCACCAGCGATACCGGGCTAGGATCCGGCAAGATGGGATGGTGCCCGAGCCCCGCCCAGTCGTGGGCAGCGGCGCGCTCACGGTCCGGGCACTGTGGACGGCCGGCTTCCCGTGCCCCAGGCCGCTAGTGAACCTGCAACCGTTGAACGGCTAGGACTGCTCTGCCGAAGCCCTCGTCTTGACGTCGACGAGCCGCCACCGAAAGGCGAACTCGTCGCCCTGTCGGCGGCTGCGCTGGCCCGTCTCGTCGAGCTGGCCCCGGATCCCGGGTCGGTGCCGAGCCTGGCCCCATCCCCATCCTGGGCCGGCTGGGATCACTCCGAACCCGGCTGTGGCCCGCGCTCGAAGATCACGACGCCGACTTGAACGCCTGCCAGGAACCGCAGTGGCTGGACTCCGTGGCCGCAGCCGCGCGCCACCGCCTGCGTAGCCACGCTGGTGACCCGGTGATCGGGCACGGCGACTGGCACCCGGAGGAATCTGAGCTGGCAGGGCCCGCACCTGATCGCCGTGCACGACTGGGACAGCGCGATCTGCCACCCCGAGCCGGCGATCGCCGGACTCGCAGCCGCCAGCTTCCTCGGCATCGACGGCCCGCCCGGGATGGGCAGCGTCGAGGACAGCGCTGCCTTCCTCGACGCCTACCAGCAGGCCCGCGGCGCGATCCCGGGCGGCTCCTGACCCGGCACGAAGCCCGGGCCCGCCTGCGTCTAGCCGGGCTGAATCCAGACCTGGCCGCCGAAGCGCAGCAGGCCTGAATCACTCCAAGCTGCCGGATTTGTCACAAGCCGGGTAGTACTAACCCATCCAGTCCTCGACCAAGCCGCCGCTTGGCGGCAACCATCTGCTGCCCGTGTAGGTATTCCCAGTGCGATGAGCAAACGTGGTTGTGCTGCCCGCAGTGGAGGAGGCGGTCGAGTAGTGGATCGCGAGGAGTTCACCAGCTTCTATGCGGCTAGCTTCGGGCGGCTGGTGGGCCAGCTATATGCGATGACCGGTGATCGGGCCGAGGCCCAGGACGCCGTTCAGGAGGCGTTCGTCCGGGCCTGGGCTCACCATGGCCGGATCGAGCGGGACCTGGGGGCTGAGGCCTGGGTCCGGGTCGCCGCCTGGAGGATCGCTGCCTCCCGGCGGCGGCGTGCCCGGCGTGGTTTGGGGCTGATGCTGCTGACCGCCCGGCCCGATTCGACTGCTGGTCCCGGCCCTGACCGGGTTGCTTTTGTCGAGGCACTGCGCAAGGTGTCCGCTGAACAAAGGCGCGCGCTGGTGCTCTACCACGTGGCCGACCTGACGGTCGAGGAAATCGCCGCCGAGACCGGCGTACGGCCGGGAACGGTCAAGGCCCGGCTGTCTCGAGGCCGGGCCGCTCTGGCGCCTTACCTGCGCGAAACGACCGTGCCAGTAACCGGGCAATGAGCCGGGAGGAATCGAAATGGTTGACCTGAAAGACGAACTGCAGCAACTGGCCGATGACGCCGCTCGCCAGACCCGACCCATGGCCGTGGCCGAGGTAATCCGGGCCGGCGACCGCAGGCACCGGCGGATCATCCTCGCTGACGCCCTGACAGGCGCTGGGACCTTGCGCAGAGCACGCTCCAGCCGGCAATTGGCCGCCGCTGCCGGGCTGGTCGCTGTGCTTGCTGGTGCCCTTATAGCCGCGGTGGTGTCATCGGGTTCCACTCTCCGCGCGCCCCGGGTCATCACGGTTGCTGATCTGGCCAACCTGGCAGCGACGGCGGCCGCCAGGCAGCCCGATATCCGTCCTAACCAGTGGATATACCGGAAGACCCTTGACAATGCCTGGGGCGGCGGCCCCACCGGCCTCCGGATTGGGACATCCGAAACATGGTCAACCGCCGACGGCAGCGAGCAGGCGTTCTACTCCCACGGCAAGCTCATAGTTGAGCGTTCATCCCGCTTTCCCCAACCCACGAACATTCCCTATAAGTCCCTCGCCTCATTGTCGGCCAATCCATACCCCCTGCTCGCCCGTGTCGGCTGCTCCGCGGATTCGCCCCTGCCCCGCTGCCAGGGCGCGTTCACCATCATCGGCATGATGCTCACGAACTGGGCCATGCGGCCGAACATCACGGCAAACCTCTATCACGCGCTAGCCGACATCCCCGGCGTGAAGGTCGAGATGAACGTGGTCGATCTCGCGGGCCAATCCGGCATCGCATTCGCCTACACCCTGGGCCACGGGACCGTCCAGGAGATCGTCCTCAACAAGCGGACCTATACCTACATGGGCTCCTACTTCGGAGCAAACGTGCCAGCCAGCAAAGCCGACGGCCAGGCACTACTACGCCAAGCGCTCGTCTCGGGCCCTGGGATCAGGCCCTAGCAGAGCCACCATAGGCACCCCGCGCCCTTGTCTGGCCCGCCCAGACAGGGCGCCAGGTGCCTGCCGTGCTCCCAGATGGCCACGAATACCACCGGGTTCGAATACTGGGCCACCGCCAGTTAATCCCGCTTTATCGCATCGAATCCGAGCTACCTGGATCACCGTGCACCCGGGCCGCATGGCCCGTTGGTCATGCGGCCCGGGTGCTGGACGGCGGCCATCTGGTCAGGCGTCTGGCGCAGGCAGCTGCCGGTGTGCGGTGTAGGCCCGGTCGAAGGTCACGGCCAGGGCGGCGGCAAGGATGGCGGCGCCGATCGCGATGAGCGCGATCTGCCAGCCGGGCATGCCCCCGGTGACGATGGTGTGCACCCGGGGCGGCTGCACCAGGCCGGCCGGGCCGCCCGGCGGCGGAACTGGGTAGGCGAAGGCGGCGGTGACCCCGGTGAGGGTCACCAGGCCGCTGGCAGCGAGACCGCTCAGGATGGCGGCGATACGGCGGATGCGGTTCATGGCTCCTCCTTAGCTGGTTGCTATGGCTTCGACAGTGCCGGTGCGGCGGGCTAGGAAACATCGGGGAATCCCCTACGCGTGACCGCTGTGCCGCTGAACAGGAGCTCATCCTGAGGTGATTACTTCTAGAGTTCTGATCGTTACGCTTGGCGGGTGACGTTGCTCGGCAGATTGGCCGAGCTCGCGGCGTGCCAGCGGGCGCTATCGGCTGGCCGGGAGGGTGCCGCTGCGGCGGTGATCACAGGCGCGCCGGGGATCGGCAAGACAACGGTGTGGCGCGCGGCCGCCGACACGCAGCCCGCGACCACGACGGTGCTGCGCACCACCGGCCTGCAGGCTGGGCAGGCCGGGCTGGCCAACCTGGCTGACCTGCTGAGCCCGGTAGCCGACGCGGTGCCGCGGTTGCCGCCGCCGCAGGCCGGCGCTTTGCGGGCGGCGCTGGGCCTGGCCGATGCGGACGTGCCGGTGACCGCAGGGCTGCTGGAGCTGGCGACGGTCGGGCTGCTGCGTGAACTGGCTGATACCGGTGTGGTGGGGGCGGTCGACGATGAGCAGTGGGTGGATCAGGACAGCCTGCGGCTGCTCGGATCCGCGATGGTCCGGCTGAAGGATGCGCCGGTGCGCTGGCTGGTGGCGGTCCGCTCCGGGCACATTGGCCGGGGCCTGGCCCAGATCCTTGATCACGAGCTGGGCCCGGCGGTGATCCGGGTGGACCTGGCCGGGCTGGATGACGCGGCGCTGTCGCAGCTGGTCATGGATCGGTTCCCGGGACGCTGGTCCCCGGGCGTGCTGCACCGGGTGGTAGCCCTGTCCGCAGGCAGCCCCTATGCGGCACTCGAACTGGCCCGCGAAACAGCCGCCCAGGGCGGCCGCGACGGGACAGCCGTGCACCTGCCCGCGACGCTCGCCGACTCGCTGCGCGGCCGGCTGGGCCGGCTCAGCCCTGAGGGGCTGGCCGTGGTGCAGGCGGCAGCGCTGGCCGAAGCGCCGACCCGGGCGCTGCTGCGCGCGCTCAACGCCGGGGCCGCTGATGGACGGGTGGATGAGGCGCTGGAGGCGGGGGTCCTGGACGCAAACCCGCCCGACCCGGTGTTGCGGTTCAGCCATCCGCTGCTGCGCCAGACTGCTGAGGGCATGCTGACCGGGCCGGGGCGGCGCCGCCTGCACCGGGCCATCGGTGCCGCGCTACCCGACCCGGACCAGGCCGCCTGGCACCTGGCCCGCGGCGCCGACGAGCCAGACGAGACGCTCGCCGAACGCGCCGGGCAAGCCGCCCAGCACGCCAGTGAGCGCGGTGCGCCAGCCCGGGCCGCGGCGCTGGCCCAGGCCGCAGCCGAACTCACCCCCGACGCCGACAGCCTGCAGGCCTGGCAGCGCCGTATTTCCTGGCTGGAGTGGCTGGTGGCGGCGGCCGAGTTCGAGCAAGCCCGGCAGCTGAGCGAGAAATGGGCACCGCATGTCCCCCCGCTGCTGCGCGGGCGGCTCACGGTAGTGCGCGCGGATGTGGAGAAGACTGACATCGAGGCGGCTTGCCGGTTCTACGGCGAGGCGTTTGCGGACCTGGCCGGGCGGGACCCCGCTCGGGCTGCGGAAGCCGGCAGCCGGATGTGCCTCAACCTCGGCATCCTCGTGGGGCGACTGGACGAGGCGCGCTCCCGCACGCCAGCGGTAATCGCGCAGGCACGCGCGGCCGGGAACCCGGTCGTCTTGCGGCAAACGCTGGCCGCAGCGGGGCATCTCGCAACCGCGGCGGGAGACCCCAGTGCCGGGGATCAGCTGCGCGAAGCGGTGCGGCTGCCCGGGTTGGCCGACATGCCTTTCCCTTACGAGGCCCCAGAGACCGTGCTGGCCCTCTGGCATCTGTGGCGCGGCGAGCTCGACCCGGCCCGGGACCTGATGCAGGCGGTGCTCGATGTCGCCGAGCGGCAGGGCTCACCGGAGAGCACCGAAGCCATCAAGAGTCATCTCGTGGAGGTGGAGTGGCGCGCCGGCAACTGGGATACCGCGGCTGCCTACGCTGCCCCCGGTGCCCAGTGGGACCGGGAGACCAGCTATGGCCAGGACGAAACACGGGCTTATCTTGACTCGCTCATCGAGGCGGGCCGCGGCAATCTCGAAGGCGCCCGCGAACTCGCCGCCGCCGGAGTGGCCCAGGCCGAAGCCCAGTCGGACCGGGGGTTCGCCGCTCAGTGCCGGACGGTGCTGGGCTTGGCCGAGCTGTCCGCCGATGACCCCGCGGCGGCGCTGCGCTGGCTGGAGCCGGTCGCCGACATGCTGCAAGAGGGCGGCCACGGCGAGCCAGGCGTCATCGCCTTCACCCCCGATCTGATCGAGGCCTGGGCCGCCACCGGCCAGCTCGACCGCGCGGCCAGCCGGCTGGCCTGGCTGCAGCAAGCAGCGCAGCGGCTGGATCACCCGTGGGCGCGCATCACCGCCTGCCGCGCCGAAGCCGCCCTCCGGCTGGCCCAGCGCGACCCGGCCGCGGCCGTGAGCGCCGTCGCGGCGGTCATCCCTGAAGCCCGCGAGCGGGGGCTCCCATTCGAGCTCGGCCGCTGCCTCCTGATGCTGGGCACCGCGCAGCGCAAAGCCCGCCAGCGCCGCGACGCCGCCGCCACCCTCGACGAAGCCGCCGCCGTCTTCGCCAGCCTGGGTGCCGGGCTGTGGCAGGCGCTGGCCCAGGCGCAGCGCGCCCGCCTCGCGCCAGGACCCGACAACACGCTCACACCCACCGAGCAGCGCATCGCCGACCTCGTCGCCGCCGGGCAGACCAACCCCGAGATCGCCGCCACCCTGTACGTCAGCGTCAAGACCGTCGAGGCCAACCTGACCCGCATCTACCGCAAACTCGGCCTCCGCAGCCGCGTCGACCTCGCGCGTGGCCACCCCGGCTAAGCCAGGATCCGCCATCATCCAGGGTCTGGGCGCCTGACTGCGGCGGCTTGGATAAGCAGTGCGATCTGGACCCGGTTTCCGGCGCCCAGCTTGGCCAGCAGTCTGGATACGTGTGCTTTGACAGTGGCCACGCTCATGTGCAGCTGGGCGGCGATTTCGGCGTTGGACTGTCCTCGGGCGATGGCGGATGCGACCTGCTGCTCGCGGGGGCTGAGCGAGCCAAGCCGTTGCCGGGCCTGCTCTTGTCGGGCGGCAGTGTCGAGGTCACCAGCGACGAGCCTGATAAGGCGGCGCGCGATCGCGGGTGAGAGCGAGCCGTCGCCGGCGTACACGGCATGGATCGCCGCCACGATGTCGGCGGGCGCAGAGTCCTTGAGCAGGAACCCAGCCGCCCCGGCCTGGAGCGCGCGCAGCACCAGCTCGTCGGCGTCGAAGGTGGTCAAGACGATGACCTGGGGCGGGCAGGGCTGGGCGCGAAGCAGCCGGGTCGCGGCGATGCCGTCGAGGCGGGGCATCCGGATATCCATCAGGACAATGTCAGGATGGTGCAGGTCGACGGCGGGCAAGACGCCGTGGCCGTCGGTGGACTGGCCGACGACCTCTATGTCCCTGGCTCCGCCGAGCATCAGCTTCAGGCCGGACAGGACGAGCGGATCGTCGTCGGCCAGCAGCACTCGGATCGGCCCGATCACGGCTGTCTCGGGATGGTCGCGCGGAGCACGAAGTCCCCGGCTGCGCTGGGTCCGTGCGCTAGCTGACCACCGGCGAGTGCGACCCGCTCGGCCAGGCCAATCAGCCCAGCGCCAGCCCCGGCAGGTGCCGCGGCGCGGGGCCCGGCCATGACATCGGGGCGGTGACTGACGACCTCGGCTGTTATGGCCTGACCGTCGGCGGTGACGTTCACTTCTACTGGTCCGCCGGGGGCGTGCTTGCGGGCGTTGGTCAGACCCTCCTGAACGACCCGGTAGACGGTGCGGCCGAGCGATGCTGGCAGCTGGCCGCTGTCGGGTACGACGATATGGGTGTGCAAGGTCATGCCGGCGGCGCGTGATTCCGCTGCCAGCTCCGCCAGCTGGCTGAAACCGGGCTGGGGCGGCCCGTCCGTGACGGCAGCGTCCTCGCGCAGCACGGTGATGACCTGCCGCAGTTCGGCGAGCGCGGAAACGGCCGAGGACCTGATCACCGCAGTGGCCGCAGCGATCTCGTCTGGCGGCGCGTCCGGGTGGAACTCCAGCGCCCCGGCGTGCACGCTGAGCAGTGACAGCCGGTGGGCCAGCACGTCATGCATCTCCCGGGCGATCCGCCGCCGCTCGGCCTCTCGCGCCTGCTCGGCGCTACGCTGCTGGTCGGCCTCCAGCCGCTCAGCGCGCTCACGAAGCGAGGCGACCAGCTCGCGCCGGACGCGCAGGTACAGCCCCCAGCCGAACGCGATCACCGTGACCAAGAACGCAGGAAACCCGATCCGGAGGATCTCGCCAGCCGAGGGGTTGACGACCGGGAACACCACGCTGGCCGCCACCGCCAGCACCCCTACCCCGACCAGGGCCCGGCCGCGCGCCCGCGAGGCCGCCGTGCACACGGCGACAAGCCCGGCCCCGAGGGCCAGCGGAGAGAACGCCGCCGCCCCGACGGCCAGCACGAACACCACCACCGGGTGAGCGCGCCGCCACCACAGCGACAGGCACGCCACAACTCCGGAGGCTAGGTTGACCCAGTCGAAGACCTGGCCGTGGCTGTGCCACAGATAGCCCTGGGTGATCCCGCCCAGCACGGTCGCGAACGCGAACAAAGCGCCGTCGGTTAGCCGGCTGCTGGGCATGCTGCGGTTTGTCTGCGGCGCACCGAACGCGGGCAGCTGCCGCCACGGCGCCGCGCGCTGATCAGGGTCCGCGATCCTCGTCATCTCAGCGCCAGCGTACGCGCGGGACCGGGCGGATACCCGCTACCAAAGTCGCTCCCCCATCGACCAAGGACTTAGGCGCACATGGCCATTCTTCCGACGCGCCGCCAGCCGCCAGGCGGCCAGGCTGGCGGCATGACAGCAACGCACGGTACACAGCGCAACCGGCCAGTGGGCCGCCCGGCCGTTAGATCAGGCCCGGCTATCCAGGTGACTGGGCTGGGTAAGAAGTTCGGCCGCCTGGTCGCGGTGGAGGATGTGTCGTTCACCGTCTCCTACGGCCGGATCACCGGATTCCTCGGCCCCAACGGCGCGGGAAAGACCACCACGCTACGGATGCTGCTCGGGCTGATCCGCCCCGACGCCGGCGCCGCGACGATCGCCGGACAGCCGTATCCGAAGCTGGCTAGCCCAGCCCAGACCGTTGGCGCGCTGCTGGATGCCGCCATCTATCCCGGCCGCTCCGGCCAGGACCACCTTCGGGTGCTGGCCACTGCCGCCGGCCTGCCCCGTCGCCGGGTCGCCGAGCTTCTGGAACGGGTCGGTCTAGCCGCCGCAGCCAGGCAGCGGGCCGGCGGCTACTCACTCGGCATGCGGCAACGGCTCGGCTTGGCCGCGGCTCTGCTCGGCGACCCGGCGGTGCTGGTCCTCGACGAACCCGCCAACGGCCTGGACCCCCAGGGCATCCGGTGGCTACGTGACCTGCTCCGCTCCCTAGCCGCCGAGGGCCGGGCAGTCCTGGTCTCCAGCCATGTCCTCGCCGAGGTCGCCCAGACCGTGGACGACGTCGTAGTCATCAGCAGCGGCCGGACCGTCGCCCACGCCCCGCTGCTGGACCTACTGGCCGCCCGTCCCGGAGCCACCCTCGAGGACATCTACCTCGAACTCACCAACAACCCTGGAGCAGATCCGTCATGACCCATCTGATCCGTGCCGAAGCGCTGCAGCTGCGCACCATCCGTGGCTACTGGCTGCTGGCCGCCGGCGCCACCGTCCTGATCGCCGGCGGGGTCGCCGCCACCGCCGCGGCCACCAGCTTCACCCCCGGCACCAGCCCAGCCCGTTCGACCCTGGCCATCGCCGGCCTGGCCCAGACCGTCGCACTGATCGCCGGCGCACTGACGATCACCGCCGAGTACCGGCATAAGACGATCACCCCGGCGGTCCTCATTACCCCCCGCCGCACTCCGCTGCTGACCGCCAAGCTGATCACCCTGGCCGCCGCCGGCCTGGTCTTCGGGCTGGCCGCGACCGGGATAGCCACCGCCATCACCCTGCCGCTGCTGGCCGCCCGGCACATCCCCGCCGCAGTCTCCGGCACCGGCACGGCCAGCATCATCGCCGGTGGCGCCATCGCCACCGCACTGTTTGCCGCCCTTGGGGTCGGCATCGGCGCGATCATCCGCAACCAGGCCGGAGCCATCATCGCCGTCCTCGCCCTGCTCTATCTGGCCGAGCCACTACTCGGGTTCATCCCCCACCTGGGCGCCGCCATCCAGCAATACGGCCTCGGCGGGCTGGCCGCCGCCACCACCCATACCGCCGGCTTTCCCGCCAGCGCCCACCTCCTCCAGCAATCATCAGCCGCACTCGTGCTAGCCGGCTACGCCACCGTGGCCCTGCTGGCCGGTGCCGCGCTGCTGCGCCGCCGCGACATCGCGACCTGACCGCCCTTCGGATCTCTGGGTGGCTTCCGCTCAAAATAACTAGAAAGATTCTTTACAGTAGGCCTTGACTGCTCGGGTCCGCGGACATACAAAGTGACCACATCACCGGTTACCGGCTCATGCGAGGCGCAGCGCCTGAGCTCCTCTCGCCCTCTGGAGGGTCCATGTGGGTCGGAAGACGGATTCTGCGCACTGCTCTCATCGCTGGCTCGGCGCTCGAGCTGTTAGCCGGCGGCTCGGTCCTCGCGCTGGCCTCCGGGCCCGCCGCGCAGGCCTCCACCGCCAGCGCTGACTGCCCCGGTCGGCACCCCGCCTCACCCAGCGCCGAGCATCGACCGGCGAGATAGGCAACGGCCGGCCGACCATGGCTAGGGCGCTGGCTTGAACGCCCCGAGGTGCAGGAACGGGGGATGCAACGAGTTCTGCGTCAGCTGAACCTCACCGCCTGCCTCAGACAGGTTTGCGGGCCAGGTCGTAGACGAAACTCATGTTCTCGGTGAAGGTACCGCCGTCGCCGTGCGGACTGAGGGCGGCCGTGAGGTCGGCGTCGAATGCGGCCGCATGGTCGCCGAGTACCGAGGCCGGGAGGAAGGACGTGGACCGGATAAACCCGGCGAGCTCGGGCAGGCTCCAGCGATGCTCGGTAGGGAACTCATGATGTCCGGCCACCTCGAACCCGGCGTCGGACAGCACCTGTAGATCGGGCCGGCGCTGCTGCGGCAGCTCCCAGCCCGCGGGAATTCTGTGCGCGGCATCGAGCGCCACCTTCCACCTGTCCAAGGTGACCGCGAGTGCTCGCTGCCAATCTTTCTCACCTAGCCACGGCACGGAAGACCAGCACACCGCCAGGCATCCGCCCGGCCGGAGCCAGCCGAGGACCCGGCCAGCGACCAGATCGCGGCTGAGCCGGTGGAACGCGTTACCGATGACGGCTAGTTCGAAGTACTCGGGCTCCGCGTCCAGGGTCTTGGCGTCCGACACGACCGGCCGGACATTCGCAGTGCCCTGGGCGGCCTTGGCCCGGACCACCTCAACCATGTCCGGTTCCTGGTCCACGGCCCACACCTGGCCGAACCAGCGGTGCAGCGGGAAAGCCAGCTGGCCCGTCCCGCAGGCCAGGTCCAGCAAGCGCCCGCGCCCCGAGACCTCGGCACGCCGGATCAGATCGGTGAGCATCGCTTCCGGGTACGGCAGCCGGTACCGGTCGTAGTACCCGGCGCTCCCCCGGAACAGGTCCGCCGCGAACCGTACCTCGTCGTCCACAAGGCTCAGCCTTACCCGTACCAGGCAAGCTCGCACCTGAACGGGCGGGCCCGGATGCTGGGAGCTGGTGGGCTGCTGGCGCCCCTAGGACGCAGCGGTGCCAGGCGCATCCGGCCAGTCGGTCAGTGCGGCGGTGAGCACCTGGGCCGCCCCGCTCTGGAAGGCGTTGCGGCGGCGGATCAGCGCCACGGGGATGGTGGCGGTCAGGGAAGGTGCGTCGATCGCGCACAGGGTTCCGGCGCGGAGTTCCTCGTCGAGGCTGCTTTCGGGGAGGATGACCAAGCCGAAGCCCGCCTCGGCCATCCGCTTCTGCGCAGTCAGGCTGTCGATCGGCAGAATCTCGGCGGCCCCAAGCCCATGGGCGGCGAGCAGTTGCTGCAGAGCGGCTGCGTAGGGGTCGCCGGGCGCACCCGGCCCGGACGGGAAAGCGAGCCATCGCTGCCCGGCTAGCCCGGCGGCGAGATCCGTCCGCGTCTCACATTCTGGCGGCCCGCAGCGTCTACGCTCTGTGCGCAAGCAACCGTCTGACCTGACCGCGCCCGGGCCGGTGCGGCAGGCCAGCCAGCCCGCGCCGGGGCCCGATCGCCAGGCATTGCTCGCGGCGGCAGTGACCGTGGTGCTCTGGGCCTCGTATGCCGTGGCCGTGGTCAGCCAGAAGCCAGCGCTGCGGCACGCCTCGGCGCTTCAGGTCACCACGTTCGGCTGCGCGGTGGGCGCGCTGGCATGCCTGCCCTTCAGCGGCCAGCTGGTTTCCCAGCTGGCAACCGCGCCGCTGACGGCCACGCTGAGCGTTGCCTACCTGGGTGTGTTCCCCACCGCTGTAGCGTTCACCACCTGGGCATACGCGCTGTCGAAAACATCCGCCAGCAAGATGGGCGCGACCACCTACCTGGTGCCGGCCCTGACCGTGCTGATGTCGTGGGCAATCCTGGGCCAGGTCCCAGGCTGGCTGGCGCTGGCCGGCGGCGTGCTCTGCCTGGCCGGCGTCGCGCTCTCCCGGGGGCGACCCGGCAGGAGGACCGAGTTACCGCCAGTCCGGATTCTCGGCCAGGAATCCCAGCGCGTCCTCGTTCCCGGCTGCCGCGCGCTCGTGCAGCCTGGCCAGCCATCCCGCTAGGCGCCGCTGGGCTTGCTCGTCGCCGAGCTCCGCCGCCAGGCGCACCTCTCGCATGCCCGGCTGCCTGGCCAGCCAGCCCGACAGCAGCTCCCAGTGGCCGGTCACCAGGTCCCGCAACTCATCCAGGCGCCCATGCGCCGCCAGCCACCCGGCAAGCTCGTGCAGGGCTGAATAACTCCCATCATCCGCGCGCTGGCGCAGCTCACCGGGATGGTCACCTTCAGCCAGCCAGCGGGCCAGCCACATCTCGGCGACGTTCTCGCCATCAGCCAGCGGGCGGATGACCTCGATGGCTTCCTGCGTTCTGCCCCGGTCAGCCAGCCAGCTAGCCCACTGCTGCCGAGCGTGCTCATCCCCGCCTTCAGCGCGCTCGGCGAGTTCCCCGGCCTGATCGCTTTCGGCCAGCTGATAGGCCTGCCACCACCGGGCCGCATCCTCCGCATCCGGGCTGACCGGAACGACCATCGCAGTAACCTCCGCACCTGAAGAGCCCAGGCAGCAACCACGCTACGCCGCCTGCAACCCAGCGCATTCCCCGTCGTCAGCACATGTTGACGTAAATCCAGCGTCAGCATATGCTGACGGTCATGAGCCCGCCCGGCATCGAGCCCTTCTCCCCCGAGGCGGTGTCCGTTTTCGCCACCGCCCTGGAGCACGCGCACCGGCTTGGGCACGGTCAGCTCGGCACCGAGCATCTCCTGCTGGCCGTCGCGTCGGCCAGCCATCCCACCGGTGCCATCCTTCGCGATCATGGCGTCACGCCAGAACGCGTCGAGCAGGAGATCCGGGCCGGCCTGTTCGGTGGCCTCGACCGGGACGCCCTAGCGGCCATCGGGATCGATCTGGACACCGTGCGGGCCAGGGCCGAGGAGTCGTTCGAGCCGGAGGCCCTGGCCCGGGCCGGCCAGGCCGTGCCGCGGAAGCGACGCCCGGCCAGGCTGACTTTGCACCGCCTGCGCCGCCCCGGGGTGTCTGCCTGGCTGATCCGCCGCTGGCACCGGCGCCGGGCGGCGGCCGGCGAACCAATCCCGCTCCGCGCGGCGACTGGCCTGTGGCGGCGCGACGACGGCGCCCCGGTGTTCGTCCCGTTCGCCCCGAGCGCCCAGCAGAGCCTGCCGGGCGTCCGCCGTGCCGCACTGGATCGGCGCGACGCGAGGCCGGACATCGAGCACGTCGCGCTCGCCCTCATCGCCATGACCGACGGGCCGGTGCCGGCCATCCTGTCGTCGCTCGGCGTGCCGCCGCTGGCCCTGCGCACGGCAATACTGAAGGGGTACCGGCAGGCAAGCTGACACCGGCAGGCGCGCTGATGCAGATGGACCCGGACGACACCACGCTGGCCAGCTACGAGGCCGCCGCCGACATCTATATCGAACAGAGCACGCCGCAGCCGGGACCATTCCTGCGGGCCTTTCTCGACCGCCTGGCCGACCTGGTTGGCCACGGGCACGTCCTGGAACTGGGCAGCGGGCCGGGCTGGGATGCCGCCTACCTGGAACGGCACGGCGTCCAGGTGACCCGGAGCGACGCTACCCGCGCGTTCGTCGACCGGCTGCGCGCCGCCGGGCATCAGGCCCGATTGCTCGACATCCGCCGCGACGACCTCGGCGGCCCCTATGACGCGGTGCTGGCCGACGCCGTCCTGCTGCATCTGGGCCGTGACCAGTTCCGGCAGGCGCTGGGCCGCATCCGGCGGGCCGTCACCCGGCCGGCCTGCTGGCCATCACCCTGAAGGAAGGCGACGGCGAAGGGTGGAGCACCGCCAAGCTCGGCCTGCCCCGGCACTTCACCTATTGGCGCGAACCGGCACTCCGGCAGGCGCTGGGCGACGCGGGATGGCACGTCACGTTCCTCTCGCACGTACCCGGCCGGACCGACCAGTGGCTGCAGGTCATCGCCCAGCCGGATTAGACACCGCCGCCGCGCGGGCCGTCGCTACTCTACGCGGCCAGTAACGTAGCTCTGTGGCCGACGACGTCGTGACTTACCGGCTCCGGATCGATTTGAGCGGGACCGAGCCGCCGCTCTGGCGCCAGCTGGAAGTGGTCTCGGATCTATTCCTGGACGAACTCCATTGGATCGTCCAGGTGGCTTTCGGCTGGGAGGACTGTCACCTGCACGAGTTCACCGCCGGACGGGGGCGGAACGCGATGCACTACCTGTGCCCGCTCTCGGCAGACGATGGCGCCGAGGGGGTTCCCGAGGAAGAGGTGCGGCTGGACCAGGTGCTGGTGCGTCCTGGGGACAAGCTTTCCTATGAGTACGACTTCGGTGACGGCTGGGCGCATCTCATCAAGCTGGAGGCGGTCCTCCCCAGATCAGAATCCATGCCGAACGCTAGATGCGTGGCCGGTCGTCGCGACGGCCCAGCCGAGGACTGCGGTGGCGTCAGCGGGTATGAGGCGATGTGTGCGGCCGGCGACCCGGACCACGAGCTGATCGGGTTCGACGTAGGCGAGATCAACGCGACGCTGGCCAGCCTGATCGGAGAGCCGGATGACGGGCGGTCCTGACCTGGTCGCAGGCGAGTTGACGGTCGACGGCCGGGTTCGTACGTTCGCGCTCCGGCTGCCGGATGGCACCGACGGCGGCATTCCGCTGGTGCTCGTGCTGCACGGCAACTCGCCGGACGCGACCGGGCAGATCATGCGCGAGTGGACCACGTTCGACCAGCAGGCAGACGCGTGGGGGTTCGCGATCGGCTACCCGGACGGGGTCGGCGGCTGCTGGGCCGATGGCCGCGGGGTCACTACGGCCGAGGAGGCGGGGGTGGACGATGTCGCGTTCCTGCGCGCGATCATCGACTGGTCGGCCGGCCGGTACGGCACCGTCCAGGACCGCGCCATAGTGGCGGGCATCTCCAACGGGGCATTCATGGCCCACCGGATGGGGGTGGATGCGGGCGACCGGGTGGCCGTGATCGCGGCCGTGGCGGGCGGGCTGCCCGCCAGCTTGCTCGACCGCACGCCGGGCCACGCCGTGTCGGCCATGCTGATCCACGGCACCGCCGACACGATCTCCCCGGTGGAAGGCGGCTACTCCCGGCACCTCGGGCCAAACGGGGAACTACGCGGGCGGACGCTGTCGCTGGCTGAGACGGCCGAGTTCTGGCGCAGCACCGACCGGTGCCCACCCGGGGCTGGCGAGCAGCACCGGACCGAGCAGTCCAGCCGGGACACGGCCGTGGGCGGCGCCGGCGGCACGCAGGTAGTCGCCTGGACAGTGTTCGGCGGCGGCCACACCTGGCCTGGTTCGGTGCCCGCCCCCGAGTGGGCCGAGGTGACCACTCAGGAGTTCGACGCGGCCGATGAGATCTGCCGCTTCGCGAAACCACTGCTCATACCGGCGGCCGCCCGGAGGATGTGATCCCAGCTTCCTGCCGGGTATGGTGCCGAATGTGCCGTTGATCACGGCTGGGGGGCGGTCGGCCGGGGGGTTGCTGGAGCGGGAGCACGAGCTGGCCGGGCTGCGTGCTGGGCTCAGCCGGGCCGGCGCCGGAGACGGCACGCTGCTGCTCATCGAAGGGTCACCCGGCGTCGGGAAAACCGCGCTGCTGCGCCAGGCCCGCGCCGAGGCCGAGCGGGCGGGCATCATGCCGCTCGAAGCGACCGGTTCGGAGCTGGAGCAGCCGTTCGCGTTCGGCGTGGTGCGCCAGCTGCTGGAGCCGGTGATCCGGCGGGAGTCCGGGCTTCCGGATCTGTTCGCCGGCGGGGCTGGCCCGGCAGCCCGGCTGTTCGAGCCGGACGAGCCGCCCGCCCGCCGCGCCGAGGTCGGCTTCGAAGCCCTGCACAGCCTCTACTGGCTGGTGGTGAACATCACCGACCGGGCACCGGTGCTTGTGTCGGTGGACGACTGCCAGTGGGCCGACCGGGACTCGCTGCGTTTCCTGGCCTACCTGGCGCAGCGCATCGAGGGCCTGCCGGTCACCATGCTGCTCGCCGGGCGGCCGGCTGACCCGGCGCAGGCCGAGGCGGGTGCACTGTGGGCCCAGCTGGCCGCACGGCCGGATGCGGTCGCGCTGTACCCGCGGCCGCTGAGCCAGGCCGCCGCGGTGGCCTGGACCCGGGACCAGCTGGGCACCGGCGCGGCCGACGAGTTCTGCCGGGCCTGTCACACCGCGACCGGCGGCAATCCGCTGTTCCTGCGCGAACTGCTCCGCGCGCTGGACGGCGCCGGCGTCAGCCCCTCGGCTGCCGCGGCGGCTCAGGTGCAATCGGTCGGGCCCGCCGCGATCAGGCGTTTTATATTGCACCGGCTGGCCGGGCTGGGGACAGAAGCTGGCGTGCTGGCCCAAGCCGCCGCCGTGCTGGGCGACGAGAGCGAGCTCACCGTGGCCGGACGGGTAGCCGGCCTGGCGCCGGACGTGGCCCGCGGGGCGGCGGATGACCTGGTCCGGGCGGGCATCTTCGCGCCCGCCGAGCGGGTGGGGTTCGTGCAACCGATCGTGCGGGCGGCGCTGTATGAAGAACTCGCGCCGGGCGAGCGGCAGGCGCGGCACGCCGCGGCGGCCCAGGTGCTGGCGGCCGAGGGTGTCTCGGCCGAGCGGGTCACCGCGCACCTGCTGCGGACCACGCCGACCGGGGACCAGGGACGGATCGGCACGCTCCGGGCGGCGGCCGCGAGCGCCATCCGGCGCGGCGCGCCCAGCGCGGCGGCCGTGCGGTTGCAGCGGGCGCTGGCTGAATCGCCGCCCGGGCAGGACCGCGCGGAGATCCTGACCGAGCTGGGCCGGTGCGAGGTGGCCACGCTGGACTTCGCGGCGGCCGAGAATCACCTGTCCGCGGCGGTGACGTCGGATGGCGCGCTGATCACCCGGGCCGAAGCCGCGTCGTGGCTGGGGCGGTGCGCGATCGTCTCCGGCGGCCGGTCGGCCCAGGCCGCGGCGGACGCGCTCACCTCGCTGGGCGAGCAGCTCCGGCCGACCGACCCCGACCGTTCGGTCGAGCTCGGCTCGGAACTGCTGCTGGTCACCACGGCCGTGCCGCAACTGCGCGCCGGGCTGGCCGCCCACCTGGAGCGGTTCGGGGAGCTGGCCCGGGGCCAGCCGGCTTACGCGGCGCTGACCAGGATCGTGCGCGCTCAGGAGCGGTTGTTCCGCGGCGCGCCCGCCACAGCGGCGGTGGCCGAGGTCCAGGCGGCGCTGATGAATGAGCTGCCGCCCCGCGCGCGCACCGATGCCGTGCTGCTGGCCCTGATGACGTTGCTCTACGGCGAGCAGTATGACCTGGCCACGAGGCTGCTGGACATCGCGCTGGACGGTGCCCGCCAGGAGGGGCACGCGACGCGGCAGGGCCTGATCCACGGGCAGCGGGCGGTGCTCGCGCTGGCCCAGGGCGCGCTGCACGACGCCCAGGTCGAGGCGGAGACCGGCCTGCTGCTGGTCGCCGAACCGCACTTCACCGTGCTGCAGTTGCTCGCGGTGGCGATCACCGTGCACGTCGAGCGGGGCGAACTGGATACCGCGGCCGAACTGGCCAGCCGGGTCGAACCGGCGGCGATCGCCGAGGACCACACGTACGTGCCAGGTTTCCTCGTTGCCCGGGGGCGGCTGCGGATCGCGCAAGGACGGCCCCATGAGGGTGTGGCCGACCTGCTGTGGTGCGGGCGGCGGCTGGCCGCGTACGGGCTGCTGTGGCCGAGCGACTGGCGGGCCGCGGCCGCGCCGGCGCTGGCCGGGCTGGGCCAGGGCAAGCAGGCCAGCAGGCTGGCCCAGGAGCAGCTCGCGATGGCCCGGCGGGTTGGTGCGCCCGGGGCGCTCGGCATGTCGCTGCGCGCCGCCGCCCTGGTCACCGGCGGCGATGAAGGGCTGGACCTGCTGCACGAAGCGGTCGCGGTGCTGGAACGCAGCGCCGCCCGGCTGGAGCTGGCGTACGCGCTGGCCGACCTCGGTGCCCAGCTGGGCCGGGCGAACCGGCGGCCGGAAGGCCGGGACAGCCTGCGCCGGGCGATCAAGCTGGCGGGCGAGTGCGGAGCCGTCGCGCTGGCCGCGCGGGCCACGGCCGAGCTGCACGCTGGGCCGGGGCGGCGCGCCCGGACCGAGCTGACCGGGCCGAACGCGCTCACCGCGGCGGAGTGGCGGGTGTGCCGCCAGGCCGTGGCCGGGCAGACCAACCGCGAGCTGGCCCAGGCCCTGTTCGTGACCGAGAAGACCATCGAGCGGCACCTCAGCAGCGCCTACCAGAAGCTGGGCATCCGGTCACGCTTCCAGCTCGCGACGGCCATCGGCGAGTCGGCCCGCGGAAACCCGGGCAGGCTGGCACTCAACCTTTACCGGTGCCACGGCGTTAGCTGAGTAGGTGGCTCCACCGGCGACAGGGAGGTGGGCGTGTCCTTCGAGGAATTCGTGCAGGGCTGCTCGCCGCGCCTGTTCCGGACGGCGTTGCTGCTGGCCGGGCGGGACCGGGCGGCGGCCGAGGATCTGCTGCAGCTGGCGCTGGAACGTGCCTACCGGCACTGGGGGCGGGTCTGCCGCTCGGGTGATCCCGAGCGGTATGTGCGGCGGATCCTGGCCAACGCGGCGAATGACCGGTGGCGGCGGGCATTCCGGCGGCCCGAGCGGCCGCTGGATCCTGGTGACGCTGGCCCGGTGGTCGGAGGACCAGACGGAGGCGGTCGCCGAGCGTGACTTCCTGATCCGCACGCTGGCCGGGTTGCCGCCACGGCAGCGCACCGTGCTCGTGCTCAGGTACTACAACGACCTGTCTGAGGCCGAGATCGCCGACTTGCTGGGGTGCAGCGTGGGCACGGTCAAGAGCCAGGCCTCGCGGGGGCTGGCCCGGCTGCGCTGTTCGGCTACGCCCGATGCCGCCGTGCCCGGTGCCGAACCGACCGGAGGGATCCGGAGGAGGTCGCTGTGATGGTGATCTGGAGGACCGGCTGCGGGCCGCGATGGCATCGGCGGTGGCCGAGTGAGCAGCCGCCGGGGAATCTGACCGCGCTGGTCCGGCGCCGTCACCGGCGGCATGTGCTGCGGGCCAGTGTGGCCGGGGCCGCAGCGGTGGCCGTCGTCGCCGTCCTCATCCCGGCGGGCTCCCGGCTGCTCGGCCATCTCCCCGGGCCAGCCGGGGGGCAGCGGCCGGTCGCGGCGACCATCTACGCCGCGTTCCAGGACAAGTTCACCGGCACGATCATCCCGATCAGCGCGGCCACCAACCGGCCCGGCAAGCCGATCCACCTCGGCGGCTCGATGGCGGTCGCGCCAGACGGCAAGACCCTCTACGTCTCCCCCTACCCCTACGCCTGGACCATCCCGATCAGCACGGCCACCAACAAGCCGGGCAAGCGGATCCACGTCAGCGGCTATTCTCACCATCGACCCGAACGGCAAGATCGCTTACGCCAGCGGCGTGGGCGCGGTCACCTCGGTAAACGGCACGGTCACCCCGGTCAACCTCGCCACCGACAAGCCCGGCAAGCCGATCCGGGTCTGCGGATCACCGGGCCGATCGCGTTCACCCCGGACGGGAAGACCGCCTACGTCAGCTGCCCCTGCACGGGCCCGAGCACCGTGATTCCGATCAACACGGCCACCAACCGGCCGGGCAAGCCGATCCACGTCGGCCCCGGCGGCCGGGAAATCGCGATCACCCCGGACGGGAAGACCGCCTACGTCGCTGGGCGTGCACACGGTGACCCCGATCAATACCGCCACCAACACGCCTGGCAAGCCGATCCGCCTCAGGTCAAATCCCACTGCCCTCATCGCGATCACCCCGGACGGGAAGACCGCCTACGTCGGCACCACCGGCACGGTCATCCCGATCAGCACGGCCACCAACACGCCTGGCAAGCCGATCCGCATCGGGGCCGGTGTCCCCGCCGAGCAAATCGTGTTCACCCCGGACGGGAAGACCGGCTACGTGGCCAACGCCGAAGGGCCCACCGGCCGGGTCGTCCCGATCAGCACGGCCACCAACACGCCCGGCAAGCCGATCTTCATCGGAGTTGGTACCGTGATCGCGATCACCCCGGACGGGAAGACGGTCTACGCCGCGGCGGAGAACAAGGTCGTGCCGATCAGCACCGCGACCAACCGCCCCGGCAAGCCGATCCGGCTGCCCTACGGGATAGCCGGCGGGATCGTGACCGCGCCGTAAAACTGTAGGGAAAACCCTCGGGGTTCCTTCCTTGTGACCGGTGCTGGCCGACCGGCACGTTGGCGGAAGGTCCATGTAAGAGGGGTGAGCGGGTCATGACGGGTGTGCTGTACAGACTGGCGCGGTTCTGCGCCCAGCACCGATACCTAGTCCTCTCCGCCTGGCTGATCGCGACGGTCGTCCTCGTTGGCGTGTCGCATCAGCTCGGCGGTAACACCAGCGACAACCTGACGTTGCCGGGCACGGGCAGCCAGCAAGCGACGGACGCGCTGAGCCGGTCGTTCCCGGATCAGGCCAACGGGTCCAGCCCGATCGTGCTGCACGTCAGCCACGGGAAGCTGACCGACGCCAAGTACGCCGACGCGGTGAACCAGGCGGCGGCCGACGTGGCCGAGGCGCCGGACGTGGCGTCGGTGGTCAACCCGCTGACGTCGCAGGGTGCGTCCGCGCTCAGCAAGGATCAGGCCACCGGGTACCTGTCGGTGACGTTGTCGGTCAGCCCGGGGGCGCTGTCCGACGATGACGCCCAGACGATCATCAACGCCGCGGCCAAGCCGGCCCAGGCGGCCGGGATCGAGGTGCAGACCGGCGGCCAGCTCGGCCAGAAGGTGTCCAAGCCGTCCACCGAGTCCAGCGAGCTGATCGGGATCATCGCGGCGATGCTGATCCTGACGTTCGTGTTCGGCACGGTGGTGGCGATGCTGCTGCCGATCCTGACCGCGATCCTCGGCCTGGCCTCGACGCTGTCCATCGTCCAGCTCATCAGCCACGCCACGACCGTGTCCACGGTGGCACCGACGCTGGCCACGATGATCGGGCTCGGGGTCGGCATCGACTACGCGCTGTTCATCGTGACGCGGCACTTCCGCGGGCTGGCTAACGGCCTGGGTGTGCAGGAATCGCTGGCCCGGGCGGTGGCGACGTCCGGGGGCGCGGTGGCGTTCGCGGGTAGCACGGTGACGATCGCGCTGGTGTCACTCGCGGTGGCCAACATCCCGCTGGTGACCACGATGGGGCTGATGGCGGCGATCGCGGTGGTGGTTGCGGTGCTGGCGGCGCTGACCCTGCTGCCGGCGCTGCTAGCGATCACCGGGTTGCGGATCAACTCGCTGCGGGTCCGCGGGCGCCATCCCAAGCACGGTGCGGCTGCGCCGCAGAAGACGACGCTGTGGGCTCGCTGGGCTGGTGGGATCGCGCGGCGGCCGGCGCTGGCCGGGCTGGCGGCGCTGGCGATTCTTATCCCGCTGGCGGTGCCGCTGCTGTCGCTGAACCTGGGCCAGAAGGATGTCGGCGCGCTGTCCACGTTCGACTACCGCCCGGCAGGCCTACGACCTGATCTCGGACAACTTCGGGCCGGGGGTGAACGGGCCGCTGCTGATCGCGGTGACGCTCGGCTCCCCCGCGCAGGGCTCCTCGGATCCGCGGCTGCAGACACTGCAGCAGGACGTGTCCAAGACCCACGGGGTGGCGGCGGTCACGCCGGTCCAGATCGACAAGGCCGGGACGACGGCATACTTCAACGCCATCTCCAAGGACGGGCCGTCCGAGCAGGGCACGTCTGACCTGGTCGCCGCGCTGCGGTCGAGCACGATCCCGGCGGCCGAGAAGGGCACGGACATCCGGGCCTACGTGGGCGGCAGCACGGCTGGCTATGTCGACCTCGCATCGGAGATCTCGTCCAAGCTCCTGCTGCAAATTCTGGTCGTCATCGTACTGAGCTTCATGCTGCTGGTACTGGCGTTCAGAACGGTGGTTATTCCGGTGCAGGCGGCGGTGATGAACGTGCTGTCGATCGGGGCCGCCTACGGTGTGCTGACCGCGCTGTTCCAGTGGGGCTGGCTGCATGGCGCGATCGGCCTGGACAGTGCGGTGCCGATCGTGTCCTACGTGCCGCTGTTCATGTTCGCGATCTTGTTCGGGCTGTCCATGGACTACGAGGTGTTCCTGGTCAGCCAGATCGAGGAGCACGTGCACGAGGGGCAGTCCAACCGGGAGTCGGTCGTGTCCGGGCTGGTCACCAGCGGCCGGGTGATCACGGCCGCGGCCACCATCATGGTGTTCGTGTTCGGCAGCTTCGTGCTGAACGGCGATCCGACCGTGAAGCAGTTCGGCGTCGGGCTGGCCGTCGCGGTGATCCTGGACGCCACCGTGGTGCGCTGCCTGCTGGTGCCCGCGCTGATGGTCATGGTGGGTAAGGCCAATTGGTATCTGCCCAGGTGGGTGGACCGGATCCTGCCGCACATCAGTATCGAGGGCGCCGAGTACTTCGAGGCACGGGACCGGCGGGCGGCGGTTCCGGAGGTCGTCGGGGCCGGCCCACGCCCCTAGTTAGCGGTGCTGCCTGGTGGGCAGGCTGACCTGGTCAGCCTGCCCACTAAAGGGGTTCCTCAAGATGATCGTTGATTGTGCCCACTATCTGGATGGCCAGCGGCAGCAGGACGGCCCGGTCTCGGTGCAGGACGCGGCGGCCAAGTCCCGCGACGGTGGGTTTGTCTGGCTGGGCCTGTTCGAGCCGGACGCCAAGGAGTTCGCCCAGGTGCAAGCGGCCTTCGGGCTGCACGAACTGGCGGTCGAGGACGCGCAGAGCGAGCACCTGCGGCCGAAGACCGAGCTGTACGGCGGAGACGTCCGGCTGGTCATCCTGATCACCGCCCGGTATGACGACGACGCCGAAGAGGTCAACTTCGGCAAGATCAGCATCTTCCTCGCGCCCACCTTCGTGATCGCCGTCCGGCAGGGGGTGGCCAGCGAACTGCGCGACGCCCGGCAGCGGCTGGAACAGCGGCCAGACCTGATGAAGGCAGGCAGCTCAGCCGTGCTGTGGGCGATCCTCGATCAGGTGGTGGACGGGTACGCCCCGGTCGTGGCCGGGCTGGACACCGACATCGACCAGATCGAGGCCACGGTGTTCACCGGCACCGTAGCCCCCACCGAACGGATCTACAAGCTGCGCCGGGAGGCGACCGACTTCTACCGTGCCGTCCACCCACTGCTGGGTGTGGTCACCACCATCCGGCGCATCGCGGCGGCCAGGGAGCTCAAGGAGTTGCGGCCGTATCTGCGCGACGTGCAGGACAACCTGACGCTGGTGGACGAGGACGTCACCGCGCAACGTGACCTGCTGCGCACGGTCCTGGAAGCCAACATGGCGGTAATGTCCACCGAGCAGACCCGGGTCAGCCTCCAGCAGAACGCCACCATCGAGCAGCTCACGATCCTGGCCACGATCTTCCTGCCGCTGACGTTCGTGACCGGGTTCTTCGGCCAGAACTTCCGCTGGCTGGTGGGCGACATCTCCACCCCGCTTGCGTTCTTCGTTTACGGCATCGGCGGCCTGGTCGTGCCGCTGGGTCTACTGTTCTTCTGGCTGCGGCGGCGCCGGAGCCACCCCGCGGCGGCACCGGCGGTGCAGGCCGCAGCCATGGACGGCGATTCTTAACTGAGCCTTTACTGCGGGTGCCGACAGTCGTTGTGGTCGTGTCCAGACTTCCGGCCCGAGAGCGTTAATGATCACTTCGCGGAGAACCTGATCCGGTCTGCGTTACACGAGGGCAGCCGAGCGGGTCATTCTGACATTAAGAACGTGTCATCCGCAAAAGGCTGGCAAGCGTCTAACCAGTGCGCTTTCAGGTACGCGGGCGTCAGTCACGCGGGGGCGCGGGCAGGACAGTCGCTGCCCTGCGAACCTCCGGAGGTCTCCATGCCGAGAATTTCCAGGCGGCGGCTCGCGGCGGCCGTCATGTCCGCCGCAGTCGCGGTGGTCGTGCTCGCGGGCCCAGGCGCGGCGGGGGCCAGCACCGGCACGGCGGAGATCAGCCCGGAGCAGGCCGGGTACACCACCACCGGAGCGCAGTTCAAGTACCTTGACGCCCTCGTCTACCTGCGCAAGCCCGGGCAGTACGCCAGCGAGGTCGCCAGCTTCGGGGACAGCGTGCAACTTTGGTCCTCCAGCCTGGTGGTGACCCTCGGCATCACGGCCAGCACCTCAGGCTCGGATTACACCCAATACGCCACCATCTACGACCGCAGCACGCACAGGGTGATCGCGTCGAACCCGAACGCTGAGTTCTGCGACGACAACGAAAACTCGTGCGGCCTTCCGCCCAGCCCGTTCGACGCCGGTATCCAGCTGGGCCTGAGCATCGAGTACTCCCCGGCCGACGGCAACCTGGTAATGATCGAGGTCTTCGACAGCGGGTTCAGCTTCGTCTCGACCTACACGGTCTCCGGGCAGTCGTTCACCCAGGCCAGGATCGGCACCGATTTCGGCAACTCGCCGTGGGACGGGTCGTACTCACACACGCCGCCCGCGAATCAGGTCAAGGCCGCCGCCTTCAGCAACGTGCAGCTGAGCACTTACAGCGGCCACACCTCGTCGCTGTGGTCGTGGTGGGTGCACCACCCGCTGCTGGCCAACACCGGGCAACAGTCGGGCAGCGACTGGGTGGCCGTCCCGACCAGCCTGTCCTCGTCGGGCTCGAGCTTTTCGACCTACTTCGTGCCGCACAGCGAGCAGGGCCCGAACCAGCCCGTCCTGCCCTCGCCGGCCAACACACCGGACCCAGGCATCTCCACAGCAACCACACGTGCGTTCCATGAACGTTGCATGGATCGTGGCTGTCATACCGGTACGGACGGGCGCCGCGGGGACAGTGAGCTGGCCGTCCGTGCGGGTGGCCGGGCGGTGTCTGGGCCAGCGGACCCGGCGCCGGGGCAACGAGGCGGGGGGAATCCGGGTCCGCGGGCGATCTAGGTGAGCGAGGCACCGCCGGTCACCTGCCCTCCTAGGCCAGCCCCCTTTGCCGCCAAGGGCGTTGCGGATGGGATTGTGGGTGGCGTGGATATCCCCGTCCTGCTGCTCGTCGATGATGACCCGGACCAGCGGGCCGTGGCCGAAAACCAGCTGCGCACCCGGTACGGGGCCGACTACCAGGTCATCTGCGCTGGCCCCGGCGATGATCCGGTCGGCCTGCTGGCCGAACTCCGCGACGGCCAGCGCCAGGTCAGCGTCGTGCTGGCCGCCCAGTCGATGACAGGGGTGACCGGTTCCGGGTTGCTGGCCCAGGTCCGGGATTACCACCCGGCGGCCAAGTGCCTGCTGCTGATCGACTGGGGATACGGGCCGGCGCCGCAGGCGATCCTGCAGGCCATCGCGCTCGGGCACATCGATGACTACGTGGCCAGGCCGGTGACGGTGCCGGACGAGCGGTTCCATCTGGCTGTCACCGAACTGCTGGAGGTCTGGGCCAGCACGAACCGGCCGCGGTTCGAGTTCGTCCAAGTGGTGGGTGAGGAGTGGTCCGCGCGGTCGCACGAGGTCCGGGATCTGCTGGACCGCAACGCGGTCCCGTTCGGCTTCTACCCGGTGGACAGCGAGCAGGGACAGGCGCTGCTCCGCCGGGCCGGGCCGGGCGCCGCGCTGCCGGTGATCCTGCTGTTCGGCGGGCAGGTGCTGACCGACCCATCGAATACCGAGCTGGCCGAGGCACTCGGGGTGAAGACCAGGCCGGGCGCCGCGCAGTACGACGTGGCTGTGATCGGGGCCGGCCCGGCCGGCCTGGCTGCGACGGTCTACGGCGCTTCCGAGGGCCTGGCCACCGTGCTGCTGGAGCCGGAGGCCATCGGCGGCCAGGCCGGGACGAGCTCCCGCATCCGCAACTACCTGGGCTTCCCGACCGGGGTGAGCGGCGGCGAACTCGCGCTGCGGGCGTTCACCCAGGCCTGGAACTTCGGCGCCGAATACGTCTACGGAAACGCAGCGACCGGCCTGCGCACCGATGGAGCCGAACGCGTCATAACGCTGGCGGATGGGACTGAGGTGCGCAGCCGCGCGGTCATCATCGCGACTGGCGTGTCCTACCGCCGGCTCGGCATCCCGGCGCTCGACGCACTGATCGGCGCGGGCGTGTTCTACGGCGCAGCCACGACCGAAGCCCCGGCGATGAAGGGCGAAGAGGTGTTCGTGGTGGGCGGGGCGAACTCGGCCGGGCAGGCCGCGGTCCACCTGGCCAGGTACGCCGCCCGGGTGACGCTGCTGGTCCGCGGCCCGTCGCTGACCGACAGCATGTCTGAGTACCTGATCAAGGAGATCGCCGGCACACCCAATATCGCCGTCCGGCACAACACCCTGGTGGTGGGTGGCGGCGGAACCGGCCGGCTGGAGAGCCTGACGCTCCAGGACCGGGTCTCGGGCACGACCGAGACCGTCCCGGCGGTGGCCGTCTTCGTGCTGATCGGCGCCGAACCGCGCACCCAGTGGCTGCCGGACGCCGTCGTGCGTGACCGGTGGGGTTTCCTGGTCACCGGGACCGACCTGCTGGCCGACGGTCACCCACCGGCCGGCTGGTCTCTGCCCCGCTCGCCGATGTTCCTGGAGACTAGCCTGCCGGGGGTGTTCGCGGTGGGTGATGTCCGCCGTGGCTCGGTGAAGCGGGTCGCGTCGGCGGTCGGCGAAGGCTCGATCGCGATCCGGCTCGTCCACGACTACCTCAGCGGATGAACAGCTCGCCCGTCTCGCACTCGGTGAAGTCGCTGTTCGACGGCCCGGACGTGCTAGCCAAGGAGCAGACGCGCCGCCTCGGCTAGCGATGACACCTGTTCGGCATGGAGTTGTGTGTTGGCGTCACGCGCCAGGAGCACGGATCGGATGCCGGAGTGCTGCGGCCCGAGAACGTCAGTCCGCAGGCTGTCGCCGACAAATACGGCGTCCGCCGCGCTGAACCTGGCCCGGTCGAGCGTCTCCTGGTAGATACGCGGATGAGGTTTCCGGTAACCAATCTGAGCGGATGTCACGGGAACGTCGATCCAGTCCATCAGCCCGGTGCCAGCCAGATCATCGGCCAAGTCCCAGCCCCAGTTGGAGCAAACGGCGATGGTGAATCCCGCACCCTTGAGGCTGGCCACGCAGTCTGCCGCATCCGGCAGGGCAACCATCGGAGCCTGATGCAGCTGTTCCAGGGCCGGGACGACACACGGCGCCAGTTCCGGGTCCAGCGCGGCGCCGGCTTGGGCGAGCGAGGCAAGGGTTCCGGCCGTCCAGTCGCTATACACCTGGCGAGAGGTGGACCAGCCGGAATGGTCCAGCCCTTCGCTGGCCGCGTGCAGCGTCGTCAGCAGGTCGGCCGAGGCGTGCTCGGTGGCCGCGGTGAGCCCGGCGAGAAAGGTTTCCTGGTACCCCGGGCGTGACGTGACGAGGGTATTGAACGCATCAAAGATGACAAGGCCCTTGGTCCGCACGCGACCAGCCTCCTCATCGGCGGAGCTCAGGCCGAGCTGACCTTGTCGTAGATGCAGGCGCGCCTGCCGTCTGCTTGCATTGCGGGGCACGTGTCGCACCCTGACGGCATTGATGACCTGAGCAACTCTTCCCCGGTCTCAGGGCGAGCCAGCAGCAATTGGTCGCCGGTCATGGCCAGCGATGCCATGCCCTCCTGATCAACCAGCATGCCGCATCGATACGCCCGGCCTTCCGGGAGTATCTGCAGGTTGGAGAAGTCTTCCAGTGCGCACCCAGTGAGCGGGTCGCCCTCGGCGAGAAAGCCGCGCTCGATCTCGACGAAGAAATCCGGCCGCGTCTCCACCCGATCCGCAATGGTGCGGACCAGCTTCTCCCACTCCACCCGGTCCGGTATCTCCTCGGTCTTCAGTTGCGCACCAAGCCCAATGCTCGACGGCCAGTGCACGTTGACCCGCCGACAGCCCGCGTTCTCGGCGAAGTCGATGAGGGCGTCGATGCCGTCCATTGCCGGGCGCACGCCAGTGACGTTGATGTCAAAAAGGACACCGATCTCGCGGAGCAGTCGGATCGTGTCGGTCGCGTCTCGCCAGGCGCCACGGCCACGGAACCTGTCCTGCACCGTCTCATCCACGGTGTCCAGGCTCACCGCGACCCGGCTCAGGCTCTGCGGCTTGATCTGGCCGTCTTCCAGAAGTCTCCGGAACCGGCGAGCTCCGTTGGTCACCACGCGGACCTTGAGTCCGCGGTCATTGGCAAGAGACACCATCTCCGGGAACGAGGGGTGCAGAGACGGCTCCCCGCCCAGGAAGGTGATCTCGCCCACGCCATTCCGGACACACCAGGTCGTCACGTCCGAAAAGGCGGCCGTGCTCATCCGCAGGCCCGAGGCGAAGAAATCGGATGGCAGGAAGCAGTAAGTACAACGGCGATTACATTGCGAAGTAACGTACACGTCCACGGACGTCAAGTTGTGACCCGGTGGCAGCTCTACCAGGTCAGGAAACGCCGTGCCCATCAGGCGCTGCGCCACGTGCTACCGCCCTTACGGAGGCCGCCGGAACGGAGAGAGCGTACCGCTCAGCGACCCAGAACACTGTCAACTTGGCTCGCTCTGATCAATTTCTTTATCAGAAAGTTTGGCTGGTCAGTCGCGGTCAGAGATTCAGCCACTCGACCGTGGCCTTGGCGATGGCGCCCGCTGTCGCGGGCGGCAGTTCGCTGGCCGAGGTCCGCAGCAGGGCGGTCACATCCTGCACCCCAGGATCAAGCCCGGCTCTGAAGCCAGGGTTGAGTGATGCGGGCAGATAGACGGCCGACCTGATCAGCCATTCGAGCAGGTCAGCCCGCTCGGATGGAGTCCGGTGCGTGAGGTATTCGGTCAGCCTGGACCGGTTCGTACCCGCGGCCAGCGCCTGTTCCTGCCATGGCGACCGATAGCTGGGCATGGGCAGCGGGCGAAGGTAGATGTGCCGGACCCGCGCGGACAGGTCGTCCGGGCAGCCACGGTGAAACGCGTCCCAGAGTTTGCGCTCATCCTCGCCGCCCAGCGTGATGACGGAGTTGGCCATGCCGCCCGGGGACTGAGCCAGGATCCACCCGATCTGCTTCTCGAAGACCAGCCAGTTCCGGAGTGGCGTGAGTAGTCTTTCGGAGCCGAGCGTCTCGGCGTTCCGGAGCATGTCCTGGACGCTTTCCTCGGCGTTGATGGTGTACAACTGCGGCGAAATCGCCTTGCTGGCGACAAGGAAATCGAGTACACCGATGCGCGGATTGAGGTAGTCATTGATCGCAGGCCAGCCACGCTCGGACAGGTACTCCTCAGACAGGACCTCTGAGTAGAGCGTCGTGGATAGCTTCGCGTCGTTACCCGAAGCGAAGGCGACCCAGGTCCTGATCTGGGATTCGAGCTCTACACACTGCTCACGTGCCCTGGGGCGGCTCTCAACAAGATCGTCGAGCAGCAGATGAACCGGCAGGCCAGCCCGGGTGGCGGCGGCCGCCGCCAGCGAGAACACACCGTGCACGAGATTGGGTTCGTTGGCCCGGTGTACCCAGAACACCCCGACCGGAGATCGGCCATTGGGCTGCAGCCGGGGCACATCGAAACCGGCTGACCGGAGCAGTTCGACCACCCGGTCATAACTCATGTCCTGCTGCCTGGGCCAGCCCCAGACGTCAAAGGCCTCCCCCTCCACATAGCGGTCGGCCAGCAACCGCCGGAGTGCCTTGTCCAACTGGTCAGCCTGCAGCCTGGTGGGCCCGGCATGGTCATCCCGGCCGCTTTCCCACGGGCGGTAACTGGCGTAGCTGACGCCGATCTCGGCGGCCATCTCGCGCTGACTCAGCCCGCACTGCTGGCGCCACTGCAGCGTCTGTGTCTGGGCCCGCGTACGCTGCTCCTGCGAGAGATGCGCTGGCCGCTCGACGGGACGCCCGCGGGATGCCATCCCTTCACCGTATATGAGCCGCCACTCGTACGTTAATTACGTAATTTCCCGCACGTTTTCATCGCAGTCCCCAGCGGCTTCCCTGGTTACATGAGCAGAGTTGGGATGGCCCCAGGCCTGGCTGGCCCACTCGCCCGAGTGACCGGGCGGCTGGCCCGCCTCATCAGGACCGTCGGCGACCGGCTGTTCCGGGATGCCGACACGCGCGCCAGCCAGTATGGCTGGCAGATCACCGCCCGCCGCGGCGGGCTGGCCCGGACCTACCGGGACCCACGGTTCGACCGCTTCCGTCGCTGCCCGGCCTGCCAGGGTACCGGGACCCGCTACGCCGACCAGGCGTGCCGCCAATGCGCTGGGACGGGCCGGATCACGGTCGCCCAGCCATTCCTGTCCGATCGTGGGCCGGGACGATGATGCCATCGCCCCGCCCGGCCAGCTCTCGGCAAGCCCGGGCTGGCCTGGAATACGCCCTCGGCGGTGTGGCCCGCGCCAACCCCCTCGTCGCGATGTGGCGCTGGCGCTATGAACTGGCCGTGCTGGCTGGGCTCGCGGCGATCTGGCTGGCCCTTGATACCGCGACCGCGGCCTGGCTCACGGCTGGGCTGGCCGTTGTGCTAGCTGGCATCGCTTGCTTCCCAGCCGGCCGGCGGTTCCTCTTGGCGCGCATCTGGTGCATTGTCACCGCACACCGCGTCCGCGCAGGCTGTGCCCAGGCGTGGATCCACTCCCGGTACGGCAAGCTGCCGATCATCGTGCTGACCAGACCCCAGCCATTCGGCGAGCGCGTCTACCTCTGGTGCCGGGCGGGGATCAGCGCCGCCGATTTCAGTTCCGCACGCAAGCTGCTGGCCGCGGCCTGCTGGGCACAGGACGTCCAGGTCAGCCGTCACGCCCGCTACGCCCACCTGGTCGCGCTCGATGTCATCCGCCGCGAGCCCCCGGCCGAGTGGAGCGGCCACCCCTGGTACGACACCGGCACACCCAGCGGAACGCTGACTGTCCCAGCACCGCGGGAACCAGCCGATGACGCGTTCTGGCTCGGCGAGCCACCCACTCGTGAGGAGCCGCCGCGCTGGGTGCACGGGTAAGCCGGGTCCTGTCCCGGCGTGCTGCGAGGCGCCGGGCCCCCAGCGCAGGTCCGTTAGGTCGGCGGGTAAGCGGCGGCACCTAGTGGCCGGCCTGACTGTCGGTTAGTCTCGATCAGGGCGCCGGTCACTGACCGTCATACCGGCGGTTGCCGCGCCCACTTGCTTGGCCAGGACTGACCTGGCATGTCTGACGTCTCGGGGGATGCGATGGTCCCGCCATCGCGCCGTGCGGCCGAACCGGGGACCGGCCGCGGCAGTCTGCCTAAACCGCTGACCAGCTTCATTGGCAGGCAGCAGGAGCTGGCCCAGGCGAAGCGGCTGCTCCAGGACAACTCCCTGGTCACGCTTACCGGGCCAGGCGGCACCGGCAAGACCCGGCTGTGCATCGCGCTGGCTGGGCAGGTGGCCGCGGAGTACCCGGACGGGGTGTATTTCGTTCCGCTGGCACCCGTCCGGGATCCGGGGCTGGTGCCTTCCACGATTGCGCAGGGCATCGGCCTGCAGGATCCCCGGGACCGGCCGCTGATGGAGCACCTGGTCAGCCAGTTGCGCACCCGGCATCTGCTGCTGGTCCTGGACAACTTCGAGCACCTGCTGGCCGGGGCCCCGGTCGTGACCCGGCTGCTGCAGGAAGCGAGCGCGGTACGGATCCTGGTAAGCAGCCGGTCAGCGCTGTGCGTCTCCGGTGAGCAGGAATGCCCAGTCCCGCCGCTCGCCGTCCCGGATCCGCGAGTCCAGCCCACGCCGCAGTCGCTGACCGACTGCGATTCAGCGCGCCTGTTCGCCGAGCGGGCCGCCGCGGTGCTGCCCGGTTTCGTCATCGACGAGCAGAACGCACCAGCGATCGCGCAGATAGCCTGCCGGCTGGACGGCCTGCCACTGGCCATCGAACTGGCTGCGGCGCGGGTCAAGGTGCTGCCGCCGGAGGCGATCCTGCCCCGGCTGGAACACTCGCTGATCCTGCTGACCGGTGGCAGCCGCGACCTGCCCGACCGGCTGCAGACGCTGCGCGCCACCATCGCCTGGAGCTACGACCTGCTGACCGAGGGAGCCAGGCGGCTGCTCGCCACCTGCTCGGTGTTCGCGGGCGGCGCCCCCCTGGAAACCATCGAAACCGTCTGCGGCGATGCGCTGGACGTGGGCCTGCCGGTGCTCGATGGCCTGGCCGAACTCGTCGGCCAGAGCCTGCTCCGGCTGGTGCCGCTGCCCGCCAGGACGTCGCCGGCCCGGTACGCCATGCTGGAGACGATCCGGGAGTTCGCGGCCGAGCGGCTGGACCGGATGCCGGAGGCGGCCCGGGTGCGCAGGTCCCATGCCGCGGCGTTCCTGGCCCTGGTCGAGAGCGGCGGCCGCCCACATGCGGGCCTGGCCAGGAAGGACTGGCTGGAGCGGCTGGCCACCGAGCACAACAACACCCGCGCGGCGCTGAGCTGGTACCGCGATCATGATCCGTCCACTGCACTGCGGATGGCTGCCTCAATGGCCGCGTTCTGGTCGCTACGCGGCCATCACACCGAAGGCAGGCAGCGGCTGGGCGAGATGCTCGGCCTGGACCGGACGGCGAGCGTAGCCCGGGTCAGCGCCCTGAACGGGGCCGCCTGGCTGGCTATCGATCAGGGCGACTACACCCAGGCCACAGACCTGCTGGCGGAGAGCATTGGGCTGAGCCAAGCGCTGCATGACGCGCTCGGCGAGGGAATCGCCACCGTGTACCTGGGTCGCTGCAAGCTGTCCGGCCTGCACATAGCGGAGGCGGTACCAGATGTGGACCGGGCCGCGGGACTGCTGGCCTCGACCGGCGACCGGCCGGCGATCGCGTTCAGCCTGATGTACTCCGGGCTGGCTGCGCAGTTCAGCGGCCGGCTTGACGTCGCGTGTGACTATTTCGCGCGCTGCGTGGCCATGTCCGCGGAACTCGGCCTGGAGCCGCTGAACGCGCGGGTCACGCAGGTACTCGGGTGCGCCCTGGTTGACCGGGGCGAGCTGGCCGCGGCCCGGCGGGCGCTGGAGGAAGGCCTGCCCGGGTCCATCGCGGTCGGCGACCGCTGGGTGGTCACCATCGGGCTGGCCGGTTTCGCCGGGCACGCGGTGAAGACGGGCCGTCCCCGCCGGGCGTTCCAGCTGTGGGGCGCTGCTGAGGCGTACCAGGACGCCAACAAGTTCACCATGCCCGGGCCGATCCGGGAGATGGTTGACCGCTGGCTGGCACCGGCCCGCACCAGCGCCGGGCCGGTCGCCACTCGGATGATCGCGGAAGGCCGGCGGCTCACTGTGCAAGCCGCGGTGGACCTGGCCCTGGCCAACGAACCGGAGGGCACGGGGCGGGCGGGCCCGTGCCAGCCGCTGACTCGGCGTGAGACGGAGGTCGCCGTGCTGGTGGCGCGCGGGCTGACCAACCGGGACATCGCCGCGCAGCTGTTCTTGTCGGTCCGGACGGTCGAGGTGCACGTGGACCACATCCTGACCAAGCTGGACTTCCGCACCCGCACCCAGCTGGCCGCCTGGGCGTACGAGGAAGGCCTGCCGCCGGAGCCGTCACAAGATAAGTAGCCCCATACGTAGTCCTGCTGATGGCCCGGAGCGGCAACCGGCTCAGAGTGGGCCGCATGAACGAGATCCAGGTACTCATCGTCGGCGCCGGCCCGACCGGGCTGGTGCTCGCGGCGGAACTACTCAGCCGGGGAATCCGGACCCGCATCATCGACCAGGGCGACGGCGTGGCCCTGCAGAGCCGGGCGATAGGCCTGCATGCCCGCAGCTTGGAAGTCCTGGACATGATGGGCGTGGCCGATGGCTTCATCGAGCGGGGCCAGATCGTGCGTCACCTCCGGTTCTACTCTCAAGGCCGGGGCCTGGCCGGCCTCGACTTCGCGCGCTGCGGCTCGCGGTTCGGCTTCGTGCTCGACCTTCCGCAGGACCAGACCGAGCGCCTCCTGCGGGCCCGGGTTAGCGAGCTGGGCGGCGTGATCGAGAACGGTGCCGAGCTCACTGGGCTGACCATGCACGGCGATAGTGTCACCGCGGCCATCCAGACCCGGGCAGGCGGGACCGAGACGAGCACAGCTTCTTACGTAGTGGGCTGCGATGGTGCGCACAGCCGGGTCCGGCACGAGCTTGGGCTGACCTTCCATGGGCGGCCCTACCCACAGGACTGGCTGCTGGCCGACGTGCGGCTGGACTGGGACCGCGCCGAGGACTCGGTGCATGCGTTCTTCCGGCCGGACGGGCTGCCGCTGATCTGCTTCCCGATGCGTGGGCACCAATGGCGGCTGACGCTGCCGTTTGCCGGTGACCGCGGCGGGCAGCCGCCCAGCCTGGCCGAGATCCAGCAGCTGACCGACCAGCGGGCACCCGAGCCGCTCACCGTGTCCGAGCCCACCTGGCTGGCCAACTTCCGCTGCCACCGACGGTCAGCGAGCGCGTACCGGCGCGGCCGCGTGCTGCTGGCCGGCGACGCGGTGCACATCCATACTCCGGCGGGCGGCCAGGGCCTGAACACCGGGATCACCGACGCGCACAACCTGGGCTGGAAACTGGCCCTGGTTGCCTCGGGCCGGGCGCCGGACGCCCTGCTTGACAGCTACGGCACCGAACGCCGTCCGGTGGCGGATCAGGTGCTCAAGCTCACCGACGCCCTGGTGCACTTCGGCACGATGAGCCATCCGGTCAAGCGAACAGTGCGCGACGTCGTCGTCCCGGTCCTCGGCCGGGTGCCTGCCCTGCAGCGCCGGGCCGCGCGCAGGATCAGCCAGGTGTATGTGGCCTACCCGCCCGACCACTCGCGGCTGGCCAGCGTGGATGGTGGCCGGGGCCGGGGCAGGGGCAGGCCACGGCCCGGGCAGCGCATGCCTGACATTGAGCTCACCGTGGGCGGCCGCGGCACCACCTTGTACGCCGTGCTGCGCGGTGGCCGGCCCGTGCTCGTGGTTCCCGCGGCCGGCTCGGCACGCTTGCTCGCGGATTCCGAGCTGTGGCCTTGCCGCCGGGATCTGGAGATCGCCACCGTGCCGCCTAGGCAAGCAGCCATCCTGCGCCGTCTGGGCGCAGCACCGACCATCCTGATCCGGCCCGACGGGTACGTGGCGGCACTCGGCAGCCCAGCCAGCCTGAGCGCCGTGACCGGTTACCTCCGCACGCTGTTCGGCCCGGCATCGTCGCAGCAATCACAGACGCGTCCCGTAAACGCTGCGTGACCTGCGCGGCTGGCCTGCGCTGTGCCGGGTAGCCGACCCGAGCAGTGATCGGGTCGGCTACCCGGCGCCCCCGGCCGGCGCTGCCCAGGGTCGGCCCAGGCCGACGAGGGTCCCCCCAGCCCCCCGGCAAGTTCAGCGCCCGCCACGGTCCGTTATATACGGATTCGGCGCTGCCGAACGCGCCCGGAAGCCAATCGGGGAGATCCTTGCCGGGCCGTGGCTCTGGCATGCAAGATCTTGCATGCTCGGGCGGGGCGGTGGCTCAGCGTGGTGGCTCGAGGCGCGTGGCGATGTCCTGCTGGCCATGACGGCGGCACCAGCTCAGGATGTACCGGGCATGTTCACCGCACCATCGGTAGACGACCTCGGGCGTCATCTTGAGTTCCGGGCTGTGCTCGCCACGGTCGCGGATGAGCGGCCCGAGGTAATCGACGATCTTGGCGGCGGTGTCGTACCCGACATGGGCGGAGCTGGCCAGCGACTCGTGATTGGCCGCCCGGCCCGAGGCGATCGCCCCGGCCAGGCGGGCGGCGGTCGTCCCCTTCCCCTTACCGAAATAGGCATGGATCCGCGGGATGTCCGGCGGGCTGACGCCCGGGGCAAAGCGAGGGTCGGTCAGGCTGCCGCCGCGCACCGCGATGTCTACCGCTTCCACCAGCAATTGCGGACCGGCTGACTTCCGGTAGATGCCCACCACCTCGGGCTGGTCGATGGCTTCGTCGAGGTGATCGCGTTCGATGCCGTGACCCTGCGCGGCGAAGATCACCGGCGCCTGGCGGTGCGAGCTGCGCAGGATGTTCAGCACATCCAGCCCGTCGAAGGTGTACTCGATCGCGTAGTCGTTCCAGGTGAGATCGGCGACGACCACATCGAACCGGAGCCGGTCGCTGATCTCGCGCTGCACCGCTGCCTGGTCCTCGGCGATCCGCACGGTGGCATCGTCGCCCAGCGCCTGCCGCAGGTAAGGCTCGATGATCCTGCCCAGGGCAGCGGCGATCAGCAGACGTGGTCCGTCCGGCACTGACCGCCCCCTTCGTGATTCGCGCTGAGCGCCGCTCGGTCGTTGTCCCGTGAGCGTAGTCGCCTAGCCGAGGCTGCCGTATCCCAGAATCCGGGACGGTGCTACGCCAACCGGGTCCTACACCGGCAGGCCGAGGAACACCGGCTGACGCTTTCGTCCCCAGTTCCCCGGCGGGCCGTCGAAGACTCCGGGCAGTTGAGCCGCGCAGCCCGCGCACCTGCCGTCGTCGGTGACCCGGTAACGCCCCAGCCGATACCAGTCCCGCTCGATGAGCCGGGTGCCGCACTGGTGGCAGTAGGTGCTCTGGCCGGCCGGGTCGTGCGCGTTGCCGGTGTAGGCGTAGCGGACGCCGTTGTCCAGCGCGATCCGCCGGGCGTTTCTGAGCGTCTCAGGCGGAGTCGGCGGCCGGTCACGCATCTTGAAGTCCGGATGGAACGCGGTGAAGTGCACCGGCACGTCCGGTCCGAGCTGCCCGGCCACCCATTTCGTGAGCGCGTCGATCTCCTGATCGGAGTTGTTCAGGCCAGGGATGAGCAGCGTGGTGATCTCCACCCACACGCTGGTCTCCTGGGTGAGGTACAGCAAGGTCTCCTGCACCGGTTCCAGCCGGGCCAGGCACACCCGCCGGTAGAAGTCACCGGTGAACGCCTTGAGATCCACGTTCACGGCGTCAATATGCCGGTAGAACTCCCGCCGCGGCTCCGCGCACACGTATCCCGCGGTCACCGCGACAGCCTTAATGCCCCTCTCCCGGCAGGCATCCGCCACATCCATCGCATACTCGAGGAAGATCACCGGGTCGTTATAAGTGAACGCCACGCTGTTGCAGTCGAACTGGGCGGCTGCTTCGGCGATCGCGGCCGGTGTGGCCTGATCGGCCAGCGTGTCGGTCTCCCGGGACTTGGAGATGTCCCAGTTCTGGCAGAACCGGCAGCCCAGATTGCATCCGGCGGTGCCGAAGGACAGCACGGCCGACCCGGGCAGGAAGTGGTTCAGCGGCTTCTTCTCGATCGGGTCCACGCAGAACCCGCTGGACCGGCCGTAGGTGGTCAGGACGATCTGGTCGTCCTGGCGCATCCTTACGAAGCAGAACCCACGCTGTCCCTCATGCAGGCGGCAGGCTCGCGGACACACGTCGCACTGGACCCGGCCGTCCTCGGTGCGGTGCCAGTACGTGGTCGCGGCCGTGCCGTTGGGCATCGGGCGGCGCGGGTCAGCCGGTGCGGCGGATGATGCCAGCCATCTCCTCCGAATTGAACGCGCGCATGGTCTTGGACCGGATGTTGCCTGTGGAGCCGACCTGCAGCAGCGCCGCGACCCCGGTTTCTTCGTCCGGGAAGTCCACGACGCAGACCATGTCGTACTCGCCGACCGTCCACAGCAGTTCCCGGACGTGCCCACCGTTGCTCTCGGCGAGCTTGATGAAGTCGTCGACGCGCTGAGTGGTGTCGCGGTAGTTCTTGATGCCCTGGTCAGTCCAGTTGACTAGAGACACATAAGTAGTCATGGCTGGTGCCCCCTTGCATCCAGCTGGTTCCCCCGTGTGCTCCCACTATGCTGTCCCTGCCCTCACGAGCCGGTCAAGGAGCACACGACCGCCCAGACCACCTTGCCGCTTGAGCCTTCTGCCTGGTACGAGCCCCACGATGTGCTGACGGATTCGACGAGCAATAAGCCGCGGCCGCCTTCTGCGCTTGGGCTCGCCATCTCCCGGATGGGCAACTTGTCGTTGCCGTCCCAGACCTGAATCACGACGCGCTTGTCCTCTGCTTGGAGCCAGATACGCAACGGCGGAACTCCCGGAGTCCAGCGCCCGGCGTAGCGACTGCCGGTTAATCCTTCGGACGCGCGCAACCCGTTGGTCACCAGCTCAGAGACGATCAGCTCAACAGCGTCGGCCAGCTCTTGCCGTCCCCATTCCCAGACGACCTGCCTGGCGTGCAGCCGCGCACAAGGCACCGCACTCGGCAAGGCGCCTAGTTCCAGGTAGCTCTGGAATGGCGAGTCAGGGAAAGCCGCTAACGGTGGACCGTCACCAGTGCTGGACGAAGGCCCGCCCTGCAGCCGCCCGCCTGCTGGCGCGCTTCCGGAACTAGCCACTATCCCACCGCCTGGTGTCCGGGATTCCGGTCCGGTCCATCACCGTGACTGGCAGACTTCTCACAGTCTGCCGTTGGCTTGCTACCGTTGGCAAGTCGACGTTGGCAATTTGCCAAATCTGGAGGATGCCGGTGCCCATGCGCCCCAGCCCCACCGTCCGCGGCCGCCGCCTGCGCTACGAGCTCCGCCGCCTCCGTGAGCAACGCGGCCTCACCATCGAGCAGGTCGCCGAGCAATCCCACGGGGACTGGACCGCCTCAGCCATCAGCCGCTGGGAAACCGGCGATCGCCGCATCCGCCCCGCAGACCTGCGTGCGCTCCTCGACATATACGAGGTAGGCGGCGACCAGCGCGAGGTATTGCTGACGCTGGCTCGGGAAGCCCGGCAGCGTGGCTGGTGGCAGTCCTACAGCAGCGACGCTGTGCCCGAATGGTTCCAGGTCTACCTGGGCCTGGAGGCCGAGGCCGCCTCCATCCACGAGTACGCGGCCGAACTAGTGCCCGGCCTATTCCAGACCGCGGACTACTACCGGGCCTTCATGCGCACCGCCCCCGCCACCGGTGACGACGAGGCCATCGAACGCAAGATTGCGCTCCGTGCTACCCGCCAGGAACGGCTCACCGCAGATGATCAGCCCGAATGCTGGGCCGTATTGAACGAAGCAGCTGTCCGTCGCGTCGTCGGCGGCCCTAAGGTGATGCGTTCACAGCTTGACCACATTGCGGCGCTGGCCAACCGACCGCGCATCACCGTCCAGGTACTACCGTTCCGGGCTGGAGCGCACCCGGCCATGGACGGATCGTTCATCATCCTCGGCTTTCCAGAAGCAGCGGACCCTGATGTGGCCTACCTGGAGAGCCAGACGGGTAGCCTCTACCTCGAGAAGCAGCCCGAAGTAGAGCGCTACCAGGCGATGTTCACCCATCTGGTGGCCAAGGCCCTCGGCCCCGAGGAGTCCGTCAGCCTGATCGCCCAGGTAGCAGCCGAGCTGACCTAACCGTCGCGGACATAGGAGGTGCGGGATGGCCACCCCCGACATGGACCTGTCCCACGCCGCATGGCATAAGAGCAGCTTCAGCAACAACGGCGGCGCCTGCGTCGAGGTCGCCGCCAATCTCCCCGATCTCGTGGCCGTACGCGACTCGAAGAATCCGTCCGGACCCTCGCTCGTGTTCAGTGCCGACAGCTGGCAAGCCTTCATCCATGCACTGAAGGACTGATCAGCTGACCGTCTCGTCCCGGCTGGCGGCTGGGGATGCGGGTCGCATATGCCAGTGCGTCTCGCCGGGTACCAGCTCGACGTACTGAACAGTGCCGGGCTGACCAGCTTCAGCTCCGAACCACGAGCGCAGCAGATCGGCTAGAACATTGTCCGGCTGTTCCCCGCGGTGGGCTACGTTCAGAGCGATCTTGGCAAAGTTGCCGGTGTAGACAACCCCGTCAGCGACGAAGGCTGTCTCACCCTCGGGCAATTCACGATTGTGGTCACGGTTAAGCACGAGGATCGGCCGACCGTGGGCTTGGATGACCTTGAGCCGGAAGGCCTCCTCCAGCGGACTGGCCTTGGTGAAGAGGTACCGGGCCAGCCGGTAATCAACCAGCTCCTCAACCATGGCGTCAAACGTGTCACTTACGCCCGCAGACACTTGGAACGCCGGGGCGAAACGGCGCCCATCAATGCGGAACCAGCCGTTCGTGGCGCCGCGCAACCGGCCAGCCCAGGCCGCCAGCGGCCAGTTCAGCCAGTACTCACGCCAAGTCTCAGCGTCTACGGATGAAGGATCGGGCATCTCCGTCGATCTCGTATCCGCCACCAGGCGCGGGTCACCCGTGACGATCTGGTGCGCGGTCCAGGCGATCTCGGCGACATCCGCGCCGGCGCGCAGCGCGCCCAGTTGCACGAGGGCCTGGAGCGTCACGAGCTTGTACGACTTGGTGATCGCTTCCTTTTCGATGCCAGCCAGTACGTCACCATGGCGTCGAGCTACCTCGCGTTTGTGCTCTGGCAGGAGTTCAAGGTCATCGAGGAAGGCGAACCAGTGGCCGTATCTGGCCCGAGCCGACGAGGGGTTGTAGCCGGCCTCGTACGCCTGGACTGCGCTAGGCGGGTAACCGTGCTCGTCCGCGTAAGACTGGCAGTAGTCCTCCAGGGCGGACCGGGCGCCCACCCGGGTAACCGCGCGCAAAATGTTGACGAGCTCGACGTCATAGGTGGCCGAACACCCAGGCGGAAGGCCGAAGTCGCCGGTCCGCATTGCCCTCAGCACCTTGTCGGTGCCGACCTGGCACCCCGTGCTGACCGCCAGCAACGTCCGCGGTTTGACCAGGAAGCTGCGATGGTTACCAATGAAGTCGATCGCGGTCAGCGAATCCTTTCCGTCGCTGCGACGCAAGCCACGGCCCAGCTGCTGCAAAAACACCACCGGAGATTCAGTCGGGCGCAGCATCAGCACGGTGTCGATCTCGGGCACGTCCAGGCCTTCGTTGAACATGTTGACCGTGCAGATGACTTGCAGTTCCCCGGCGCGCAGCTGCTCCACCGAACCAGCCCGCGGCGCGCTGGTAGGACCGCTATGCACAGCAGCCGCGGCGACCCCGTTGCTTCGGAAGAACTCAGCCATGAAGTCGGCATGCGAAACGGTGACGCAAAATGCGAGAGTGCGACCACCGCCCTTGTCGCGCCAGACGTCGAGTGCATGCTGGGCGCGTTCGCGCGTCTCGACGGCCTGTGTTAGCACCGTCGGGTCGAACCGGCCACCACGCCACTGTATTGGCGCATAGTCCACGTCGTCGGCGATGCCGAAGTAGCGGAACGGGCTGAGGTCGCCGCGTTCGATGCCCTCCGTGAGCGGGCATTCGTAGACGAGGTTGTCTGAACACAGCGCCAGCAGGTCAGCGCTGTCCATGCGATTGGGAGTCGCGGTCAGCCCGAGCATGAACGCCGGCTGGAAGTGCTCGATAACCCGCCGGTAACTACGAGCGGCGGCGTGATGAAACCCGAGTTGGCTCAATTTAGTGTTCAGTCCGGCTGGCGTGGCTGATCGCTTCGAGGGCCTGGCGGAGGTCGTTGGGGAGGGGGTCGGCGGCGTTGATGGTGTGCGGCCCGGCCTGGATCTGGATGGTGCGGTAGCGGCGGGCGGTCTTGACGAATTTGCGGATTGACCAGCCGGTGTGGTGCTCGATCCAGCGGCTGACCGCGAGCGCGGCGAACACGATGGTCAGGTGCGCCTCGATCGAGTCCCTGGTCCGGTGGTAGATGGGCCTGGCCTGCAGGTCGCTTTTCGCCATCCGGAAGGATTTCTCGATCTGGAAGAGCTGATGGTAGGCGCCGATCACGAACTCCGCGGTGACCGGGGTGCCGTCCGGGCAGGTCCGCAGGTTGGTGATGTAACCCTTCAGGCCCGCGAGCGCCCGTGCCTTGTTCTCGAGCTCGCGGTTCACCGACCGGGTGCCGCCGGCCAGCTGGATGAACCGGTTGCGCTTGACCGGGACCTTGCCCGCGACGGCCTGCTCGGCCTTGCGCACCTGCTCATCGATCCCGCGCAGCGTGCGGCGGGCCCGGTCATGGCGGTACTGGTAGTAGATGACCTGGTCGCGGCGGCCGCCGTTCGGCCCGGCGGGCCAGGGCTGGGTGAAGATGTGCCTGTCTGGGATGTCCTGGCCGGGGTGCTCGTGGCGCCACTGCCTTACCACGTAGGGGACCTGCGGGATGCGCATGCCGAGGATGAAGGACAGCCCGGCTGCCTCGATCGCCTTCCGGTTCCCTTCGCTCACCATCCCGGCGTCCGCGACGACCGTGACATCGGGGAGCTGGTGGGCGGTCATGCACGCCTCGATAACTGGCAGCATGGTCCTGGTCTCGGCCTTGTTCCCCTCGAATGCCGACACCATCAGCGGGAACCCGGACGGGTCAGTCAGCAGGCCGATCGTGATCTGCGGCTCCAGCCGCCGCTCCTTCGAAAAGCCGCTCTCGCGGAACCCGTCGCCCTCATCGGTCTCGAAATACAGCGTGGACACGTCGTAGAGCACCAGGCTGGCCGGACCCAGCCTGGCATGCGCGGCGCAGGCAGCTGAGATCTCCTGCCGCCATTCCTGCTTCGCATAGACGGGGAGGCGGCGCTTGAGCGTCGCATACGACGGGCCGGCCACCCCGGCCTCCTCCAGCACCCGCAAGCTGTCGGCCTTGCTGACCGGCTCGATGATCCGCGCGGCCACCAGCTGCCCGAACACCGCATCACCGCCGCTGGCCCGGTCAAAGCCCAGCACCCGGTAAGCATGCGACAGCGCATCGAGCAGGCAGCTCATCCGCGACGCGGTGATCGGCAGCGGCCCGCCCGCCGCAGCCGTATCCAGGCCCAGGTCAAGCTCGCCCTGACCCGCGGCCAGCCGCTGCCGGGCGACGGCCCTCAGCAGCTCCAGCTCCGCCTCATCGTGAGCGGAGCCGATGTGCTCGATCTCCCGCGACCCCCGGTGCCAGGAATACACGATCTGCACCGCCGTGGCGCCCGACGCCGTCTTCACCGTCCGCACATACGGCACCCGGCAACTCTAGACCCCGGATTAGTGTGCAAATCCAGCCCCGCCGAACCGAGAACCTCCAGGTCACAGCGGTCGCATCAGCCCAGAACCCGAAACGTGAGCCAACTCAGGTCAGCCCGAGCATGAACGCCGGCTGGAAGTGCTCGATAACCCGCCGGTAACTACGAGCGGCGGCGTGATGAAACTCGTCGATGACGATGTAGTCGAACCGGTCAGGCTCGAAGCGGTCCAAGCTCCCGGCGAGTGTCTGCACGCCTGCGAACCGGATGCGGGCGTCCGATTGCTTAGCTCCGCCGTAGTACAAGCCGAGATCCGCATCCGGCTGCACCCGGCGGAACACCTCCAGGGACTGCCGCAGGATCTCCTCGCGATGGGCAACAAACAGCACCCGGCGGAACCGAGGCCGGGCAGTGTCGAACGCCGCAAGCCACGTCTTGCCCAGCCCAGTCGCCATCACAACCAGGCCGCGACGGAAGCCCTCCAGAGCAATGCTTGAAACCTGTGGATCGGCGGGGAGGGGTGTACCTTCCCGGTGATCGCGTAGAGGTCTCAAGCAATGGCCGGCGTTGGCGCGCCGGGCCGGGAAGGTAGCACCCGATGCTCACCGTAGTCTCTGGCGACGGCTCATGCCACGAGGGCGGGAAGGATGCCACGCCGTCGCTGATCGATGAAATCGTGCGGGAGGGCGCCCGGCGGATGCTGGCCGAGGCGCTGGCCGCGGAGGTGGACGCTTATATCGCCCGGTTCGCTGATGAGCGCGGCGGGGACGGCCGCCGCCTGGTGGTCCGCAATGGTTACCACCAGGGCCGGGAGGTGCTGACCAGCGCGGGCGCGATCGAGGTGACCGCGCCGCGGGTCAACGACAAGCGCACCGATGCGGCCACCGGCGAGCGGCAGCAGTTCCGTTCGGTGATCTTGCCGCCGTGGGCGCGGAAGACACCCAAGATCACCGAGGTGCTGCCGCTGCTCTACCTGCACGGGCTGTCCAGCGGGGACTTCGTGCCCGCGCTGGGCCAGTTCCTGGGCTCCTCCGCCGGGCTGTCGGCGGCGGTGATCACCCGGCTGACCCAGACCTGGCAGGGCGAGCAGCGCACGTTCGCGGCCCGGGACCTGTCGGCCGTGGACTACGTCTACCTGTGGGCCGACGGGATCCACGTGAACATCCGGCTGGAGGAGCACAAGCTGTGCCTGCTGGTGCTGATCGGCGTGCGCGCCGACGGGCGCAAGGAGCTCATCGCCCTCGCCGACGGGTACCGGGAGTCCGCCGAATCGTGGGCGGACCTGCTGCGCGACTGCGCCCGCCGCGGCATGCGTGCCCCGGTGCTGGCGGTCGGCGACGGCGCGCTGGGGTTCTGGGGCGCGCTGCGGGAGGTGTTCCCGCAGGCCAGGGAGGGCCGCTGCTGGTTCCACAAGACCGCCAACGTGCTGGCCGCGCTGCCCAAGTCCGCGCACCCAGCCGCCAAGAAGGCCCTGGCGGAGATCTGGGGTGCCGAGGACAAAGCCTGCGCCCTGGCGGCGGTGAAGGCGTTCGAGGGCGCCTATCGGGCGAAGTTCCCCAAGGCTGTCGCGAAGATCACCGAGGACCTTGACCAGCTGCTGGCGTTCTACGACTACCCGGCCGAGCACTGGGTGCATCTGCGGACAACGAACCCGATCGAGTCGACTTTCGCGACGGTAAGGCACGGACCAAGGTCACCAAGGGCCCCGGCTCGCGGGCCGCAGGCCTGGCCATGGCGTTCAAGCTCATCGAGTCAGCACAAGACCGCTGGCGCTGCGTGAACGCGCCCCACCTGGTCGCCCTGGTCCGCGCCGGAGCGACCTTCACCGGCGGCAAGCTCGTCGAACGGCCGGGCGAGGAGAGCCAGCCCGAAGCAGCTTAAATGATCTTGATCCACAGGTCTTGACAATTGCTCAGCCCTCCAGCCGCGTTTGCTCTAGAGCGGTAAGTGCGTCCCGCTGCACCGGCCGCGGAGCCGGTGGTCTGGCCGGAGGCTCAGGAACCACACCTGTGGTATGCGCGGCTGGCTGCCAGCGCAGACGGTAATCCGCAAGCAACTCGTGTGTGAGCGGTTTGCTGCGTGGATCGGCCCAGAGCCGTTCGAACGCCGCGAGCAGTGGTACAGCCTGGTCGACACCAATGGCCCACTCGATGCCGCCACCAATGCCCGATGCGCTCAGGTTGTTGCTGCCCACGAACGCCGCCGCGGCCCTACTATCGGCGGACGAAAAGAGATAAGCCTTGGGATGAAAGCTCGTCGCCGGATCATGGAAGACCCGTGTAGTGATCACCCCCGGCCGCAGCTCGGTCAGGTCAAGCAACCGGGCAAGCCCGTCCGCGTCCGTGACAGTGAGATAGTCCGTGGTCAGCACTCTGACCCTGGCACCGCGATCCAAGGCATCCAACAGACCGCCGTAGACCTGCTCAAGCCCAGACTTCATGACGAAGCTGACCAGGAGGTCCACGCGGTCAAAGCGCGGATCACGAAGGCACCTCAGTAGATCGTCCCGCAGCAGCCGCTCCTGCCCATCAACCAGCGCAAGTTGTTCCGTCGGCGGCAGGAGGTAGTTGCCGCTGCCCGGTATCACGTGCCGAACACCGCCTCGCGGGTCTGGCATGTCGCCGTGGTAGCGCGGGATGACATGGATATGCAGGTGCCCAACAGTCTGTCCAGCGGCCGCTCCATCGTTGAACCCGACGTTGTAGCCGTCCGGCTTGAGCTCAGCATCAAGTTGCTGCTTGACCTCATCGACTAGGGCCAGCATGTCAGCCCGCTCCTGGTCAGTTGCCTCCCACCAGCTACCGATCAAACGCCGCGGCACCACGAGAGCATGCCCCGGGCTGACCGGGAACCGATCAGCAACGACGAACGCAGAGTCGTTAGCCAGGAGCCACTCGGAAGACGGAATCGCCAGGAAGGGCGACTCACCGTCGGTCATCTCGGCTCCGCGTTGGTCTATGGGTCGAAGAACACCGTACGCCGTCAGGTGCGGACGACATCTATCTACGGCAGCCACTGACGGAGTAATCTCCCGGCGTGGCTGACCTCGCCGACTACCTGGACCTGACGGTCGGCCAGGCGCAAGATCAGTTCCGCGCGTTGCTTGCCCGCCGCCCGGTTGCCTCTGGGAGGCAGGTGACGTTCCTGCCGGTAGAAACGCTGCTCTGCCTGGCCGCCTCATTCCTGGTGAATCATCGCCACTTCGGCGGCTCCACCGCGCAGCGGGCACCCGAGCCAGTGCCCTCATTGGCCCACCTGTTCTCCCGGCCGCCGTCCAGCGTGCTGGCGAAAATGGCCAACCTCGACGGCTCCCGTTCTCACGGTGCCCGCTACGACATCCGAGCTGGGGCGATACTCCGCGACGACCCGACACAGTTCAGCCGCACATACCGCGTGCTGATGCACGCCGCCCGCGCCGAAGGAATCGGCCCTAGCGTGCTGCCGGACTTCTTGCATCTGGAACACGGCGGCGAGCTGGCCCTCCTAGGCCAGGAGGAACTCGACATCTCCACGCTCGAATCCGAACTGCGCGAACAGATCGCCCGACATCCTGCGGCCGACGGCTTGCCCGACCCAGAAACCGAACGCATTCTCCTAGCCGCTGCCCGCGTCGGCCAGCACGTCTTCGCCCAGAATGTGCTGGCCAACTGCGGAAGCCAGTGTGTCTTCTGTGGCCTGAAGCCGGCAACGTTCGCCGCCAGGCGCATGCTCCTGGCAGGTCACATCAAGCCCTGGAAAGACAGCACCTCCAGTGAACGCCTCGACCCCCGCAACGGCCTAGCCGCCTGCCCCGCCCACGACGTGGCCTTCGACACCGGCCTCATCACCGTCAACGGCGGCTTGCACATCCACATTTCACCGTCGCTAGCCGAGGCCGTCGAGCACGATCCATTGACCAGGCAGTACTACGGGCGCCCGCCACTGAGTGAAGTTCTACTGCTGCCATCTGGCGCCCAGGCACCTGCCCAGAAATACCTCGACTGGCACCGGCAGAAGGTCTTTGGGATCAGATAGGCATGCGAACGTACGTGGGCGTCACAGATGGCCGGTGGTATCGATTCCTGGCCGCCCGGCCTGACTTGAGCGAGATCAATTTTTGGCGGCCTGGCGGTCGTCATGCCTTCCGCGTGCTCCAGCCAGGTGAACCGTTCTTCTTTAAGAGCCATTACCCGCAGAACCAGCTTGTCGGCCAGGCCGCGGTACGGAGCGTCAGCCCCGGCGGGCCGTCGGCCGGGCGGACGCCTGACCCGCTGCAGGGCACTCAGCCAGCGCTCGAGCTGGGCGGGATCGGTCTCGCCGCAGGCACGCAGGATGCCGAAAAGCTGCTCCGGCCGACCGTCGGATGGCAGATGCCGCCCGGAAAAGTAGTCGCCTACCGTGCTGACCGGTAGCCCGGCGTCTCGTGCGGCCGGCCGCACGGTCCGCTTCGCGCGCACCCTGACCGCGGTCAGCTCCCGGCCGAAGTCCTGCTGGGTCGCGATGCGATCCGGATCCGGATCCGGCGAATCATCAGCCACCTGTTCTCCCCCCAAGCCGTGACGTAACGAGCATTATGGGGGCAGGTCAAAGTGGCCGGTATGTGATTCTCACAACCACCCAGCCAGGGCCCGGCAGCACGGCGAGGGTCGCGTCGTCAGGGACCCGGTACTAGCGTTGAGCAGGAAGGTGTGATTTTCGGGTGCACTATCACCGGGCAGATCGTGAGCCCGGCTCGGCGCGTGCGCCGGCTGGGACGGGCTCCCCGGGATGGCACCAGCTGTCGCAGTGGATGGCCGGCGGGCTCGGCGCGGTGGCCCGGCCAAAGGCGCGCCGCACCACGATGAACGCGGCTACCACGATGGCCGCGGCCAGGCACGAGACGTAGACGCTCGCGTCCACCGGGCCCACCGCCAGCGAGATGAGGCCGGTCAGTACGGCCGGCAGGCCCAGGCCGACGTACGCGGCAGCGAAGAACGTGGACACGACAGCCGCCCGGTGCCGCGGTTCGGCGAGCCGGTTCAGCTCGCTGAGACCGCCGCGGAAGATGAAGCCCACACCTATGCCGCCGGCGATCGTGCCGATCAGGAACAGCCACAACGCCGTGGCGAACAGCGCTGCCTCAGCTAGCCGCGGTGGGCCGCCCGGTCCGAGACGGACGTTACGGCACTGGCTCGGAGTCGGCGTTGAGGACCGAATCGAGCAGCCCCGGGAAGCGGCGGTCCAGGTCCTCCTTGCGCACGCACATGAAGCCCTTGGTCCCCCGGATCTGCTTGGTGACGATTCCGGCTTCGCGCAGGATGCGCAGGTGATGGGAGAAGGTGGACTTGCTGGTGCCCAGCGCGGCGTCCTGGATCACCTGAGTGCACCACGACTCACCGTTGCGGGCCACGAACCGGACCGTGGCCAGCCGGTGCGGGTCGGCCAGGGCAGCCAGCACCCGCGGCAGCTGAAGGTCCTCAGCCGCCGGCTCGGGCACGTCATCCATCACGCCACCCAGCATAAAACAGTTTGCGAGTAGTTCGATGGATGTTGTACGGTTCGATGGTTGTCGAACTTCGAACATCTTCGAACTGGGGACTCCTTCGTGCCGAATGCTACCGCCCAGGCATCATCGCCGCCGCTGGCCCCCGTCCGCGAATCCCGGCAGCTCAGCCGCGCCGAGACACGGCCGTGGCGGCCGGGGCCGCTGGCCGGCCGCTACCCTGCGGTGGCGGCGATGGTGGTCCTGTTCCTGGTGCCATACCTGGTGCTGTCGTCGGCGCTGGGGCCGATCACACCGTTGATCGGCGGGACGCTGCATCTGAGCCCGCAGGAACTGAGCCTGGCCTGGGGGCTGGCCAATGCCGGCTACGCGGTTGGCACGGTGCTGGCCGTCCAGTTCGCCCAGCACCTGCCCCAGCGCCGGATGATGCTCATTTACGCCACCCTGCTGGTGGCTGGATCGATAATGGCCGCGGCGGCGGCCGGCCCCGCGATGTTCATCGCCGGGCACGTGCTGCAGGGCCTGTGCACCAGCCTGCTGCTGATCGCGGCCGCGCCGCCGCTGTTCCTTGGCTACCCGGCGGCCAAGCTGCGCTGGACAGCGATGATCATGAACATGTGCATCTTCGGCGCCGTGGCGGCAGGCCCGCTCATCGGTGGCGCCCAGGCGTCGTTCCATGCCTGGCGGCCACTGTTCTGGATCGTGGCCGGCGTCGCCGTTGTGGCGCTGCTGCTGTCGCTGCTGACCTTCGAAGATGCCCCGCCGGCCGACCGCAGCGCCCCGTGGGACGGCTGGGCGGTCGGGCTGGCCGCGACCGGTTCGGTGGCCGCGTTCTTGGGCGCAGCGGAACTGACCACGCACCGGTTCCTCGATCCCGTCGCGGTGGTCCCGTTGCTGGGCGGGCTGGCGCTGATCGTCATCCTGTGGATCTACCAGTACCGCGGCCGGCGGACGCTGCTCACGCTGCGCCCGCTGGCCAGCACGATCCCGCTGACCGGGATCGTGCTGGCCGTCTGCGCGGCGGCCGCCTCGGTGTCCGCCATCGCGCTGACCAGCGTGGTGCTCGCGCCGCACTACACGCCACTCCACCTTGGTCTGCTCTACCTGCCTGAACTCGGCGGCGCCGTGATCACCGCGATCGCGTTCGGTGCGGTGTTCAGCACCCGGTACATCCACTATTACGCCCTGGCCGGGATGGCCTTCCTGGCCCTGGGCATCCTGGTCATCCGGACAGCTGTGCCACCCACGTCCGGGCTGGTGCTGGCCGGTTCGGCGCTGATCGGCGTAGGCGTCGGCGCCTCGGTGACCCCGGCGCTGTTCCTGGCCGGATTCTCGCTGCGCTCGGCCAGCATCCAGCGCGTGTTCGCCATCCTCGAGCTGCTGCGCGCGATGGCCGCGTTCATGATCGCTCCGATCCTGCTGCACTTCGCGACGACGCTGACCGGCCTGCCAACCCCGGCCATGGGCACTGCGTTGTGGGTCTGCTTCGGGCTGTCGGCCGGCGGCGCGGTGGTGGGCGTGCTGCTCTACGTGCTCGGTGGGGCGCGGCCGGTGGCACCGTCGCTGACCCGGTTCCTGGGTGGCGGCGAGCCGGGGTGGGACTCCCCGCCACTGCTGGCCGCGATCCGCCGGAGCCGGTCATGACGGGGGTCTGGACCGTGCAAATCATGGCGGGAAATGGGATTCGCTTCCATGATTCTTGGCGGCGACCAATCCACAGGCCGTTCCGCGCGTCCACCTCGCGGCCAGCTACCTGAGCTGCCCTTACGGTGTGACCGTCCACAGCGGCCGACCGCTGGAGCGCCGGTAGTGCACAAGAACTCCCTGGTTATGCACCTTGTGATCCACAGGTGGCCGGGACTAGCGTGCCGTGTTCAGGGGGAGGTCCCGCGATGATTCGCAGACCGATCATGCGCATCTCCGGGGGGATTGATGTTGTTATGTCAATTCTGGCGAGGCGAGCCGCAATGCGAGGGCTTAGAGCGGCGGGGATGCTGACGTCGGCTTGACGATTCCCAGTACGACCTCATTCTGGGAGCCGACGTCGAAGAGGTCTAACCTGGCTGGCCCTGAGAGAAGTGCACCGATCCCAGCTGAACAGGTTCAGCGCGGACGGCGAGCCACTCATCAGCCCCGACAGCCAGGTCCTCTCCCTCCGCTACGGACGGAAGCCCATCTCATGGCCGGCACAGCGGCGCCTGGGCGACGCGCGGGAGCACGTGCCGGGCGGACAGCGGCCACTGCGGTCCCGGAAAATCCTCGGCCCGCTACCCTTCAATAAGGAGATTCTGCCGCTTAACCTGCATACAACGAGAGTTGTTGCCGGCTGGCTGATCTCCAGGGGGCGTTCGTGGTGAACAACAGTGTCCGGGAGCGCCTCGGGCGCCACGTACTGACCGACGGTTTCCACCTGGTCCTGGATCTGGGCCGCAGCCGCGGCTCCTGGATCACCGACGAACGGGACGGCGAGCAGTACCTCGACCTGTACACGTTCTTCGCGTCCGCCCCGCTGGGCATCAACCCGCCGGACATCACCGGCGATCCGGTCTTCATGGGTGAGCTCGCCGCGGCCGCCGCGAACAAGCCGACGAACCCGGACATCTACACCGGGCAGTACGCCGACTTCGTGGACACGTTCGTCCGGGTGCTGGGCGATCCCGCGCTACCACACCTGTTCTTCATCGAGGGCGGCGCGCTGGCCGTGGAGAACGCGCTCAAGTGCGCGTTCGACTGGAAGAGCCAGCACAACGAGATGCATGGCCGCTCCCCCGCGCTGGGCACCAGGGTGCTGCACCTGACCCGGGCGTTCCACGGGCGCAGCGGGTACACGCTTTCCCTCACCAACACCGACGCGGTGAAGACCGACCGGTTCCCGAAGTTCGACTGGCCCCGGATCGACGTGCCGGCCATCACGTTCCCGCTCAGTGACCATCTCCCCGAGGTGGAGGCCGCGGAGCAGCACGCGCTGCGCCAGGCCGAGGCGGCCTTCCGCGAGCACCCGGACGACATCGCCTGCTTCCTCGCCGAGCCGATCCAGGCTGAGGGCGGGGACAACCACATGCGCCCGGAGTTCCTGCTGGCGATGCAGCGGTTGTGCCAGGACAACGACGCGCTGTTCGTACTGGATGAGGTACAAACCGGGGTCGGGTTGACCGGCACCCCGTGGGCCTATCAGCAGCTCGGGCTGAGTCCGGACGTAGTGGCGTTCGGCAAAAAAGTGCAGCTCGGCGGGATCATGGCGGGGCGGCGGGTGGATGAGGTGCCCGGGAACGTATTCGCGGTGAGCGGGCGGATCAACTCGACCTGGGGCGGTGGGCTCGTCGATATGGTGCGCAGCCGCCGGATGCTGGAGGTCATCGAGCGGGATCAATTGTTCGACCGGGCGGCCTCGGTCGGGTCCTGGTTCCTCGCGGAGTTGCAGGCGGTCACCAGCCGGTATCCCGGCCTGGTGTCGAACGCCCGGGGCCGCGGGCTGATGTGCGCCTTCGACTTGCCGGACGCTGGGCAGCGGGACACGCTGGTCACGGCGCTGCGGGACGAGGAGAAGGTGCTGGTGCTGCCGTGCGGCCCGAACTCCATCCGGTTCCGCCCCGCGCTGACCATCGGGGAGGACGACCTGGCCAGAGGTCTGAAGGCAGTGGACCGGTGCCTGGCCCGGCTACCCGTCTCAGATCCGGCGTGACGAGCCACCGTCACGGAGAGGGTGTTCATGTCTAACACGATTGGTTCGATCATCGGCGGCCGCGCGGCGGGCGGTACCCCGGCAGGCACGGTCAGTTCACCCAACCCGTCCCGGCTGGCCGACGTCGTCGCCGAGGTGCAGCTTGCCGACGCCGCCACATTCGCCGCGGCGTGCGCCGAGGCCAAGCGGGCGCAGCCGGCCTGGGCCGCGACCCCGGCGCCGGTGCGTGGCCGGGCGGTCGCTGCGATCGGCCGGATCGTCGAGGCGAACAAGGAGGCCCTGGCCCGGCTGGTCACCCGCGAGCTGGGCAAGCCCCGCGGCGAAGCGCTCGGCGAAGTCCAGGAGATCATCGACACCTGTGACTTCTTCCTCGGTGAGGGACGGCGGCTGTACGGCCAGACCGTGCCCAGCGAGATGCCGGACAAGCAGCTGTTCACGTTCCGGGTCCCGGTGGGGGCCGCGGCGGTCGTGACGGCCGGGAACTTCCCGGTCGCGGTGCCGTCGTGGTACCTGGTCCCGGCCCTGGTGGCCGGCAACACCGTGGTGTGGAAGCCGGCCGAGTACGCGGCCGCGTCCGCGCTGGCGCTGTTCGAGCTGTTCCAGGCGGCCGGGCTGCCCGAGGGTGTGCTGAACCTGGTGTTCGCCGACGGCGCGGCGACCTTTGCCGGGCTGGAGCAGGGGCTGCGGGAGGGCAGCATCGACAAGATCGGGTTCACCGGGTCGACTGCGGCCGGCAGGCAGATCGGCGAACTCGCGGGGCGTCACCTGCAGGTCCCGTGCCTGGAACTCGGCGGCAAGAACCCGATGGTGATCACGCCCAGTGCGGGCATCGCGCTGGCCGTGGAAGGGGCGTTGTTCTCCGGGTTCGGCACGGCTGGGCAGCGGTGCACCTCGCTGGGCGGCATCATCGTGCACGAATCTCTGCACGATGAGTTCCTGGACCGGTTCGCGGCGGCGACCTCGGCTGCCGCCGTGGGCGATCCGACTCAGGATGTGCTCTACGGGCCGATGCTCGACCAGAAGTTCGCGGACCGGTTCGAGGAGTATCTGGGCTGGATCCAGCCGCACCACAAGGTGCTCGGGTCCAGCGGCCTGGGGCGGATCAGCGCGGCCAACCCGCGGGATGGCTTTGTCGGGGACCCGGAGGCAGGGCTGTTCTACCACCCCACGATCGTGGACGGCGTGCAGCCGGGCGATGCGTTGTTCCTGCAGGAGACGTTCGGGCCCGTTGTCGGGGTCACCACCTACGGCAGCCTTGATGAGGCGATAACGCTGGCCAATACACCTGGCTATGGCCTGTCGTCGGCCATCTACACCAATGACCCTCATGATGCGTTCCGGTTCCGGCAGGGCATCAGCGCTGGGATGGTAAGTGTCAATAACTCCACGTCGGGGGCTGAGGCGCACCTGCCGTTCGGGGGGAACGGTCTGTCGGGGAACGGCAGCCGCCAGTCCGGCATCTGGGTGCTCGACCAGTTCACCCGCTGGCAGGCGATGAACTGGGACTACTCCGGACGGCTGCAGAAGGCGCAGATGGACGTCGCCGAGATCACACCCGACCTGGGTTACCGGCTGGATAGCTGACACTGCCTGTCGCTGGTCACGTTCTGGGGGCTGGCGAAGGTGGGCCGGGTCAGCCGAGGTAATCGCGGAGGACGTTGGATCTGGATGGGTGGCGCAGCTTGGACATGGCTTTGGACTCGATCTGCCGGATCCGCTCCCGGGTGACCCCGTAGACCTTCCCGATCTCGGCGAGGGTCTTGGGCTGGCCGTCGATCAGCCCGAACCGCATGGACAGCACGCCGGCCTCCCGCTCAGACAGCGTGTCCAGCACCGAGTGCAGTTCCTCCTGGAGCAGGGTGAAGCTGACCGCTTCGCCGGGCTGGATGGCCTCGGTGTCCTCGATCAGGTCACCGAACTCGCTGTCGCCGTCGTCACCGAGCGGGGTGTGCAGCGAGATTGGCATACGGCCGTACTTCTCCACCTCGATGACCTTTTCCGGGGTCATGTCCAGCTGGGTCGCGAGCTCCCCAGGGGTGGGCTCGCGGCCCAGGTCCTGCAGCATCTGCCGCCGCGCCCGGGCCAGCTTGCTGACGGTCTCGACCATGTACGCCGGAAGCCGGATCGTGCGGGCCTGGTCGGCCATGGCCCGGGTGATGGCCTGCCGGATCCACCAGGTGGCGTAGGTGGAGAACTTGTAGCCCTTGGCGTAGTCGAACTTCTCCACGCCACGGATCAGGCCCAGGTTGCCCTCCTGGACCAGATCCAGGAACAGCATGCCCCGGCCGGTGTACCGCCTGGCCAGCGACACCACCAGCCGCAGGTTGGCCTCCACCAGGTGGTCCCTGGCTCTCCTGCCGTCCTCGGCGACCCGCTCAAGGTCAATGCTCTGACCGGGGCGTAGCGCCCCGTTGCCTTCGGCGAGCTTGTGATCGGCGAACAGGCCCGCCTCGATCCGCTTGGCCAGCTCCACCTCCTGTTCCGCGCTGAGCAGCGGAACCTTGCCGATCTGCTTGAGGTAGTCCTTGACCGGGTCGGCCGTAGCGCCGCCGGCTGCCACCTGGGCGGCGGGAAGGCCCCCGTCGTCATTCCCGGAGACCAACGGCTCCTCCCCGCTCTCTACCGCGATTATCTCTTCGATCGCGGAACCGCAGCGCGCCGCGGTGGCTCGACGCCCGGCTGGCCGGGCTGGCTCGCGACACAGGCATCCTCTCCCACATCACACTAGGCGGAGTCGGAGACGACACAGGTACGCCCTGGGGTCACGCGCTACGTACAACAGCTCCCGGACTTGGTTGGTCAGGAACGTCTACTGGCACTCTAGTTAAAGTAACATCATTCTAGAATTTGATTGCCACTTTCTGCCCCCCGGACGTACGCTGGGGACCAGGTGCCGGAGAGCAGCCGTCGCGGATGACTGCTTCCCGGGCCTACCAAGGAGCCCACGGTGGCCATCGGCCTTGTCGAACCTCCGATCGACCTGCGGGCCACCGCTGCGGCCCCGGCGCTGCAGGCAAAAGCCGCCGGCCAGCCGCCGGCCAGCACCACGCACCTGCGGTGTGGCGGATGCCAGGCCGACGCCCGGTATATGCAGAACCAGCCCGGCTACGGACGGCTCGTCCACGCCTTTCTCGGTCGGCATGAGCCGTGCGGTAACGCCGTGAAGATCACCTGTGTGTAAGAGGCGCTCACAACTGACGCGGACGCCGACAAGGGCTCGCTGACCCACTGCCAGGTCGGTGACGATGCCGTAGACGCCGCGTTCGGTGACGCCCAGGCGGCCGCATGTGGCAGGCGCAGTCGCGTGTCGTGTCCGGTGAATGCCCACGCCCAGGCGTGGCTGCTCGGGAAGGTCCGGTCTGCCACCATCAATAGGCCACCAATTCTGGAAATTAGTTGCTAGTTTTCTGGTGCGGGCGTAGCGTGCAAAGCAGGTACCGGGCCTCAGCCGCCAAGGGCGGCCAGCTACCCGGGGCTACCGGAGGAGCACGCCTACGGCCTGGCCATCGCCATCGCCGTGGTCATAGAGCTCGCAGTGCCGCGTATCCGGCTGAGGCTGTCGGTGCCTGTTGCAAGCCGCCGGGCCAGATCCCTGGCCTGACGGCTGCGGACGTGGAGGCGGTGACACGATGAACGCCTTCACCGCCAACGATCTGGTGGCCGCTGACCTGCTCGCCCCGGCCCGGCACGCTGGCGGCGCGCCGCCAGCGGCGACTCCACCGCCGGCTAGCGACGGCCAGGGCCGTCACGCGGTGCGCCTGGCCGCCACCGGGGGAGGCGAGTCGCGCGGAGCGCGCCTGCGGCCAGAGGAGAGCGATGACACCCCCCTGGCTCTGGCCAGGGAGCGTTTTCTGAGAGCGGAGCCCATCGAGCCCGGCCTGGTGCGTGACACGATCCTGGCGTCGTGGTGGCGCTGCCGGGAGTGGCATATCACGGCCGGCCGCATTGACCTTCCCTACGTCCGTGACCCCGACCGCGACACCCCGCTGGCCCGCAGCGCCCTGCCGGTGCTGCAGAACCTGCGCGAGAGTCTGGCGGGCGAGCCGGTCAGTGTCGTCCTCGCCGACCGGGCAGGCGTGGTGCTGTGCAGGCTGACAGCCGACCACCATCTGGAGCGGCACCTCGACGGCGTCCAGCTGGCGCCGGGTTTCAGCTACGCCGAAGAGTTCGCTGGCACCAACGGGATCGGCATGGCGCTGGAGAGTGGCCAGGCGGCGCACGTGTTCGGGCACGAGCACTACACCGAGCAGTTGAGGGACCTTGCCGATGCCGGGGTGCCGATCCGCCATCCGATCTCCGGCCAGGTGATCGGGGCGGTGGACTTCACCTGCTGGCGCAGGGACGCCGACCGGCTGCTGATCGCGCTCGCCCGGAGCACTGTCGGCCAGGTCACCCAGGGGCTGGTCAACGACAGCAGCGAGCGGGAGGTCCGGCTGCTCCAGGAGTATCTGCGGGCTTGCCGGCATGATGGCGGGATCATTCTTGCGCTGACCAGCGACTTGGTGCTGATGAACGACTTCGCCCGGGACGTGCTCGATCCCGGCGACCAAGCCGCACTGCTCGGGCATGCAGCCGAGGCCCTGGCCGGCGACTTCCGTGGTCCGGTAGATGTCGGCCTGCCAACCGGGCCCAGGGCGCGAATGTACTGCCGGCCGCTGCGCGGGAAAGGCCGACGTCGGCTTGCTGGCGGCGTGGTGCGTGTGAAGCTGCTTGAGCTGACCAGCGGGCCGGCAGCCGGTGCCGGGGCAGGCCCGAGGGCGCGGAAGTTCGGGCCCAGCCTGATCGGCTCGGGTCCGCTGTGGCTGCGCGGGTGCCGGCAGGTGGATGCGGCCTGCACCTCGGGCGAATGGCTATCGCTGGCGGGCGAGCCCGGGACCGGCAAGCTGGCGCTGCTGCGGGCTGTTCGCCGGCGCCACAACCCGGTCGGTGCCTTCCATGTTCTGGATGCCGCCGAGGCCGGTGATCATAACTGGATGGTGCGGGTGCTCGGCGAACTGCTCGAGGGCGAGGGCAGCCTGGTCATCCGGCACGTCAACCGGCTCAGCGTCCTGCGGCTGCAGGCGCTGTGGATAGCGCTGGAACAGGCGCTGGCCACAGGACGGCAGCAAGCGCTCTGGGTTGCGGTCACCCTCAGCCAGAACCCGGCCGGCGGCGACCTCGGCGGGCTGCTGAAGTTCTTCCCGAGCGCCGTGGAGCTTCCCCCGCTCCGTCACCACATCGAGGATCTGCACAAGCTCGTGCCGTTCTTCCTGGCTAGACTCAGCCGGCTTAGCCCCTTGACCTGCTCGCCTGAGGCGATGCAGCTGCTGCTGCGGTCGAACTGGCCCGGTAACACCGAGCAGCTCTGGCAGGTCCTCAGGCGGGCCGTCCAGCACCGGCGCACCGGGACAATCCATCCGGCTGACCTGCCACCGGAATGCTGGAGCGTGAGCCGGCGGCTGGTCACCCCACTGGAATCCATACAGCGCGATGCCATCGTGCAGAGCCTGCTGGACCACCAGGGCAGCAAAGCCAAGGCAGCTCAATCACTGGGCATGTCCCGGGCGACGATCTACCGCAAGATCCACCAGTACGGAATCATCACCCCGGCCAGCTGACCGGAGGTGCGCCACCATCCGGAAGTTAAGGAACTATGCGGTCGCTCCGTCACCGGGGTCGGCGTGGGCCAGGAGGGCCAGGACTTCGCCGATGGTGCGTTCCCGGCCGTCGGTTTCCGGCAGCGGCAGGTGCTCCTGAATCTGGTAGCGATTCCGGCGGCCGTCCCTCTCCTTCACGACGTACCCGGCGTTGGTGAGGTCGGTGACGATGCCGTAGGCGCCGCGCTCGGTGATGCCCACCCTCGCCGCGATGTCGCGCAGCCGCACGCCCGGGTCGTCGGCGATGCACAGCAACACCCGGGCATGGTTCGTCAAGAAGCTCCAGTCCACCACGTCGGCAAAGTATCATAGATCGTTTCTAGAAATCTATTGCTAGTTTTTGGTTGCGAACGTAGCCGTGTAAGGCAACCCTCCTAGGCAGCCCTCCTAGGCAGCCCTCCTAGGCAGCCCTCCTAGGCAGCCCTGCAGGTGCGCAACGCCCTCTTTCGGCGGTCGCGCTGGCTAACACGCTTGGCTACGGTCTGTCATCGGCCATCTACACCAACGACCCCCACGATGCGTTCCGGTTCCGGCAGGGCATCAGCGCCGGCATGGTCAGCGTCAATAACTCCACGTCGGGAGCCGAGGCGCACCTGCCGTTCGGCGGGAACGGCCTGTCCGGCAACGGCAGCCGCCAGTCCGGCATCTGGGGTCCTCGATCAGTTCACCCGCTGGCTGGCGATGAACTGGGACTGCTCCGGGCGGGCTGCAGAAGGCGCAGATGGACGTCGCCGAGATAACGCCGGACCTGGGCTACCGACTGGAGAGCTGACACGGCAACTCACAGTGGCGCGAATGCCGTGAGCAGATGCAGCGCCGCGACGGGGAGCGCGTAAGCAGGCGAGTCGCTCAGAAGATCTGGCGCCATCGGTTCCACCAGTGTTCGGGAGGCCCGGGCGGCTGGTCTGCCCTTTCCTCTGCTGTCGCGTCCGCGGCCTGATCATCGATGGCATTCCCGGCATTCGGGCCGATCAGACCGGTCGGCGGCTTGCCGAAGTGACCGTGAACGGAGCTCACTCCGTTGGCGATCCCGGAACTGACAATCTTCCGGCCGGCCAGGTCGTAGAGCATGAATGCGATGGGGGCGTCGGCAAGCGTCGTGAAGGTATCCGGGCCGACGTGACGGTCTTTGGCGTACTCCACCGACTGGCCGCCCAGCCCCTTGACCGAGAGTACGTAGCCGATGCCATTGCCAGCGCTTCCGTCCTTGCCATCCTGACGGAGGAGTTCGCTGAGTACGGTGATGGCCAGCGGCGAGCGGGTACCGGCGGTTGTCGCGTTCACCGCCGCGGTGAACGCGTCGATGCTGGCGATCGCGCCCGAGATGACGGCCAGCGCCGCGGCTGCATCGGCCGAGGCTTTCTGCGCGCCGGGGACCTGGGCGGCGAGGTCGGCGTCGGCAGGCCGGGGTGGGTTCGCCTTCCTGGCCGCGTCCTGATCTTGCTGGGCACGGGACAGTACCAGGTCGGCGTCGTTCTTGGCCTTCTGCACCTGCTCCTGCTTGAAGATCAGTGCCGTGCGCATGTCCATGAGATCCTGGTAGCGCTTCCGGATCGGCGATTCTTCCGGCGCAAGGCGGAAATCCTCGTGTACGACGGTGTAGGTGCCCAACTCTTTCGCTACCGCCGCCACGACCGAGGTGGTTGTGGCGAGATCGGTGATGTCCTCGGTGTGGTCGCGGACGGTCGTGGTCAACGAAAAAAGCGAGATGATTGAGGGAATCGCAGCGACCGCGGCGGCGCCGAGCCCAATCGGCCCCAGTCCGGCCGCCGCGGCAGCGGCCCCGCCGGCCAGCGCGGTGACGGCGGCGGTGGCGCCGGTCAGCATCTCCACCTGAACGCTGGTCACCGGTGGGCGGCCCGCCCCCTCAGCGGCTTCCTCCGGCTCGGCCAGCACCTTACTGACGAATTCCAGGAGCTGGCCCAAGCTGGCCTCCACCGTGCTGCATAGCAGGTCATTGGTGAGCAGGTCGCTCTGGGACGTGACCAGGATGGTCGCCCGGCGGCCCTCGGCCGGATTGCGCAGCACGGGCGCGATCCGGTCGGCGATGATCTCGGCTGCATGATGGAGGGCCGAATAGGTCACCAGTCCAGAGAACGCCACGCCGGTCGAACTTGTCGTCCACGGTGTTGGTCGCGACGCCAGTGAGATCTGGAACGAGCGATTTGTACTTGGTCTGGGCCAGAGTCAGGGCGGACGTGCCGGCGTCGGCGACCGCCTTTTGCGCATTGGCTTCGTCGGCCAAGACCAGCGCTTCCTGGTCGCGGGCCAGCAGAGTCGGTGGAAGAGGCGTGGAACTGGCCGGAGTTGTCATGATTTACCCCCCTTGGTGAAGCCAGCCGGAAATTAGACGGCACAGATTTTCCATTTCCACCTCATTCGTAACCAAACGCGAGATCCGTGACGGACCGGAGGGTCCGCCTGCCACGATGGCCGTCACGAGCGGTGGGGCCGTTGGTTGAACTGCGTGGGCAGTGGGCTGGGTGGCGGCGCTGCCCCGGGTCAGGGATGCTCATCCCGGTGACGCGGGCGGAGCGCTTTGCCGTGTCTAAGGCTCGGCATCAATGTGGATCTAACCTAGAGATCCTCCACTGCTGGCGGATGAGCGCGTTCCTTGATACGACGCGCATTGTGCTCGAATGTCCAGCCATTCTTAATCATTACGGGACGGTATCTTCGCTCACAAAGCCACCGTGTCCCAGTCCGGCGGTGGAAGCCGAAAGCGTAGAGCCTGATCTCCGCTCCATCAACAGGCTGGTCGTTACCATTGGCGAGGAGATCGTCAAGTGTCAACTTCTTTTGTTCATGGCGCTCTATTACTGTTGGAGAGAAACCGCGTAGGTCCTCTTTAGCACATCGCCCCACAGCAAAAATCACATCAATGGCCCCCGAAATTCCGGGCCGCCAGTCTTTGTTGATGGGTACCCGCACAACGCGTTCTTGGCCAGGTTTGACTGGCACAGAAACGCGCGCATATAGTTGCATATCGATGGGGCCTTTAAGCCGATGACGAAGAATCCATGGACGTCGGCGCAGGCTTGCGTGATACATCGCTTCACCGCTGACCCGGCCCAGCCCAGCCCCAATCTCACCCGACCATCTCACAGGTAGCGGTGCATTCTGCAAGAGGAGAGCGACGACTACACCGCTAATGACGCCTATTAGTAAACCCTCGACCCAACTCATCCCTAGCCTTTGGTATCAACAGTGCCGCGAACTATATTGCAGAGCTCTTGCCAGGTACCCATACTCCAGCTCCTCTATACGATAGGGACCATCACGCTCACTAAAGCTCTTCAATGGCGGGGGTTACGGCCTGGTCACGGCCGGGCGGCGCCGGCGTCCAGTGCCGCGGGGTTCCGGGCTCTGGGGTCAGCGGGGCGGGCTGAAGGGCGGCGGCTGGGGGGGGCTGCCGGTGGTGCTGGTGACGATCTGCTCGGCGATCTGGCGGACCTTAAGATTGCGGTTCTGGGAGGCGGTGCGCAAGATGGCGAAGGCTTCGGTGGCGGTGCAGCGCTGCCGGGTCATGATCACGCCGAGGGCCTGGTCGATGACTGACCGGGAGGCGAGCGAGGCGCGGAGCTGGTCGGTGAGAACGGCCTGGGCGGCCAGCCGGGCGGCGATGCCCACGGCCACGGCCGCGTCCCGGGTGAACCGCCCGGCCAGCCGGGTTTCGGCATCGCCGAAAAAATGCGGCTGGGTGGAGTAGAGGTTGAGCGCGCCGACCGAGCGGTCGGCGACGAACAGCGGTAGCGACAGCGAGGACCGTACCCCGTGCGCCAGCGCCCGCCCCGCGTACTCCTGCCACCGCTGGTCGGCACTCAAGTCATCGATGCGGACCTGCTCGCCGGTGCGCAGCGAGGACAGGCATGGCCCTTGATCCAGACCGTATTGCAGCTCATCGAGCTGGGACGCCAGCGTGTCGGAGCTGGCGACCGTCAGCGGCCTGCCGTCGGGCTGCAGGGTGATGCCGCATGACAGGCCCTCGCCCAGGGTGCGGGCGGCCAGCACGGCCAGCTCCCGCAAGAACCCGTCGATGCTGTCGGTGCCCAGCAGCACCGCCTGCAGTTCGGTGATGCTCGCCCCGAAATCGGCAGACTCCCCGGCCATGGCTCACGGCCCGTCCCGACAGCCTGCGCCAGCAGGTTCTCGTGGTCACCCACGCTCCGGGACGGCCCACCATGATGGCGGGCACGGCAAACCTCGAAGGCAGGCCCTCCACGCTACCCGCCAGCGGCACCCGCACACATCACCGGCGATGGCTGCGCGGCGGCCCCGCCCAGGCCCCTCCCTGAAGAGCCGGCGGTTGCTGGCTTCCGCCAGGTCAGCCCGCGGGGCACACGTGGGATGGCATGTCAACCGCAGGGTGTGGCAAACTAAGCAGTGGTTGTGAGGTCAGCCACCGGTTACCCGGGGCTGGCCTTCCGCATTTCTGAGGCTCTTCCCCGCTCTGGCCGGGCGTCTGCTAGCAGCAGGGAAGGAGTTATCTGCGTGGACACCCGCGATCACCTCGCCACACTTCCCAGTGCATGTGCCAGCGGCGCGCGGATGCGGCTCCCGGCGGGCCGCGGCTCCCTAACCGCCTCGGCCCGCGCGCGGACGGCCAGGCTCTCATACCCGGCGGAGCCGGCCACGGCAGCGTATTCCGCGCCGCGCCACCCCGGCCAGGTGACCTGTTTGCTGTTGCCTCGAAACCTGCGGGACTGGGTCTAGATGCCCTTGGGAGGCCAGTCATGACAGAAGAAGGCGCGGCGCGGCACACCCCCTGGCCGGGAAACACTCACTCGCACCCGGAAAGCGGGCTCACCGCAGCCCGCCAGGCCGTGCCGCCCGCCTGTAGCCACGCCGCGCAGCAAGGCGGCATCGTCGGCCTGATGCTCGCCGAGCACCGGCGGATCCGTCGGCTTATGGATGCCTTCAGTCACCCCGCACGCCACCATGCAACCTACGGGGACGCCTGGCTGGCCACGATATGGGCACGCGCCGCGGACGTCATCGAGCTGCACCTAGACGCCGCTGGGGAGATCTGCTACCTGCCGGTCTTCGGCACCAGCCGCCGGCCTCGCACAGATGGACCAGGCCATCGCCGACCACGGTGATATCCGCGAGGCCCTGCAGGAAGCCCGGCTGCAGCCGGTCGCATCGCCCGCCTGGTGGCAGGCCGTCACCGGCGCCCTGCGCGCCTGCCGCGAACACCTCGACAGCTACGAACATTCTCTGCTCGCCGATTTCGGCCAGCGGGCCAGCCCGCAGCTGCTCAGCCAGCTCACCCGCCAGTGGGCCGCCTTCACCGCCGCCCGCACCCGCGACACCCAGCCCCGCCACCACCCATCCGCGGGCACCAGCCTCCAGCATCCGCTATCCCCCCAGCCTGCCGGGATGGCGCGCGGCTCCGCCGCCGGCCCTGACCCGCGGCCCCCCGCAGCCTTCCCGCCGGAACCCGCACCGGCCAGTGGGCCCAGGACGCTTGACGGCACTCACGAGGCGGCCCTGAGCAGCAATGAGCAATTCCCCGGCCCGCAGGGCAGGGTCCCGCCCAGCCAGCGTTTCGTCTTCGGTGCGTGCGGGCTGCGGGTCACTGGCTCCGCCCGCCCGCCACGGCTGATACTGGCCGGGGACATCGACGAGGCCACCTACCCGGTGCTGACCGCCGCGCTGGCCAAGATCACAGCCGTCCCGGGTGAGATCCACATCGACCTGTCCGCCGTCACCTACTGTGACCTGGCGGGCCTGAGAACTCTCACCGGCCTGGCCGGCGGCGACGGACCGCAGCGCCCCCGGCAGGTCATCCTGCACCGTCCCCCAGCGCACCTGGCAGAGGTGCTGCACATCCTCGGCTGGGACAGCACCCCCGGCCTGACCCTGGACGGCCCCCCCGCGCCCCCCCGGCCGCGCACGGCACCTGCAACAGCCCTCCAGGCTGAGCCCGCGGATCGTGCGGAACAAACCAATTCGGACGGCAAGATCACGGACCGGATTTCGCTGCCAGGCGTTTGGAGGTATTGATGACCGCAACTTATGACGCCACCGACTGGCGTGCCCGCGGCGCCTGCGTTTCCGCCGACCCGGACCTGTTCTTCCCAATCTCCTCCCGCTGGGCCGGCCAGCGCCAGGAAGAGGCAGCCAAGGCAGCCTGCGGCCGGTGCGGCGTCCGCGCGGAATGCCTCGCCTAATAAGAGCTGTCGGGTCCGCCATACGGCAGACTCGGTGCCTGGTGGCCGCCGGCAGGTGAGCACTCGTCTCGCCCGGGCTTCGAGCCCTGCGCAAAGATCGTGCCCCTGCCGGTGACCGGGAGAGTTGATCGCTGCTGGGATGTCGTGCCCGCCGGGTGGCGTGAGCACTGTTTTATTAGGTCGCTGATGGTTCTCCCGCTGGCTGCTGACATGTTTCGACATTGGTGACGGGAGTTCTGGTGCGGCTGTTCGTGGGCGATGACTGGGCTGAGGACCATGTGCGCCACGAGGCGCCGCAAGTCGAGCGGAGGTGAGAGACCTTTGCCGCCGGGCCGTCGCAGCGGCCGGGTGAAGCTGAGGGCAGCCTGATCCGGGAGTCGCCGGGGAGGGCGGGAGCAGCCCTGACAATGCCGGGACGTGCTGGTACTGCCAGATGGCGCGGGTCCGGCTAGCGAGACGGGAAGGTGCACGAGAGGAACCAGTGCCTGACGCCCCTTAACGGCCCACCAGCTCAAATCTGGCGGATACGGGCTGGGTGCGGTGCGCACCCGCTGCCTGCGGGTGGCGGGGAACTCCCTGGCTGGCATATGGACACCGGCGGGGAGGCCATGGTGAATGCCTGCGGCGTAGCCATGGCGATGCCGCAGGGGTAGAGCTGGGCGCCTCACCCGTCGATCGGCTTTGCGGTGAACGTGGGAACCGGCCGGTGCCGCCCTCGCCGCGTGCGGCCAGCACGCCGGAAGGGCAGGCACGTCGTCTGCTGATGGCACCGGGCGGGGCGGAGGCCCCGTAGTAGTCCGAGACCGGGAAAGCCGGCCACATGGCGAAGGGGGCCAGCAAGTCAGTAGCGGAAGCGCTGGAAGACCAGGAGAACGCTGGTGAATACGAGTGATCTGCCGGCTGGCCCGTTCTGGGCTGAGCGGCGGGTACTGGAGATCCAGGCCAGGCTGCACCGCTGGGCGAGCGACGATCCTCATCGTCGGTTCGACGATCTGTATAACCTCGTCGCCGATCCCGGTTTCCTGATGATGGCCTGGGATCGGGTAGCGGGGAACAAGGGTGCGCGCTCGGCCGGAGTCAACGGGCAGACCGCCGCTTCCGTCCGGGAGCAGATCGGCCGGGACGCCTTCCTGGCCGACTTGCGGGAGCAGCTGAAGTCCCGCAGGTTCCGCCCGTTGCCGGTCAGGGAACGGATGATCCCCAAGCCGGGGACGCGCAAGCGCCGCCGCCTGGGCATCCCGACCGTGGCCGACCGCGTGGTGCAGGCATCCCTGAAGCTGGTGCTGGAGCCGATCTTCGAGGCGGATTTCGTGCCGTGCTCGTACGGTTCCGGCCTCGCCGGCGTGCGCATGACGCGATCGCCGAGAGCCGTTTCCTGGCATCCAAGACCTATGAGTGGGTGCTGGAAGGCGATATCAAGGCGTGCTTCGACGAGATCTCGCACCCAGCCCTGATGAGCCGGGTCCGGGACCGGATCGGGGACAAGCGCGTGCTCGCACTGGTCAAGGCGTTCCTGAAGGCAGGCATCCTCGCCGAGAGCGGCGATGCCAGGGACACCAGCGCCGGAACCCCGCAGGGTGGGA
>CAVWWE010000006.1:0-85370 GCA_963758575.1 uncultured Actinomycetes bacterium
CTACTCGAAGGCCGCCGGGGGCACGTTCCAGGTCAGGATGACCGGCATGTCGTGCTCGGTGCCCAGCACCGACAGTGTGCCGGTGCCCAGCCGGAACAGGCGGCCACAGTCCGGGTCCAGGCCGAGCCAGCGGGCGGTCAGGATGCGCAGCATGTGCGCGTGAGAGACCAGCGCCACGTCACCCTGGGCGAGCATCGGCCGCACCATGGCCAGCACCGCGTCCGCACGAACCCCCACCTGATGAACGCTCTCACCTGGATGCTCGGCGTCCTTGGGCACGACGCCGTCGCGCCACAAGTACCAGCCGGGCCGCTGCTCGCGGATCTGCGGCGTGGTCAGGCCTTCGTAGCCGCCGTAGTCCCACTCCTGCAGGTCCGGGTCGATGGTGATATTGGTCAGCCCGGCCAGCTCGGCGGTGTCCCTGGCCCGCTGGGCCGGGCTGCTGTAGACGGCCACGAAGTGCCGCCGGGCCAGCGCCGGGGCCAGGGCGGCGGCGGCCGCCTTGCCCTCCGGGCTGAGCGGGATGTCGGTGCGGCCGGTGTGCTTGCCGGCCTTGCTCCACTCGGTCTCGCCATGCCGGAGCAGGATCAGGTCTCCCATGGGGACATCATCGCCGACGCTGCTTGACGCGTCCTCTCTTCCATGTGTAAGTTTTTTATTACAGGTGAAAGAGAGCTTCGCATCCGGGGAGTCAAGCTGACCAGTGACGAGCTGCTTACCGTGCTCACCGCGGTGGCGAATCCGCACCGGCTGCGGATCGTCGCGGAACTGCGGGACGGCCGGGTGCACGTCAGCGAGCTGGCCCGCAGGCTCGGCATGTCCCGGCCGCTGCTCTACATGCACCTGGACAAGCTGGAGAAGGCAGGGCTGGTGGCCGGCCAGCTGGAACTGTCGGCGGACGGCAAGGCCATGAAGTACTTCGAGCTGGCGCCGTTCGACCTGCACCTCAACGCCGAAACGATCATCACGGCGCTGCGGAACGGCAGCGTGAAAGGGGACGACGTGGACACCCGAGAGTCCGAACCGGACGGAGACAGTCAATGATGGCCGCGCACCTGGCCACCGCACACCTGGCCACGCTGACCAGCAGCGCCACCGCCGGAATCATCATCGGCCTCGGCATCCCGCTCGCGGTGTGTGCGGCGGCGGCGATCATCGTCTGGTCCTACTTCCGGCTGCAGGCGCACCGTGCCGACGCGGTGGCCATGGCGAACTACCGGAAGCTGGCCGAGGAAGCCGTGGCCAACCAGCAGGAGCTGCGCACCGAGCTGGCCAAGCTGACCGAGCACGTGCGGGCGGTCGAGCAGCTGATGCGGGACGTGGGATGAGCACCCGGCTGCCGCTGTACCGCAACCCGCTGCACCAGCTGGTGACGGGCAGCACCTGGCGTGCGGCCTGGGTCCTGCTCGCCTACCTGGTGTGGGGCTGGCTGATGTGGGCGGCCGTGTTCGCGGCCACGCTGACCGCGGCCGTGCTGTGCATCACGCTGGCCGGCATCCCGCTGCTGGTCGCCGCGGCCGGGGTCATCCGGGGCTGCGCCAACGCCGAGCGCTGGCGGCTGCGCGGGGTGCTGGCCGCGCCGATCCACGGCGGGTACCGGGCCGTGCGGCGGCCCGGCATCCTCGGCCAGGTCCGCACCCGCTGGTCCGACCCGGCCACCTGGCGTGACTTCACCTACCTGTTCTGCCTGTTCCCGTTCCTGTGGGCGCTGGACCTCGCCGTCACCGTGGTCTGGCTGGTGCTGCTGGCCGGCATCACCGTGCCTGCCTGGTACCGATACGTGCCGGAGACGTTCAACAACGGGCAGACCGCGCACGGCCTGCAGTTCGGCTACTTCCCGAACGGCCCGGCCGGGCCCGGCTCCTGGGGCTGGTTCATCGGCAACCTGCACCAGGCGCTGATCGCGGCCGGGGTCTTCCTCGTGCTGTTCCTGCTGTTCAACTACGTGCTGGTGGGCACGGCCCGGCTGCACGCCCGTATCGCGAGCGCGCTGCTGCGCGCGCCAGCCGACCCGATGGCCGAAGCGAAGGAGGTGCTCACCTCGCCGGGCCCGCTAGGCCCGCTGCACCCGGAACCGCTACACCACCCCCTGCATCCGGCGAATTGACGCCGTGCCCTCACCCATGAGGGATCAGCTCATGGGTGAGGGACTGCGACCGACTCACGCACCGCCCTGAGAGAGAAGGCCATGATGCGCCAGCCGTCTAGTTCAGTATTGCCAGAAACCGGACCAGTTCGCGAGCACCCGCCCCGATCCCGCGCGCCGGTGGTCGAGCGGATCGCCGGGTGGAGCGCCCGGCACCGGAAGACCGCGGTGTTCGGCTGGTTCCTGCTAGTCGCCGTGATTTTCGTGGCGTGCCACCAGTTGCCGTCCAAGAACTTGCCGTCTAACGACGCCGGTCAGTCTGGAGTGGCCGAGCAGACCCTCAACCGGCTGGGCTTCACCACCCCGCCGCATGAGTCTGTGCTGATTCAGGCCCGGGGGAGCGGCGGTCCGGGGCACACCTTCAGCACCGACCCGGCCATGCGCCACGCCGCCCGGCAGGTGGCGGCTGCGCTGGCCGTGCTGCCGCACTCGGCGCGGGACATCGCAACGCCGCTCGGCGCGGATCACACCGGGCTGGTCTCGGCCGACGGCCGCAGCGCGCTGGTCACGTTCACCGTGCCCGGCCAGGTCAGCCACGAAGACCAGGCGGTCGAGCCGGCACTGCGGGCGGTGGCCGCGGTCCAGGCCCGCTACCCGGGCCTGCTCATCGCCGAAGCCGGGGACGCGAGCGCCGACCGGGCCGCCAACGCGATCGTCAGCCACGACTTCCGGCAGGCCGAGGAGACCTCGGTGCCGATCACGCTGATTCTGCTGATTGCTGTGTTCGGCGCGCTGATCGCGGCCGGCATCCCGGTGCTGCTGGCCGGGACGGCGGTGTTCACCGCGCTGGCCCTGCTGGCTATCCCCGGGCAGTGGCTGCCCATCGACTCCAGCACGTCCGAGGTGGTGCTGCTGATCGGGATGGCAGTCGGCGTCGACTACTCGCTGTTCTACCTGCGCCGGGAGCGGGAGGAACGAGCCGGAGGGGCGAGCACCGAGCAGGCGCTGCGCACCGCGGCGGCCACGTCTGGCCGGGCCATCCTGGTCTCCGGGCTGACCGTGATGATCGCGCTGGCTGGGCTGTTCCTCACCGGGGTCAGCGAGTTCACCGGTATCGCGCTGGGCACGATCGCCGTGGTCGGTGTCGCGATGATCGGCTCGCTGACGTTCCTGCCCGCATTGCTGTCCTGGCTGGGCCCGTGGGCGGACCGGGGCCGGATCCCGTTCCTCGGCCGCCGCCGGACCGCCGCCCGCCCGTCCCGGCTGTGGGCCGCGCTGGTCCGCCGGGTGATCCGGCACCCGGCCGCCTGGGGGTCGGTGGCCGCGCTGGCCATGCTCGCGCTGGCCACGCCCGCACTGGGGCTGCGGCTGGGCAACCCGGCGGACGGCGGGTTCTCAAGCAAGATCCCGATCGTGGCCACGTATGACCGGATCAGCCGCGCCTTCCCCGGGGGCCCCGCGCCCGCCGAGGTAGTGGTGACCGGGCACGACCTGGGCCGCCCGCAGGTCACCCGGGCGCTGTCCGCGCTGCGCGACGCGGCCTCGGCCGGCGGGCCGATCCGCGGCCCGATCCAGGCCGAATCGGTGGCTCGCGGGCAGGCCGTGCTGGTCAGCGTCCCGCTGGCCGGTAACGGCACCGACGCGGTGTCCAATCAGGCCCTGCTCGACCTGCGCAACCATGTCCTGCCGGACACACTGGGCCGGGTGCCCGGGGTCAGCTTCGCGGTGACCGGCAACACGGCGGAGAACTACGACGACATCGGGGCGCTGCGGGGGCGTACCCCCCTGGTCCTGGCCGTGGTGGCGGCGCTGGCGTTCCTGCTGCTGTTGCTGGCGTTCCGCTCGGTGCTGATCCCGCTGCTCTCCGTCTCGCTGACCATGCTGTCGGTGTCCGCCGCGTTCGGCCTGCTCACGCTGATCTTCCAGGACGGCCACCTGGCCGGGCCGCTGGGCTTCACCAGCTATGGGGCGATCGTGCCGTGGGTGCCGCTGTTCGTGTTCGTGTTCCTGTTCGGGCTGAGCATGGACTACCACGTGTTCATCCTGAGCCGGATCCGGGAGCTGCGGGCTCGCGGCGCGAGCACGGCGGACGCGGTGGTGGGCGGCATCGCCAGCAGCGCGGGGGTGGTGACCAGCGCGGCGCTGATCATGATGGCGGTGTTCTCCATCTTCGCCACGCTCGCGCTGGTCTCGCTCAAGATGCTGGGCGTGACGCTGACCGCCGCCGTGCTGATCGACGCGACCGTGGTGCGCGGCATCCTGCTGCCCGCCTGCCTGGCCCTGCTGGGCGAGCGGAGCTGGTACCTGCCGCGCTGGCTGCGCTGGCTGCCCGGCCGGCCCGTAGTCCCCTTCGGGCCGGCCGGGCCTGTGCCCGGGGCCGCACCCGTCCCGGGGACAGCTGAGCCTGCCGTCCGGCAGGGCTGACCCCCGGGGGGCGGCCCGGGTACGGGGACCAGGCCCGGTCCCGCCATATGGCGGGACCGGGCCACGGTCCTGTCCCAAAGTCCCCCATCCGTGCCAGGGCGGCAGGTGAGCTGGCCGGCAGATCGCCGAGCACTGCGGCGATGGGTGACCGGCCCGCCAGCGCGGCCGGCCCGTTCAGGCGGCGATTCCCGCCGGGCATGTGCAGCAAGGTGAGACGGGCAGATCCAGCGAAGATGGAGAAGATTCTCTTCAGGATCGAGCCACCAGCCGACGCCCGGGAGGAACGTGATGCGTACAGGCAGCGGCCAGGCCGGCGATCCACCAGCAGCTGGCCAGCAGACCGAGCCGGCTGCCCGTTCCCCGTCCGCCACTAGCCGGCTGACTGACTGGCATGGTGATCTGGTGGCCCGGGTCGACCGGATCGGCTGGCTCGCCGCGATGAGCGACTGGCTGACCGGCGTGCTGGGGCCAGTCCGCGAACGGCACCAGGACAATCTCGCCCTCGAGCTGATGCATGGTGGCCGGTGGGCCGGCCATCCGCTGCACCCGGCACTGAGCGATCTGCCCATCGGGCTGTGGGCGGGCGTCGTGGTGCTGGATGCCGCGGACCATGACCCAGCTCCCCGGCGCGGAATCGACGCCGCGGGCACGCTCAGCGCGGCTGGCATCCTCGCCGCGGGCGCTACCGCGCTGACCGGGCTGAGCGACTGGACCGTCAGCGACGATCAGGACCGCCGCGTCGGGCTTTTCCACGGCTTGCTCAACACGGTGGGCCTCGGGCTGCAAGCTGCCTCCCTGGGCACCCGGATGGCCGGCCACCGCGGCACGGCCCGCGCGCTGGGGGCGGCCAGCCTCACGGTCACCGCGGCGGCCGGCTACTTCGGCGGTCATCTCGTATTCACCAGAGGTGTGATGGTCAACCGGGTGGCGTGGGCGACCGGGCCGCGGCGGTGGACCCGTGCGCTGCAGGAAGCCGACCTGCCGGACGACACGCCGATCGCCGTCGGGGCCGAGGGACGGCAGATCATGCTGTACCGCCACCAGGGCCGCCTGCACGCCATCGACAACATCTGCAGCCACGCCGGTGGGCTGCTCAGCCGCGGTCCGGTCGAAGACCTGACCGTGACTTGCCCGCTGCACGGGTCTCGTTTTTCGCTCGCCACCGGCTGCGTCAGCCGCGGTCCGGCCAGCCAGCCGCAACCTGTGCTACCTACCCGGATCCGTAATGGCTGGATCGAGGTGCGCGGCAGCCAGCCGGCACCCCGGCGGCCGGCGAGTGGAAGGACACCGTCATGACGTTCGTAGTCGTCGCGAATCTCGACGACCTGGAGGTCGGCGACACCATGCTCGTTGACGAGCTGCGCGAACCGATCTGCCTGATCCGCCTCGATGATGACGATGTCCGGGCGATCCACAACACCTGCACCCACCAGCAGCAGCCGCTGCACGAGGGAACCCTGCAAGACGACGACACGCTGGTCTGTGCCGCCCATGCGTCACGCTACGACCTGACCACCGGCGAGGCGGTCGGCGTGTTTGCCTGTGGGCCGATCCCGGTTTACGCCTGCCGGATCGAAGACGACGCCATTCTCGTCAACATCGACCAGCAGCTGAACGACGCGCCGATACCCAATCCGCCAGCCTCCGGGACGCTGGGCGCGCGCTAACGCTCAGCGTCGTCCCGGGTGAGCAGGTGGTGCTCGTCGGCGAGAACGTGATCGCGGTGATGCAGGGCTAGCCCGCGCGCGTAGCGGCGGGCAATGTCGGGCATCAGCGAGCTGGCCCCCACCCCGAACACCGTGCCCGGATAGTCCACATGATGACGCAGTTCCGCCGCATTCATATTCGTCACCCCCATGCCGTCCCGGCGCACCCAGGCCGGCCATGACGCCGGCCGTCCCCCGACGGCCCTGGCTCCAGCACCGTCTCTTAGCGTAAGTGAGCGAGCTTGAGCGCGGCCAACGGCACCCGCGGAGCGATGCGGCAACGACCGGTAACGGCAGCTTCTTTGCCAACCTGGCGGGCCGGATTGGCAGGCATCGCTGCGGCGGATTGGGCTGACACGCTCCGCAAGCAGGCGACCGAAAAAAGTGGCTAATACTGGCCGGAATCCCCGCGTGTCGCGGTGCATTCGGGCGTATTGGGACACTACGCTCCCTCCCGTGATCACGGTTGCCATGCCGGTAACGGCGCGCACTCAGCTGCGCGGTGGATTACGTGCTGAGGCTGACATGTATTTCGCACACCACCCTGGGTGCCCGGCCTGAAATTGACTGGCCGGAAAGCCGCTCCCGGGGATTGCCGCTAAGCGCGGCTGGTTTCTGACTGGGGGGAGCAGCTTGATGTACTCGCGGGTCCGGGGCAGGCTTGGCCGCGCCGCCGTATGGTCCTGGACTTCCGTCCCTGCTGCCCTAGCCATTTCGCTGGCGCTGCTACCCGTACTTCCCGCCCGGGGCGCAGTCGCGGCCGTGACCCAGCACCGGATTAAGACGGTGACATATCTCGGGCATTCGTTCGAGGTTCCGCCCGGCTGGCGGGTGATAAACCTCGCCCAGCACCCGCGGACATGCGTCCGGTTCGACCAGCATGCCATGTATCTGGGCACCCCCGCGCGGAATGAGACATGCCCTAGCTCGATTGTCGGGACGACCGAAGCAATGCTCATCGAGCCCGCTGCCCGCGGCGCCGCGCCGCAGGCGGCCGAGAACCCGGTCACCAGGCAGATCACCGTCACCAGCGGGCGGGTGCACATCGTGGCCACCTACCGCCGGAACCCCGGGCAGATCCGCCGGATCCTGGGCCACGCCGCACTGGGCCGGGGCCTGCACGAGGACCCGGCCCGGGCCGGGCGGGCCGCACTGAACGCGCCGCTGCCGTCCGGGTCAACCAGCTACCACGGGCTCGGCTTCGACACCTGTACCGCGCCGAGCGAAGCCGCGATGAGCGCGTGGCGCGCGCATTCTCCCTACGACGCCATCGGGGTCTACCTCGGCGGCTCGGACGAAGCCTGCGCGCAGCCCAACCTGACCCGTTCCTGGCTGACCACCGAGGCCGCCCAGGGCTGGCATTTCCTCCCGCTGTACGTGGGGCCGCAGGCCGAGTTCGGTGAGCTGAACAAATCATCGGCCGGCCAGGGCACCGCCGCGGCGAACGATGCCGCGGCCCAGGCGGAGCGGCTCGGCTTCGGGCCGCAGACCCCGATCTACTACGACATGGAGGCCTACCGCGGCGGTCATCAGTCGCCCCGGGTGGTCCAGTTCCTGGCCGCCTGGACCACCCGCCTGCACCAGCTGGGGTTCCTGTCCGGCGTGTACAGCAGTTCGTTGTCTGGAATAGCCGCCCTGGCCCGGCAGGCCGGCAGCTACCCGGAACCCGACGTCATTTTCGACGCGCTGTGGAACGGTCAGGCCAACACCCAGGATCCGGTACTGCATGCTGGTCAATGGGGCCATCAGCACCGGGCGCACCAGTACAACGGCAACGTCACGCAGAAGTTCGGCGGCACCGCGCTCGATATCGACCAGGACTACCTGGACGTCGAGCTGCTGCCGAAGCCGTCGCGAGCCACCATCGGCTACCCGGCCGGGGCGGCCGCGACCGAGTTCACCGGGGCGGCCTTCGACACCTGCAGCGCACCGTCGCTGCACGGGATGGCGGCCTGGCATGCTCATTCCCGGTTCCGGGCCATCGGTGTGTATATCGGCGGGGTCAACCGCCGGTGCGGCCAACCGAACCTGACCGCGAAATGGGTTACCACGGTGTCCGCACAGGGCTGGCGGCTGCTCCCGCTCTACGTCGGCTTGCAGCCGTCGTGCCGGCAGGGCCCGGCCCCGGCGGTCAAGTCTGACCCGGAGGCGATCGAGCATGCCGCGGCCGCGAGCGAGGGCACCGGCGCGGCCGACAACGCGGCCCGGAAGGCCAAAGCTCTGGGCATGCGCAGCGGCAGCATCATCTATGACTACCTCGCGCCGTACTCGACAACCGGTGCCAGCTGCCCCGGCGCCGTGCTCGGATTCATCTCGGCGTGGACCGGGGAACTGCACCGGCTCGGCTTCCTGGCCGGCGTCTACCTGTCGCTCGGCGCGGGCGGGCAGGACGTATCCGGCCAGTACGCCGCCACCTCATTTGGCCGGCCGGACGCGCTCTGGGTGGCCAGCTGGGACGGGAACACGGCGCTGACCGGGTGGGCCGGCGTCGCAAACGGCCAGTGGGCCAGCCACCAGCGGGCCAAGCAGGATATTGGCCCGCACAACGCGACCTACGGCGGAGTCACCATCCGCATCGACAGCGACCGGGTTGACGCCCCCGCCGCCACAGTCAGCCATGCCTACCGGGTGGTCACCTCGCGGGGGCTCAACGCCCGGACCGGCCCGGCCACGTCGTACCGGCTGGTCAAAACGTACCCACCCAATGCCACCGTGCCGGTGGTCTGCCAGGCACCCGGCACCGCCATCCTCAGCACCCACCTGTGGGACAAGCTCGCCGACGGCAGCTACGTCAGCGACTACTACCTGAGCACCCCGTCCAAGACCAGCTACAGCTTCCCGCTGCCCCGCTGTGCCTACCCCTACCAGGCCACCGCCACCGCCGGGCTCCGGGTGCGCTCCGGCCCCGGCTGGTCGTCCCGGGTGACCGGCGAGCTGCCCTACGGCGCGCTGGCCTGGACGGTCTGCCAGCAGGCGGGATCCCTGGATGGGACGACCCCGGTGTGGGATGAACTGTGGAATGGCCGGTGGGCACCCGACTACCGGGTGGCCACGCCGAGTAAGACCCGCTACAGCGGGCCCGCGCCGCGCTGCGATCCGCCGCGCGGCTAAGGCCCGCACCGGGCGACGGGGTGGGTGCATCAGCAGTCACTGTGGCCACCTGAGCTACAGGGGCACCGCCCCTCACCTGCGCATCCAGGAAAGCTGGGGGTTAGCTGTAAAAGTTCGGAGAATCCCTGGACGCTGACGTCAGTGTCAGAAAAATCTGGCATCCTGTCGGGGATCCCTGACATGTGCGTCAGACACGACTGCCGTGCTAGTCAGCCCTCCCGATCCCGCGAGGCCAGATGCGCGAGCTGCTCAACCCTGCCCTGCCCCAGGTGCGTAACCCGCTGCCGGAACTGCCGCCGGCGCCAGCCGCGGAACCCCAGCCGGATCCGGGGCGGCGCGGCCCCGGCGGGCGGCCTGGTCCCGGTGGGCCTGGTCCCGGTGGGCGGCCGCAGCGGCCGATGGTGGAGCGGATCGCGTGCTGGAGCGCACGGCACCGGATCGCCGTGATCGCGGGCTGGCTGGTGCTGGCGGCGGTGGCGCTGCTCGGCGGGCACTTCCTCGGCACGCAGAGCCAGCCGCAGTATGACCCGGGCCAGTCCGGCCAGGCCGAGCAGATGCTGAGCAAGCTGGGCGTGGTCACGCCGCCCGCGGAGAGCGTGCTCATCCAGGCCCGGCACGGCGGCCCGGGCAGCACGTACGCACACGACCCGGCGCTGCGCGGCGCAGTGGCCGAGGTGGTCAGCGCGCTGAACCGGCTGCCCCGGGCGGCGGCGGACATCCGGTCCCCGCTCAGTCCGGGCGGCCAGGCGCTGATCTCGGCCGACGGGCGCACCGCCCTGGTCACGTTCCAGGTGGCCGGGCCGAACGCCAGGGCAGACAGCACGGTCAACGCGGACCTGGCCGCGGTGGCCCGGGTGCAGGCCCGCCATCCGGGCCTGCTGGTCCAGGAGGCCGGTGATGCCAGCACCGACCAGGCCGCCAACACGGTGATGAGCCAGGACTTCCACAAGGCCGAGCTGACCTCGGTACCGATCACGCTGATCCTGCTGATCGCGGTGTTCGGCGCGCTGATCGCGGCGGGCATCCCGGTGCTGCTGGCCGGCAGCGCGGTGATGGTCGCGGTGTCGCTGCTCGCGATACCCAGCCGGTGGCTGCCCATCGGCTCCAGCACGGCCGAGGTGGTGCTGATCATCGGGATGGCGGTCGGCGTCGACTACTCGCTGTTCTACCTGCGCCGGGAGCGCGAGGAACGGGCGGCCGGTGCCTCCTTCCCCGGGGCACTGGCCACCGCGGCCGCCACCTCCGGCCGGGCCATCCTGGTCTCCGGGCTGACCGTGATGGTGTCCATGGCCGGGCTGCTGCTGACCGGGATCGACCTGTTCACCGGGATCGCGGTCGGCACCATCATGGTGGTCGGCGTGGCCGTCGTCGGCTCGCTGACGTTCCTGCCCGCGCTGCTCTCGCTGCTCGGGCCGTGGGCGGACCGGGGCCGGATCCCATTCCTCGGCCGGCACCGCACCCAGGCCCGGCCATCGCGGGTGTGGGCCGCGGTGGTCCGCCGGGTGGTGCGCAGGCCGCTGCTGTTCGGCGGCGCGGCCGCACTCGGCCTGCTCGCGCTGGCCGCGCCCGCGCTGGGCATGCGCACCGGCACCCCACCCATCGACCTGCCGTCCCGGCTGCCGGTGGTGCACACCCTGGACCGGATCCAGCACGCCTTCCCTGGCCGGCCCGCCCCGGCCCAGGTGGTGGTGACCGGTGGCGACGTATCCGGCCGGGCCATGCGGTCCGAGGTGGCCGCGTTGCAGGCCACGGCGTCCGCCCACGGGGTGATCCACCGGCCGGTCACCGCCCAGCTGGTCGGCGACGGCCGCGGCATGGTGATCACGGTCCCGCTGGCCGGCAACGGCTCGGACACGGTGTCCCGGAACGCGCTGCTCGCGCTGCGCGACCGGATCCTGCCCGGCACGATCGGCAAGGTGCCCGGGGCCAGCTACGCGGTCACTGGGGACACGGCCAACGGCTACGACTTCAGCGCCGCGCTGCACTCCCGCACGCCGATCGTGTTCGCCGTGGTGGCGCTGCTCGCCCTGGTGCTGCTCACGCTGGCCTTCCGGTCACTGCTCATCCCGCTGATCTCGATCGGGCTGAACCTGCTGTCGGTCGGCGCGGCCTACGGCCTGATCACGCTGATCTTCCAGGACGGCCGGCTGCAGGGCCTGCTCGGCTTCACCTCGTTCGGCGCGATCATCGACTGGGTGCCGCTGTTCATGTTCGTGTTCCTGTTCGGGCTGAGCATGGACTACCACGTGTTCATCCTGAGCCGGATCCGCGAGCTGCGGTCCGCGGGCAAGCCGCACCGCGACGCGGTGGTGGGCGGCATCGCGGCCTGCTCCGGCGTGGTGACCAGCGCGGCGGTGATCATGGTGGCGGTGTTCTCGATCTTCGCGACGCTGTCCATCATCGACCTGAAGATGATCGGCGTTGGGCTGGCGTTCGCGGTGCTGATCGACGCGACCGTGGTGCGCGGCATCCTGGTGCCCGCCGCGCTGGCCCTGTGCGGCGAGCGCACCTGGTATTTCCCGAGGTGGCTGGCCTGGCTGCCCGGCCGGCACACGCTCGATCACGGCCGCTCGGCACCCGGTGACCAGCCACCGCCGGCGGTACGCTTGGCAGGTGAACCAACCGGGTCCCGGCCAGGCGTGGGCTGACCACGACGCCGGGACCAGCCCGCCCCCCGCGCGGGCCCGCCATCGCCGGCTGGCCATCTCTCTCTACCGCGTGCGGCGGGGTGTGCTGCCTGGTCGTGGCTGTGCTGGCCGGGCGGGCGGCGATCGCGCAGCAGACCCGGCCGCCCACCGCGGCGGAGCGCGCCGCGGCGGCCGCGGTGGCGGTGGCCCGCCGGTGGCGGACCTGGCCCGCGGGCCGGATCTTCCCGGCCACCCTGGGCTACACCACCAGCCTGCTGAACAACGACACCGCCCGCCGGGTCGGCATCTCACCGCACGAGACGTGCGCGGCCGCGCTGGACCCGGCGCTGGCCGGCCCGGCCCGCCGCGACGGCTGCCGGGCCGGCCTGCGCGCCAGCTACGTCGATGAGCTGCAAGGAGTCGTCTACACCACCGGGGTACTCGCGTTCCCCAGCGCGGCCAAAGCCCAGGCGTTCGACCGCGGGCTGCCCTCGGCCCGGCCGCCGCGGGCCGCGCTGCGCGCGCTGGCGTTCCCGGGCACGGCGGCGGCCCGGTTCGCGGACGGCGCCCGGCAGGCGGCCAGCGCGCAACAAGACGGGCCGTACGTGCTGCTGACCGTGGCCGGCTACGCGGACGGCCGGCCGGCCGCCGCCACCGGCCAGTACAACCCGACCGCCTTCGCCGCGGCGCGGCAGCTGGCCGACGCGATCCTGGCCCCGCTGAACCGGCCCGCAGTGGTGGACTGCGCGGCGGCCCGGCAGTGGTCGTGCTGAGCCGCCGGGCCCGGCTGGCCGCGCCCGGCTTAGCGCTGGCCGGGATCACGGTGCTCACCGGCGCCGCGGCCCAGGGCCCGGGCAGCGAGGCGGCCCAGGTGCGGACGGCCGAGCAGCCGCAGCTGCAGGCCATCGAGGCACCGGCCGCCTGGCGGCTGAGCCAGGGCCGCGGGGTGACGGTGGCCGTGCTGGACACCGGCGTGGACGCGACCGCGGCCGACCTGGCCGGCTCGGTGACCACCGGGCCGGACTACACACTGGGCGCGGACCCGCCCGGGTACCAGCCGCCGCACCTGCACGGCACGTTCATCGCCTCGCTCATCGCTGGCCACGGCAGCGGCCCCGGCGATGACGACGGCATCATCGGCGTCGCCCCGGCGGCCCGGGTGCTGTCGGTCCGGGTCATCCTGGATGACCAGGAGCCGGGGCTGGGCGTGTACAACTCGAACCCGCGGTATGCCAACGCCATCGACGACGGCATCCGGTACGCCACCCAGCACGGCGCCCAGGTGATCAACATGTCGCTGGGCACCGGCGACGCGACCCGGGGCATGCAGGCGGCGCTGGGCTACGCGGTGTCGCACGGCGTACTGGTGGTGGCGTCCGCCGGGAACAGCGGCCGCCCCGGCCCGGGCTACACGCCGTACTCGTACCCGGCCGCGTTCACCGGGGTGATCTCGGTCGCGGCGGTGGACCAGGCGGGCCTGCGGGCGTCCTTCTCCGACCGGAACTCGTCGGTGGAGCTGTCCGCGCCCGGGGTGAGCATCATCGGGGCCGGCCCGGGCGGCAACTACCTGCAGGCCAGCGGGACCAGCCCAGCGTCGGCGTTCGTGGCCGGGGTGGCGGCGCTGATCCGGTCGGCCTACCCCCGGCTGTCCCCGGTACAGGTGGCGCAGGCGCTGATCAGCTCGGCGCGGCGCCGCCCGGCGGGCGGGTACAGCCCGTCGACCGGGTTCGGCGAGGTGGACGCGGTGGCGGCGCTGCACGCGGCCGGGCGGCTGGCCACGGCCCGGCGGGCCGCCGGGCTGGCGGCCCGCGGCCACTTCGCGACCGCGCCCGGCCCGGTCCAGGTCACCCACCGCGACCCGGCGCGGATCGCGGTGCTGGCCGGGGTGGCGGCGGCGGGCGCCGCCGGGGTGATCATCGCGCTGGTGGTGCTGGCCCTGCTGACCGCGCGCGCGGCACGCGACCGGCGGCGGCTGGCCATGGTGGGCCCGGCCGTCCCGGCGGCACGGTACGGCGCCGGGACACTGACACCAATGCGCAACGTGGGGCTGATCGAGCTACTGGAACCGGCGGACCCAGGCCGGGCCGCGACGGGGGAGCTGGCCGGACCGGCGGACCCGGCGGAGCCCAAGCGGATCAGCGCGGAGAGCGTGGCCGGCCCAGAACTGGCGGCTGGGGCTGAAGGGCCGCCCGGCGCCGAACCGGAGCCCGGTACCGAGACCTGACCGTAACGTGCCAAACCGCGCTTTTCCGGCTAGCCGGCCGTACCTTTTTGAGCGTGTCCGATCATGCGGATGAACCCCCGCTAATGCCGGTAGCGGCCCCGGCCGCCATCCCGCCCGCGCAGGTGCGCCGCCCGCGCTGGCACACCCCGCTGCTGATCGTGCTGGCCCTGACCGGGGTGGCCGGGTTAGCCATCGGCGGGTTCGCGTTACACGCCGAGCTCAGCCTGCCGGCCACCGCGGCGGAAGCGGCCGCCGCGGGCCGGGCCGAGATCGCCAGCCGGTGGCGGCGGCTGCCGGCGCTGGCTGTTCCCGGCCACGATCAGCTACCGCAGCGCGGGCCAGCAGCAGACCACGGCGCGGCGGGTGGGCATCGCGCCCGCCACATCCTGCGCGGCCGCGCTCGACCCGGCGGTCGCGGCCATCTTCGGTGCCCGCGGCTGCCAGACCGTGCTGCGCGCCAGCTACACCGACGCATCCGGATCGCTGACCGTGACGGTCGGCGTCGTCGTCATGCGCAGCACATCCGCGGCGCAGAGCGCCGTATCCGACCTTCTCATCCAGCCGGGGCACGCCGGGGTCCGGGCGGTGAGCTTCCCGGGCACCCGGGCGGCTAGATACGGCGACGCGCAGCGCGGCTGGTTCCACGCGGAACCCGGCAACGGGCCGTACGCCTTCCTGTACGCGGCCGGGTTCACTGACGGCCGGCGCGGCACCGGCGACCTGACCACCGAGCCCGGGCGGCTGGGCAGCGGCGTGCTGAGCCAGCTGATCACCGTGCTCACCGCGGGCGGGCCGCCGTGCTCGCGGACGGACATCCGATGCTGAGCCGCCGCGTGTGCCGGGCCGCGCTGGCCGCCGCCCCGGTCAGCCTGCTGGCTCTCACCGCCGCGCCCGCCGCGCCCGCGCAGGCCGGGCCGGCGGCCCCGGCCAGTTCCGGCTTCGGTTCGTCGGCCACCCGGCAACTGACCCGCGACCTGCGGGCCGCCCTCCAGATCAGCAAGGGCCAGGGCGTGACCGTGGCGGTGCTCGACGGCGGCGTCGCCCCATCCGCCCCCGGCCTGGCTGGCGTGGTGACCACCGGCCCGTCGTTCGGCAACGTCGCCGGGGACACGCTCGCGGAGGGCACGGTGTTCGCGTCGGCCGTGGCCGGGCGCGGGCCGAGCGGGAGCAACCCGGCTGGCACGGTCGGCCTGGCGCCCGCCGCCCGGATCCTGTCCATCAAGATCCCTAACCGGGCGGGCGCCGGCACCTGGCAGCGCGAGATCGGCGCCGCCATCAGGTACGCGGCCGGCCACGGCGCCCAGGTCATCTACGTGTCCGAGGAGTCGTTCCGGGACGACGCCGTACTGGACAGCGCGGTTGAGTACGCGACGGCCAGGAACGCGGTGGTGATCAGCCCCGAGTTCACCTTCCGGAACGCGCCGCCGTCGGTGAGCACGGTCCCGGACAGCCTGCCTGGGGTGCTCGGCGCGGCCTCGGTCGTGCTGCCCGGGCTGCCCAAGCCTCCGCACGGCATGCGCTACCCGGCCAACGAGTCCATCCTGGTCACCGCGCCGGCCAACGCGCTCACTGTGTCCGGGCCGCTCGGCCGGGGATATGAGATGTTCGACAGCCTCTCGTCGGCGGCCTGGCTGACCGCGACCGTGGCGCTGATCAAGTCGGTCTACCCGCACCTGCCGGCCAGCCTGGTCGACCTGGCCATCGCGAGGTCAGCCCGGAATCACCCGCGCGGCGGCTGGTCACCGCAGGTCGGCTTCGGGCTGATCAACCCGGACGGCGCGCTGCACCAGGCGGCCGCGCTGGCCAAGGTCCCGGTCGCCGCGCCCACCGGGCCCGGGTCACTGGCCGTCTCCGCCCGCTTCGCGCCCGGGCGAGCACCAGGGGTCATCGACGCCGTGCACCACTCCACCACCAAGCTGACGCTGGCCGGCGCCGCGATGGTGGCTGCGCTGCTGTTGCTCGTCATCGGCGCGGTACTGGCGTTGCGCTGGCGAAGCCGTCCGGCCTGAGAGAGCGGCCGCGCGGCGTACCCTGGCCGGGGATCCACCATGCCCCGTGGCCAGTCGGCGAATCTGTCATTTCGGCAGCGGAATTCGCCGTGCGCGGTTACTAGGAAGGAGTAGATGCGGCCAGGCGTCTCCCACATTTAATGTGCCTTTCTTCGGGTCGCCTGCAGCCAGGTTCCTGAAATCCCGTCCAGTAGCGCCGGCGAAGGTGAGACGCGGTGATCACGGTTCCCACCTGGGCATTGACGCCCGAACCCGCGCACGAGTATTGTCCGTATGCAATTCCCCCGCCGCAACGACTGTGGCCCAGGGCTGTGCGCATTTAAGGCGTAGTCATCGCGTCGCGAAGCGAGCTACCGCAAAGGAGGGTGCACTGTTCCGCCTGTAACGCCTTGGTGCTGCTGGTGCAGCGGAGGCTGACACAGGAGGTGGGAAATGCGTTATCGCCTGCTCGGCGCCGTCGCCAGCCTGGCCCTGATCGCGGCCTTCGGGGCACTTGGAGCATCGCGTGCCGCGCCCGCCAGCCGGGTCGCGGTCGCGGCGCCCATGGCCGTCGTGCTCGGCGGCGCGCACTGGTCGCAGCCGCCCACCACGGCGCAGTGCCTGGAGCAGACAGGGTTCGCTTGCTACCGGCCGGCGCAGTTCCAGCAGGCCTACAACCTAAAGCCGCTGTACGCCCGGGGGCTTAACGGCGCCGGGAAGACGATCATCATCGTCGACTCGTTCGGCTCGCCGACGATCCGGGCCGACCTGGCCACCTTCGACCGGGCCTTCCACCTGCCGCCGCCCCCGCACTTCAGGGTGCTGCAGCCGGTCGGCGCGGTGCCCCCTTTCGACCCGAGCAACTCGACCATGGTCGGCTGGGCGGAAGAGACGTCGCTCGACGTCGAGTACTCGCACGCGATGGCGCCCGGCGCCAACATCGTGCTGCTCGAGACGCCGGTGGCCGAGACCGAGGGCACGGTTGGCTTCCCGCAGATCGTGGCGGCCGAGAACTTCGCGATCAACCACCACCTCGGCGACGTCATCTCGCAGAGCTTCGGGGCGACCGAGGAAACCTTCCCGAGCCCGCAGGCGATCTTCAGGCTGCGCAGCGCGAACTTCAACGCGCTGGCGCACCACGTGACCATGCTCGCGGCTTCAGGCGACGAGGGTGTATCGAGTTTCCACTTCAACGGCGTGACCCTGTACACCCACCGGGTGGTCGACTGGCCCTCGAGTGATCCCTTGGTGACCTCGGTCGGCGGCCTGCAACTGCACCTCAACGCCCAGGGCAACCGGGTGCTGCCGGACAACGTGTGGAACGAGAGCACCGTGTTCGGCACTGCCGCGGCGGGCAGCGGCGGGCCGTCCCACGTGTTCGGCCGGCCCAGCTACCAGAACAGCGTGGCCGGCATCGTGGGCCGGTGGCGCGGGACGCCGGACATGAGCCTGAGTGCCGCCGTCAACGGTGGGGCACTCGTGTACTGGTCCTTCGCCGGGCAGCCCCCGGCGTTCAACATCGTCGGCGGCACCAGCGAGGCGTCGCCGCAGTTCGCCGGCATCGTGGCCATCGCCGATCAGGCGGCGCACCACGACCTCGGCCTGCTCAACCCCAGCCTGTACGCCCTCGGTTCCGGGTCGGCTGGGATCCCCGACATCACCATCGGCAACAACACCGTGACGTTCACGCAGAACGGCCACACCTTCACGGTGCCTGGCTTCGACGCCGTGCCGGGTTACGACATGGCCAGCGGCTTGGGCACCGTCAACGGGTTCAAGCTGGTCAGCGCGCTTGCCCACTAGCGGCCGGTGACCGGCGCGCGGGCACCCGGGCGACCGGGTGCCCGCGCACCCGGCTGGCCACGGCTAGGGCAGCGTGAGGATCTCGTAGCCGCTACCGGTGACCAGCAGCGTGTGCTCGAACTGGGCGGTCCGCTTACGGTCCTTGGTGACCGCGGTCCAGCCGTCGTCCCACACGTCATAGGCGATCGTACCCAGGGTGAGCATGGGTTCGATGGTGAACGTCATGCCCTCCTCCATGATCAGGTGCACGCCGGGGTCGTCGAAGTGCGGCACGATCAGGCCGGAGTGGAACGTGGTGCCGATACCGTGCCCGGTGAAGTCGCGGACCACCCCGTAGCCGAACCGGCGCGCGTAGGACTCGATCACCCGGCCGATCGCGTTCAGCGGGCGGCCCGGCGCCACCGCCCGGATGCCGCGCATCATGGCCTCGTGGGTGCGCTCCACCAGCAGCCGCGACTCCTCGTCCACGTCGCCGGCCAGGAACGTGGCGTTGGTGTCCCCGTGCACGCCGTTCAGGTACGCGGTGATGTCCACGTTGACGATGTCCCCATCGGCGATCACCGTGTCGTCCGGGATGCCGTGGCAGATGACCTCGTTCAGCGAGGTGCACAGCGACTTGGGATAGCCGCGGTAGCCCAGCGTGCTGGGGTAGGCGCCGTGCTCGACGAGGAACTCGTGGCCGACCCGGTCCAGTTCGTCAGTGGTCACCCCGGGCGCCACATGCCGGCCGACCTCTTGCAGGGCCTGGGCGGCCAGCTGGCCGGCCACCCGCATCCGCTCGATGGTGCCGGCGTCCTTGACGTCCGGTTCGCCGGTCTTCGGGTACTTGCGGCCCACGTACTCCGGCCGTGGGATGCTGGCCGGCACGCGGCGCGGCGGGGAGAGCCGGCCAGGGTGGAGCAGAGTCGCCATGGTCTGCGAGTCTAGTGCGCATGAGCGATGACGATGCCTGGTGGTACTGCCTCACCCACAATACGGTCGAGCATGGCGCGGGCTGCCCGGGCAAGGACCGGCTGGGGCCGTACGCCAGCAAGGAAGAAGCCGAGGACGCCCTGGAGCTGGTCCGGGAGCGGAACCAAGAGTGGGATGAAGCCGACGACGACTGAGCCTGCCCGCGATCAGACGGGTGCGCTTGACCCGCGATCATCGGTGATTAGGGGACCGGCGGGTATCGTTGGTTCTGCGACGATGCCGGAAGGGGCGCACGGTGGCCGAGGACCGCGCGGGCAGTGACCTGCCCACGGCTGCCCGGGCCCGGCTGGCGGACATCCGGCAGAGCGGGACCTGGGGTTCCGCGCTTACCAGCGACGAGTTCGCGGCCATCCGCGGCGTCGGCTTCGAGCCGGTCGGCCAGGTGCTCGGCGCGGCCGTCTACAACATCGGCTTCACCGGCGGGTACAACTGCCCTGGCGCGTGGTCCGGCTACGGGTACGCGCAGGCCTACCGCAGCGTGACCCAGGTGTCCGGGCAGGGCGGCTACGGCTCGTTCGGCCCGCTGACCCAGGCCATGTACGATGCCCGGCACCAGGCCATCAGCCGGATGCAGGAAGAGTGCGCCGCGCTGGGCGGGCACGGCATCGTCGGGGTCACCCTGAGCATCGGCTCGTTCCCGGCGGGCGGCCTGGAGTTCAAGGCCATCGGCACCGCGGTCCGGGCGCCCGGGGCGGTGCCGCTCAAGCAGCCGTTCAGCTCGGACCTGTCCGGGCAGGACTTCGCCAAGCTGATCCACGCCGGTTACGTGCCGGCCGGGCTGGCGCTGGGCATCTCGGTCGGCGCCCGGCACGACGACTGGCTGACCGTCGGGCAGACCCGCTGGGGCGCGGGCAACGCCGAGGTGGTCGGGTACACCGAACTGGTCAACGACAGCCGGCATGACGCGCGGCAGCAACTGGAACGGGACGTGCGGCGGCTCGGCGGCGAGGCCGTCGTGGTGTCCCGGATGGACATGCGGGTGCACGACCGGGAGTGCCCGATGCAGGAACACGGCAAGGATCACATCGTGGAAGTGACCATCATCGGCACGGCCACGGTGCGGTTCGCCACCGAGGCCAAGCCACCGCCGCCCCTCGCCATCCTGTCGCTCGACCCGCAGCGTCGGCAGGCCGCCCGGGTCAAGCTGGGGCGCTGATTGAACGTATCTGAGGAGAGATGATGACCGACCAGCAGAGCACTGAGCTGAGCGCGGAAGGCGTCCCGCAGGATGCCATCCGCAGGCTGGCTGAGCTGCGGCCGGGGCGGCCCGGCGCGATCTTCACCTCAGATCTGTCGGTGAACGAGTTCCTGCTGGTCCGGGAGGCCGGGTTCCGCCCGCTCGGGCTGGTGCTGGGCAGCTCGATCTACCACGTCGGGCTGCAGGTCGGCCGCTGGGGCCGGAACCAGGAACTCGACGTGCTGTCGCAGGCCATGTACCACGCCCGCGAGCTGGCCATGACCCGGATGGAGGCTGAAGCCGACGCGCTCGGCGCGGACGGCATCGTCGGGGTCCGGCTGGATGTCGAGCTGAAGGAGTTCGGCAGCGACATCGCCGAGTTCATCGCGGTCGGCACGGCGGTCAAGGCCGAGCCGGGCGCGGGCGGCGGGGGCGTCACGGAGTGGCGCAACAACAAGAAGCAGCCGTTCACCTCGGACCTGTCCGGGCAGGACTTCTGGACGCTGATCCGGGCCGGTTACGCCCCGCTCGGCATGGTGATGGGCACCTGCGTGTACCACATCGCGCACCAGCGGCTGGGCAACAAGGTCAGCAACATCGGCCGCAACGTTGAGCTGGAGCAGTTCACCCAGGCCCTGTACGACGCCCGGGAGCTGGCCATGAGCCGGATGCAGGACGAGGCCGAGCAGCTGCACGCGGAGGGCATCGTCGGCGTGCAGCTCCGGCAGCACAGCCACACCTGGGGTTCGCACACCACCGAGTTCTTCGCCATCGGCACCGCGGTCCGCCCGCTGCGCGAAGACCACGTTATTGAACGCCCGACCATGGTGCTCAGCCTGGACGGCTGACCGGTCGTCGCCGCTGGCTCAAGGCTTACGCCGTCGGGCAGGCCCTGGACAATCGATCCCCGGCAGCGGATCAGAGCATGGTGATGAGCATGTAGCCCATGGCGATGCTCATCACGATCTTGCTGCACTCTGCGTACCGCACGGCGAGCAGTGGATGCCCGGACGGCGGGCGCGGTTCTGGCGCCTCGGTGGCGCCTGGTGTGCCGGTGGGGCTGGCCAGATGAGCGACCTGGCCAGACGGTCCGGCCGGGACGGTGACCAGGGGCCGAGGCTGGGTTTGGGGCGTGGTGGCCGGGGCTGCTGCGGCCCGGGCGCCAGTGGCCAGCCGGTCCGTGGTCCAGAGCAGGTAGCCGAGCATGAACAGGGCCAGGACCAGCGCCAGCGCTGGGAAACCCGCTGCCGCGGCTGGGCTGGCCATCCCGGGCATAGCCATTGCTGGCGTGCGCGGCCCGGCCGGCAGTGCCAGCAGCATGTACAGCATGGCCATGCATTCCACCAGGTGCGGAACGGGGAACCGGCATTGCCACGGGCGCGGCGCGGTCCGGCGGGCGCGGATGGCGCCAGCCGCGAACCAGGTGCCCGCCGCGCCAAACACCACTGCCCAGGCGCTGCTGGGCAGCACGCGGAGCTCGGGAAGGAACATGCCGGCCATGGCTGTGCCCATGAGGGCGTGCAGTGCGTCAGTGTCGGCCTCGGCTGGTGTCCGCAGCAGGCGGGCGGCGGCCAGACGGCTAGCGGCGTAGCCGGCGAGGAGGATCATGGCGGCGGCGAGCAGCCCGGCCAGCCAGGATGGCCCGGCCACCTCAGCCCCCTCGCATTTCGTGCTGCCGCATAACACCGTGATGCTACTGGGCGGAAAGCGGTCACGCTAAACCCCCCAGGGGTATTGTTGAAACCCCCTAGTGGTATGTGTGAAACCCTCGCGGGGTATTTCCAGTAATGATGAAGATTACATTTTTGCCACGTTGAACTTAGCTTTACTTTCGTCGTGTAGCTTCCCAGGCATGGCGGCCAGGTACCCGGGCTGCTGCTCCGCTAGCGCCGCAGGTCCAGCTGGACGTGCCGCTACTGGCGGGCGTGACGGAATCCGGAATGGCTGGCTGGGTTAGCGCTGGAAGACGGGATTACGTAGGTGTCATCTGCGGCGGTCACGGGGGAGGCATCATCCGCGCCCCTGGAGCTGGAATTTTCGATCGTGGGGATGACGTGCGCGTCGTGCGCGGCCCGGGTCGAGAAAAGGCTTAACGCTGTTGACGGTGTCACGGCCACGGTGAATTTGGCGACCGAGCGGGCCAGCGTGACCGTACCGGCGGCGGTGCCGGTGCAGCAGCTCATCGACGCGGTCGAGCAGGCTGGTTACCACGCCGAGATGGTTGGCGCCGGTGCTGCCGAGGCGGGGGCTGAGCCGGGGGCGGCCGCTGGGGCGGACGCGGCCCGGGTGGCTGACCTGCGGCGGCGGCTGATCGTGGCGCTGGTGCTGTTCATTCCGCTCAGCGACCTGTCGGTGCTGTGGTCGCTGTTCCCCTGGTCGCGGTTCCCCGGCTGGCAGTGGGTGCTGATCGTGCTGGCCGCGCCGGTGGTCGGGTGGTGTGCGTGGCCGTTCCATCAGGCCGCGTTGCGGAACGCCCGGCACCGGTCGGTGTCAATGGACACGCTGGTGTCGCTGGGCATCATCGCGGCCTGCGGCTGGTCGGTGTACGCGATGTTCGTGCTGGACCGCGGGCAGGGGCGGCTGAGCACGTGGTATCTGCTGCTGCACGCGTCCGGCGGCGGCATCTACCTGGAGGTGGCCGCGTCGGTGACCACGTTCCTGCTGGCGGGCCGGGTGTATGAGGCTAAGGCGCGGCGGGACGCCGGGGACGCGATGCGGGAGCTGGCCGCGGCCGGCGCGCAGGACGCGTGTGTGCTGGAGCTAGACGGGACCGAACACAAGGTCCCGGTCGCGGCGCTCCGGGTGGGGCAGCGGTTCGTGGTCCGGCCCGGGGAGCGGATAGCCGCGGACGGTGAGGTGGAGTTCGGGCAGTCCGCGGTGGACCGCAGCATGATGACCGGGGAATCTGTCCCGGCCGACGCGGCCGAGGGGGACATGGTGGCCGCGGGCACGGTAGTCGTGTCCGGGCGGCTGGTGGTGCGTGCGGTCAAGGTGGGCCGCGACACCCAGCTTGCGCACCTGGTCGCCCTGGTGGAGCAGGCCCAGTCGCAGAAGGCCGCCATTCAGCGGCTGGCTGACCAGATCTGCGGGGTGTTCGTGCCCACCGTGCTGGTGGCGTCCGGGCTGACGCTGGCCGGCTGGCTGCTGGCGGGCAGCTCGGTCGAGCGCGCGTTCAGTGCCGCGCTGGCCGTGCTGATCATCGCCTGCCCGTGCGCGCTGGGCCTGGCCACCCCGGCGGCGCTGATGGTGGCCTGTGGGCGGGGCGCGCGGCTGGGCATCTTCATCAAGCGCTACGAGGCGTTGGAGGCCTCGCGCGCAGTGGACACAGTGCTGCTGGACAAGACCGGGACGGTGACCACCGCGGGCATGGCGGTCACCGATGTGCTGGCCGCTGATGGCGTGCACCGCGAGGTGCTCCTCAGACTGACCGGGGCGGTGGAGCAGGCATCAGAGCATCCGGTGGCCGCGGCCATCACCGCGGCGGCCCACCAGGAACCGGGGACATTGCCGCAGGCGGACGGTTTTCTGGCCATGCCTGGGCTGGGGGCCCGCGGGTCGGTGGATGGCCACGATGTGACCATCGGGCGCGAGCACCTGTTCACCAATCTGGGCCTGGTCATCCCAGCGGACCTGGCCGGTGAGTGCCGCCGCTGGGAGCAGTCTGGTCGCACCGTGGTGCTAGCCGGGTGGGATGGCCAGGTGCGCGGCGCGGTCGCGGTGGCCGACACCGTCAAGGCATCCGCCGCCCCGGCCGTCGCGCAGCTGCGCAGCCTCGGCCTGCGCACCGTGCTGCTGACCGGGGACAGCCAGGCCACCGCACAGGCCGTCGCGGCCCAGGCCGGCACCGATGAGGTGATCGCCGGGGCGCTACCCGATCACAAGGTGACGGTGATCCGGGATCTGCAGGCCCAGGGCCACCGGGTGGCCATGGTCGGCGATGGGGTCAACGACGGGCCTGCCCTGGCCGCGGCCGACCTGGGGATCGCCCTGGGCACCGGCACTGACGTGGCGATCAGCGCCGCGGACCTGATCGTGCTGCGTGACGATCTCGGCGCCGTGCCGGACGCCATCAGCCTGGCCCGGGCCACCCTGGGGGTGATCCGGGGCAACCTGACCTGGGCGTTCGGGTACAACATCGCGGCCATCCCGCTGGCCGCGGCCGGATTCCTCAATCCGCTGATCGCCGGGGCCGCGATGGCCCTGTCCTCGGCGTTCGTGGTGGCCAACAGCGTCCGGCTGCGGCACTTCGGCCAATCGCAGGAACAGGTGAGCTGATGTCTGGGATGAACTCAGGGATCAACGTCAACGATCCCACCGTGGTCGCGGCGTTCAAGGCCGCGCTGGTGCACCAGGGCATCATCGCGCTGCTGATCTTCTTCCTGCTCGGGTTCGCCTGGGTCAGCGTGCGGGCCTGGCTGCCCGCCCAGGCCGCCACCGGCGGGACGCCGTCTCCTGTGCTGGCGGAGCCGTCCTGGCGGCAGGTGCTGCGGATCGGGTTCGGCCTGCTGTGGGTCTTCGATGGGATCTTGCAGGCCCAGCCGAAGATGGCCATCGGCTTGCCCTCACAGGTCATTGAGCCCACTGCGGCCAGTTCCCCGCACTGGGTCCAGCACGTGGTCAACTGGGCCGGGACCAGCTGGTCGTATCACCCCATGCAGGCCGGCGCGTCCGCCGTGTGGATCCAGATAGGGATCGGCATCTGGCTGCTCGCCGCACCCCGCGGCCTGCTGTCCCGGCTGGCCGGCCTGGCCAGTGTCGGCTGGGGCCTGGTGGTCTGGGTGTTCGGCGAGTCGTTCGGCGGGATCTTCGCCCCCGGGCTGACCTGGCTGTTCGGCGCGCCGGGGGCCGTGCTCATCTACGCGGTGGCCGGTGCGCTGATCGCGCTGCCCGAGCGGACCTGGCATGGTCCCTGGATCGGCCGGGGCATCCTCGCCGGGACCGGCACCTTCCTGATCGGCATGGCCGTGCTGCAGGCCTGGCCAGGACGCGGGTTCTGGCAGGGCACCGTGCACCACCAGCCGGGCACCCTGGCCAGCATGACCGGCGGCATGGCCCAGACCTCGCAGCCCGGATTCCTGTCCAGCTGGGTCAACGCGTTCACCGGCTTCGATGAGGCGCACGGCTTCGCGGTCAACCTGTTCACCGTGATCGTGCTCGCCGTCATCGGTGCGGTGTTCGTGACCGGCCAGCGGCGGCTGGCCCGCCCCGCGGTCATCGTCTTCACCGTGGTGTGCCTGGCGGACTGGGTGCTGATCGAGGACTTCGGGTTCTTCGGCGGCCTGGGCACCGACCCCAACAGCATGCTCCCATTCGCGCTGCTGTCCATCAGCGGCTACCTCGCCCTGACCCCCAGCCCGGCCGCGATAGCGGCACCGGCCGCCGCGAAGGCAACGGCAGAGCCAGCTAGCCCTCCCGCGGCGGCGGAACCAGCCATCGCGGCACCGGCGGCAGGCTGGCGGGGCCGGGTCCGGCCCGCCTCGCTGCGCCAGGCGCTGGCCACCGCCAGCATCGGCACCGTCGCCGCCCTCGGCGCGCTCGGGCTGATCATCCTGGGCGCCGCCCCCATGGCCGCCGCCCAGGCCAACCCGACCGCCGACCCGATCCTGGCCGAGGCCATCGCCGGGTCCGCAGCGCCACTGAACTTCCCGGCCAAGCCATTCCAGCTGACCGACCAGCACGGCCACACGGTCAGCCTGGCCAGCCTGCACGGCAAGGTGGTCCTGCTGACCTTCCTGGACCCGGTGTGCACGAGCGACTGCCCGCTGATCGCCCAGGAGTTCCGCGCCGCCGGGCAGCTCCTCGGGGCTAACGCACGGCACGTCGAACTGGTCGCCGTCGTGGCCAACCCCGTCTACCACCAGGTCACCTTCACCCAGGCGTTCGACCGCCAGGAACGGCTGACCCAGGTGCCCAACTGGCTGTACCTGACCGGCTCTGTCCCGCAACTCCGGCAAGTGTGGGCAGACTATGGGATCGCCGCGCAGATCCTGCCCGCCGGGTCGATGATCGGCCACCCGGACATCGCCTACGTAATCGACCGGGCCGGGCGCGTCCGGGAGGAACTGAACACCGATCCCGGGCCCGGGACCACCGCCACTAAATCCTCGTACGCCGTGCTGCTCGCCAACGCCGCCCGGAACGCGCTGAAGTCGTCATGAGCCGCCGCCGCTACCTCCTTGCCGCCTCGCTGGCCGGCGCGCTGCTGGCCGCAGGCTGCGGCAGCGCCGCCGGCCAGACCGCCACTCAGCCCCGGCCAGCCACCCCGCCGTCCCTGGCCACCTCGCTGGTCACCACGACCGGGACCTGGGCGGTCGCGGTGCTGGGCGGCTCGGCCGCCAACCACAACAACTTCTGGCAGCTGTTCGTCCGCCCCACCGGATCAAGCGCCTGGCGGCTGGCCACCCCGCCCGGCGTGGCCAGCAACGGCGGCCTGGTCCTGGCCGGGCTCTCCGCCGGATCGGTGCTGGCCGGATTCCGGCCCAGCCAGGACCTGACCTACTCGCCGCTCGCCACCAGCACGGACACCGGCCGGGCCTGGTCACCCGGCCTGCTCGACGCCGCCCTGGCCGATGCCCCGGGCGCCCTGGCCGCGGACCCAGCCAGCGGCCATCTGCTGGCCCTGCTCAGCGACGGCACCGCCGACACATCCGGCCCGGGCGGGACGGCGTGGACCCGGCTGGCCACCCGCCAGGCCATCGCCGCTTCCCCGGCAGGCACCCGGTGCGGGCTGGACAGCCTCACCGCCGCCACGTTCAGCTCATCCGGGCAGCCCATGCTGGCGGCCGGCTGCAACCATCCCGGTACCGTCGGGATCTTCTCCCACACCGGTGGTTCATGGCAGCTAACCGGGCCGCAACTGCCCGCTGCTTACGCCCATCAGCTCATCACGGTGCTCAGGCTGACCACTACGGGCGGGACCACCACGGCCCTGCTCGCCGCGGGAAACGCTCCGGCGACCCGACTGCTGGCCGCCTGGTCCACTGACGGCGGCAGGTACTGGACGCTGTCGCCAGCCCTGCCGCTGAACCGCGCCACGCTTAGCGCGGCGTCGGCCGGATCAGGCGGCAGCCTCGCCGTCATCCTGAGCGACCGCCGTGCCGCCACTATCACCAGCGGCGCGAGCTCCTGGCAGACCTGGCCGGTCCTGCCCTCCGGGACCGTCACACTCGCGGCGGGCCCGGCCGGCGGGTGGAACGCCCTCGCCGTGCACCGCACTCAGCTCACCATCTGGCAAGCCGCCCCGGGCGCCCGCTCATGGTCCAGCGGTCAGGTGATCAAGGTTCCCGTTCAGTTCGGATCCTCCGGCTAGGCCTGTCCCGTAACAGGCCCTAGCCGGGGAACGCGTCGCGGATGGCGGCGCGGCCCTCGGCGGCCAGCGGGAAGAACGCGTAGCTGCCCTGCTCGCGCAGCTCCCTGGCCGCCTGGACGGCCGCGCCGTAAGCGGCCTGCGCGAACGCGGAACCGACCGAAACCCGGCGGACGCCCGCCACGGCCAGCTCGTCGAGGCCCGGGCCGCTGGCCAGGGCGAGCACGTTGACCGGCCGGTCCACCTCGCGGACCACGGTGCGGATGTCGTCCAGGCTGGTCAGCCCAGGCGCGTACAGCGCGTCCGCGCCCGCCTCCTGGTAGGCCTGCAGCCGGCCGATCGTGTCGGCCAGGTCTGGCCGGCCGTGCAGGTAGTTCTCCGCCCGGGCGGTGAGCACCAGCGGCCCTGGGGTGTCCCTGGCCGCCTCGGCCGCCGCCGCGATCCGGTCCCGGGCCAGCCCGAGGTCGTAGATCGGCTGGTCGTCGCGCCGGGTGTAGTCCTCGACCGAGCAGCCGGCCAGCCCGGCCGCGGCGGCCAGCCGGATCGTCTCGGCCACGCCGGCCGGCTCGTCCGCGAACGCGTTCTCCAGGTCGGCGGACACCGGCAGGCTGACCGCCGCGGCGATCGCGGCGCCGTGCGCCAGCGCCTCGTCCCTGGTCACCCCGCCGTCCAGCCGGCCGACCGAGGCCGCGAAGCCGCCGCTGGTGGTGGCCAGCGCGGCGTAGCCCAGCCATTCAAACAGCCGGGCTGACCCGGCGTCCCACGGGTTGGGCAGCAGCAGCAGGTCCGGGCCCTCGTGCAGGGCCCGGAACCGCTGCGCCCGGGCGGCCGGTGTGTCCGTATCCGTTGGCATGTGCCCCACCCTAGGGCGGGGCACCGACAGCCAGCCGGCTCAGGTGGGGTTGGTCACCATGTGCTGCACGTGGTGGATCGACGACCGCACCCGGAACGCCACGGCGATCTCCATGATGCCGTAGACGATCAGCCAGAAGCCGAGCACGAAGGCCAGCGTGACCAGGGAGATACCCGGCCACATGAACACGACGACGCCGGCCACCACGCTGAGCGCGCCGATGAAGCCCATCCAGCCGCGGTGCGGCGCCTCCTTGTGCGCGATCGCGCTGTAGATCTGCGAGATGCCGTAGGCCACCCAGTAGATGCCGATCAGCAGGGCCAGCGCGACCACCGACACGATGATGTGCCGGATCGCGTACAGCCCGATCACGATGCCGAGGATCCCGATGATCACGTTCCACACCCGCATCCCGCCAGATTCGTCGGACGCGAACGCGTTGATGAACGAGAAGATGCCGGACACCAGGATCTGGATGCCGAACAGGATGGCCAGCACCACCACGGTCGGGCCAGGCCAGGCCACCGCGAACACCCCGGCGATCACCATCAGAATGCCGAAGGACAGCAGCCATCCCCAGTGCCGACCGATCCGGCCAAGCTCATCGCCGATATCCCTCGAAATCGGGGTGGACATGTCGGCCTCCAGTTACCAAGACGTGCGGGTCATTATTTCCATGGTCATCTCGGCGAACCCGGTTGTCCACGTTCGCCCGGACAACGCTGGGTGAAAACGATAGTGCGCGTGGAGCGGGCGCTGCTGCTGGACACGCTGGCGGCGTGGCGGGACAGCGGCGGCTCGGCGGCCGACGCGGCGGAGCGGCTGTTCGTGCACCCGAACACGGTGCGGCACCGGCTGCGCCGGATCAGCGCGGCCACCGGCCGCAGCCTGACCGCGCCGCGCGACGTGGCCGAGCTGTGCCTGGCCCTGGAAGCCGCCCGCCAGCAGCCGGGCTGACCGGTCAGGTGAAGGCGGACAGGCCGGTGATGGCGCGGCCGACGATGAGGGTGTTCATCTCCCGGGTGCCCTCGTAGGAGTAGATGGCCTCGGCGTCGGCGACGAACCGGCCCACGTTGTGCTCCAGCAGGATGCCGTTGCCGCCCATCAGCTCCCGGGCCCAGCCGACCGTCTCGCGCATCCGCATCGTGCAGAACGCCTTGGCCAGCGCGGAGTGCTCATCCCGGGCCTGGCCGGCTTGCTGCAGCCCGGCCAGCCGGGCGCACAGCGCGGCCGACGCGGTCGTGTTGGCCAGCATCTTCACCAGCAGGTCCTGGACCAGCTGGAAGCCGCCGATGGGGCGGCCGAACTGCTCGCGCTGCTTGGCGTAGGCGAGCGCGTTCTCGTAGGCGCCGCGGCCGCAGCCGGTAGCCATCCAGGCGACACCGGCCCGGGTCATCCGGAGCACCTCGGCGGTGTCCTTGAACGAGCGGGCGTTCTGCAGCCGGTTCGTTTCCGGCACCCGGACGTCGTCCAGCGTGATCCGGGCGTTCTGCACCACCCGCAGGGCGATCTTGTCCTCGAGCTTCTGGGTGCTGAAGCCGGGCGCGCCCTGCTCCACCACGAAGCCCTTGACCTGGCCATCCGCTTCGTCCTTGGCCCAGATCACGATGAGGTCGGCGAACGTCGCGTTGCCGATCCAGGTCTTCTGCCCGCGCAGCACCCAGCTGTCGCCGTCGCGGCGGGCGGTAGTGGTCAGCCCGCGGGCCGCGCCGGAACCAGTGTCCGGCTCGGTCAGCCCGAACGCGCCGATCAGCTCCATCCGGGCCATCGGCGGCAGCCAGCGCTGCTTCTGCTCCTCGGACCCGCAGACGTAGATCGAGCCCATGGCCAGCCCGCCGTGCACCCCGCAGAACGTGGCGATGGACGGGTCGGTGCGGGCCAGTTCCAGCGCGACCAGCCCATCCAGCAGCAGCCGCCCCCCGGGGCAGCCGTAGCCGTGGTACGGCAGCCCGGCGATGCCCAGCCCGCGCAGGCCGGGGATCAGCTCGTGCGGGAACTGGGCCGTTACCCAGTACCGGTTGATCACCGGTGCCACTTCTTTTTCCATGAACGCCCGTACCCGGTGCAGCACAGCTCGCTCGGCGTCATCGAGCAGCTGTTCCAGGCCGTAGAAATCGGCGTCGGGTTGCATCGGCGTTACCTCCCTGCGGACGGTGGGCCGGGCTCGGTCTCGGTAAGGAATTCGCTGATCAGCGGGGCCAGCAAGTCCGGGCGCAGCACCAGTTCGACGTGCCCGCCGTGGTAGGTGTGCAGCCGGGCGTGCGGGATGAGCGAGGCCAGGATGTGCCCGTTGGCCAGCGGGATGATGGGGTCATCGTCGCCGGCCAGGATCAGGGTGGGCTGGCGGAGCAGCGGCAGCAGCGGCAGCGAGGTCCAGCCTGCCCCGGCGGCCAGCTGGTACAGGTAGCCGCGGGACGGGCCGACCCGGGTCCACCGGTGCAGCACGCCGGCCACCTGGCCCGGGTCCTGCCGCGCGGTGCCGCCGTAGAGCTGGCCGGCGACCCGCCGGGTGTAGCCGGGGTCCAGGTACCGCCGCGGTGTCGCCAGCGTGGCCAGCACCCACGGATTCGCCGGCACCATCAGCACCCCGGTCCCGGTGGCGACCAGCACCACCCGGCGGCAGCGGCGCCGCTCGGACAGCGCGAACTGCTGGGCCAGCGCGCCGCCCCAGGAGATGCCGAGGATGTCCGCCTGGTCGTGGCCGAGCTGGTCAAGCAGCCCGGCCAGCAGGTGGGCCAGCGTGCCGAACCGGTACGGCCGGGCCGGCAGCGGGGAGCCGCCGACGCCGGGCACGTCGAACCGGATGACCTCGATGGCCGGGTCGAGCGCGGCCAGCAGCGGCTCGAACGTCTCCAGGCTGGCGCCGATGCCGTTGGCCAGCAGCAGCGGGGGACCACTGCCGGTGCCCGGCCGGACCGCGATGCGCAGCGGGGTGCGGCCGACCACCACGGTGCGGGTCACCGAGCGCTGCCGGGCCCGGCGCGCCGCGCGCCGGGCCCACAGCGACTCTCCGCCGTTCTGCGATTCAGCGGTCGAAGACATAGCTTCCTGGTGCGGGTTCGATGGGCGGGAAGTCCGGGCTGCCGGGGGAGTCCGGGGCCGGTTTCTCCGCGCCGCTGCGCTCGCTCAGCCAGGCGGTGAAGTCTGGCCACCACGAGCCCTGCTCGGCGGTGGCCGCGGCCAGCCATTTATCGGGGTCGGGCGGAGTCTCCGGCGCGGTCCGGTATACCGCCTTGGCGTTGCCGACCGGGCTGACCATGGAGGCGATATGCCCGCTGCGGGCCAGCACGAAGCGGGTGTCGCCACCGAGCAGCTGGGTGCTCCGGTAGCAGGACTGCCAGGGGCACAAGTGATCCGCGGCGCCGGCCACCAGATAACCGTCGGTGCTGACCGCGGACAGGTCAACCGGACTGCCCAGCATGGTGGCCTGGCCCGGCACGGTCAGGCTGTTGCCCAGGGCCAGCTCGATGAAGTCGCGGTGCACGCCGGCCGGCATCCTGGTGGTGTCCGCGTTCCAGTACAGGATGTCGAACGCCGGGGGCGGCCGGCCAAGCAGGTAGTTGTTCACCCAGTAGGTCCAGATCAGGTCGCCGGGCTTGAGCCAGGCGAAGATCTCGGCCAGTGCGGCGCCGTCCAGGTAGCCGCGGGCGGCGGACGCGGCGATCGCGGCCCGGGCGGTGCGCTGGTCGAGCAGGGCCGCGGGCAGCCCGGCCCGGGCCTGGTCCAGCACGGTCACGGCCAGGGCCAGCCCGGCCAGCTGGCCGTCCTGGCCGGTGGCGGCCAGGTGCGCGGCCACCATGGCGGCCAGGATCCCGCCCGAGCACAGCGCGAGCAGCAGCGCCGAGTCCGCTCCGGTGATGTCCCGGGCGGCGGCCAGCGCGGCCAGGATCGCCTCGCCGTAGGTGTCCAGGTTCCAGTCCCGGTGCCGCACGTCCGGGTTCCGCCAGGAGATCATGAAGACCTGCTGCCCGGTGGAGACCAGGTACTCGGCCAGGCTGCGGCCGGGGGCCAGGTCCACGATGTAGTACTTGTTGATCACTGGCGGCACCACCAGCAGCGGCCGCTCGCGCACCTCGGTGGTGGCTGGGGCGTACTGGATCAGCTCAAAAACGGGCGTGCGCAGCACCACCGAGCCCGGCGCCACGGCCAGATCGACCCCGACCGCGAACGCGTCCGGCTCGACCATGGCCGGGACCCGCGGCGGGGTGGCCAGATCCCCGGCCAGGCGGCGCGCGCCGGCCAGCACGCTGCCGCCGCCGGTGTCGATGGCCGCCTTCCAGAACGCCGGGTTCAGTACCGGGTTGTTGCTCGGGGCCAGGGCCTCGGCCAGGTTGGTCAGCTGGAAGCTGACCCGCTCCTGGTCCGCCCAGTCCAGCGCGGCGTCGGCCTGCAGGTCGGCCAGCGTGGCCGTGCCGGCCAGGTAGGCCTGCAGCACCCGGTGCAGCACCGGGTTGCCGGCCCACGCCGGGTCAGTGAACCGGCGGTCCCTGGGCCGGCGGCCAGCTCCGACTGCCCGGCGGCAATCCGGCCCAGCTCGGCGCCCAGGCCGGCCAGCCGGCTGGCCAGCAGTTGCGGTCGGCTGGCCAGCCGGGCCGCGAAGCGGGCCATGGCTATGCCAGGCACGAACCGGCGGGCTGGCCCGAGCGCGGCGTCGGCCAGCAGCATGTCCAGCGGACCCGCGGTGTCGGCTGGTGCTTCCGCCGCGGTGTCCTGCGTTCGAGCGTGCTGGGCCTGGCTCATGGCACCAGGCCCTCCGGCGGGCTGACCTCGCGGCGCAAGATCTTCCCGGTCGCCCCCTTGGGCAGCGCGTCCACCAGCCAGACGTGCCGCGGGTACTTGTACGCGGCCACCCGCGCCTTGACGAACGCCTTCAGCTCGTCCGGGGTGGCGCTGGCGCCGGGCTTGAGCGCCGCGGCTGCGCCGATCTCCTCGCCCAGCGTGGGGTGCGGGATGCCGATGACCGCCGCCTCGGCCACCGCCGGGTGCTCGTACAGCACCTCCTCGATCTCCCGCGGGTAGACGTTGAAGCCGCCCCGGATGACCAGGTCCTTCTTCCGGTCCACGATGAAGAAGTAGCCGTCCTCGTCCTGCCGGGCCAGGTCACCGGTGCGCAGCCAGCCGTCCGGGATGGTCTCCTTGGTGGCTTCCGGCCGGCCCCAGTAGCCCTTCATCACGTTCGGCCCGCTGATCGCGATCTCGCCCACCTCGCCGCCCGGCACGTCGGTGCCGTCCGGGGCGACCACGCGAAGCTGCACGCCGCGCACCGGGGTGCCGATCGAGCCCGGCTTGCGCTCCCGGTCCGGGTGGTTGAACGCGGCCACCGGAGAGGTCTCGGACAGCCCGTAGCCCTCCAGGATCATCGTGCCGAACGCGGCCTCGAACGAGCGGAGCAGCTCCACCGGCATGGCCGCGCCGCCGCTGACACAGATCCGCAGCGAGCTGAGGTCGTACCGGTCCCGGTCCGGGTGGTGCAGCAGCGCCGCGTACATGGTGGGCACGCCCTCGAACACGGTGACCCGGCAGCGCTGGATGATCTCCAGCGCCTGGCCCGGGTCGAACCGGGCCAGCAGGGCCAGCGCGGCGCCGGAGTTGACCGCCGTGTTCAGCCCGCAGGTCAGCCCGAACACGTGGAACAGCGGCAGGCAGCCCATGACCACGTCGGACGGGCTCAGGCTGAACAGCGTCTCGGCGCTGAGCTGGGCGTTGGTCCGCAGGTTGGCGTGGCTGAGCTCGGCGCCCTTGGGCTGCCCGGTGGTGCCCGAGGTGTACAGGATGAGCGCGGTGTCGTCATCCGCCCGGTCGGCCACCCCGGGCGCGGGGAGCTGGGCCTGGAGCAGCGCGGTCAGGTCGGCGGCGCCCGCCGGGACGAAGCCGGCCCCCGCGGCGGCCGCGCCCTCGGCAGGCTCCCCGGGCGAGTCGGCCGCGGCGAACAGCAGGCCGGCTCCGGAGTCGCTCAGGTAGTACTCGACCTCACGGGACTTGAGCAGCGGGTTCATCGGCACCACGGTGCCGCCCGCGCGGAGCACCCCGTAACACACCATGCAGAACTCCGGTGTGTTGGCCAGCATCACCCCGGCCCGGTCGCCGGCCTGGAAACCCTGGCTGAAGAGGAACGCCGCGACGCGCGCGGCGGCGTCGTCGAACTCGGCGTAACTGACCACCCGGTCGCCGGCCAGGATCGCGGGATGCTCGGGCTGCTTAGCGGCCTGGTCGGTGAGGAGCAGTGCGAGGTTGGCCATCGTCCACCTCCGGTGCTGGCCTGGATCGGCGTTAACCCCCAGGATCTGCCCTGGTGGCGGACATGTCGATGGCATCGGGTAACAGCGCTGCGCCGCTCCCGTGGTGACGCCGGACAACGGCCTACCTGGTCTGGCTGAGCAGGACGAACGTGGACAGGAAGATCGCCTCGAGCGAGACGATCAGGGTGAGCAGGCCGAACGGGAACGGGTCGAACCGCCACCAGATCAGGTTGCCGATGCACCATAGGGCGAACCAGATCACGTGTATGTAGACGAAGCCCATCGAGCCCGAGAACGCGGTGATCTGGTCCACAACGCGGTCCTGCAGCTGCTCCCGGTTCCGGATGAAGGCGGCACGCTCCTGTCGAATTGTGAGCCTGGGGACTCCACCACTAGTCATCGACATGCCCCTTAGCGAAACGGCGTAAGGGACGAACTATCCCATGCCGACCTGGCCAGCAGGTGTCAGGCGGCGCTGCCGGGGCGGTACCGGGCGGCCAGCGCCGTGGTCAGTTGCCCGGCCAGGGCGGCGGCCTGGTCGCGGATCTCCGGGACCGCGGTCGTCTCGTAGCGCAGCCCGCGCAGCGTCGGGCCGAGCGTGTACAGGGTCGCGCTGGGCGTGCCCGCGCTGTCCAGCACGGCGCCGTCCGGGCTGGCGTCGATGCCCAGCCGGTGCCGGTCCGGCCGGGCCTGCCCGCGACTGAGCAGGTCGCGGAGCAGCGGGTCGGGGCTGGCCGTGATGTCCGGGCCCGGGCCGGTCGCGTTGATCAGCCAGCCCGCGGCCAGCTGGCTGACCGAGCCGCCCGCCGCCACGCTGACCCGCAACTGGCCGGCCTGCTCGGTGACCTCAGTGACCCGGGCGGGCAGCACCCGGAGGCGGCCCGCGATGCGCAGCGCGGTGATCCGCTGCGCGGTGGCCGGCGGCATCCGGTGCCGGTGCACCTCCCAGTAGCGGGCGACGTGCCGCAGGAACACCCGCTGGTCCGCCGGGCTCAGCCGCTGCCACAGGCTGGGCACCTCCGGCCGGAGCGCGTCGATCACGTCCTGCCACTGCTCTGGCCGGCTGGTCATGGCCGCCCGGACCTGCCAGATCAGGTCGCCCAGCCGGACCGGGCCCGGCGGGCCGGCCAGCGCGGGCAGCCAGACGCTGTCCCCGCCGGGGGCGGGCATGCCCCGGTGCACCCGGGGCAGCAGGGCGTGCCGGGACACCGCGGTGACCCTGGCCGGTGGCCGGTCCCCATGGCTGGTCACCGACATGGCCACGTCCAGCATGGACAGCCCGGTGCCCATGATCACCACCGGGCTGCCGTCGGCCACCACGTCCAGCGCTCCCGGCGCCCACGGGTCCGCCACGAAGCGCGGGCTGGCCGGGACCGGGATCGGTGCGACCGGCGGCGGATTGCCACTGGCCAGGATGGCCACATCGGCCTCCAGGCAGCTGCCGTCGCCCAGCACCAGCCGCCCCGGCCGGCCGCCGGTGCCCGGCCGGACCGCGACCACGTCGGCGGTCAGCTCGGTCAGCCGCGACTGTGGCGCGGCCCGCAACTGCGCGTCGCCCAGCAGGTCCCGCAGGTAGCGCCCGTAGACCGTGCGGGGCAGGAAGCCCGGCGCGGGGAGACCATGCCCGGCCGCCCACCGGACCAGGTGCTCCGGGTCGCCGGCCAGGGCGCTCATCCGCCCGGCTGGGGCGTTCAGCAAATGGTCGGGGTTGGTGGTTGCGTACGCCTGGCCCAGCCCGTGCCGGCCGAGCCGGTCGATCAGGGCGATGCGCAGCGGGACGCGCCGGGTCACCGCGGCCCGCAGCAGGTGCACGGCGGCGAGCGTGCCGCTGGCCCCGCCGCCGATGATCGCGATGACCGGCCCGCGTCCGGCGGCAGGCCCGGGCAGAGCCGGGCCGCGGGGCCGGGAGAAGAGGGCCATGTCAGCCGACCGGGGCCGGCGCGGGGCGGCCCCGCCAGGCCGCCTCGTGATGCCCCGAGCTCATCAGGAATGCATTGAAGTGCAGTTGCCGGTCGGTCACCGGTCCCCCCTTCAGGCGCTCACGCGGATCTGCGGCCGGCCGGAGTTGGCCGCGGCGGCCTCGCGGCGGCGGATGTCGGGCAGCACGCCCTCGCCGAACCAGTACGCCTCTTCCAGGTGCGGGTAACCGGACAGGATGAACTCGGTGATGCCGAGCGCGGCGTACTCCTCGATCAGGTTGGCCACCTTCTCGTGGCTGCCGACCAGGGCGGTGCCCGCACCGCCGCGGACCAGGCCGACCCCGGCCCACAGGTTCGGGTAGATCTCCAGGTCCTGCGCGGAGCCGCCGTGCCGGTAGGCGGCGTGCAGCGCGCGCATCCGGTCCTGGCCCACCGACTCGCTGGCACCCAGAATCCGCTGCGCCTTGGTGATCTCGGCCGGGTCGATGTAGTCGAGCAGCCGGCTGGCCTCCGCCCAGGCGTCCTCCTCGGTGTCCCGGGTGATCACGTGCAGCCGGATGCCGAAGCGTAGCGTGCGGCCCTGGGCCGCGGTCAGCTCGCGGATCCAGCGCAGCTTCTCCGCCACCTGGGCCGGCGGCTCACCCCAGGTCAGGTAGACGTCCGCGTGCTCGGCGGCGACCGGGCCGGCCGCGGCCGACGAGCCGCCGAAGTAGATGCCAGGCAGCGGGTCCGGCGGGCGCAGCACGGTCGCCCCCTCGACCTGGTAGTACTGGCCGTCGAAGTCGAACGGCTCGCTGCCCCACGCGCCGCGGACGATGGCCAGGAACTCCGCGGTCCGCGCATACCGCTCGTCGTGCGACAGGTGATCGCCGAACCGGCGCTGTTCGTCGGCCTGGCCGCCGGTGACCACGTTGAGCAGCAGCCGGCCGCCGGACAGCCGCTGGTAGGTGGCCGCCATCTGGGCGGCCAGCGTCGGGGAGGTCAGCCCGGGCCGGAACGCGACCAGGAACTTGAGCCGCCTGGTCTCCCTGGTTAGTGCGGCGGTGACCAGCCAGGCGTCCTCGCACCAGGTCCCGGTCGGGGTGAGCACCGCCTCGAAGCCAAGCTGCTCGGCAGACCGGGCCACCTGGGCCAGGTACTCGATGTCTGGCGGACGTTCCTGCGCCGCGGCCCCGTGGATGTGCGGTGCGGCCGGGAGCCTGGTTGGGGCGCCCGGCTGGCCGGCCTGGCCGGCCGGGGGCAGGCTGTGCCCCCGGCCCATGATCGAGCGGCCGTCGCCGGTGGTGGGCAGGAACCAGTGGAAGGTCAGGCTCATCAGGACGTCCCTCCGGCGGTGTTGTTGAACGCCGTGTCCACGAACTTGCTGAAGTCCAGGTGGCCAGGGATCAGCCCGGCCGCGGTGAACGCGTTGGAGACCTGCTGCTCGGACGCGACCACCGCGGGGGTGATCGGCACCGCGCGGGCCGCGTCGTCCTTGGCCGCCTTGGTCATGATGGCGGTGGGCAGCCCGGTCGCCTTGGCCCACACCGCGGCCCAGGCGGCCTGGTGCGTGGCGGCCCAGGCGTGCGCCTGGGCGAGCAGCTTGAGGTAGTCACGGATCGCAGCCGCCTTGGCCGGGTCGGCCAGCGCGCCGCGGGAGGCCACCGTGAACGAGTACGGGCTGCCGTAACCCACCCCGGTGACCAGCGGCCGGGCGTGGTCCTGGGCCTCGGCCTGCTCGACGAACGGGGACCAGATGTCCCACGCGTCCACGTGCCCGGAGGCCAGCGCGGCCAGGCCGTCGGCCGGCTGCAGGTAGTCCAGGGTGACGTCGTGCACCGTCAGCCCGGCCTTCTTCAGCACGGTGAGCAGGTGGTAGTCGGCCGAGCTGCCCTGAGCCACCGCGATCCGCTTGCCCTTGAGCTGGGCGACCGAGTGGATCGGCGAGTTCCTCGGCACCAGCAGTGCGGAGCCGTACGGGTTGGCCTGGAACGCGCCGACGATCGCGAGGCTGTCCCCGCCCGCGGCGGCGAACACCGGCGGCGCGTTGCCCACGCTGCCGATGTCCACCGCGCCGGCGGCCATCGCCTGCAGCATCGGCGGCCCCGAGGTGAAGTCGGACCAGGTCACCTTGAACGGCAGCTTGCTGATCAGGCCGGCCGCGGTGAGCAGGGCCTGCGAGCCGGAGCCCGCCTGGTCCCCGATGTGCAGGGTGACCTGGGAAACGTCGGTCGTGCTGGCTTTCGAGCCGCTGCTCGATGAGGAGGAGCCATTGCCGGCGCTGGCCGACGAGCAGCCGGCCGCGATCAGGGCGAGCAGGGCCAGGGCTGCGGGCAGCCGGAGCTTTCTGGTCATGGTCATCCGTTCACCTCCAGGGCGACGCCCAGCTCGGTGAGCAGGCGGCAACGTAGGTCGGCCAGGCTGGGATCGTCCCGGTCCCGGGGTCGCGGCGCGTCGATCCGGCCGCTGTAGGCGATCCGCCCGCCGGCCAGCACCAGCACGCGGTCGGCCAGGGACAGCGCCTCATCCACGTCGTGCGTGACCAGCAGCACGGCCGGCTGGTGGTGCGCCCACAGCCGGAGCACCAGGCGGTGCATGCTGATCCTGGTCAGCGCGTCCAGCGCGCTGAACGGCTCGTCCAGCAGCAGCAGGCTGGGCTCGCGGACCAGGGCCCGGGCCAGCGCCGCGCGCTGCGCCTCGCCGCCGGACAGGGTGAGTGGCCAGGCGTCGGACCGGGCGGTCAGGCCGACCTCGTCCAGCGCGGTGCGCGCGATGGCTCGTGCGTCGCCGGCCCGCAGGCCGAGCCGGACGTTGTCGCTGACCCGGCGCCAGGGCAGCAGCCGCGGCTCCTGGAACGCCACCGCGGCGGTGCCGTTCACCTGGAGCTCCCCGGTGGTGCCCGGGTCCAGCCCGGCCAGCACGCGGAGCAGCGTGGATTTGCCGCTGCCGCTGCGGCCGATCAGCGCGACGAACTCGCCGGGCGCGATGTCCAGATCGAGCTGGTCCAGCACGGCCCGGTCGCCGAAGTAGCGGCTGAGCCTGCGGGCCCGGGCGGCCGGTCCTGCGGTGCCCGCGGTCATTGGGCTGGCCGGGGTGGCCGGGGTGCTTGCGGTCAGGCTTCCAGCAGTCCGCGGCGCCATGCCAGCGCCCTCCTTTCCAGCAGCCGGACCAGGGCGTCGGTGATAAGCCCGAGCAGGCAGTACACGAGCAGCGCCACGAAGATCACGTCGTTGCGCAGGAACTGGGTCGCCTGGCTGATCATGAAGCCGAGCCCGGCGTTGGCGTTGATCTGCTCCGCCACGACCAGGGCGAGCCAGGCCACGCCCAGGCTCTGCCGCAGCCCGACCAGCATCTGGGGCAGCGCGCCAGGCAGGATGATGTGCCGGATCATCTCGGCCTGGGTCAGCCCGAGCGACTGGCCGGCCTCGGCCAGCTTGGCGTCCACGTTCCGGATGCCGGCGAACGTGTTGAGGTAGAGCGGGATCGCCGAGCCCAGCGCGATCAGCAGCACCTTGGGCAGCTCGCCGATGCCGAACCAGACGATGAAGACGGGGATCAGCCCGAACAGCGGCAGCGTGCGCAGCATCTGCAGCAGCGGGTCGACCGCGTTCTCGCCCAGCCTGCTCAGGCCGGCGATCACGGCCAGGACCAGGCCGACCGAGCCGCCCAGCGCGAAGCCGATGGCCACCCGCTCCAGCGACACCGCCATCGCACCTTGCAGTGTGCCGTAGGCAGCCGAGTTCGTGGTGATCAGCGTGATCGCGGTGTGCAGCACCGTGCTGGGCGAGGGCAGCTTCTGCTCCGAGACCAGCCCGGAGCTGCTGACCAGCTGCCAGATGACCAGCACGGCGAGCGGGCTGACCAGCCGGTACCAGGCGCGCCGGCTGGCCCGGCGCCGGGCCGTCGCGGTTTGCGGTGCCGCGGCCGCGCCTGGGGCCGCGGGGGTGCTTGATCCGGCCGCGCCTGCCGGCGCTGCGGCCGCCGTCGCTGCGGCCGCCGGCGCTGCGGCCGGGAGGCTATCCGGGGGCTGGCCGGGGCTGCTCTGCTCGCCCGTATCCGTGCTGCCCCGGGGCGGCACGGTGGGCAGCAAGCCGGTCGGTGTGTTTCCTGGCATGACAGACCTCGCTCGTGGCAGGGGAGCCGTCAGCGGCGCGCCGTGGTGCGGGGCGCCGTAACGGTCGGCTGATCCGGTACGGGGTTGTGCCTGCTCAGCGCCGAGCAGGATGGCAGGCCGGGCACAGCGCCGTGGACTGCCGGCCCAGATCGACGTAGCGGCGGGAGACCAGGAGGCGCGGACGAACCATGCCCCCATCGTTGGCCGAAATCCCTATAAAGTCAATGGGTAATCTAGGATGTGATCATCGCCACGGCCCCGCGGGTACTTGATCACCCTCGTTGTTGATGTTGGGTCTGATCTCGCTCCAGCAGCACCTACGTCAACATCAACAACCGGGCTGTGACCGGTGAGGCTGCTGAGGTGCGTGAAGCTTCCATCGGACCAGGCCCGGAACGTGATCATGGGATTGCTGTCGTTATAGCGACACCAATCCCATGATCACGATTGGCCTGATGGTGGTGGGCTGGGACGCGGGCGGCGGGGTGGGCTCAGGGAGACGGGCTAGCCGGTGGGGGCGGGGCCGCTGACCGTGTCCAGGACGCGGTTCAGCCACTGGCGCAGTCCCTACCGGGACGGTTCGCAACACGGCGCGCAGCGCGGCCACCTGTTCCGCGTCCATCGGCCCATCGTGTCACGGCGATGGCCGCTCTGGCAGGATCGGGGGATGACCGCTGAGCAGGCTTATCCCGCTATGACCAAGGACGTCGCAGAACTCACCATCGGGGTACTGGGTGGCACCGGCGATCAGGGACGCGGGCTGGCGCACCGGTTCACCGCCGCGGGCACGCCGGTCATCATCGGCTCGCGGAGCATTGACCGGGCGCACACCGCCGCCACCGAGATTGCGGCCAGCCTGGCCGGCCTGGACGGCACCCGGTCGATCCGGGGCATGGCCAACGCGGACGCGGCCGCCGTGGCCGACGTGGTGATCGTCGCGGTGCCCTGGGCGGGCCATCGCGACCTGCTGACTGGGTTGGAGGGCCCGCTCACCGGCAAGATCGTGATCGACTGCGTGAACCCGCTGGGCTTCGACAAGCGTGGCGCCTACCCGCTGCGAGTCGAGGAGGGCAGCGCTGCGGAGCAGGCCGCCGCGGTGCTGCCGGGCAGCCGGGTGGTCGGCGCGTTCCACCACGTGTCCGCCGTGGTGCTGCTGGACCCCGAGGTGACCAGCGTGGACCTGGACGTGATGGTGCTCGGCGACGACCGGGAAGCCACCGACCTGGTGCAGGAGCTGGCGGCACGCATCCCCGGGGTGCGTGGCATCTACGCTGGCCGGCTGCGCAACTGCGGGCAGGTCGAGGCGCTGACCGCGAACCTGGTCTCGATCAACCGCCGGTACAAGGCACACGCCGGGCTGCGCGTCACCGACGTCTGAGTCATCGTCAATTCCAGGTTGACGATCTTAGTGGCTAGCGCCCGGGGCCGCCATCACTAAGCTCCGGCCAGCCCGGTCACCGCGGCATCCCAGGAGAAGGAGCCCGGCGCCAGGCGCCACTGCGCCATCAGCCGTACAGCCCGGCGGTGAACAGCCGGGCGGCCAGCGCCGGGTCGGTGTCCGGCGGCCATTCACCGGCCTGCACACCGGTGCTCGGCCGCGTCCGGTGCGGGTTGCGGGGAAGACAGCGGCGGCCGGGCGGGTGGACGGCTCGGGTGGGGAGGGGAGTCGAGCCAGCGGCGGCCGGGTGGGCGGCGGCGGCGCGGAGTGGTACTGGCGTTCAGGAAGAAGATGGGGTGGGGAGGACCTGGATGCCGGGGCGGAGCTGGCTGAACGCCGGTTCGTAGCTGGGGCCCTGCTCGGTGACCAGGGTGGTGTAGCAGGCCCGGCCGGCCGGCGCGGCGATGGCGTACTGCAGCACGGTCAGCGACCGGCCGCCGATGCTGGCCTGGTCGTAGCTGAGCAGCGCGGTCCGGCCGTCCACCGTGGTCTGGCCGAGCTGGGTGTTGCCGGCGTTGGCGGCGGTGAACTCCTGCTCGCTGAGGGTGGTCAGCCCGGTGGCCGGGCTGGTGCCAGCCGGGAAGTCGGCCGGTTGGCAGTACAGCGAGGTGAGCGCCGCAACGCCGCCGGTGCCCGGGGCGGCGACGTCGAGCGAGTCCGCGTTGCCCCGGCCTGGCACCACGGCCTGCAACTCCTTGGCGGCGGCCTGGCTCAGGCCCAGGTCATGCAGGGCGCGGCGGAACGCGGCGCCCTGCACGGTCACCCAGCCATCCGGGATGGCCAGGCGCAGGCCGTCGGCCGCGGTGCCGACCATCTTGTGCCCGGCTGGCGGGGAACTGACCGCGGTCATCACCGGCTTGCTCACCGCCGCGTACATGGCTTGCTCGGCCTCGGTGGAGCTGCTGCCCCCGCTGCCCGAGGAGCAGCCCGCCAAGATGGCCGTGACAGCGGCGATCACGGGCAGCAGGAACATGCGCGGCACCCGCCTCATCGGTACTCCTCCGCTACCGTCCGCAGTCAGCTGGCGGAAGCGATATTAGGTGCCCGGAATCGGGTTATGTGCCCGAATAGGCAATTGTGGCGGCCAGGTCAGCGGTAGGAGTGCTCCGCGTCCGGGAACGCGCCGCCGGTCACGTCCTCGGCGAACGCCTTCGCGGCCTGGCCCAGCACGCCGGCCACGTCCGCGTAGCGCTTGACGAACTTCGGCGTGCGCGGGCTCAGCCCGGCCATGTCCTGCCAGACCAGCACCTGGGCGTCGCAGTCCGGCCCGGCGCCGATGCCGATCGTCGGGATGGACAGCGAGTCGGTGACCCGGGCGGCGAGTTCTGCGGGCACGCACTCGAGCACCACCGCGAACGCGCCCGCCACCTCCATGGCCTTGGCGTCGTGCAGCAGCCGCTCGCCGTCCTCGCCGCGGCCCTGCACCCGGTAGCCGCCGAACGCGTTCACCGACTGCGGGGTGAGCCCGAGATGGGCCATGACCGGGATGCCCGCGGCGACCAGTTCCTCGGCCTGGCGCAGCACCCGGTGGCCGCCTTCCAGCTTGACCGCGTGCGCCCCGGTCTCCTTGAGGAACCTGATGCCGGTGGCCAGGGCCGCCTCGGGCGAGGGCTGGTACGAGCCGAACGGGAGATCGGCCACGATCAGTGCGCGGCTGGTGCCGCGGACCACCGCCGCGGTGAGCGGGATGAGGTCGTCCACGGTCACCGGGATCGTGGTGTCGTGCCCGAAGACCACCATGCCGGCCGAGTCGCCGACCAGCAGCACCGGGATGCCAGCATCGTCGAACACCCGGGCGACGAGCGCGTCGTACGCGGTGAGCATGGGCCATTTCTCACCGCGGGCCTTGGCCGCGGCCAGGTCGTTGACGGTGACCCGGCGGGAGGTCCGGCCGCCGTACAGCGGCTCGGGCCGCTTGGCGGCAGGACTGGCCGGTACGGAGCTAGCTGATACGGGGCTAGCTGATACGGGGCTAGCTGATACGGGGCTAGCTGATACGGGGCTAGCTGATACGGGGCTAGCTGATACGGGGCTAGCTGGTACTGGGGCGGCTGGCGCATCGGTCCGCGCTCCGGTCGCGGCCGTGCCCAGGCCCCCGGAAGGGGCGTTCATGCTGGATCCTCCATGTCTCGTGGCGCCACGGCGGCGTCCCCGGACACTCCGATCATGGCACGGCTCAGCCGGTGCCGGTAACCCCGCAAATGCCGGCCGGATCGGGGAATGTTTTCCGATACGGGCTAGTTCCGTATCGATAGCTTCCCCGCGCGGCCCCGTCCGCCCGGGTGCCTCAGACCAACCAGACAGAAGGACATCAATGGAAAATCGCCTGGCCGATCTCCAGTCCACTGCCGCTGACCGCATCCACCGCCGCCGCTGGGCCATCCTCGGCGTGCTGATCATCAGCCTGATCGCCATCGTGCTGGACAACACGGTGCTGAACGTCGCGCTGAAGACGATCGCCGAGCCCAAGGTGGGCCTGGGTGCGAGCCAGAGCCAGCTGGAGTGGGGGATCAACTCCTACACGCTGGTGTTCGCCGGCCTGCTCTTCACCTTCGGGGTGATCGGCGACCGGATCGGGCGCAAGCGCATGCTGATGATCGGGATGGCCGCGTTCGGCATCTTCTCGCTGCTGACCGCGTACTCGAAGAACCCGGATCAGCTCATCTTCGCCCGCGCCGCGATGGGCCTGGGCGCGGCGGCGGTCATGCCGCAGACGCTGTCCATCATCTCGAACGTGTTCGACCCGCGGGAGCGGGCCCGGGCCATCGGCATCTGGGCCACCGCCGTGGGCATCGGGGTCGCCATCGGCCCGATCGTGGGCGGGCTGCTGCTCGCGCACTTCTGGTGGGGCTCGGTCTTCCTGATCAACGTGCCGCTGACCGCGGTGGGCGTGGTCGCCATCCTGCTCCTGGTGCCGGAGTCGAAGAACCCGAACCCGGGGCGGATCGACTACCTGGGCGTGCTGCTGTCCATCGTCGGCCTGGTGCTCGTCGTGTACGGCATCATCCAGGGCGGTGAGAAGGGCACCTGGATCCACTGGGACGTGCTCGGCGCCACCGTGGCCGGGCTGGCCGTGCTGGCCGCGTTCGCCTGGTGGGAGACCCGGCTCAGCCATCCGTCGCTGGACGTGAAGCTGTTCCGCGACCCGCGGCTGTCGTCTGCGGTGGGCGCGCTCGGCCTGGTCTTCTTCGGCATGATGGGCGCGCTGTTCTTCCTCAGCTTCTACCTGCAGAGCGTGCGCGGTTACACGCCGCTGCAGGCGGGCCTGCTGACCGTGCCGTTCGCGGCCGGCCAGATGCTGCTGGCGCCGCGCAGCGCCAGGCTGGTCCGCCGGTTCGGCACCAAGGCGGTCGCCGCGGGCGGGCTGATCACGGTGACGATCGCGCTGGCTGGTTACCAGCTGCTCGGGGTGACCACCCCGATCTGGGTGCTGGGCGTGATCTTCTTCGTGCAGGGCGCGGGCATGGGCAGCGTGATGCCGCCCGCCACCGAGGCGGTCATGTCCGTGGTGCCGCGGGAGCGGGCCGGCTCCGGGTCGGCGCTGACCAACACGGCCCGCCAGGTGTTCGGCGCGCTGGGCGTGGCGGTGCTCGGCTCCATCCTGGCCCAGGTGTACCGGGACCAGCTGAACCCGCACCTGACCGCGCTGCCCGCCGCGGCCCGGGACGCCGCATCCGGCTCGATCACCGGCACCCAGACGGTGGCCTCGAAGCTGGGCGGCGCGGGAGCGCGCCTGGACAGCTTCGCGGACGGCGCGTTCGTGCACGCGATGCACGTGACCACGGTCATCTCCGCGGTCATCACGCTGATCGGCGCGCTGGTCGTGCTGGCCTGGATGCCGGGCCGCCCGGCGGCCCGCGCCGAGCAGGCCGAGCAGGCCAGGCACGAGGACACCGAGGTCGTGGCAGCGGTGCACGAAGACACCGTGGTCGCGGACATCCCCACGGCGGTCCGCGCCGAGCCGGTGGTCCGCGTCGAGCCGGCCACGGGGGGCTGAGCAGATGACTGCCAGCACGATTGCTGACCAGCAGCCCGGGACGGCGGCCGAACACCGCCGCCCCGGGCGGCCGCGCAGTGAGCGGGCCGACCGGGCCATCATCGACGCGGCGCTCAGCCTGTTCGCCGAGCATGGTGTGGAAGGGCTGTGCATCGAGGAGGTGGCGGCCCGGGCCGGGGTGGGCAAGGCCACCATCTACCGCCGCTGGCCGGGCAAAGAGGACCTGCTGCTGGACGCGCTGGCCGCGCTTAAGACGCCGCTACCCGAGCTGCGCGGCGAGTCGGCCCGCGACGACCTGGTGGCACTGCTGGACGCGATGGCGGCTGACTACGCTGACCCGCGCCGGGCCCGGTCGTTCGCCCTGCTGCTCGGTGAGGGGGCCAAGTTCCCCCGGCTCATGTCGAGATACCTGGAGACCGTGGTCGAGCCGCGCCGTGAGGTGATGCGGGGTGTGCTGCGCCGCGGCGTGGCCACCGGCGAACTGCGCCCGGACGCCGATATCGAGGTGGCGCTGTTCATGCTGACCGGCGCGGTGCTGGCCCGCGGCAAGCATCAGCCGGAGGGCATCGCCGAGGGCTTCGCCGAGCGGGTGGTCGACGAACTTCTGCGAGGGCTGAACGCCGGCTGAGGCAGACTTAGCCTGTGCGGCGTCCATTCCGTCAGGTTGATGTGTTCAGTGCCGAGCGCTATCGCGGAAACCCGGTTGCCGTGGTGCTCGATGCGGACGGGCTGAGCACCGAAGACATGCAGCAGTTCGCCAACTGGACGAACCTGTCCGAAACCACTTTCGTGCTGCCACCGTCCAGTGGGCAGGCGGATTACCGGGTGCGGATCTTCACCCCGGCCGCCGAGTTGCCGTTCGCCGGGCATCCCACGCTCGGCACCTGCCACGCCTGGCTGGAAGCGGGCGGCCGGCCAGCCAGCCCGGACGTCTACCTGCAGGAGTGCGGGGCCGGCCTGATCCAGATCCGGCCGACCGACGCCGGGCTGGCGCTGGCCGCCCCACCGCTGATCCGCTCTGGCCCGGTGGACGAGCCGCTGGCCGAGCGGATCGCCGCCCAGCTTGGCATCACCCGCGCGGACATGGCCGACCTGGCCTGGGCGGACAACGGCCCAGGCTGGGTCGCGGTGCTGCTGCCCAGCGCCGAGGCGGTGCTGGCGCTCCGCCCGGGTGTGGTTGACCTGGACATCGGGGTGGCCGGGCCGTACCCGCCGGGCCGGCCCGCGGCATTCGAGGTGCGCGCGTTCTTCCCGCTGGCCGGCAGCACCGTGGAAGACCCGGTGACCGGCAGCCTGAACGCGGCGCTGGCCGGCTGGCTGCTCGGCACCGGCCGGGCCACCGCCCCCTACCTGGCCAGCCAGGGCACGGCGCTGGGCCGGGCCGGCCAGGTGCATATCAGCCAGGATCCGGGCGGCCAGATCTGGGTCGGCGGCGCGTCCCGGACCTACGTGTCAGGTGAGGCCGAACTCTAGGCGTAGGACGGGCTGGTCCCGGGAATCCAACTCGGTGCATGCCGGAACTCTCGGCTGGAGGGCGGTCGGACCATGGACCTGGCAGACGAGTGGGCCGAACTGCTCCGCACCGAGGGGGCCGGCTACGCGGGAGTGGCGCTGGCCAACATCAAGCATGAGTTTCCCGCCGCGATGGAGCACCTGATGACCGCGCCCGGTGACTTCCCGTACCGGCCGCGGGCCCGCACGCCGGTGTTCTACGGCAGCCACGACTGGCACTCCGCGGTGCAGATGCACTGGGCCCTGCTGCGGCTGCTGCGGCAGGCCGGCGACGTGGCCCGTGGCGCGGAGATCCGGCACGCGCTGAGCGGCCAGTTCACCCCGGTGGCGTTGGCCCATGAGGCCGATTTCATCGCCGGGCCGGATGCGCCGACCGAGCGGCCGCAGGGCTGGGGCTGGGCGCTCGCCCTGGCGCACGAGGTGGCCACCTGGGATCACCCGGACGGGCTGAAGTGGGCCAGCGCGATGGCCCCGCTGACCGAGGCGCTGGTCAGCTGCTTCCTGCGCTGGCTGCCCGGGCAGGTCTACCCGGTGCGCTACGGCACCCGCCGGGGCAGCGCGTTCGGTTTGTCGCTGGCCTGGCCGTTCGCCGAGGCGCGGGCGGCCGCGGGGGACCCGGCGCTGCGCGAGGCCATCGCGGCCCGGGCGATGGGCTGGTTCAGCGCGGACACCATGTACCCGGCCGACTGGGAACCGTCCGGCGACGACTGCCTGTCGCCCGCGCTCACCGAGGCCGAGCTGATGTCCCGCATCCTGCCCCAGGCCGAGTTCGCGGAGTGGCTGACCATGTTCCTGCCGGGCATCGAGTGGGGCCGCCCGGCCACGTTGTTCACCCCGGCGGCGGCGGGCGACGACACCGATGGGCAGGCCGCCCAGCTGCACGGCCTGAACGCCAGCCGGGCCTGGTGCTGGCGGCGGATCGCGGCGGCGCTGCCGCCGGGCGACCCGCGCGCCGAGCCGGCCATCGGCGCGGCCCGGCAGCACGCCAAGGCGGTGCTTCCGTATGTGGTCGGCGGCGACTACCAGCTCGAGCATTGGCTCGTCGGCTATGCGGTACTAATGCTTTCCTTATGAACGCCAATTGGACGTACTGCCGCTGCCCGGGTTACTTGGCCGGGCTGGCTGGGCGGGGCTCGCGCCACCGGCTGGTGATCGGCAGCCGCCGGTCCCGGCCGAAGTTGCGGATCGTGATCTTCGGGCCGGGCGGGTACTGCCGCCGCTTGTACTCGGCCCGGTCCACCAGCTGGATCACCTTGTCCACCAGTGCGGGGTCGTGCCCGGCCGCGACCAGCTGGGCCGCGCCCATGTCCTTCTCCACGTAGTCATCCAGCAGCGGGTCCAGCACCGCGTAGTCGGGCAGCGAGTCGGTGTCCAGCTGGCCGGGCTTGAGCTCCGCGCTGGGCGGCTTGGTGATGGAGTTCTCCGGGATCGGCGGTGTCTCACCACGCTCCGCCGCCGTGCTGTTGCGCCACCGGGCCAGGTCCCAGACCAGCGTCTTGAGCACGTCCTTGATCGGGCCGAAGCCGCCCGCCGAGTCGCCGTACAGGGTGGAGTACCCGGTGGCGATCTCGCTCTTGTTCCCGGTGGTCAGCACCAGGTGCCCGGCCGCGTTGCTCAGCCCCATCAGGATCACCCCGCGGACCCGGGACTGCAGGTTCTCGGCGGCCAGCCCGGCCAGGTCGAGCTCGGCCTCGAACGCGTCCACCATCGGCGCGATCGGCACCGCGGCGGCTTGCAGCTCCTGCCGCTTGGCCAGGTCCTCGGCGTCGCCGACCGAGTGCTCGGAGGAGTACTTGCTGGGCATCAGCACCACGTGCACCTGCTCCGGGCCGAGCGCGTCGGCGGCGATGGTGGCCACCAGCGCGGAATCGATCCCGCCGGACAGGCCGAGGATCACCGAGCGGAAGCCGTTCTTCCGCACGTAGTCGCGGGTCCCGGTGACCAGCGCCGCGTACACCTCGGCCAGCGGGCCGAGCCTGCCCCAAATGGCCGGCCCGGCCGGCTCGGTTGACCCGGGGGGGCGACCCCCCGGAACCCCCCGATCGTCGCTCTGCGCCGAGGCCGGCGCAGCCCGCCGGGCCGGGCCGGGCAGCTCCTCCCGGGTGATGGTCATCGTGGTGCCGTCGCTGGCGTCGGCCGGGCTGTTGGACGGCAGCGGCCCGGCCGCGGCGGGCAGTTCCAGGTCGGCGACCAGCAGGGTCTCCTCGAACTGGGGCCCGCGGGCGAGCAGCTCACCCTGGGCGTCCACGATGATCGAGTCTCCGTCGAAGACGAGCTCGTCCTGGCCGCCCATCATGTTCACGTAGGCCAGCGCGGCGCCCGCCTCGCGGGCCCGCCCGGAGACCAGCTCGAACCGGGCCTCGCTCTTGCCGCGCTCGTACGGGGACGCGTTCGGCACCACCAGCAGCCCGGCGCCCGCCTGCCGGGTGACCGCGACCGGCCCGCCGTCCTGCCACAGGTCCTCGCAGATGGCGATGGCCACGTCCACCGCCTGGCCGCCGGCCGCCGGGACCCGGACCACCGGCAGGCAGTTGCCCGGTACGAAGTACCGGTACTCGTCGAACACCCCATAGTTCGGCAGGTGGTGTTTGGCCGTGGTGACCACGACCCGGCCGCCGTACAGCAGCGCGGCCGCGTCCAGCGGCGCGCCGATCGGCACGCCGACCCGGGCGGCCAGGCCTTCCTGGCGGCCCAGGTACCCGGTGACCACCGCGATGCCGCCGAGCCCGGCGCCGGCCAGCCGCCGCGCGGTGTCCTCCAGCGTCGCGATGGACGCGGACACGAACGAGGCGCGCAGCGCGAGGTCTTCCACCGGATAGCCAGTGAGCATCATCTCCGGGAACACGACGAGGTCGGCGCCGGCGGCCTCGGCGCGGCGGGTCCACTCCAGCACCGCGGCAGCGTTCCCGGACAGGTCACCGACGGTCGAGTTCGCCTGGGCAAGGGCGATCCGCAGCCTGGTCACCCGTTCACTGTATGCCGCTGCGCGGCAGGCCCGGATGCCGCCCGGCAGTGGGCCGGGCCAGCGCACCGCGAGTAGACTCACGGTGGCTTTGTAACGCCCCGGTAACACGATCGAGAGAGACTGGCGCCGGGGCGCAGGCTCGGTCAGCCGATATGCTGTGCTGCCCGCATCCACGCAGGTGTAAGCCGCTGACCAGCAAGGACAGGCTGTCATGGACAGGCAGGAAGAATTCGTCCTCCGCACCCTGGAGGAGCACGACATCCGTTTTGTCCGGCTGTGGTTCACCGACGTGCTCGGCTACCTGAAGTCGGTCGCGGTCGCCCCGGCCGAACTGGAGGGTGCTTTCGCCGAGGGCATCGGGTTCGACGGCTCGGCCATCGAGGGCTTCGCCCGGGTGTACGAGGCGGACATGATCGCCAAGCCGGACGCGTCCACCTTCCAGTTGCTGCCCTGGCGGGGCGAGGCGTCCGGGGTCGGCCGGATGTTCTGCGACATCCGGATGCCGGACGGCTCACCGTCCTACGCGGACCCGCGGTACGTGCTCAAGCGGGCCCTGGGCCACGCGGCCGATCTGGGCTTCACCTTCTACACCCACCCCGAGGTGGAGTTCTTCCTGCTCAGGGAGAAGCCGGCCGCAGGCACCGCGCCACAGCCCATCGATAGCGGCGGCTACTTCGACCACACGCCGCACAGCGTCGCGCACGACTTCCGGCACGTGTCCATCCAGATGCTGGAGAGCATGGGCATCTCGGTGGAGTTCAGCCACCATGAGGGTGCGCCGGGCCAGCAGGAAATTGACCTGCGGTACGCGGACGCGCTGACCACGGCCGACAACATTATGTCGTTCCGGCTGGTCATGAAGGAGGTGGCACTGCAGCAGGGAGTGTACGCGTCCTTTATGCCGAAGCCGTTCACCGAGCATCCTGGCTCCGGCATGCACACTCATATGTCGTTGTTCGAGGGTGACCGTAATGTGTTCTACGAGCCGGGCGCCGAATTCCAGCTGTCTAAGCTCGGCCGGGCGTTCATCGCCGGGCTGCTCCGGCACGCCGCCGAGATCACTGCGGTCTGTAACCAGTGGGTCAACTCGTATAAGCGGCTGTGGGGCGCGGCGGAAGTTACCGCCGGGGCGGGCGGAGAGGCGCCCGCGTACATTTGCTGGGGGCACAACAACCGGTCCGCTCTGATCCGGGTGCCCATGTACAAGCCGCACAAGGGAAATGCCACCCGGGTCGAGTTCCGCTCGGTAGACTCGGCGTGCAACCCTTACCTTGCGTTCGCGGTGATCCTGGAAGCGGGTCTGAAGGGAATCGAGGCCGGCTACGAGCTACCGCCCGGTGCCGAGGATGACGTTTGGGCGCTCACCTCGGCCGAGCGGCGCGCGCTGGGCATCTCGCCGCTACCGCAGAGCCTGGATGAGGCGATCACGGCGATGCAGGACAGCGAGCTGGTAGCCGAGGCTCTCGGCGAGCACGTCTTCGACTTCTTCCTGCGTAACAAGCGCGCCGAGTGGCGCGAGTACCGGCATCAGGTCACCCAGTTCGAGCTGGACCGATACCTGCCGGTGCTGTGACGGCGAGTCGGTGCTATGGGGGGTAACCAGGGCTGGGGCGGCGGGCCGCGACAGGGATCGGGGTTAGGGGCAGCGTGTTCTGGGTGGGCGTGCTCGGGCCATTACTGGTTCGGGCTGATGGCGCGGACGTAATCGTCCCAGCGCCCAAACAGCGGGTGATCCTGGCCGCGCTGGCGCTCCGGGCTGGGCAGGTTGCCTCCTACGACGAGCTGGCCGAGATCATCTGGGATGGGACGCCCCCGGCCGGTGCGCGGGTCGCCATCCGCAACTACGTGAAGCGGCTCCGGCAGATACTCGGCCCGGTGGGCGGGCGCCGGATCGTGACCCGTGACCCTGGGTACGCACTGGAAGCGGAGCCCGACGAGGTGGACGCGCTGTGGTTCACCGCGCTGTGCGCCCGCGGTGGCGAAGCGGTCGGCCGCGGCGCCGCGGCCACCGGCACCGAAGCCGCCTGGGATGTGCTCAGCGAGGCGCTGGCCCTGTGGCGCGGCAGCCCGCTGGTGGACGTGCCGTCGAACGTCCTGATCACGGCCGAGGTGCCCCGGCTGGACGCGCTCCGGATGCAGGCCCAGGAATGGCGGATGGACGCCGGCCTGGCCCAGGGCCGGCACTCCGAGCTGGTCGGTGAGCTGACCCAGCTGGCGCTGGACCACCCGTGGCGGGAGCGGTTCCATGCCCAGCTCATGCTGGCCCTGTACCGCTGCGGGCGGCAGGCCGAGGCGCTCTCCGCCTACCAGCGCACCCGCCGCATGCTGGTGGACGAGCTGGGCGTCGAGCCCGGCCGCGAACTGCGCGACCTGCAGGCGGGCATCCTGGCCGGCGATCCTGCGCTGGCCGCCCCGGGACCAACGCTGGCCAGCTTCCGGGTGGCCGGGGATCAGCCGGAACCACCCGGGTCCGGGCCAGCCGGCCCGGCCGGTCCGGCCAGCGGCAAGCCGGCCAGCGCGCGGAGCGGCAAGCCGGGCAGCGCCCAGTCAGGCAGCGTGCGGAGCAGCCGGGACCGGGCGGCTGGCCCGCGCCGGGCCACCGCCGCCGGCCCGTCCCGCGGCGGCCGCACCGGTGCCGCCCCTGGCCCGGTGGGTGTCACGGCGGATGGCACGGCGGACGGCCCCGGTGTGGCCGGCGAGCCGGTCACCAGCACCCGGGGCAGCGGCAGGCTGCGCGGGACCGCGGCCCCGGTGGCCGGAACGGACGACGCGGCCGCCACCGGCCCGGCCAGCACGGCCGTCGTGCCGCGCCAGCTGCCGGCCGGGGTCGCGCACTTCGCCGGGCGGACCGCGCAGCTGGCCGAGCTGCGCGCCTGGATGCAGGCCGCGGGCTCGTCGGACGAGGCGGTCCGGGTGCTGGTCATCGGCGGCACGGCCGGTGCGGGCAAGACCGCGCTGGCGGTGCACTGGGCGCACCAGTCGGCGGCCGAGTTCCCGGACGGGCAGCTGTATGTGAATCTGCGCGGGTTCGACCCGTCGGGCACCCCGGTGGCCCCGGCCGACGCACTGCGCTGGTTCCTCGGCGCGTTCGGGGTGACCGAGGAGCAGATCCCGGACAGCGTGGACGCGCAGGCGGCGCTGTACCGCAGCGTGCTGGCGGGCAAGCGGGTACTGGTCATCCTGGACAACGCGCGGGACGCGGCCCAGGTCCGGCCGCTGCTGCCGGGCAGCCCATCCTGCCTGGTGCTGGTGACCAGCCGGGCCCGGCTGCCCGGGCTGGCCGCGACCGAGGGCGCGCGGCTGCTGCCGCTGGACGTGCTGACCGGCACCGAGGCACGGGAACTGCTGGCTGGCCGGCTGGGCGAGCGGGCCAGTGCGGAGGCGGACGCCGCCCGCCAGCTGACCGAGTCGTGTTCCCGGCTGCCGCTGGCGCTGAGCATCGTGGCGGCGCGGGCCGCGGCGCGGCCGATGATGCCGCTGGCCGAGCTGTCCCGTGAGCTGGCTGACGCGCAGGGCCGGCTGGACGCGCTGGACGCGGGCGACCCGGTGGCCAGCATCCGGGCCGTGTTCTCCTGGTCCTGCCAGCAGCTGAGTGAGCCGGCCGCCCGGCTGTTCCGGCTGCTCGGACTGCATGCCGGACCGGATGTGACGATCGCGGCGGCGGCCAGCCTGGCTGCGGTGACCCCAGCCGAGGCCGCGGCGGCGGTGGCCGAACTGGCCGACGCGCACCTGATCGCCGAGCACGCGCCAGGCCGGTACGCGTTCCATGACCTGCTGCACGCCTACGCGGCCGACCTGGCCCGCACCACCGACCCCGAGGAGCTGCGGGACGAGGCGGTGTACCGGGTGCTGGATCACTACCTGCACACCGCGAGCGCGGGCACCCGGCTGCTCAACCCGCTCCGGCCGCTGCTGCCGGTCGAGCCGGCCCGGCCCGGGGTCACCCCGGAGATCCTGACCTGCTCGGCCGATGCGCAAGCATGGTTCGCAGCCGAGCGCCAGGTCCTGCTGGCCGCCATCGGCCAGGCCGACGAGGCGGGCCTGGACATCTACGCCTGGCAACTGCCGTGGGCGGTGTGGCTGTTCTTCGACCGCGAGGGCTACTGGCACGACCAGGTCGCCATCCAGCACACCGCGATCGCGGCGGCCAAGCGGCTGGGCGACCGGGCCGCGCAGGCCCACGTCTACCGCGACCTGAGCGCGACCTACAGCCGGCTGGGCCAGCTGGCCGAGGCCCGGGTGTACTGCACCCAGGCGCTCGACCTGCACCACGAACTCGGCGACCGGATGGGTGAGGCCCGGGCGCACAACGACATCATGATCCTGGCCGAGCAGCAGGGCCGGCTGGCCGAGGCGCTGGGCCATGCGCAGCTGGCGCTCGCGCTGTACCGCGAGGAGGGCAACGAGCCAGGCGTGGCCAAGATGCTGAACGGGGTCGGCTACATCCACGCCCAGCTCGGCGAGTACCAGCAGGCACTGGAGTTCTGCGAGCAGGCGCTCAGCATGAGCCGGGGCCGCGGTGACCCGCTCAACGAGGCACCGATCTGGGACAGCGTCGGCTACGCGCTGTTCCACCTGGGCCGGTTCGACGAGGCGATCACGCACATCCGCACCGCGCTGCGCACCATCGAGGGCATGGCCGGCGGCTACTACCAGACCACCATGCTGACCCACCTCGGTGACGTCTACCACGCCGTCGGCGACCACGACCAGGCCCGGCAAGCCTGGGAACAGGCGCTGGCCATCCTCGAGCACCTGCACCATTCCGATGCCGACCAGGTCCGCGCCCGGCTGCGCGGCGACGTGCCCGAAGTTCCCGGGAGCGTGCCGGCCGCGGCGAGCGCCGCGATGGGCGGCCTGACCCCCGGGCATGCCCTCGGTGCTTGAGGTTTGCGCAGGTAGCGCGGTCGGCAATAGCGGGATTTAGTGGCGCTACCGGGACGTTACCGGCCGGTCGCATTATTAACACGTGCACCTACCCCCCCCGGTGCACCCCCCTGCCGGGGTCGTCTGCGGACGGCCCCGGCGCCATCATGTCTGGGGTCTTTTCGCCGCGCCAGGCCGGCCTGCTGGGGGGAGCCAACCGGACCGCATGCCGTTACCGTTCAGGGGTGAGCGTGCGCCGGAGGACGACACCGGCCGGGCAGCTGGCCCGGCTCGGATTCGCTGACGCCGCCCGGGCGGAGCGGCTGATCAGCGAGGATCTGGCGCTGGACGCCGAGGGTGCCGACGCGGAGCTGCTGGCCGCGCTGGCCGCGGCCGCCGATCCCGACCTGGCCCTGGTCACGCTGGCCCGGATGGCCCGCGACGCCGAACTGGCCGAGGCGATGCGTACCGACGCTGGGCTGCGCAACCGGCTCACCGCGGTGCTCGGGGCCAGCGCCGCCCTGGGCGACTACCTGGTCCGGCATCCGCCCGACTGGCACGTGCTGAGCGGCCCGGACGCGCTGCGGGCCGGCACTGCCGCCGAGGCGCGCGCCGCGCTGCTGGCCGCGGTGGGCGCCCGGCCGGACGACCCGCAGCCGGTGGCCGACCCGGCCGCGGCCCCGGGCGGCAGCCCGGCCACCGCGCTGCCGGCCGCCTACCGGCGGCGGCTGCTCCAGCTCGCCGCGCGCGACCTGACCGGCGCGGTCACCGTGGACGAGACCGCCGCCGAGCTGGCCGACCTGGCCGCGGCCGCGCTGGAGGCGGCGCTGGCCATGGCCCGCGCGGAACTGCCGGCCGGCGCCGCGCCCGCCCGCCTGGCGGTGATAGCCATGGGCAAGTGCGGCGGCCACGAGCTGAATTACGCCAGCGACGTCGACGTCATCTTCGTGGCAGCGGGGGAGGGCGATGCCAGTCCCGATGCTGAGGCGGCCGCGCTGCGCACCGCGACCCGGCTGGCCGCCGGGATGATCCGGGTCTGCTCGCAGAGCACCCAGGAGGGCGCGCTGTTCCCGGTCGACCCCAACCTGCGGCCGGAGGGCCGCGATGGCCCGCTGGTCCGAACCCTGGCCAGCCACCGCGTCTATTACCAGCGGTGGGCCAAGACGTGGGAGTTCCAGGCGCTGCTGAAGGCCCGGCCGGTCGCCGGTGACCTGGACCTGGGCCAGGAATATCTGGCCGCGCTCAGCCCGATGGTGTGGCAGGCCGCGCAGCGGCCGCACTTCGTCGCGGACGTGCAGGCGATGCGCCGCCGGGTGATCGGCAACCTGCCCGCCAGCGAGGCCGCCCGCCAGCTCAAGCTCGGCCCCGGCGGGCTGCGCGACATCGAGTTCGCCGTGCAGCTGCTGCAGCTGGTGCACGGCCGGACCGACGAGTCGCTGCGCGAGCCGGGCACGCTGCCGGCCCTGGCCGCGCTGGCCCAGGGCGGCTACGTGGGCCGGGAGGACGCGGCCACAATGGCCGCCGCGTACCGGTTCCTGCGCTCGGTGGAGCACCTGCTGCAGCTCCGCCAGCTGCGCCGCACGCATACCCTGCCGGAAGATCCGGAAGCGCTGCGCCGCCTGGGCCGCGCGCTGCGCCGGGCCCGGACCCGGAACGGGCGCGCCGCCCCGGCCCCGCCAGCCCGGTCCGACCCGGCCGCGGACCTGATGGCGCAGTGGCGGCAGCACGCCCGGGAGGCCCGCCGGCTGCACGAGAAGCTGTTCTACCGGCCGCTGCTGGACGCGGTGGCCCGGCTGCCCAGTGACGCGGTCCGGCTCACCCGCGCCGAGGCCGGGGCCCGGCTGGAAGCGCTCGGCTATCTGGACCCGGACGGCGCACTGCGCCACATCGAGGCGCTGACCTCGGGTGTCTCCCGGCGCGCGGCCATCCAGCGCACCCTGCTGCCGGTGCTGCTGGAGTGGTTCGCCGACGCCGCCCAGCCGGACGCGGGCCTGCTGGCATTTCGCCAGGTCAGCGACGCGCTCGGCGACTCGCCGTGGTACCTGCGGCTACTGCGCGACGACACCAACGTGGCCCGCCGGATGGCAAGGCTGCTCGCCTCCAGCCGGTACGCCACCGACCTGCTGATGCGCGCGCCGGAAACCGTGGCGCTGCTCGGCTCGGACGAGCAGCTGGTGCCGCGGCCCGCTGCCGCGCTGCACGCCGAGGCGGCCGCGGTGGTGTCCCGGCACGGCAGCGCCGACGTGGCCGCCCAGGCGGTCCGCGCGCTGCGCCGCCGCGAGCTGCTCCGCACCGCCGCCGCCGACCTGCTCGGGCTGACCAGCGTCGAGGAGACCAGTGAGGCGCTCACCGTGATCACCACGGTGACCATCGGCGGCGCACTGGACGCCGCCATCGGCCGGGTGGAGCGGGACGATGGGCCGCTGCCGACCCGGCTGTGCGTGGTCGGGATGGGCCGGTTCGGCGGCCGGGAGACCGGTTACGGCAGCGACGCCGACGTGATGTTCGTGCACGACCCGCTGCCGGGCGCGGACGAGCAGGCCGCGTCCCGGGCCGCGCACGCGGTGGCCGAGGAGCTGCGCCTGCTGCTGGCCCAGCCCGCACCCGACCCGCCGCTGGTCGTCGACCCCTCGCTGCGCCCGGAGGGCCGCCAGGGCCCGCTGGTCCGCACCCTGGCTGCCTACCGCGCCTACTACGAGCGCTGGTCGCTGGCCTGGGAGGCGCAGGCGCTGCTCCGCGCGGAACCCGCCGCGGGCGACCGGGAGCTGGGCGGCCGGTTCAGCGCGCTGGCCGATGAGTACCGCTACCCGGCCGGTGGCATCGACGAGGCGTCGGTCCGCGAGATCAGGCGGCTCAAAGCCCGGATGGAAGCCGAGCGGATGCCCCGCGGCACCGATCCGGCGCTGCACCTGAAGCTCGGCCCGGGCGGCCTGTCCGACGTTGAGTGGGTGGTCCAGCTGCTGCAGCTCACGCACGCGCACGACGTGCCCGGGCTGCGCACCACGCAGACCCTGGCCGCGCTGACCGCAGCCGAGCAGGCGGCCCTGGTCGGCGCCGAGGACGCCGTCACGCTGGCCGCCTCGTGGCGGCTGGCCACCCGGATCCGCAACGCGGTGGTGCTGCTCCGCGGCCGCGCCTCCGACGTGCTGCCGGCCAAGCAGGCCGAACTGGCCGCGGTGGCCCGCATCCTCGGCTACCCGCCGGACGCCAGCCAGGACCTGGTCGAGGACTACTGGCGGACCGCGCGCCGGGCCCGCGCCGTGATGGAACGGCTTTTCTATGGCTGAACGCCAGCTGAACTCCCGACCGTTAGCGAGCTGAGGCTCAGCCCGGGGTAGGGCAATGCGGCGGTCTCATCCTGCGGGCTCAGCCGCAGGATCGCACCAGGGCCGATGTGCCGGCTGGCCGCGGTCAGCCAGGGTGAACGGGTGAGCAGAGCAAGCCTGGTGCGCTGGGTCGTGGACATCGCGCTGATCGTGGCGGGTGGCACGCCATCTCCAGCGTCATCCTGATCGCGGTGGTCGTCCGGCACACCTGGACCCGGCGTGGCTGGCTCCTCCGCCGCCGGGCCGCCAGCAGCGCCACTGGCCGCGCTAGCAGCGACCGTTCCCCCGGAGCAGGCGCAGCTCGTCCACCGTGATGGAGCCGCGCCAGTCGGCGGTCGCGGCCGGCGACCAGGCCGGCCAGTTGAACATCCAGCCGCCGTCGGCCTGCTGCGCGGCGGCCAGGTGGTCCAGGTGTGCGCCGATCACCTCGGGCCGGAACAGGGTGCGGGCCAGCGAGCCGGGCAGCGGGGCGAAGTCCAGCGGGGTATGGATCTCCCCGGGCGCGCCCGGGTCCAGCGTGACCAGGCCCTGGTCGAGGATCAGCGGGCCGCACTGGCCGAACGCCTTGACCGCCCGGTCCCGGTCCGGCACCCGGTCCAGGAAGTGCATGACCCCGCGCATGTCGTATGGGCTGGCCGTGGTCAGCTCGCCGATCATGGCCCACTCCAGCTCGGTGGCGCGGTCCAGCCAGGGATGCCGGACCCGCCGCGCGTGCAGCGTCCCGGCGATCAGCCCGGTAGTGATGATCGAGGGGCGCCGCCGGTCCATCTCAGCCCACCAGTGGGCGCGTGGCCATCCGTCGATGGACGGGTCCGCCTCCACCGCGCCGCCGGCGGCGGGCGCGTGCACCGTCAGCCAGCCGCAGGCGCCCTGCACCAGCTCGTCGTCCCACGCGTCCGCCTCATCCAGGGTGGCCAGCGCCAGCGCGATGGCCAGCGGCTGGCTGCCCGGGCACCGGCCGTCCGGTTCCAGCGCGTGCCCGAACCCGCCGTCCGGGTTGCGGTAGGCGGCCACCGCGTCGCGCACCGGCTCCGGGCCATCCGGGCCGAACAGCCGGGCGAAGCGGCGGCGGTCCAGGACCCGGCCGCTGGCGGCCAGGAACTGCTCCGCCGCGGCGAAGTCTGGTCTAGTCATGCCGACATCCTCGCGCCCGGTCCCGGCCGGTGGCTTGAACGGATCGGTCAACTGTCGGTGCCGGGTGGCAGACTCGTGGGGTGGACTGGTCGCCGGGATACCGCGAGGCCGCACCGCCCGCGGCGCTGGCCGGCGCGGTGGCGTGCCTGTGGGTGGGGGTGACCCCGGCCGGCGGGGCGCCGCCCACCCGGGTGCTGCCGGACGCCTGCGTGGACCTGATCTGGCAGCGCGGCAGCGGCGTGTTCCTGGCCGGGCCGGACACCAGGCCGGCCATCATGCCGATGCCGCCGGGCACCGTGCTGGCCGGGGTGCGGCTGCGGCCCGGTGCAGGCGGCCCGGCGCTGGGCCGGCCGCTGACCGGGCTGCTCGACCAGCGGCCCGGGCCGGCCGACCTGCGCGGCGAGCTGCCCCGGGGGATCGGGGCCCGGCTGGCCGCCGAGGTGCCGGGCGAGCTGGCCCCGGACGACGCGCTGCGCCTGCTGACCGGGCTCACCGGTGAGCTGGTGACCAGCGCACCGCCGGACCCGCTGGTCGCGGCGGCCGCACGGCGGCTGGCCCGGCCGGGTGCGCAGGTCCGGGACGTGGCCCGGGAACTGGCGATCAGCGAGCGGCAGCTGAACCGGCGGTGCTGCGCCGCGATCGGTTACGGGCCGGCCCTGCTCCGCCGGGTGCTGCGGTTCCGCCGGTTCGTGTCCCGGATCGACGCCGCGCCCGGCAGCCCCAGCGACCTGGCGGGCCTGGCCGCCATGACGGGTTACGCCGACCAGGCGCACCTGACCCGGGAGAGCAGCCAGCTGGCCGGCCTGCCGCCGCTGGCGCTGATCCGGGACCGGCATGGGGTGCCGGGCACACCCCGGGAATGAGAAAACCCGGCCCACGAGGAGCCGGGTGGTATATGCGCCCATCTTAACAGCAGCACCGCGCTAATTCTTCCTCAGCCGGTGCTCACCAGCCGTCCGGGCGGCGGTACTTGCCGGCCGGGTCAGGCAGCTGGTGGCTGGTCAGGTCGGCGCAGTTCAGCCGGGCCCACCAGTGCCTGCCCGCGCCCGCCGACGGCTCGCTGCGCAGCGCGCCGGCCAGATGGTTGAGGGATGGGTTGACCACACCGACCGGCACCCGCGCCCGGGCCTGCTCGACCGGGAAGCGCAGGTCGCTGTCGTTGGAGATGACCAGCGCCCCGTCCACCGCGCCACCGAGCACGTCGAGCAGCAGGTGCGAGGCCACGTTGACGTCCGAGCCCTTCTCCTCCCGGTTGGCGTAGGACACCATGAACACGGCGCCGTCCACCACCCCGCCCTGGCCATCCTGCACCATCACCGGCCAGGCCGGCCCGACCAGTTCGGGCCGGCCGGTCTTGTCCTTGACCGCCAGCGGGGCCGTCTTGACCCGGGCCACGTAGCTGCCGTACTCGATGTGATCCACGCTGCCCGCCGCGGCCAGCGCCTTGAGGTACACGTCCTGGTCGGCCTGGCCCGATGGGTTGCTCAGCCCGTCGATCCGGGCGGTGCAGTAGACCAGCCGGGTCACCCGGGCGTCCGGCCAGTTCGTGCGCCGGGCGACCAGCGAGGTGGCCAGCGCGCGCAGGTCCAGCCAGCGCCAGCCCGGGGTGCCCCGCCCGCACAGCCCCCGGCCGCCGTAGTACAGATTGAAGCCGTCCACGTAGACCCCGATACGCACCGAGGCAACGTAACACCCCCGGCCGGCCGCCGCCGGTGCGCCATACTGAAGGTAGCGGCGCTGTTCCGGTGCGTCGCACCCCCACATGACGAGGAAGGCGATCAAGGGATGGACCTGACTGGCGCCGCCTGGCGCAAGTCCTCCTACAGCGGCGGCAACAGCGGGGCCTGCGTGGAGGTCGCGGTCGTGCCTGGCTCCAAAGAGGGCAGCGACTACGTGATAACCATGCGCGACTCGAAGAACCCGGACGGCCCGGTGCTGACCTTCACCCCGGACGAGTGGAAGGCCTTCACCCTCGGCGTCCAGGACGGCGAGTTCGACGTAGCCTGACCGCCCCGGCCGGGGAACCTTGAGCGGCAGCTGAACGTCGGGTCGGTAGGAGCACAATGGTGCGAGCCCGGCCAGCCCGGACAGCCAGCCGCCAGGGGAGGGACAGCTGAGATGAGCCAGCCGCCGACGGGCCAGCGCCCGGGCACTGGGGCCGCGGCGACCGCCGAACCAGCCCAGGACCCAGTCTTGGCCAAGGTCAGCGGGGTCACCCGCACCTTCGGCACCGGGGCGGCGGCAGTGCACGCGCTGCGCGGCGTCTCGCTCACCATCGAGCGCGGCCAGCTGGTCGCGCTGTCCGGCCGGTCCGGGTCGGGCAAGACCACGCTGCTCAATATCATCGGCGGCCTGGACCGGCCGGACAGCGGGTCGGTGCGCATCGACGGCCGGGATATCGCGGCCATGGGGGAGCGGGAGCGCACGCTGATGCGCCGGTCCTCGGTGGCGTTCATCTTCCAGTCGTTCGGGCTCATCCCGATCCTGTCCGCGGCCGAGAACGTCGGCGTCCCGCTGCGCATCGCCGGCGCCGAACCGAGGGACCGGGACGACCGGGTCCGGGCCATGCTCGACGTCGTCGGCCTGGCCGAGCACGCCAGGCAGCGCCCCGGCGAGCTGTCCGGCGGGCAGCAGCAGCGGGTCGCCATCGCCCGGGCGCTGGCCGGCCGCCCGCAACTGCTCATCGCGGACGAGCCCACCGGGCAGCTCGACTCGGAGACCGGCCTGGCAGATCATGCAGCTGATCCGCTCCGTCGTGCACACCGAGGGCGTCACCGCGCTGGTCGCCACGCACGACCCCGCGTTCCTCGACATCGCCGACGTCTGGCTCCATCTGGAAGACGGCCAGATAGCCGACGCCTAGCGACCGGTCCTGGCGCGCGGGCTCAGTCGAACGGGGCTGTGTCGCCCGCTCCGCGCCGCAAGATCTCCGGCTTGCCCTGGGAAAAGTCGATGACCGTCGTCGGCTCGGTGCCGCAGTCGCCGGAGTCGACCACCGCGTCCAGATCGTTGCCGAGCTGGTCGTCGATCTCCCACCCCTGGGTCATCGGCTCGTCCTGCCCCGGCAGCAGCAGCGTGGTTGAGACGAGCGGCTCGCCCAGTTCGGCGAGGAGCGCCTGGGTCACCTCGTGCTTGGGGATCCGTACCCCGACGGTCTTCTTTCCCGGGTGCTGCAGCCGGTGCGGGACCTCCTTGGTCGCGGGCAGGATGAACGTGTAGCTGCCCGGTGTGGCCGCCTTGATAGCCCGGAAGACCGGGTTAGGGAGATACACGAACTGGCCGAGCTGGGCGAAGTCCCGGCACATCAGCGTGAGGTGGTGCCGGTGATCAAGGCCGCGGATCAACCTGAGCCTCGCCAGGCCGTCCCGGTTGCCAAGCTGGCAGCCGAGCGCGTAGCAGGAGTCCGTCGGGTAGGCGATCACGCCGCCGTCGCGCACGATGTCAGCGGCCTGGGCGATCGTGCGGCGTTGCGGGCTGGCCGGATGGACGTCGAAGTACCTGGCCATGCGATGAGCTTAGAGTCATCGCTGCCCGTCAGCCGGCCCATCGTCACGGTTACTTATGCACCGTCGGCGGGAAGTGGCGGCGGGCGCCTGGGTACCGGGGTGGAGACCACGATCGAGGTGGTGGTGTTGCCGTAGGCCAGGAAGCGGTCGAGGACGGATTCGAGGTCGCCGATCGTAGGGGTGTGCAGCTTGAGCAGGAAGCAGTCCTCGCCGGTGATCCGGTAGCACTCGGTGACCTGCGGGGTTTCGGCGGCTAGTTCGGCGATCCTGGGCAGGCTGCCTGGCATGGGCCGGATCCGGGCGAACGCGGTGACCTGGAGTCCGACCGCGGCGGGGTCGATGTCCAGCTGGTAGCCGGCGATGATGCCGGCGCGTTCCAGCCGCTGTACCCGCTCGGCGGTGGCCGGGGCAGACATGCCGATCTGGCGGCCGAGTTCGGCTATCGGCATCCGCGGGTTGGCCTGCAGCTCGGCCAGGATGGCCAGGTTGATGTCGTCGAGAGTTCTGTCCTCAGAATCGAAGGCAGCTGACCGTGTTCGGCGTGATTAGGCAACTTGCTCCGTGGCTACGTTCGGCCATTCCTGGCCGGCACTGTAGCTGCCACGCTTGAACCATGGCAACCGCGGCACGGCCGGGCCGGCTGCCCCCGTCTCGTTCTTCCTGGTGTCCGCGGTCTTCCACTACCTGGGTCCCGCGCTGGCCGTGCTGCTGTTCGCCCACGTCGTGGCGCTGGGCGTGATGTGGCTGCGGATCGCCACCGCCGCGATGGTATTCGCGGTGTGGCGGCGGCCGTGGCGGCTGGCCCGCCGCCTCAGCCGGCGCCAGCAGGCGCGGCTGGCCCTGCTCGGCGGTGTGCTGGCTGGCATGAACACGCTGTTCTACCTGGCCATCGCGCGGCTGCCGCTGGCCACGGTCGGAGCCATCGAGTTTCTCGGCACGATCGTGCTGGCTGCCGCCGGGGCCCGTACCCGCCGCAACGCCGCCGCCCTGGCCCTGACCGCCGGCGGGGTGGCGTTGCTGACCGTGATCCAGCTGGCGGCCCAGCCGCTCGGGTTCGTGTTCGCGTTCGGCAACTGCGCCTGCTTCATGGCTTACGTGATCGTCGGCCACCGCGTCGCCCCGCTACCTCGGGGCTTCCGCCATGTATGCCTGGCAGCTGGCCAAGCTGCAGCACGCCGCGGCGGCCGCCGGGCTGACCCGGTTCACCGCCATGCAGAATCGCTACAACCTGGTCAACCGGGAGGACGAGCGGGACCTGATCCCGCTCTGCCGCGACCTCGGCCTCGGCGTGATCCCGTACAGCCCGCTGGCCCGCGGCCTGCTGGCCGGAACCCGCACCCGGGACGGCAGCAGGCATACCACCCGCGCGCGTGCCGACCGGGGCGACCGGCCCGCGGACCACGACGTCGCCGACGCGGTCCAGGCCCTGGCCGCCGAGTGCGGCCTGCCCCCGGCCCGGATCGCCATCGCCTGGCTGCTCGGCCGGGACGGCATCACCGCACCGCTGATCGGCGCTACCCGCGCACAGCACATCGATGACGCGGTCGCCGCGCTGACCGTGCGGCTATCTGGCGCGGAGAATGTCCGGCTCGAAGCGGGCTACCAGGCCCGCCTGCTCAGCGACTACTAAATGAATACACATGCCGGTCGGTGACCTGGGCTGCGCCAGTTTGACGGAGGCTGCGCGGCCGTCGGCGTCTCAGGAATCACGGCACAGATCGCCGCCGGCGCTGTCGGCTATGGTGAGGGCGTGTGCTGCTGTTGCGCTGCCATGACTACCCGAACCGCCGCTTAGCGGCGGTACCGGGGCCGCCGTAACCGCGGCCTCATTGCCTGCCCTGCCCGGGGCAGTGCCAGGACGTACCGCCCGATCAGTGTCCGGCCGGCAGTCACTCGCGGATTCGCGTGCTGCCGGGCCATCCTGCCTGATCAGGGGAGTCATGTCTTCCTCGCAGCGTTCCGCCACCCTGGTCCTGATGGTCGGGCTCCCCGGAGCCGGGAAGACCACCCGGGCCAGGGAACTCGCCGCAGCGCACCAGGCGCTGCGGCTGACCCCGGATCACTGGATGATCCCGCTGTTCGGCGATTCGATGGCCGACGGTAAGCGCTGGGTGCTTGAAGGGCGGCTCATCTCGGTCGCCCTGCAGGCGCTGCGGCTGGGGACCAGCGTCGTGCTCGACTACGGGCTCTCGGGCCGCGATGAACGGTCGGCACTGCGCTGGCTGGCCCGGTCGGCGGGGGCAGCATGCCAGGTGGTCTACCTGCCGGTGGACAAAGACGTCCAGCTCGCCCGGATCGCGTACCGCCAGGAAACGACACCGCACCAGACGTTCCCGATGAGCGAGGCCGACGTGGACGCGTGGCGGCAGCAATTCCAGGTGCCAGACGCCGCCGAACTCGGCGGCGGTGAGATACCCGCCCCGCCAGCAGGGTGGCCGGGCTGGCCACAGTGGGCAGCAGACCACTGGCCCTCATGCACCGACAGCTAACCCAACTGTCCAAACGGCTAGCGCCGGCCGCTTGCCGGCCCGCGCAGCATCCGGGCCGGCCAGCGGCTGCCTGGCCGGTCAGGCGTCGCGGAAGCGGAAGACCAGGCCGCCGATGGTGAGCGCTCCGGCGGCCCACAGGGCGAGTACGCCGAGGCCCTGCCACGGGGTGAGCGGCAGGCTGCGCAGGTTGGCGGTGGCCTGGATGTAGAGGCCCGCGGTCATCGGGCCGATCTGCTCCAGGTGCCGTTGCCAGTGCTGGTCGCTGATCGCGCTGGTCACGACCGGGAACACGTACAGCAGGCCGAGGACGAGCCCGATCGCCACCGCCGTTTCCCGCACGGCGGTGGCGACGCCGAGGCTGAGCAGCGCGATCAGGGCCAGGTAGAGGACCGATCCGCAGGCGGCCCGCGGGTCTGGCCCGTGGCTCAGCGACAGCAGCGGGTAGCCGTGCGCCGCGGTGAAGCCGTGCCCGGGCAGGATCAGCCGCCCGGCCAGCACGCACGCCAGCACGGCCACCGCGGCTGGTCGCGGAAGGACTGTCCAACCCGGAGATCGCGGCCCGCTTCACGGTCACCGAGGAGACCGTGAAGACGCACGTCAGCCGGATACTGGCGAAGCTGGGGCTGCGCGACAGGACGCAGGCCGTGGTCACCGCCTACGAAACGGGCCTGGTCGTGCCCAGCTCCCGCGAGCCGGGCTAAGGCCTGTCCCGTAGGTCTTTAGCCTGCTGCGCGGTGCCCGGAGCGCGCCTCGCTGCGTTGTCGTGGTCGCCCATAGCTCCGCTATGGGCTCCTCGTCCGCCTTGCGATCCATCCCTCCGGATGACCGCTCGCGACGGCCAAGATCTACGGGACAGGCCCTAGCGGGAGCGGGCGGCCGGGCCGTTCGTCACGGCAGTTCGCGGCGTCGCGCCGGCCACGAGCGGGCCGGTGGCTGGCCGCGCTGTCCGCGGGGCTTTGGCCAGCGCGGACATGGACGTGATGTGCAGGGTGAGCAGCAGCGGCACGCCGGCTGTCACGATCAGGGCGAGCGGGAGCTCGAAGAGCGGCGCGGCGGACGGGGTGACGTGGAGCAGCTGGTATCCGGTGAGGGCGCCGAGGGTCAGGGCCACCACCAGATCGGTCATGCCGAACGCGTTGTGCCACCGGGCGGCGCGCCGGCCGGTGCCCCGCGCGAGCCGGTACGCGACCAGCGGCGCGGCGAGACCGGCGGCGATGTCGCCCAGGCCCGCGGGCCAGGCGAACAGCGCGGGCAGCTGGCCGAGGGCCATGATGATCAGGAAGACCACCCCTTCCACCCGGAACACGTGCGGGTACTCCAGGCGGCTCGCCAGGCCCGGTGCCGCCAGGGCGCGCGCCACCACCGGGATCCGGCGCAGGGCCAGCAGCGTGCCGAAGAAGCCGGCCACCGCGATCGGCAGCCACGGCACCCCGTGGCCGAGCCGCGTGTCGTACCAGCCGTGACCTGCGATCACCGCGCTGGCGGTGAACCAGCCGCCGAGCACGGCGGCCGCGCCCCCGGCCAGCAGCGCCGCGCGCCGCCGGCCCAGGGCGGCCCGTTTCGCGCCGCCGTACAGCACAATGCAGGTCGCAGCCGGGATCCCGGCGGTCGCGGCGGTGGTGATCGCCCATATGTAGGCAGGCGGGTCGTACATGACATCCTCCACCCGTAGACAGTAGTTCCAAGTTACTATCTTGCAACTAGTATCTGTCAACTAGTATTATGGAAACCGTGACGAGGAACGTTCGTACCTACGACCACTTCTGCATGACCGCCCGCGCGCTGGAATGCGTCGGCGACCGCTGGAGCCTGCTGGTGATCCGCGACCTGCGTACCGGCCCCAAGAGGTTCACCGACCTGATGGACCGCCTGGGCGGGATCACCCCCAAGACGCTCAGCCAGCGCCTGAGCGAGCTTGACGGCGCCGGGATCCTCACCGCCGACCGGGAGGCGGGCAGGCGTGAGGTCTGGTACCAGCTGACGCCGGCCGGAGCCGACCTCGGGCCCGTGCTCGACGGGCTCAACTGGTGGGGGCTGGAGCACGCCTGGCGCCGGTCCAGGGACGGCGAACCGCTGCACGCCGAGCACCTGCTCCGCAGTGCCATCCAGGCCATTGACCGCGGCGCCGGTGACCACCGGCCAGCCCGCTGGCACTTCCGCCTCGACGGCGCGGACTACCTGGCCGAAAGCGACGGCCAGCACTGGTCACTCGCCGCACATGCCCCGTCGGCCCCGGCCGACGTCACAATCACCGCGACCAGCCAAGCCCTGCGGTCCTTCATCTTCGCCGGATCAGACGCCGATCTCGGCATCAGCGGCGAAAGCGGGCCAGTGCGGCGATTCCGGCAACTGATCGGCACTCTCGCCACGGTGGTAAATCCGGCCTAGTGTCCTGTCCCATGGCCAGCACCGCCGGGCTACCCCGGCCGGCCACGGGACGCGCCGTCCCCGTGGGCAGGGGCCGCACACTCGCTCAGGTATACCGGCGCTTCGGCGAGGCCGACGCGGCCGGAACCTCGCCGCTGTATGAGCGCGTCGCCATCGCCCTGAGTGAGTCCGGCGAGGCGCTGCGCGCCATCGAGGCGGCGCCGGCCCGCAAGCGGCACCCCACGGTGATCCTCGCCGCGCTGCACGACCTCGCCCTGGCCGGACGCGCCCCGGCGCTGGCGGCGGCCTATGCCGCTGCGGACGGCGAAGCGGCCGCCGGCGCGGCGATCGGCACGCTGCTGCGGATGACTGACTCGGTCGTGGCCATCGCAGCTCGCCGGCCGGTGCGGGCCAGCCAGACCGGGCGGTGCGCGGTGCTGTATCCGGCCATTGCCGAGGCGGCGCGCCGGGCAGGCGCGGATGCGGTTGGGCTGATCGACGTGGGCTGCTGCGCAGGGCTCAACCTCAATGTCGATCGTGTTGGCATCACCTACAGCAACGGGCAATCGCTGGGCGATCCGTCATCTCCGGTGCAGTTGTCGTCTGTGATCGTGGGAGACCGGCCCATCCCGGCACGGGCGATGCCCGCGGTTGCCGCCCGGGTCGGCGTCGACCTCGACCCGGTCAACGTGACCGACCCGGATGAGGCCCGCTGGCTGCGCGCCTGCCTGTGGCCGGATCAGCCGGAGCGGGCCGCGAGGCTCGAAGCGGAGCTGGCGCTGGCGGCGACGGCCCCTCCGCTGCTGCTGCCCGGTGACGCCGGCGAGGTGCTGCCCGGCGCCTTCGCCCGGGTGCCCGCGGACGCCCTGCCTGTCGTGACCACCACGTGGGCACTGTCGCACTTCCCGCTCGAGAGCCGCCTGCGCTTCCTGCACCGCCTCGATGAAGCGGCGGCCGGCCGGGCGGTGGCCTGGGTGTCAGCGGAGGGGGTGGGCGTCGCGCCGGCCATACCGACACTTGGCGATCGCCGCGCCTCTGGCCACAGCATCATCGGCCTGGCCGTGTTCGGCCAGGCGGCCCTGCACGCTGAGGCCATTGGCCGCTGCTGGTCGCAGGGCCGCTTTCTGGCGTGGCTGGCAGGCTCCTAGGTGTCCTGCCAGGTTGATCCATCCATGCGAGGTCGGGCTAGGGAGGCGCGATGACAACCCCGCCGCGGCTGGAGCCGTTGCTTGCGCAGTTCGACTGGGCGTGTGCGCGGCTACACGACCGCATGACTGGACCAGGCGGGGACAGCGGAACCGGCCTGCGCACCGAGATCCCGCCGATGCGCGACGACGAGTACCAATGGGAGCCGGTGCCGGGGTGCTGGTCGGTCCGGCGGCGCGCGGGCGGGCCAGGCCCGCGCGCGACGGAACTCATCGGTGCCGGGGAATGGGGCCTGGATCTCGCCTGGCCGCCGCCGTGGCCGCCGCCATTCACCACCATTGCCTGGCGGCTTGGTCACCTCAGCTGCATGCTCGCCCTGCGCGCTGATCACATGGCGGGCAGCCATTCACTTACTGACGACGAGTACGTCTTCAGTGGGTTTGCCGCCGAAGGCATCGCCGCATTCGACTCCGCGGTCATCGCCTGGCGCGAGGTGCTCGCCGGCGTAACCGACGATGCGGCACTGAACGTGGTGGGCCGGAGCACCTATCCCTACGGCAGCGACCCCGAGGACCGGCTGGTCGACACCATCTGGTGGGTGAACCAGGAAGTGCTGCATCACGGTGCCGAGATCGCACTGCTCCGTGACCTGTTCCGCGACCAGCACATGTCATGAGGCCGGTTCAGGACAGCGTCGTCTGGGCTTGAGCGCAGTCAGCTCGCCGAACCGGTAGTCCGCAGTCGGCACGAGCCGCTCCGCGAGATCGGGCCAGTGCTGCCAGAGATAGAAGCGTGCCCTCTCCGCGTGCAGCGAGTTCGAAATGATCTTGATCCGGTCCGCGTGCTCGATCAGGGGAAGATCACGAGCAGCAGCCATGTCACGAGGAGAAACCTAGGGTGTGACGCCGCGGCGGCAAAGAGCCAACTAGGGATGTGAGCCAGATACCGTCGTCGCTGATGAACTCACTGGAGTCACGCCTGGCGCCGCAGCACAGCGGGCCGGCCGATGACGCCGTGGCTGGGTTCGAGGCGCTGTACCGAGCGAACGTGGCGGCGGTGACGGCTTATTTCGCGCGGCGCAGCGCTGATCCGCAGACAGTGGCCGACCTGACCGCCGACACGTTCGTCCAGGCGATCATGTCGTTCGCCACCTTCGACCCGCGTAAAGGCACGGCACGTGCCTGGGTGTTCGGTATCGCCCGGCGGATCTACGCCGCGCACTGCCAGGCACACAGCCAACAGCGGAGCAGGGTGGAACGGCTGGCCGGGCGCCGGGAACTCGCCCCCGACGAAGTCGGGGAGCTGATCGACCGGATGCCGAACGCGCTGGCCGGGCGCTGGTCACCGGGCTGACCACGCTGCCGGCCGCGGACCGGGCGGTGGTCGAACTGGTGGACCTGGCGGGCCTGCAGCCCAAAGAGGCGGCCCGGGTGCTCGGTGTCGCGCCGGGCCCGGGCCCGGCTGCGGAAAGCGGCCAGCCCAGATCTGGCGCACGGCATTGACCCTGCGAGTGAGCCAGAGGTGAGGACATGACGAAGTTCGAGGACCAGCTGTTCGGGCAGCTGATGGCCGAGCACGGGCACCACCTGGATGCCATGCAGCGGCCAGCGCCGCCGCGCCGGGTCCGGCGGCCGCTGTGGCTGGCCAGCGGTGCGGCCGGGGTGGTGGCCGCGGGTACCGCTGCCGTGCTGGCGCTGGGCAGCGCACCTGCGTACGCCGCGTACTCGGTTACCCGGCACGACGGCGCCGTATCGGTCTCGGTCTACCGCGAGTCCGGCGTGGCGGGCGCCAATGCGGCCCTGCACAAGATGCACGCCCGGGTAGTGGTCGTCCCAGTGCGGCCAGGCTGCCCGTCGATCGGGTCGCTGCCGCGTCCCCAGCCGGCCCCGCACCCAGCGGTATCGGTAGGCACCGGGGTGAACGCGCATGGGCACCGCTCTGTGACGGTCAAGATCAAGGGCAGCATCCCGGCGGGCGACACGATGATCCTGGCGTTCAGCGGTAGCCCGCGCAGTGGCTCCGTAGGGGCCGGGGGGATCATCACCGGGCCGGTGCCCCGCTGCGTGAACCTCCCGTCTGCCCCGTCCGGCGGCAGCGGCCCCAGCAACGGCTAGGGCTGGGTGATGGACGAGCCGTGGTCGAGCAGGCCGGCCACGGCCAGGCCCGTGCTGGCGCCGATCAGTGAGCCGACCACGGTGTCGCCTGGGTAGTGCACCCCGGTATGCACCCGGGAATAGGCCACCGCGGCGGCCAGGAAGCCGCAGGCCAGCGCGGCCCAGGGCCGGTCCCGGCTGATCGCGGTGGCGAACGCGAAGGCCGATGCGGAGTGGCCGGACGGGAACGACGTGGAGCCAGGCATCTTGACCTGCCGCTGGCCCGGCACCCCGGCCTGGGCCCGGTCCGGCCGGGTGCGGAACGACACCGGCTTGACACCGAGGTTGACCAGCGCCGACGTGGCCCCGATGGCCAGCGTGCCGCGCAGCGCGGCGCGGCGGCCCGCGCTGCCGCCGCCGATGGCCAGGCCGACCGCGATGGCCAGCCAGAGCTTGGACTTGTCGGCCGCCCGGGACAGCTGCCGCAGCGGCTCGTCCAGGGCCGGGGTCGGCGTGGTGGCGATCGCCTCGTAGGTGGCCCGGTCAACGGCGCCGAGCTGCCTGATCGAGTCCACCACCTGGCGCCGGACCGGGCCGCCGTACTCACCGGCCCGGTTAGCCAGCCAGTCGGCGACGCTCTCCATCGCGGGCTGGCGATCTGTCTCCCGTTCCGCCACGGGCGTATGCTAACACCCGGGTAACCGGGCACTACTGCGGGACATGGGGGCGGCCCGCGTGCCGACGATCTCGTACCGGGGGGTGCGGGTGACCGACCGCGAGCTAGGACACGAGGGTGGGCCCGAACGTCCGGATCCCGCCAATCAGCCGGAAAATACTGATCGCCAGGAAAGCGCCGATCGCGCCGAAAGTGCCGTGGCCCCGCGGGGCACCGCCGTTGTCGCGACGCGGCCGACGGTGGGGGAGCGGGCGTCGGCGGTCGGCGCGCTGGTTTCCCTGGTCGCCGCCGTCGGGTTCAGCCTGTTCGGCATCGCACTGCACCTGCTGGCCATCCTGATCGTCGCGGCCGGCCTGCTGATCTGCGTGACCAGCGGCTGGTACGTGGTGTCCCGCCGGGGCGCGCGCCGGGTGATCGCGCTGACCGTGGCCGGGCTGGCCCTGGCCGGCACCATCGCGGGCCTGTTCTTCGCCGACATCAACTGGCCGCTCCTGCTGCTCATCGCCGTGCTCGCCGGGCTGTCGGTGCTGGCCGCCCGGCACGCGCTGCGCCGCACCCGGCGGGCGCTGCGGTCGCGGGCGGTCCAGGCCAAGCGGGCGCACCACGCCGAGCATCCGGTGCTGATCATGAATCCCAAGTCCGGCGGCGGGAAAGCCGAGCGGTTCCACCTCGCGGATGAGTGCCGCCACCGGGGCATCGAGCCGGTCCTGCTCACGCCCGGGGATGATCTGCGCCAGCTGGCCGAGGACGCGGTCGCCCAGGGTGCCGACGCCGTCGGCATGGCCGGCGGCGACGGCTCGCAGGCGCTGGTCGCCTCCGTCGCCGCGCAGGCCGGCATCCCGTACGTCTGTATCCCGGCAGGCACCCGCAACCACTTCGCCCTCGACCTGGGCCTGAACCGGGATGATGTGGTTGGCGCGCTGGACGCGTTCGCGGACGGGGTGGAGCATCAGATCGACCTGGCCACGGTGAACGGGCGAACGTTCGTGAACAACGCCTCGCTGGGGCTGTACGCCAAGGTGGTCCAGTCGCCGGAATACCGGGACGCCAAGCTGCGCACCGCCGCGGCCATGCTGCCCGACCTGCTCGGCCCGGCCGCCGACCCGCTCGACCTGTGCTTCACCGGGCCGGGTGGCGAGGAGCACCACACGGCACAGCTCATCCTGATCTCCAACAACCCCTACCAGCTGGTGCCGATGGAGGGCGGCGCGGGCACCCGGGAGCGGCTGGACACCGGGCTGCTCGGCATCGTGGCCATCAAGATCAGCGACGCGGCGGGCGCCGACGCGTTCTTCGCGCTGCAGGCGCTGGGCCAGGCGCGCCGGTACCCGGGCTGGATGGAGTGGACCGCGCCCCGGTTCGAGATCACCTCGGCCGCCGAGGTGGAGATCGGGGTGGACGGGGAGGCGCTCCGGATGACCTCGCCGGTGGTGTTCGAGGTGCAGCCGGGCGCACTGCGGGTCCGGCTGCCTCGGCACGCGCTGCGCAGATCACCGGCCGCGCGCACCGTGCACGTGCTGTCCCGGTCCACAGTGTCGGAGCTGGCCCGGGTGGCGGCCGGGTCGAATCCGGGCTAAGCCTGGTAAGGGCACGCTGAGCTCGGTCCGGATCGGCAGGTGGTCAGAACCGACCGCGTCGGCGACCTCCGCACCGGACACCCGGACCGGGCCGCGCACCAGCAGGTGGTCCAGCTGAATCCAGGGCCGGTCGGCCGGGTAGGTCCGACCGCGCACGGTGGCCCGGTACCGCGGCGCGGCCAGCGTGCCCGGGCGCGGCATGTTCAGGTCGCCGACGATGACCGTCGCGACCTCTGGCCTACCCGCCGGCCCACCCGCCAGCCGCCGGGTCAGCAGCATGAGCTGAACCGGGCTGGTGAACCGGTGGGTCAGGTGCGTGTTCACCACCCGCAGCGCCGCGCCGCCCGGCGTGCTCAGCGTGACCACCTGCGCGGCCCGGCTGATCCGGTCCCCGGGCGCCCGGCCCAGCTCGATCTCCTGGTAGCCGGTGACCGGCAGCAGGGACAACACGGCCAGCCCCCAGGTGCCGGACCCGGTGTCGGTGCCGACGCCGAGCAGCGCCCGGCTGGTGTTCCGGGCCAGCCCGCGGTACCGGACCTGCGCGCCGAGTTCGGCCGCGACCGATGTCACCACGTCCGGCTGCGCGGCCGGCCGCCACGCCTCCTGCAGCGTGATCACGTCGGCCTTCAGCCGGTGGCACACCCCGGCCACGTCGAACGGCTCGCCGCGGGCGGTCATGCCGCCATGCAAGTTCAGGCTGGCCAGCGTGATCGGCTCGTCGTGGTTCATCCTCGTCCCGGAAGCTCGGCGGCTGCGGCCTGACGGACTCCATCCTGCCTGGTGCCGGTGACTGCCTGGTGCCGCCCGGGCAAAGCGAAGGCCGCCGGCCCACCCTGGGAGGTGGCGGCCAGCGGCCTCGCGGTCGTGCTCAGCTACCGGTCACACTTCGAAGTACTCACACGTCGAAGTACATAGCGAACTCGTGCGGCGTCGGGCGCAGCCGGACCGGGTCGAGCTCATTGGACCGCTTGTAGTCGATCCAGGTCTCGACCAGGTCCTCGGTGAACACGCCGCCTTCGAGCAGGTAGTCGTGATCCGCCTCGAGGGCGTCCAGCACGGCCTCCAGCGACCCGGGCACCTGCGGGATGGCCGACGCCTCGTCCGGCGGCAGCTCGTACAGGTCCTTGTCCACTGGCTCGTGCGGCTCGATCTTGTTCTTGATGCCGTCGATGCCGGCCATCATCATCGCGGAGAACGCCAGGTACGGGTTGGCCGACGGGTCGGGCACCCGGAACTCCAGCCGCTTGGCCTTGGGGTTGGAGCCGGTGATCGGGATGCGCACGCAGGCGGACCGGTTCCGCTGCGAGTACACCAGGTTGACCGGCGCCTCGAAGCCCGGCACCAGGCGGTGGTAGGAGTTCACCGTCGGGTTGGTGAACGCGAGCAGCGTGGGCGCGTGCTTGAGCAGGCCACCGACGTAGTACCGGCCGGTGTCGGACAGGCCCGCGTAGCCGACCTCGTCGTAGAACAGCGGCGAGCCGTCCTTCCACAGGCTCTGGTGGCAGTGCATGCCGGAGCCGTTGTCCCCGAAGATCGGCTTGGGCATGAACGTGACCGTCTTGCCCGCGGCCCGGGCCACGCTCTTGATCACGTACTTGTAGAGCATCAGCTTGTCGGCCTGCTCCAGCAGCGGCGCGAACAGGATGTCGATCTCCGCCTGGCCGGCCGTGCCCACCTCGTGGTGCTGCATCTCCACCGTGATGCCGACGTCGATCAGGGCCCTGACCATGGCCGAGCGCAGGTCGGTGTAGTGGTCAACCGGGGGAGTGGGGAAGTAGCCGCCCTTGTACGGCGGCTTGGAGCCGAGGTTCCCGCCTTCCTCCTCGCGCCCGGTGTTCCACGCGCCCTCGACCGAGTCAACGTAGTAGTAGCCGGAGTTGGCCCCGGTGTCGTAGCGCACCGAGTCGAAGATGTAGAACTCCGCCTCGGGGCCGAAGAACGCGGTGTCCCCGATCCCGCTGCCCTTGAGGAACGTCTCCGCCTTGCGGGCGATGTTCCGCGGGTCCCGGGTGTACGGCTCGCCGGTCAGCGGGTCGTGCACGAAGAACGTCAGGTTCAGGGTGGGGTGCTGGCGGAACGGGTCCACGTACGCGGTCGCCGGGTCCGGCAGCAGCAGCATGTCCGACTCGTGGATCTGCTGGAAACCACGGATCGAGGAACCGTCGAACATGCGGCCCTCGGTGAAGACCTTCTCGTCGAACGACTCGACCGGCACCGTGAAGTGCTGCATGGTCCCAGGCAGGTCGCAGAACCTGACATCGACGAACTCGATCTTCTTATCGCCGATGAACTTCAGGACCTCGTCGGCGTTCTGGAACATCAACCCTCCCTGAACGGAGCTGACACTGTGTTGCCTCCCGGGCTGCCGCGGCTGAAGGCCGCGGGAAGGCGGCCACGCAGATCTGGCCGCATGGGGGGTCTGCCTGCGGCAGGAACGATTCGGACGCTAGTTCCCGGCGATTACCGACCCGTGTCTCTAGTGTTTCACACGTGTTACGCCTGGCCCGCGACGGCGCGCCTGGGCTAGGCGGTCCTTCGCGCAGGCCAGCGGCCCGCCAGCCGGTGCCGTAACCGGCCAGGCAGGACGCTAAACGGCGATAACGGAGCGGTACGGTTAGAGGGTGAGCGAGCGACGGTGGGGCGGGATCCTGCTGCCCGGCATGAACACCCCCGGTGAGCAGAAGTACCCCGGCGAGCGGTTCGGGCTGCCGGAGCAGGGGCCCAGGTCGGTGGCGGGCATGGGCCGCCGGCTACTCGCGCTGCTGATCGACTGGCTGATCAGTCTGGTCATCGCGCGCACGTTCTTCGGGCACAGCGACGTGACTGTGATCACGCTGCTCATCTTCGCCGTGCAGGTGTGGCTGCTGACCGCGCTGACCGGGTTCACCATCGGCAAGCGGATCTGCGGCATCCGGGTGGCCCGGCTGGACGGGCGGCCGGTCGGCTTCCTCTGGGCCCTGGTCCGCACCCTGCTGCTGCTCTGCGTGCTGCCGCCGCTGGTCACCGACCGTGATCTGCGCGGCCTGCACGACCGCGCCGCCAACACGATCGTGCTGCGCGCGTAGCGCCCGCTTACCTCATCCGGGGGCGGGGTGGCTTGGGCATCCGGCCCGACTTGGGCATGGGGCCCTTGGGCATCTGCAGCGACTGGGGCAGTGCCTTGAGGCGGTAGTTGAGCTCGGACACCTCGGAGCCACGCAGGTTGCGCGGCAGCCGCATGATCTTCCGCTGCAGCTTGCTGATCGGCACCTGGCCTTCTTCGTTGCCGACCTGGAAGTCGTAGATGTAGGTGTCGGCCACCCGGGAGATCCGCTTCTTCTCCGCGGCGAGCAGGCCGGGCAGCCGGTTCGGCGACCCCTCGCCGACCAGCACGACGCCGGGCCGGCCGACGGCGCGGTGCACCACGTCCATGTTCCGGTTGGCCGCCACCGCCGGGGTGACCGTCCAGCCGCCCCGCATGCTCTGCAGGATGGCGGCGGCCCCGCCGGGCTGCCCCTCCACCGCGGCGTACTGCGCCGCCTGGGCGAACCGGCCGAACAGGATCATCGCGGCGGCCAGCCCGGCGAGCACGCCGAACGGGATGATCACACCGGGCAGGCCGGTGAGCAGCCCGACCAGCACGGCCACGCCGATGATGCCGATGGCGGTCAGCGCGATGAGCGGGAGCGCCCGGGGGTTGTGCTCGCGGACGATGCCCGCGACCATACGGATCTGCTTGATGCGGCCCTTGGGGACTCCGTCCCCGCCGCCTGCGGCCTTGTTCGCCATGGACGGAAGGATACGAGTCAGCGGGCCGGGTGGGAAACCGCGGTACCCGGTTCGGCCCGCCGGGCCAAGGCTTCGCGGTACAGCCGGCCGGCCCGGTACGACGACCGGACCAGCGGCCCGGACATCACGCCGGAGAAGCCGAGGCCCAGCGCCTCGTCGCGGAGCCGGTCGAATTCGGCGGGCTCGACCCACCGGTCAACCGGGTGATGCCGCGGCGACGGGCGCAGGTACTGGGTGATGGTGAGCAGTTCGCAGCCGGCCGAGCGCAGGTCAGCCATGGCCCCGGTGACCTCGTCCGGCTCCTCGCCCATTCCGAGGATCAGGTTGGACTTGGTGACCAGGGCCGCCGCGCGGGCCTTGGCCAGCACGTCCAGCGACCGCTCGTAACGGAAACCGGGCCGGATCCGCTTGAAGATCCGGGGCACCGTCTCGATGTTGTGCGCCAGCACCTCCGGCCGGGCCGCGAACACCGGCGCCAGCTTGTCGTCGTGCGCGTTGAAGTCGGGGATCAGCAGTTCGACCCCGCAGCCGGGCACGGCCGCGTGAATCTCGTGCACGGTCTGCGCGTACAGCCAGGCGCCGCCGTCCGGCAGGTCGTCCCGGGCCACCCCGGTCACGGTGGCGTAGCGCAGCCCCATGGTGGCTACCGACTCGGCCACCCGGCGCGGCTCGCCGGTGTCCAGCGGCTCCGGCTTACCGGTGGCGATCTGGCAGAAGTCGCAGCGCCGGGTGCACTGGTCGCCGCCGATCAGGAAGGTGGCCTCGCGGTCTTCCCAGCACTCGAAGATGTTGGGGCAGCCGGCCTCCTGGCAGACGGTATGCAGCCCCTCCCGTTGCACCAGCCCTTTGAGTGCGGTGTATTCCGGCCCAGTGCGCAGCCGCGTCTTGATCCACGGCGGCTTCTTCTCGATCGGGGTCTGGCTGTTCCGGGCTTCCAGGCGGAGCAGTTTCCGTCCTTCGGGTGCGAGTACCACGGCTTCAGCCTACGTCCCGGCCAAGGTCATCCAGCACTGCCCTTTTTGGGCCCATGGCTGGGATGCGCGGGGTGCGTCGGGTGCGCCGGATGAGTGGGGTGCGCTGGATGGGCCGGGTGCGCCGGATGAGCGGGGTGCGTGACCTGGCCGCCCGGCGTGGGCTGTGGCTCAGCCACCCCCGCGCAATAGGACGTCACGTTGCCCTCTCCGCCCGCAGCATGGACCAATTTTCTGAACGCCTCGCGCTGCTGACCGGGACTGCCGGCTGCGAGGGCGTGCTGGTACGCGGCACACAGCCCAGGCCGGGGGCCGGGGGCCGCCGAGGTGCTCTCGGTCGTCGGCTGGCTGGGGGACAGGCGCGGCGAGTTGGCCGGGGTGGCCGGATGGTGCGGGGCGAACTCGTGCAGCATGCCCGGCAGGGCGCCGGTATACGCCGCCGCCGCGGCCGCGCCGCCCAGCGAGACCACGACGGCGGCGCCGATCGCGGCCACCCGGGCGCTGAGCCGGGGCCGCCGGGCCCGGCGCCGCCCCGGCCGTCCGGGGCCGCGCCGGGAGCCGGCGGGCTGGGCCGGGACCGGCGGGGCACCGCCGGGCTGGGCGGGGAGCGGCCTGGTGACCGGCCCGGCGGGGGCCGGCCCGGCGGCATGCTGGCCCAGCGCCGCGCGGAACGCGCTCATCGCCTGCTGCTCGGCCGCGGGCTCGCCGGCCACCGGGGCCGCGTACAGCTCGCCGAACGCCCCGGCCAGCTGGTGCAGCTCGCCAGCCGAGCCGGCCGGCAGCGGGGAGCGGTCGAGCAGCACGTCGAAGGCGGCGTCCCCGGGCGGGGGGAGCTCGCCGTCCGCGGGCCACTGCGACATCGGCACGTCGTCCCAAACTCCGCCGCCGGTCATCGTGTTACACCCGTCGGGGAGATGGCCCGCGCCAGCGTGCGCAGGCCGCGGTGGGCGGCGATGCGGACCGCACCGGGGCTGCGGCCCACGATCCGGGCCACCGTCTCGTTGTCCAGGTCGGCCAGGACGCGCAGCAGGATCACTTCGGCCTGGGCGGGCGGCAGCTGCCCGATCGCGTCGATCAGCGCGTCGGTGGCCAGGTTGGACATGGCCGCCGCGGCGGCGTCCCCGGTCCGCGGCTCGCGGCCATGTGGCAGCTCGTCCAGCGGCGTGGCCGGGTGCCGGGACCGGCGGCGGGCCTCGTCGATGGCCCGGTGCCGGGCGATGGTGAACAGCCAGGACCGCCAGGCCCGCTCGTCGCCGCGGAAACCGGCCAGCCCGCGGACCACCTGCACCCACGTCTCGGCGGCGACGTCTTCGGCCGCGGCCGGCGCGGCGACCCGGAGGTAGCGCAGCAGGGCGTGGTTGCCGTCCCGCCATAGCGTGGCGAAGGCCGCCTCGCTGCCGCCCTGTGCGGCGGCCAGCACAGCCGGAAAGTCCTCGCCAATCACAGATGTGAGTATCCGCACCAGAGGGTGACCGGCGCTGCAGATTTGGGTGACCTTAATCAGACGTAACACCATCGGGCCTCCCGGAGCTTGCCCAGGCGGGACCGTATCGGGCGGGCGGGAAGAGGCAGCGGGATGGCGCAGGCAGGGCGGCAGGACATGGCGGCGGGCGGCACGGGCGGCCGCCCTCCCGGGCGGCCCCGGGACGCCAGCCTGGACGCCGCCATCCTGGCCGCCGCCGTTCGCCACCTCGGCGAGCGCGGCTACGCCGGGATGTCGATCGAGGGGGTGGCCGCCGCCGCCGGGACCAGCCCGCCGAGCCTGCGCCGCCGCTACCCGGACAAGCTGGCCCTGGCGCTGGCTGGCCTGGACGCGATGCCGGTCACGCCGCTGCCCCGGTCCGCGGTGACGCCGCGGGCCGACGCGCTGGCCGTCCTGGAGAACCTCTGGGACACCATGGTCCGGCGGAACGGGCTGGCCGTGCTGGCCGCGGTCCTGGCCGAACGGGACCGCCACCCGCAGCTGATCGCGCGCTTCCGGCAGCGCGTGGCCGAGCCGCGGGAGGACCGGCTGCGCGCTGCGCTAGTGCGCGGTGTGGTCGGCAGCAGCGTGCCGGCCGGCCTCGACCCCGGCCTGGCCGTCAGCCTGCTCACCGGATCGCTGTACGCCGGCTACCTGCGCGGCGAGCGGATCCGCAGCGACTGGGCCCAGCGCGTCCTCGGCATCATCTGGCCCGAGCGCCTAGCCCGTCGCCGGGCGGCTGGGTACGGCGCTGCGAACGGGCCAGGCTGGTGTACCGCAGCCAGCCGAGCACCGTGGCCACGATGCCGCCGCCGCCCGCGATGAGCAGCACCAGCCGCGGGTCGAGCGGGGCCAGCAGCCCGCCCGCTACGGCCATGCCCAGCGACGCCGCGCCGAACAGCAACCCGGAGTACATGGCGAACACCCGCCCGGAGATGGCCTCCGGGACCCGGTGGTTCAGGAAGCTGCGGGTGGCCACGACCTCCATCCCGTTAGCGACTCCGCCGATCCCGTAGGCCGCCGCGGCCTGCCACAGCGTGACCGCGCCGGCCGCCAGCCCCACCCCGACACCGGTGATCAGGCTGCCCAGCAGCACGGCCAGCACCAGGTGGCGGCGCCGCAGCCGGCCGCCGGCCAGCGTCCCGCCCAGCATGCCCGCGGTCCATGCGGACACCAGCACCGAGTAGCCGGTGGGCCCGGACCTCAGCACACCCTCGGCGAACGCCACCTCGGCCACGCTGGCCATGTTGGCGAACGCGCACAAGACACTGACCATCAGCACCAGCAGGCGCTTCCCGGTCGGCGCGCAGGAAGCGCAGGCCCGCGCTGAACTGGCGGACCCCATGCTCGCCCTGCCCGGCGGCGTCACCCACCGGGTCCGGGCGGGCCGCCGGGGCCGGGCCGAGCCGGAGCAGGCCCAGCCCGGCCGCGCCCAGGCCGTACATGGCCGCGACCGCGCCCAGGGCCAGGCCGGTGCCGCCCGCCGCGGTGAGCCCGCCGGCCAGCAGCGGGCCGACCGTGAACCCACCCCAGGTGGCCGCCTGCAGGTAGCCGTTGGCCCGGATCACCCCGGTGCGGCCGGCCAGTCGCGGCACGATGACGCCCAGGCCGGGCACCAGCACGGCGGCGCACAGGCCGAACCCGATGGCCAGCCCGAGCGTCGCGCCGGTCCCGGTGAACCTGGTCAGCGCCAGCGCGACCAGCGTCTGCGCCGCCGACGCGGCGATCAGCACCGGCCGGACCGGGAACCGGTCGAGCAGCACGCCGGCCGCCGGGGCGAGCGCGGTGATCGGTACGGTGATGGCCAGGAACACTGTGGCCACCGCCCAGGAGGCGTGCGAGCTCTGGTACACCCGGCTGGCCAGCGCGACCATGGCCAGGCCGTCGCCGGCCGAGATCAGTGCCTGCAGCAGGACGGCCAGCGGCAGGCCACGGCGCGGGCTGCGCGCGGAGGGGAACACGGGAGGACTCCTAGGACGAGGGCGGGTGGCTGCTGGGGATGCGCAGTGCGTGGCCGCTGGTCCTAGTACACGCCTTCCACGCTAGCACGGCCGCCACGCTGCTCCCGAACGCATTTCGATGTGACGGGAGGTGCCGTTGTCGGGGAGCATGGAGCCCATGCCTACGCAGTTCGATCCCCCGTCGGGGACACGTGACTTCCTCGCCGCCGAGTACAAGGCCCGGGAACGCGCGTTCGCGGTCATCCGCTCGGTGTTCGCCCAGTACGGTTTCGAGCCGCTGCAGACGCCGGCCTTCGAGCGTCTCGACGTGCTGCTCGGCAAGTACGGGGAAGAGGGCGACAAGCTCATCTTCAAGATCCTGCGGCGGGGCGAGCACGAGGCGTCCGGCGAGGCGGACCTGGCGCTGCGCTACGACATGACGGTCCCGCTGGCCCGGGTGGCGGCCGCGTACGGCAGCCAGCTGCCCAGCCCGTACAAGCGGTACACGATCGGCTCGGTGTGGCGGGCGGACCGGCCCGGGCGGGGCCGCTTCCGCGAGTTCACCCAGTGCGACCTGGACACCCTCGGCAGCACCTCGGTGCTGGCCGACGCCGAGGTGATCTGCGCGGTGCACGACGTGCTGGACCGGCTGGGCATCGCCGGGTTCCGCTTCCTGCTCAACTCGCGGCACGTGCTGGCCGGCTTGCTGGAGGCGTTCGGCGTCCCGGCCGGGCTGGGCGCCGGTGTGCTCATCGCGCTGGACAAGCTGGACAAACTCAAGCCGCATGAAGTGGTCGCCGAACTCGCCGGCCGTGGCCTGCCCCAGGACACCGCCGACGAGCTGGTCGGCACGATGATCGGACCGGATGCCCCGGACCGGATCCGGGCCGTGCTCAAGCGGAGCGAGGAGGGCGCGGCCGGCCTGGCCGAGGTGGACGAGGTGCTCGCGCTGACCGGCACGCACATCCCGCCCGGGCGGGTCGAGTTCACCCCGCGGATGGTCCGTGGGCTGAGCTACTACACCGGGCCGATCTGGGAGGTGGTCGCCCCCGGGGTGAGCTCGTCGATCTCCTCCGGTGGCCGGTATGACCACCTGATCGAGCAGCTCGGCGGCCCGGATACGCCGGGCACCGGCGGGTCGCTCGGTGTCGAGCGCATCCTGCTGCTGCTCGCCGGGGCGGGCGACGCTGCCCAGCTCCGGCGGCTGGATCTGGCCGTCACGATCATGGGCGGCGAATTTGCCGAACGATCGTTCGGCTTCGCGGCCACCGCCCGCGACGCGGGGCTGCGGGCCAGCGTGTACCTGGGCGGGTCGGGCAAGCTCGGCCGCCAGCTCAAGTGGGCCAGCGACCAGGGCGCCCGGTGGGCACTGATCTACGGCCGTAATGACCAGGAAGCCGGCACGGTCACCGTGCGGGACATGGACAGCGGCGAGCAGACCGCGGTCCCGGCCGGTGAGCTGGGTGGCTACCTGGCTGGGCTGGCGGGCGGCGGGGCCGCCCAGGCCTAGGACGCGGCCGCGATCACCGGGGCGGGCAGCCCGGCCGAGCGCCGGAAGCTGGTGGCGCCGAGCACGGCGGCCAGGTGCTGCTCGACCGGGCCGATCATGTCCGGGACGGTGACCGGCCGGCCGAGCTCGGCGGTCAGGGTGGTCACCCCGGCGTCGCGGATGCCGCACGGCACGAACCGGCCGTACCAGGCCAGGTCGAGTCGCAGTTCAGCGCGAAGCCGTGCATCGTCACGCCGCGGGACACCCGGATGCCGATCGCGGCCACCTTGCGGCTGGCTGGCCCGCGATCGCCCGGCACCCACACGCCGCTGCGCCCGGCCACCCGCACCGTCGCCAGGGCGCGTCCGCGCACGCATGCATCAGCGCTTCCTCCAGCGCCCGCACGTAGGCGATCACATCGACCGGCTCGGCCAGCCGGATGATCGGGTAGCCGACGAGCTGGCCGGGGCCGTGCCAGGTGATCTTGCCGCCGCGGTCCACGTCGATGACCGGCGCGCCTGCGTCCACACCCGGCCGGTCCAGCGGGCTGGTCCGCTTGCCCGCGGTATACACCGGCTCATGCTCCAGCAGCAGGCAGGTGTCCGGGACCGCCCCGCTGACCCGCTGCTCGTGCACCTGCCGCTGGAGTTCCCAGCCGCGCAGGTAGGGAACCGGAGGATCGCCAAGGCCGGCGTGCACATAGACCAGCTCACTCATCACGCTGCCCACGATATCCGGACCCAGCGAAACCACAGCCGCTTGAGGGAAGCAACGGCCCAGGTGGGGTAGTTACCGCCTAGGGAGGTACATCGCGTGATCAATGTGGACGAGCTGCGCCGGATCAGCCCGCAGCAGCGAGCCGAACTGAGCCGTGCCCTAGCCGCACTCGAGGACCCGGTACCTCCCGGTGCGGCGGACCTGCCCGCCGGGCCGGTGCGCCGGGCCATCGCGCTGGCCGCGATCATAGGTGCCTGCCTGGGCCTGGCCGCCTGGATCGGCGTGCTGGCCGTCACGCTGCCCCGGTACTACCACACCGGCGGCTGGCGTGGCGCCTGGGTCGGCTTCGACATCGTCGAGCTCGCCGCGTTCGCGGTCACCGCCTGGGCGGCCTGGAAGCACCGCCAGCTGGTGATCGGCTGCCTGATCGTGCTGGCCACCCTGCTCTGCTGCGACGCCTGGTTCGACGTCACGCTGGACCTGCGGACCAACGGGTTCTGGGTCAGCCTGCTGCTGGCGCTGTGCGTGGAGCTGCCGCTGGCCGCGCTGGCCCTGTTCGTCGCGCGCCGGCTGCTGCGGCTGAACATCCGGGCGGTGCGCAGGCTCCGCGGGCTGCCGGGGCCGGTGCCGCCGCTGTGGAAGCTGCCGCTTATTGGCCTGGGCGACCGGGGCATCCGTACCGTGATCCCGGAGCCGTGCGCCCGGTCCAGGCGACCGAACTGGTGCGGCGGGCGCCTCCGGCCAGGACCGGCCGGCTGGACGCGCCGGGCGGAGAGCCCGGCCAGGTGATCCCCGGCTGACCTGGCCCGCAGCCGCCGTGGCGCCGGTCAGGCGGCCGAACCAGCCGCGTTCAGTTCCGCGGCCAGCGCGCCGGCCAGTTCCGGGTAGCTGAAGTCGAAGCCGGCCTGCAGCAGCCGGGTGGGCCGTACCCGGGCGCTGGACAGCAGGTCACTGGTGACCCCGCCGAGCGCCGCGGTCAGCACCGGGGACGGGATGGCCAGCCGGGCCGGGCGGTGCAGCACGCGCCAGTGCCGCGGTGAACGCGGCGTTCGTCACCGGGTTGGGCGTGGTGATGTTCACCGGCCCGGACAGCTCCGCCGGCGCGATCAGGAACTGGGCGGCCCGGATCCAGTCGGCCAGCGTCACCCAGCTCATGAACTGGGTGCCCGGGCCGAGCCGGGCGCCGAGGCCGAGCCGGAACGGCAGCAGCATCCCGCCCAGCACCCCGCCGTGCCGGGAGATGACGATGCCCGAGCGCAGGCAGGTCACCCGCAGGCCCGCCGCCCGGGCCGGGTCGGCGGCCGCCTCCCAGTCCCGGACCACCCCGGCCAGGAAGCCGTGCCCGGCCGGCGAAGACTCGTCCACCTCGCGGCCGCCGGTGTCGCCGTACCAGCCGATGGCCG
>CAVWWE010000007.1:0-106158 GCA_963758575.1 uncultured Actinomycetes bacterium
TCGGCCAGCGGCTCTCGCCGTGGCGCCGCGGCCGCTCGGCGGGACCGGGCGCAGCAGGCTGCTCATCGGGCCGCATCGGCTAGCCGACCAGCAGGTAGAGGCTCTTGCCGGCGAGCCAAAAGCCGAGCAGCAGGCAGATCCCGATGATCATCTGATCGGTGTGCGTGTCCAGCCAGGTACGCAGCTGCTTCATCCGGGGCCCGGCGGCCGCGGGCGCGAACGTGGTGTACAGCTCCATGGCCAGGTAGCTGGACGTGGCCAGCAGGCAGAACCCCAGCAGCAGCAGGTAGCTGCCCGCGGTGCTCACCTTGGCCTCGGCGATCGTGCCCGCGCCCGCCGCGACCAGCGTCCACGGCTGCAGGAACGCGGCCAGGCCGGCCGCGGCCCATAGCGACATGTGGTCCAGCCGGGACATCCAGGCCGGCGTCTTGCGGGGGCGGCCCCGCCGGCGGTGCTGGCGCACCGCGAGCAGGATCAGCACGACGCCTATAACGAGCTTGAGCACCAGCAGAGCATTCGACGGCGGAGTCTGCGGCTTGGGTGGCTGGTTCCCGGTGGCCAGGAGGACGAGCGCGATCACCACGACCAGGCAGGCCAGCCAGCCGAGAATGTAGGCCAGCCCCTTGTAGATGCCGCGCTCCGCGCTGAGCAGCAGGATGAAGCCGGTAATGGGGAACGGTTCCAGGGCGATGCCCAGGCCGATGAGCAGCAGATCGAGCCACATGCTTCCACCGCCTGCCGCACGGTCGGGGCCGTTGTCCCTTTCCTGGCCCGACCATGCCGCACCGCGATGTCGGCGCGCCTCATCCTGAGCGGATGAGCAGCCGCCCCGGCAGGCGTCATCCAGCCCGGATGATGCGCGCCGGCCCGCCCGGCTTGATGCTAGGGGCGATGAGCGTCTCGGACCTCGCGATCGTCGCCGCGCTGCTGTTCGGCTGGGGCACGTTGTCCGCGCGGCTGGAGCGGTTCGACGTCACCGCGCCGATCATCTTCGTGCTGGCGGGCGTGCTGCTCACACATGGCCCGCTCACCCCGCTGGGCATCGCGCCACCGCCCGAGACGGTCAAGGGCCTGGCCGAGACGACCCTGGTCCTGGTGCTGTTCTCGGACGCGTCCCGGGTCGGTGTGCGCGACCTGCGCGCCGACGCCGGGCTGTGCCTGCGGCTGCTCGGCATCGGACTGCCGCTGACCATCGGCCTGGGCACGCTGCTGGCGCTGGCCCTGTTTCCGGGGCTGACCGGGTGGCTCGCCCTGGTCATCGGGGCGGCGCTAGCCCCGACCGACGCGGCCCTTGGTGCGGGCGTGATGGTGAACCCGGCGGTGCCGGCCCGGATCCGGCGGCTGATCAACGTGGAGAGCGGGCTGAACGACGGGATCGCGACGCCGTTCGTGCTGATCGCGATCGCCGGCGCCGCGGTGGCCGAGCACGAGAAGAGTATCGGCCCGGCGGCGGCGGTCGCCGAGCTCGTGCTGGGCGTGCTGGTCGGGGTGGTGATCGGTGGTGTCGGCGGCTGGCTGGTGAAGGTGGCCCGCCGCCGCGACTGGGCCGCCGAGGGCTTCGCCGGGCCGGCTGTGCTGGCCCTCGCGGCCTGCTGCTACGCCTCCTCGCTGGCGCTGCACGGCAACGGGTTCATCGCCGCCTTCGTGGGCGGGCTGGCCTACGGCGCGATGAGCGGCCGCCGCGGCGAGCGGCTGGTGCCGTTCGTCGAGGAGGCCGGCGGGCTGGTGTCGCTGCTGGTCTGGCTGGCCTTCGGCACCATCGCCGTGGTGCCCGCGCTGCAGCAACTGACCTGGCAGACCGCCCTCTATGCGGTGGCCAGCCTGACCGTGCTCCGGATGGTGCCGGTGGCGCTGGCACTGGCCGGCGGGCGGCTCGGCCGGACCGCGGTCCTGTTCATCGGGTGGTTCGGCCCACGGGGCCTGGCCTCGGTGGTGTTCGCGTTGCTCGCGCTGGAAGACCTCGGCCCGGCCACGGCCGACCGCCCGGTCGCCGTCATTGCCTTCACTGTGCTGCTCAGCGTGGTGCTGCACGGTGTGACCGCGGACCCGCTAGCCCGCCGGTACGGATCGCGGCTGGCCCCGCCCTCCAGCGGCGGGCCCGCCGAGGCGGAACTGCCGGAGCGCAGACTGATCCGGCACCACCCGGCCGCGTGACCGCGGCCGGGCGGCAGCTGTCCGCGGGTCAGGCGGCTACACGGAGGTCAGTTGCCGCTGCACCGCATGCCGCAGGATGAACCCCCCGATGATCTCGAAGACACCCATGATGATGAACCAGATACCAAGCAGTACGGCCAGCACGGTGAGCGAGTCGGCCGGGGTGGCCGCGACCACGATGCCGGCGATGAGGCTGACCACGCCGAACACGATCCACCAGGCCCGCCCCTCGCGCGACCCGCCGCCGATCCCGCCGATCAGCGCGGCCAGCCCCTGGACGATCCAGGTAATGCCGATGATCAGGCCGATCAGCGACCTGGTCAGGTGCAGATGACGGATCAGCACGACGCCGATGACGATGAACAGCAGGCCCGCAATGCCGAGCCAGATCCGGTGCGGCTCGCGTGGATCGAACACCCGAATCAGGTGGAAGAGCCCGGACAGGATGAGCAGGATGCCGAGCAGGACCGCGAGGACGTTGAGCGATCCGGTCGGATGGGCGGTGACGATGATCCCGAGGATCAGCGTCAGCGCGCCGAGCAGCATGGCCGCCTGCCACGAGCCGGTCAGCAGCGCGGGTGGCGATGGTGCGTCATTATCCCCGGTCGTCATGGTCTGCCCCAGTGCCCGGCGGTCACGTGCCGAGCAGCTTGGCCTTGGCCGCGGCGAACTCGGAGTCGGTCAGCACGCCCTGCTGGTGCAGGTCGGCAAGCTGCTTCAGCTGATCGACCGTGGCCGAGCTGGCCGGTGCGGCAGGCGCGGGCGCGGGCTGCTGTTGCTGCTGCTGTTGCGGTTGCTGCTCCAGGTCGCTGATCCGCTGGTTCTGGTCCGCGTCAGCCGCGTATTGGTCGTCCTGCTTCCGGGCCATATGCTTGCCCGCCAGGTAGGCGCCGCCGCCGACCGCGGCCGCGCGCAACAGGGGACGTCTCCGCCTGAACATGTCTGGCTCCTCTTCGCGTGGGGATCAGGACTCAGCCGGATCGTCGGGACCGGGCGGCAGGGACAGGCCGAGCGCGACCATGATTTCCGGTGCGGCGGCCACCACCCGCGGGCCGCCTACCTGCGGGGCGATGGCGAACAGCACGCCGAGCAGGTCGGCCGGGCTGGCCCCGGCGTCCAGCGCGTTGCTCACCTGCCACAGGTAGGACGCGGGCGGCGCGTCCAGGGCGATCAGCGCAGCCAGCTTGACCAGGGAGTACGCCCGGCCGTCCAGGCCGCTCTTGGCCTGCCACTCGGCCCGCAGCTCCAGGCCCTCGGCCAGCAGGTCGAGCTCCCCGATGGCCAGCCCAGTCAGGGCCTGCTGGGTGGCCTCGTCCACATCCACTTGTGCGGGCATGTTCATGATCAGAGTCCTTCCCCGGTCACGGTGTCATGGGCAGGCGCTGCCAGCCGGCCCCTGGGTACCAGCCTGCCCGGAACTAGCCGGATGCCGTGTCACCCGTAGCGGATGGTGTGTGCCGGGGGCGGGTGGGCTGACCGGGCGGAATCATGCCTGGCGGATGAGGCGGGGCGGGTGGGCCGGATGGGGGTGGGGGCGTGCGACCCAGCCGGGCGGCGGCTACTCGGCAGCACCGCCCGGCCGGGCGTCTAGTTCGGCCCAGACGGCCTTGCCCTGCATGGTCTGCTGCACCCCCCACTTGGTGGCCAGCGCGTCCACCAGAATCAGGCCGAAGCCCGATTCGTCCAGCCAGTCCGGGGTGCGGGGCCGCGGCGCGTGCGGGCAGGTGTCGTGCACTTCGATGCGCAGCCAGCCGTCGCCGTACTCCAGCCGCAGCACGGTCGCTGACACGTCCGGCCCGGCATGCTGGACGACATTGGTGACCAGTTCGGACACGAGCAGCACGGCCGAGTCGGCCAGGCAGCCGAGCCACCAGTCCGCCAGCGCGTCCCGGGTGGCCCGGCGGGCCAGCGCGGCAGCAGGCCGGGTCGCTGGCAGCGTCACCTCCCGGTATCCGTGTTGCTGCGCTGCACCATTCACCGCGGTACCTCGATCTCGCTCTGGGCCGGGATCATCCGGCAGGCTCGGCAGGTGGGCACTGGTGCGGCGCGCTGCGGTGATCAGCGGCTGGCGCGTGCATGGGCTAGGCCTCACGATGCGCAGGCTTCACACGTCCCCCGTGCATGTCTCTTGATCTTCACTCATTTACCTGTAAGTAACCTGAGTGAAAGCTGCTAGTAAGCCGATGGCCCGCTGATCGCCGGCTGATTCCCCCGCACGTCGGCTCTGGCGCCGGCCGCGCCGCCGTGCGACTGTGTGAGAAAGGCGCTCCCGGGGGTACGTAACCTCGCTGTTCCCGGGGAGCTGGGGGGCTCATGGGGCGAGACATTGATGCCGTCAAGATCAGCGGCGAGGACCGGCGCAAGTACCGGGACAAGGTGCAGCGTTCGCTGGACGTGTTTGCGCGGATGCTGCGCGAGGATCTGTTCGAGGCGGACCCCGCCCAGGTCGGGGTGGAGATCGAGCTGAACCTGGTGGACGAGACCGGCGCGCCGTCGATGCGCAACGCGGCCGTGCTCGACGCGATCGCCGACCCGGCCTGGGCGACCGAGCTGGGCCAGTTCAACCTGGAGATCAACGTGCCACCACGGCCGCTGGCCGGCACCTCGGTGGCCGAGCTGGAAGCGGAGATCCGGGCCAGCCTCAACGCGGCGGACGGCAAGGCCCGGAGCGCGGGCAGCCGCCTGGTCATGGTCGGCATCCTGCCCACGCTCGGCGAGCAGGACGTGCACGAGGGCACGCTGTCCGCTAACGAGCGGTACAAGGTGCTGAACGAGCAGATCTTCGCGGCCCGCGGCGAGGACCTGCGGATCTCGATCGACGGCGCCGAGCAGTTGCTCACCCACGCGGGCAGCATCACCCCGGAAGCCGCCTGCACCAGTGTGCAGCTGCACGTCCAGGTCAGCCCGGAGCTGTTCGCGAACTACTGGAACGCCGCGCAGGCCATCGCGGGCGCACAGGTCGCGCTGGCCGCCAACTCCCCCTACCTGTTCGGCCGGCAGCTCTGGCAAGAGACCCGGATCATCCTGTTCGAGCAGGCCACCGACACCCGGCCGGATGAGCTCAAGCATCAGGGCGTGCGGCCCCGGGTGTGGTTCGGCGAGCGCTGGATCACCTCGGTGTTCGACCTGTTCGAGGAGAACCTGCGGTACTTCCCGGCGCTGCTGCCGATCTGCGAGGACGAAGATCCGGAGGCGGTGCTGGAGGGCGGACTGTGCCCGCAACTGCCCGAGATGAGCCTGCACAACGGGACCATCTACCGGTGGAACCGGCCGGTCTATGCGGTCGTCGGCGGCCGGCCGCACCTGCGGGTGGAGAACCGGGTGCTGCCGGCCGGCCCGACCGTGGCCGACGTGGTGGCCAACTCGGCGTTCTACTACGGGCTGGTCCGCGCGCTGGCCGAGGCGCAGCGGCCGGTGTGGACGCAGATGTCATTCGCCACCGCGGCCGAGAACCTCCGCGAGGCGGCACTCAGCGGCCTGGACGCCCGGCTGTACTGGCCGGGCCTGGGCGAGGTGCCCGCCGCGGAACTGGTGCTCCGCCGCCTGCTGCCGCTGGCCCGCACCGGGCTGGCCCGGTGGGGCGTCAGCCCGGAACTCGCCGACCGGCTGCTCGGCATCATCCAGCAGCGCTGCCTGACCGGGCAGACCGGCTCGGCCTGGCAGGTCGCCGCGACCGGCGCGGCCGAGGCCCGCGGCGCGGACCGGGCCGAGGCGCTGCGGCTGATGACCCAGCGCTACATCGAGCAGATGCACACCAACGACCCGGTGCACACCTGGCCGCTGCCCTAACTGTCAGTAGACCTGGCTACGCTCGGGACGCGTGACCGAATACCGGGCGTCGTTCGACGCCACCGTGCGGTTCAGCAATGGCGGCGACCTGGCCGTGCACGGGTTCCGGGTGGATCTACCCGGCCCGGACACCGACCAGGCCGGCATCGGTGCGCTGTTCGTGGCCTCGCTCGGCCTGCTGATGACGGAGACCGTCGAGCTGAGCAACGTCGAGGTGTTCGCCGAGCCGCACAAGGGCACCCGGGGCGGCCCAGCCGACCGGGCGGCCGTCGCCGGCCCAGCGGGCCGGCTGGTCGAGCTGAGCCATGTGATCCGGCCCGGCATGATCACCTACCCGGGGCTGCCCGCCCCGGCCATCACCCCGTTCCTGACCCGGGAAGCCTCCCGGGCCCAGTACGCGCCGGGCACCGAATTCGCCATCGACCAGCTCACCATGGTCGGCAACACCGGGACCTACCTGGACGCCCCCTACCACCGCTTCGCTGACGGCGCCGACCTGGCCGCCATCCCGCTGCAGCGCACGGCCGGCCTGCCCGCCGTGCTGATCAGGGTGACCGGTGCGCAGTCCCGGGGCATCGGCACCGGCGCGCTGGCCGCGGTGGACGTACGCGGGAAGGCGGTGCTGCTGCACACCGGGGACGACAGCCGGTTCGGCACCCCTGGCTACGCGGACGGCGCGCACTTCCTCACCGGGGCCGGCGCGGAGTGGCTGGCCGCCCAGGACGCGGCCCTGGTCGGCATCGACGCGATCAACATCGACGACACCGGCGACCGCGCCCGCCCGGCGCACACGGCGCTGCTCGCGGCCGGGATCCCGGTCGTCGAGCACCTGACCGGGCTGGATCAGCTGCCCCCGGCCGGGGCGTCCTTCACCGCCGTGCCGTTCCGCGTCGCGGGCCTGGGCACCATCCCGGTCCGCGCCTACGCCCAGCTCCCCGCATAACCGCCCGTCCGCCGTTCGTGATCATGGCCGAGGTGGGGTTCTAGTACTACCTAGGCCATGATCACGAGCTGGTGATAGGTACACCGCTAAGAGGCCGCCCACCAGTGGAACCTGCGTGGTTACGCCTACGTGTTCGCCGACCTGCGCGGCACCGGCGCCTCGTTCGGCACGCTTACCGCCGAGCTCGGCCAGGCCATGATCCGCGACGTCGGCTCGCTGGCCGACTGGATCGCCGCCCGGCCCTGGTCGAACGGGCGGGTCGGGGTGACCGGCGTGTCGTGTTCGGCCGACACCGCGATGCTGTCGCTGGCGCTGCGCAACCCGCACATCACCGCCGCCGCGCCGATCTCCTACGACTTCGACCCCTATGAGGACCTTGTCCGGCCGGGCGGCATCCTGGTCGGGCCGCGCATCGCGCCGTACGCCCTGCTGCTGAAGATCCTGGACAAGGCCGACGGCACCACGTGCGCGACCAGCGCCGCGACCAGGAGGATCTGCGCCCAGTTCGGGCTGGCCGGGGCCGAACCCGAGCCGGTGGACGGCCCGCACGGGCCGTCCCTGCTGGCCAAAGCGCGGGCCGAGCACTTCCACAACGCCAACCTGGTCCAGTTCGCCCGGGCCGCGCCATACCGCAATGACTCGGCCGGGCCGGAGAGCTGGACGGTGGCCAGCGTGGGCAGCAAGACCGCGGCCATCGGGGCGGGCGGCGTGCCGATCCTGACCTTCGCCGGCTGGCTCGACGCGGGCACGGCCAACGGCGTGCTGTCCCAGTTCACCAGCCTGCCCAACACCCAGCAGGCGTGGATCGGGCCGTGGAGCCACGGCCAGGGCTACATCGCTGACCCGTTCCAGCCCAGCCGGCCGCTCACCGCCGCCGAGCATCAGCAGCTGACCGGCCAGGTGTACGCCTTCTTCGACCAGTACGTGAAGCACGACGGCCGGCCGGACGGCCGCCGCCTGCTGCACTACTACACGGCGCAACCTGCGCACCCCGCGCACGTTCGCCAGCGGCAGCGCCGCACCGTTCCCGCTGCACCGTCCGGAGCAGATCACCTTCGACCTGCTGCCCACCTCGGTGCTGTTCCGCCCGGGTGACCGGATCCGGATCACCATCGCGGCCGCCGACCCCAGCTCGTTCCAGCTGCTCCCGCCGGACGGGCAGGCCAGCTATCTGATCGGGCACAGCACCGCCCAGCCGTCATTTGTTGAGCTACCCGTGGTCAGGTGAGCCTGGTCCCCGCCGCTATGGTCGCCGGGCGGGTGGATGCGTACCGTCGCTTAGGTGTGGCATCTCCCGCTCGGCGACATCCGGGTCATCGATCTGACTATTGCGCGGGCCGGCCCGACCTGCGTGCGCCAGCTGGCTGACTGGGGGGCCGACGTCATCCGGGTGGAGCCGCCGCCCGGCCGGGCCTCGCCTGCCCGGGTCGACGACACCCGGCATGGCTGCGACTTCCAGAACCTGCACCGGAACAAGCGGTCGCTGACCCTGGATCTCAAGACACCCGACGGCCAGGACGTGCTGATGCGCCTGGTGGACACGGCGGACGTGCTGATCGAGAACATGCGCCCGCCGGTCAAGGACCGGCTCCGCTTCGGCTTCGATGCGGTGCACGCCAGGAACCCGCGGCTGGTCTACGGCTCGATCTCCGGGTTCGGCCAGGACGGGCCGTACGCGGCCCGCGGCGGCGTGGACCAGATCGCGCAGGGCATGGGCGGGCTGATGAGCGTGACCGGGCTGCCCGGCACCGGGCCGACCCGGGCCGGGATCCCGGTGTCCGACCTGGCGGCCGGCCTGTACCTGGCCATCGGCGTGCTGGTCGCGCTGCACGACCGGGAGCGCACCGGGACCGGGCGCTGGGTGCAGACCTCACTGCTTGAGTCGATGATCGCCATGATGGACTTCCAGGCCGCGCGGTGGACCATCGACCAGGAGGTGCCACCCCAGGCGGGCAACCACCACCCGATGAGCGTCCCGATGGGCTGTTTCGCGTCGGCTGACGGGTACCTGAATATCGGCGCTGCGGGCGGCCGGCTGCTGCACAATCTGTGCCAGGTGATCGGCCTGCCCGGGCTGCCGGACGACCCGCGCTTCGACACGCCGGCCAAGCGCTCGGCCAACCGGGGCGAGCTGAACGCGCTGGTGGCGGACCGGTTGCGGACTCGGACCACGGCCGAGTGGGTCGAGGCGCTGAACCAGGCCGGGGTGCCCTGCGGGCCGGTCTACCGGATGGACGAGGTGTTCGCCGACCCGCAGGTCAACCACCTGGGCATGACCGCGCCGGTCGAGCACCCGGCGCTGGGACGGCTGGACATCGTGCGCAACGCGGTGCGGATGTCCGGTGGCCCGCCCACCGTCCGGGCGCCCAGCCCGGAACGCGGCGGGCACAGCACCGAGGTGCTGGCCGAGCTGGGCTACCCGGCCGAGGAGATCAGACGGCTGCGCGAGCAAGGCGTGATCTGAGAGGACCTGGATGAACTACCCCACCGGTACCGGCCAGCTGCTCGCGGAGCTGTCCGACGACATCGCCACCGTGACGTTCAACAACCCCGCGAAGCTGAACGCCATTACCCGCGAGATGCGGTCGGCTCTGCCCGGCCTGCTCGGCCGGCTGAACGAGGACGGGGACGTCCGGGTAGTGGTCATCACCGGCGCCGGGGACAAGGCATTCACGGCGGGCGCCGACATCTCCGAGTTCGGCGAGCAGCGCACGTCGCCAGAAGCCCGGGCCGAGTTCGACCGCGGCCAGGCGGCGGTCGCCGCTGCCTGGGCCAGCCTGGAGAAGCCGGTCATCGCCATGATCCGCGGCTTCTGCCTGGGCGGCGGGCTCAGCGTCGCGTTGCAGGCAGACATCAGGATCGCCGCCGAGGGCAGCCAGTTCGGCATCCCGGCCGCCCGGCTCGGGCTGGGCTTCGGCTTCGCCGGGGTGACCACGCTGATGACCCTGATCGGGCCGGCCTGGACGTCGGAGGTGCTGTTCTCGGCCCGCCGTTTCACCGCTGAGGAAGCGCTGCGGATGGGCCTGGTCAACCGGGTCGTCCCGGCCGAGCAGCTGGCCGAGGAGGTGCACGACCTGGCCCGGGCCATCGCGCAGAACGCGCCGCTCACCGTGGCCGCCTGCAAGGCGGCCATCGGCCAGGCGGCGCAGGCCCCTGGGCAGCCCGCAACCCCGCGGGTCCAGGCGATGAGCGAGGCCTGTTTCCAGTCCGCCGATTACCGTGAGGGCCAGCGCGCCTTCGCGGAGAAGCGCCCGCCCGCGTTCACCGGCCGCTGACCAGTACTAGTCCTGGGGGCGCAGCTCGTCTTCCTGGCCGGCCGGGTCCGGGCCGCCGAGGTCATCCCGCTGGCCTGCCGGGTCCGGTCCGCCCAGTTCGTCCTCCGGGCCGGCGTCTGTGCCCAGCTCGTTTTCCGGGCCGGTGTCCGGTCCGCCCAGCTCGTCTTCTGGCCCGTGGTCCGGGCCGCCAAACACACTCATCTGACCTCCCCCGAGGTGGTGGCGTGTGCCTACGGTGCACTCCTTTCCCGTTGCCACCAGTGCCGAACCGGGCCAGCCCGGGCCAAATGGGTACCCGGATTAACGATGCGGGATCCGCGCCCCGTGAGTGAGCCTGTGACCAGCGCACAGGGAGTATCGCTGGGGAGCCTGTGGGCCGTCCCCGTGGTCCGGTGCAGTTGGGGGCCCGCCGCAGACCACGGGGGCATCCAGCGCTCTGACCAGCCCATGGCCAGCCGTTCCCGCCCGGTGTGGTCAATGTGGCGGAAATGGGTCAGCTGTGCGCCGGAACATCCCTGAGTTTGGCCGATGGGTGATAATTGCCGGTTATCCAGGCAAGACACCAATCGGCAGGTGACAATGTCGCCAGGGATCGCCCGCCATAACGCACGGAGGTGTGGCGACTGGTGAGGTTGGTAATGGGGATGATCAACGGGGCGCCACGTCTATTGGCCCGCCGGGGGCGCGGCCATGCGGGGACGTGATCGCGAGCAGGAAATCGCCCTCGGATTTGTCCGCGACGGTGCCAGCCGTCACGGCGGGGTCCTGCTCATCGAAGGCGAACCAGGCATCGGCAAATCGGGGTTGCTCCGGACCGCCGTCGATGAGGCGGCCCGGCGGGGGTTCTCCCTCGTCGCGGCGGCCGCGGACGAGCTGGGCCGGGCGGTGCCGTTCGCCCCGCTGCTGTCGGCACTGCACGGATCGTTCGGGCCGCCGCCGCCCGAGGCCGGCCACGCCGACCCGGCGGAGGCGGGCTCGACCGACCCGGCGGAGGCGGGCATCTGGCCGGTGGACAAATTCCGCGTTCTGCTGGAACAGCGCGCCGGGGATCATCCGGTGCTGGTCAGCCTCGATGACCTGCACTGGGCCGATCGGGCCACGCTGGCCGCGCTCCGTGTGCTGCCCAGCCAGCTGGCCGCCTATCCGGTGGTCTGGCAGCTGGCCCGGAGCACCGCGGCGCCGGGCAACGGGGCCGAGCTGCTGTTCGACCTGCTGGAGCAGGACGGGGCGGACCGGGTCACGCTCGGCCCGCTCAGCGACGACGCGGTCGCCGGGGTCGTCGCGGACATGCTGCACGCGAAGCCGGATGCCGGGCTGACCGAACTGTCCGCCGGGGCCGGGGGCAATCCGTACCTGCTGGTGGAGCTCTTAACTGGGCTCCGCGAAGAAGACACCATCCAGGTCGCCCGGGGGCGGGCCACGCTGGTCTCGGCCCGGCTGCCGGACCGGGTCCAGCGGGCCGTGCGGGCCTGGCTCGGCGGCCGCAGCAGCCGGGTCCGGCCGCTGCTGGAGACCGCGGCCGTGCTCGGCCGGTCGTTCCGGCTCGAGGACGTGGCCGAGATGCTGGGCGAGGCGCCAGCAGCGCTGCTTCCGCTGCTGAACGAGGCGCTGCAGGCGAGCCTGCTGGCGGCCGGGACGGACGACTTCAGCTTCCGGCACGGCCTGGTGTGGCAGGCCATTACCGAGTCCGTGCCGCTGCCCGCCCGGCTGGCTCTGCACCGCCAGTTTGGCGGCATGCTGCTGGCCCGCGGCGGCTCGGCCGTGGCTGCGGGTGCGCACCTGCTGGCCAGCGCCCGGCCCGGCGACACGGCGGCCGTCGATGGCCTGGACCAGGCCGCGGCGGAAGCGCTTGGCGCCGCCCCCGCGACCGCCGCCGACCTGGCCGTGCGGGCGCTGGAGCTGACCGCGCCCGCGGACCCGGCCCGGATGCAGCGGTCTGCCCGGGCGGCCGAGTCGCTGGCCGCGGCGGGCCGCCTGGCCGACGCCGGGAACATCGCCCGGGTGGCCCTGGCCCAGCCGCTGCCGGCCGCTGCCGCGGCCCCGCTGCGCTGCGCCATGTCCGCCATCCTGGCCGCGGACGGCCACCCAGATCAGGCCGACGCGATGGCCGAGTCGGTGCTGGCCACACCGGGGCTGACGAGCCGGCTCCGCGACGAGGCGTTGATCACCCAGTTGCGCGCGCGGGCCGTGCTGGGCGACACCATCAGGTCCCGGTCCCTGGCCGAGGCCATCCTGGCCGCCCCGGATCAGCACAGCGTGGCCGCCGTGGCCGGCGCGGAACTGGTGCTGGCCGCCATCAGCTGGGAGGACGGCTGGGCCAGCCGGGGCCTCGGGCACGCCCGCAGCGCGGTCCGCCGGATCAGCGGGATCTCGCCGGACGCGCGGCACTTCCAGCCGCTGCTCACCCTGGCCGCGATGCTGGTCGACCTGCGCATGCTGGACGAGGCGTCGGCTGTCATCCAGGCCGCGGCCGGCGACGGCCAGGCACTGCGGTCGAGCGGCACGGAACCGGTGCCCGGCATCCTGCGCGCCCGGGCCGACCTGGCCCTGGGACGGACCGATGCCGCCGCGGCCGGGGCGGAGACAGCGCTCCGCACCGCCCGCGCGCAGAACCTGCCGCTGCACTGCTCAGTGGCGCTGAGCGTGCTGGGTACGGTGGCGATGCGCCGCGGCGACCTGCGGGCCGCAGCCGGCCACCTGCGCACCCGGCGGAGCTATCCGCAGCGCCGGCTGGTATGCGCGGACCGCGACGCTGCTGGCCGAGGCGCAGGTCACCGAGGCCGCTTCCGGGGCGGCCGCAGCCATGGCGCTGGCCGGCCCGATCTACCGTGAGCTGCCCGGCCGCCGCTCGGTGCTGATCGGCGAGCCCACCGCGCCGGCCTGGCTGGCCCGCACCGCGCTGGCCGCGGGCGAGCGGCAGCGCGCCGCCGACGTGGCCTGGATCGCCGATGAGATCGCCCGGCTCAACCCGGTGCTCAAGATTGCCGCGACCGCCGCGGTGCATTGCCGCGGCATCGTCAGCCGCGACCCGGCCCGGCTGGCCCAGGCCGCGGCCGAGCACCCGGACCCGTGGGCCCGGGCGTCGGCCGCCGAGGACCTGGCCACGCTGCTGGCCGCGGACGGCGACCAGGCGGGCAGCATCAGGCAGCTGGACCAGGCAGCCGGTGGCTACGGCCAGGCCAGCGCCACCCGCGACATGGCCCGGGTGCGCCGCCGCCTGCGCAGGCTCGGGGTGCGCCGCCGGCACTGGGCTCCCGGCGGCGGGCCGGGCACCGGGTGGGACAGCCTGACCGAGACCGAGCGGGCCATCACCGCCCTGGTCTCTGAGGGGCTGAGCAACCAGCAGGTGGCGGAGCAGATGTACCTGAGCGTGCACACCGTGGCCGCGCACCTGCGGCAGATCTTCCGCAAGCTCGGCATCGGCTCCCGGGTCGAGCTGACCAGGCTGGCCATCGAGGATGGGCAGCGCCGGGAGCACGGGCACCCGGCGCCGCCCAGCTGGCGGCCGCGGCCCGGCCGCCAGCATCACCCGCGCCGCGATCGCGGCTAGCAGGTCACCGCGCTGGACATGGGTTGTTGGGCAGGATGTTCCGGAAATCATTGATGACGTTCGCGCTGCCACCGCCCATCTGGGTGTACGACAGTGCCAGCAGCGAGCCGTACCCGGCGTTGCGCCCGAAGTCGGTGATCTGACCCGGGATGCTGTTGCCGAACTGCCAGACGCAGCCGTGCCTGGTGTTGGTGATCGAGTAGAACGGGTAGAACGCGGCCGGCTGTTTCTGGTCGGTCTGCGGGATCAGCGTGCAGCCCGCGCCGGTGGCCGTGTTGCACGTTGATTCGATGGCCGGCAAGTCGGTTTCCAGCGCGGCTCGCTGATATTGCTGTCTGTAGCCCGGCCCGGTGGTCGGGCTGGTGAACTGGAACGGCGCCGGGTGGTCCTGCAGGTTGCCGTCCGGCCAGAGCTTCTGGTACGACGCGCCGTCGAACCCGGTATTGGTGTACGAGCAGCCGTTCACCCGGTAGACCAGTGCCTCCGATCCGGGGAAGCAGAACAGGTCGTCGGCGTCGGGTGCCGAGGCAGTCGGCCCGCGGCCCTCGGTGTTACCCGTGGGGCACGTGGTCGGGTTGCCGTTCGGCAGCAGGCCGAACGGGGTGGCCGGGATCTTCTTCGGGCCGGTGCAGAACTGGAAGTGGCCGATCTCGGTGTCGAACGCGATGTTGTACGAGCCCGCCGCCCAAGTGACCCGGGTCTTGGTCGATGACGTGCTGTACAGCGGGTGGAAGTTGTACGGGAGAGCCGTGCACGACTTGCCCGTGGGGGCGTACTTGACCTGTGCGAACCCGTTGGCCGCGCTGGCCGTCATGGACCCGGTGGCGCCGGTGGTCAGGTCACGCAGGATGACCTTGAGGCCGTTCCTGGTGTCGGTCATGGTCGCCTGGATCCGGTCCCCGGGGTTCATGTACAGGTCCTGCGAACTGGGCGTGAAGGTCTTCACGGTTGCGTTGACCGGGTTGGCCGGCGCCTGCGCCTTCCCGTTCTTGGTGACGAAGGCGAAGTTGACGTACTCCTCACCCACCTTGGCCAGGCAGGTCGGGTTGAGCGTCTTCCCGGTCACCGGGTTGAGCGCCAGGCTGTCGATGTTCAGCGCGGCGCACCACTCGGTCGGGTTGCATGAACTGGCGCCCACGGCCACCTGCCAGGTCGGCCACGGCACCCAGCCGGGTGGGTAGAACTGCAGTTCCGTGTAGGCCTGCCCGACGTGCTTGGGCGAGACCGCGGGATCCAGGATGTTGCGGTCGCTGGCCGCCGGGCACTTCTTGACCTGCTCCGGGTAGGACTGCGTGGCGCACATGGCCATGCCCAGCCATTCGGCCCCGCTGAGCTCGAACGGGTACGACTTGTTGACCGCGTTGGGATGGCTGGCCGACGGGGCGGTTGGCAGCGTCAGCGTGTAGCGCAGGTGGCTGCCCGAGCCCGGTGTGTTCGAATAGAACAGCGCGGAAGGCTCGTCGTGCCCGACATAGTGGCCGAACACGCCGTAGGAGTTCTGCACCTCGGTGCACAGGCCACTGGCGTGGGCGCAGTTGATGTGCGCGTGCGCGCTGGTGGCGTAGGCCGGGGTGCTGGCTGCGGCCTGGGCCGCGGTGCCGCCGGTGAGCGCCAGTGGTGTCGCCACCAGCGCCGCCGTCACGGCCACGGAGAGCAAGGATCTGACCGGTTTCATGCCCCACCTCCTCGTGGTGCAGCCCCGTTGGCTTGGCTTCCCCTTAGCCTCATGCGCACAAATAACCCCGGAGGCTGCTCGCCCAGGATGGCACCGGCCAATTAGGTCGTCTATAACCCGGGAAATACTCACCTGCCCGCTCGCCATTTCTTAACCCTTTCTTAGTGACCTCCGGAGTAATTGGGGTGAAAACCTACTAAATACTGATTTATCAAGATGCGCGGCCGGAGCCCGGCTGGCCGGCCCGCCTCCCTGGCGGCCCGCCCGGATGGCCTCCCTGGCGGGCCGCCCGGCCGGCCACCCTGGCGCCCGGCTCGCCACCCTCGCTCTAAAAATAACTTCTACTAGTGATACAGTAAGCGGGTGACCGCACCACCACCACCTGAGCCACCGGACCTGGCCTCGCTGAGCAGCCTGGACGATCCGGTGCGCGGCCGCCTGTACCGGTATGCGGCCGGCTCCGCCCGGCCGGTCGGCCGGGACGAGGCGGCGGCCGCGGCCGGCATCGGCCGCGCGCTGGCCGTCTACCACCTGGACAAGCTGGTCGAGGCCGGCCTGCTCACCGCCAGCTACCAGCGCCCGGCCGGCCGCGGCGGCCCGGGCGCGGGCCGCCCGGCCAAGCTGTACGCGCGGTCCGGCCGGGAGTTCGCCGTCAGCGTGCCGCCCCGGGAGTACGAGCTCGCGGCCCGCCTGCTGGTCCAGGCGGTCGGCACCGACGCCAGCGGGCAGAGCCGGGCCGCGCTGAGCGATGCGGCGCGCCAGCACGGCCGCCAGCTCGGCGCAGGCCATCACGACGGCAGCGCGGATCCGCGCCGGCGGCTGGTCGTGCTGCTGCAGGAGCACGGCTTCGCGCCGTTCGACGCGCCCGACGGGGCCATCCGGCTGCGCAACTGCCCGTTCCACCACCTGGCCGAACAGGACCGGCCGACCGTGTGCGGGATGAACCTCGCCCTGGTCGAAGGGCTGGCCACCGGGCTCGGGGCGGCCGGCCTGCGCCCGGTGCTGGACCCCCAGCCCGGGCACTGCTGCGTCGCCATTCAGGACACCGCTATCCAGGACACCGCTGTCCAGGACACCCAGGGGAAGGACGACCGCCATGGCGCATGACCTGGCCGCTGACCGCGCTGAGCAGCTGGCTGAGCCGGAGCCCGGCGGCGGGCCCGGTACCCGGCCCGCGCTCCGCATCGCGGGCGGGGCGCCTCGTGTCGATCTGGACGCGGCGCAGCGGGCGGCGGCGGACTTCCTGGCCGCACTGGGCATCGACGTGGACCAGGACGGGCTGCGTGAGACGCCAGGGCGGATGGCCCGGGCCTACGCCGAGCTGTTCACCGCGCCGCCGTTCGAGCTGACCACGTTCCCGAACGACGAGGGCTATGACGAGCTGGTGCTGGCCCGGGACATCCCGTTCCGCACCGTGTGCGAGCATCACCTGCTGCCGTTCTCCGGTGTCGCGCACGTGGGTTATCTGCCCGGCGACCAGATCCTGGGGCTGTCCAAGCTGGCCCGCCTGGTCGGGCACTTCGCCGCCCGGCCGCAAACACAGGAACGGCTGACCAGGCAGGTCGCGGACTCGCTGGTCACGCATCTCAGCCCGCGCGGTGCGGGCGTCGTGCTGGAGGCGGAGCACTCCTGCATGACGCTGCGCGGCGCCCGGGCCATCGGCGCGAAGACCGTCACGTCGGCCATGCACGGCACGCTGCGTGACGATCCGCGCGCCCGGGCCGAGTTCTTCGCCATGGCCGGTGTGCCTGGCTGAGGCCGGCCCGGTGCTTATGGATAAGGGGTTCACAGACAAGGGGGACGAAATGACATCCGATCCGCTGGCCGAGCTCAGCCGAGCAGGCGTATCCATCTGGCTGGACGATCTCAGCCTGCCGCTGCTGGCCTCCGGCCGCCTGGCCGACCTGGCCGCCCATGATCATGTGGTCGGGGTGACCAGCAACCCAACCATCTTCGCCAAGGCGATCACCGCGAGCGACGCGTACGCCGCCCAGATCCGGGACCTGGTCCGGCGGGGCGTCCGCGTCGGCGAGGCGCTGCGCGCGCTGACCACGTTCGACGTGCGCTGGGCGTGCGACGTACTCCATCCGGCCTATGTCGCTTCGGACCGGGTGGACGGCCGGGTGTCCATCGAGGTAGACCCCCGGCTCGCGCGCGACACCGAGGCCACGACCGCAGAAGCCCGCGCGCTGTGGTGGCAGGTGGACCGGCCCAACCTGTTCATCAAGATCCCGGCCGCCCGGCAGGGGCTGCCCGCCATCGAGGCTTGCCTGGCCGAGGGGATCAGCATCAACGTCACGCTGATCTTCTCGCTGGACCGCTACGACGAGGTGATGGACGCGTTCCTGACCGGCCTGGAACGGGCCCGCCAGGCTGGCCGGGACCTGTCCGCCATCGCCTCGGTTGCGTCCTTCTTCGTGTCCCGGGTGGACACCGAGGTCGATGCGCGGCTGGACAAGATCGGCACGGCGGAGGCAGCCGGGCTGCGCGGCCAGGCGGCCATCGCCAACGCGCAGCTCGCCTACGAGCACTACGAGCGGGTGTTCAGCTCGGCCCGGTGGGCTGAACTGCGGGCCGAGGGCGCCCGGCCACAGCGCCCCCTGTGGGCGTTCACGTCGGTCAAGGACCCCGCCTACCCGGACACCCGGTACGTGACTGGCCTGGTCGCACCCGGCGTAGTCAACACGATGCCAGAAGCCACGCTGCGCGCGGTGGCCGGGCACGGCGAAATACCGCCCGACTCGGTGCACGGGTCCTACCCCGGGGCGCGCGAGGTGCTCCGCCAGCTTGAGTCGATCGGGCTGGACTACGCCGAGATCGTCCAGGCCCTGGAGGACGACGGGGTACGCAAGTTCGACGCCAGCTGGCAGCAGCTGAGCGAGCAGCTGGCCGCCACCCTGGGGCGGCCGGCATCCGGCAACGGGGAGGAGTGACATGAGCGGGGAGTCGGCGTTCGTCATCGCGGGGGCCAGCCTGGCCGGCGCCAAGGCGGCCGAAACGCTGCGCACCGAGGGCTTCGGCGGCCCAGTCATCCTGATCGGCGCGGAGCAGGAGCGGCCCTACGAGCGCCCGCCGCTGTCCAAGGATTACCTGCTCGGCAAGGCCGACCGGGAGAGCATCTACGTGCACCCGGCCGGCTGGTACGGCGAACACGACGTCACGCTGCGGCTGGGCACAACGGTCAGCGGCATCGACCGGGCCGGGCACCAGGTGCTGCTGGCCGACGGCAGCCGGGTCAGCTACGCCAAGCTGCTGCTGGCCACCGGCTCGGAGCCGCGCCGGCTGACGGTGCCGGGAGCTGGCCAGGATGGCGTGCTGTATCTGCGCCGGGTCGAGGACAGCGACCAGATCCGGGCCGCCTTCCAGGCCGCGTCGCGGGTGGTCGTCATCGGCGGTGGCTGGATCGGCCTGGAGACCGCGGCCGCGGCCCGCGCGGCCGGCGCCGAGGTGACCGTGCTGGAGGCGGCGGACCTGCCGCTGCTCCGCGTGCTCGGCCCGGAAGTCGCCCAGGTGTTCGCCGCGCTCCACCTCGAGCACGGCGTGGACCTGCGGTGCGGCGTGCAGGTAGCCGAGATCACCGGTACCGGCGGGCAGGCGGACGGCGTCCGGCTGGCCGACGGCAGCCACATCCCGGCCGACGTGATCATCGCCGGGGTCGGCATCACGCCACGCGCCGGGCTGGCCGAAGCGGCCGGGCTGCCGGTGGCCAACGGCATCCAGGTGGACGCGCAGCTGCGCACGACGGACCCGGACATCTTCGCGGCCGGCGATGTCGCCAACGCGTACCATCCCCGGCTGGGCACCAGCATCCGCGTCGAGCACTGGGCCAACGCGCTGCACCAGCCGCAGACCGCGGCGCGGGCGATGCTCGGCCAGGACGCCAGCTATGACCGGCTGCCGTACTTCTTCACCGACCAGTACGACCTGGGCATGGAGTACTCCGGGTACGTGCCGCCCGGCGGCCATGACGAGGTTGTGCTGCGCGGCGACGTGGCCGGCCGGGAGTTCCTCGCGTTCTGGCTCCGCGGCGGCCGGGTACTGGCCGGGATGAACGTGAACATCTGGGACCAGACCGACACGATCCAGGCTCTGGTGCGGTCCGGCCAGCCGGTCGCGGCAGCCCGGCTGGCCGACCCGGAGCTGTCGCTGGCCGGGCTCCTCCCCGGCTGACCGCGCCCTGAGGGGAAGCGAGGGGGAACCGAGGGGGAACCGTCACCGGCTCCAGACCGTCCAAGCTGCGATGATGGTTCACGGCAAGCTGGCCATTCCCGGTGTGCTCGCGGCGGGCCCGGTGCTCACGGCGGGTGCGGTGCTCGCAGCGGGCGCGGCAGTCGGGCTGGTGGCGTGCGGCAGCGTGGCCGCCACCGGTGCCGGTCACCGGGCCGGGCCGGCCTCGGCCAGCGCCGCCACGGCCAGCGCCGCCGCGGCGCGGGCGTCGGCGGGGGTGCCGCTCTGCACGGCCAGCCGCCGGCTGGTCCAGCTGGAAGTCAGGCTGACCGCCAGCCAGCCCCGGGAGATCCTGCCCCGCGCGCTGACCACGACCGACGCAGCGCGGGTCCGCGCCCTGGCCAGCGCGCTGTGCCATCTTCCGCCGCTGCCGCGGGGCCTGCACTGCCCGGCCGAGCCGCGCGGTGCACTACTCCTCGTGTTCGCGGAGCCGGGGCGCTTCACCACGGTCCGCATCCAGGACGCGGGCTGTGCCAGCGTCACCGGGCTCGGCCCAGCCCGGCAGTGGTCCTGGTCGTCGCGGCCTGGCCAGCTGCTGGCCGGAACGGTCGGCGGCCACGGCAAGCTGGCTCCGGACGTGCACCCGAGCAGCGTGCCCACGGGGTCGTGACGTTAGCTGGCCCGGACGGGACGGGACCGCGACGGCGTCAGCCGCCGCGGTCCCGGTACCGCGGCTATCGGAGCCGGGCCGGAGCCCTCACCCCGCCGGGCAGGGGTTGGCCATGTCCCCGCTGTTGAAGAGGTTAATGATCGTCACCGGCTTGAATCCGGTGTTCGGGAAGACGACCTTCAGTAGGTGGCCGTACTCGGTCGTGGAGCTGCCGCCGAAGTCGTTCTTTGTGTCCGGCAGGAACTTGCCGCCCTCCTGCCAGGCGCACGACCCGTTGCGCACCGTCGTCGAGTAGAACGGGTAGAACTTCGCGCCGTGCGGCGGGTTCACGCAGTTCGCCCCCGTCGTCTGGTTGCAGAACGGCGGATTGAACTGCGCTCCCTTCGCCTCGATCGCCGGCAGGTCGTTCTCGAAGGCCATCGTCTGGTAGTTCTGCCCGTGCGTGGTCGGGCTGGTGAACAGCACCGGCTGCGGGTGCAGCGCCTGGTCCCTGGCCACGTTCGGGATGGTGCCGGGCCAGTCCTTGCGGTAGGCCTGGCTGTCGAAATCCTCATCCGGGGCGAGGCACCCGTCGATCCGCACCAACGGTCGATTGGGCGCCCGTCAGGCACTCGGTGTCGTCCGCGTCCACCGTCTTGTCCGGCGGGGCCGGCTTGGTGCAGTTGCCGGTCGTCGTGTTGACGGCCAGGCAGTTCTCGAAGTGGTCGAGTTCGTCAGAGAAAGCCACGTTGTAGGTGTGCGCGGCCCAGACGGTCCCGCGCGGGTTGGCCGTCGAGTACGCGGGATGGAACGCGTACGGCGCCTCGTGGCAGGTCTTGGACTTCGGCGTGAACAGGATGTGGCCAAAGCCGTTGGCCACCGACGCGGTCATCGAGCCGTGCTGGCCCGAGGTCAGATCGTTCAGCACGATCCGCAGCCCGGCCGGTGTGTCCTGCATATGGATCCGGACCGTGTCACCGGGGTTCATGAACAGGGCCTTGTGTGGGTTCGGGTCCACCGCCGCGAAGTTGGGATGAGTGACCGTCCCGGTGAACAGCGGGTTGGCGGGTGCCTGCGATTTCCCGCTCTTGGTGATGTACGCCCAGTTGACTGGCTCGGCACCGCCGAGGACGAAGTTGTTGCAGGCAGCGGTATTCGCGACTCCGGTGTTCATGTTCTGCACGAAGCTGTCGATGGTCATCGCCGCGCAGTACTGGTGCGCCGTGCAGCCATCTCCGGTGAACTGCTCGACCCATCCCGGTGGATAGAACTGCAGTTCCATGAACGCGGTGCCGGGATGCTTCCCGATGTAGTTCGGGGCGGCGGGGTTGGCGCCGACCAGATTGTTGCTGTCCGAGTCCGGCGTGCACTTCTTGGTGAACTCAGGCGCGGACTCGTTGTCGCACAGCGCGAGACCGAACCAGAACGTGGGCCGCAGTTGGAAGTTCCACGTCGTGCCGCCGACGCCGGTCTTGTTCGGCTGTTTCACCGGATCCTTTGGCAGGGCGACCGTGTAGGTCATGTTGTTGCCGGAGCCCGGGATACCGGACTTGAACAAGACCGACGGCTCGTCGTGGCCGACATACGAAGTCCTGGGCTGGCTACCCAGGTCGGTGCACATGGAGCGCTTGCTCTGGCAGAACGGCCGGGGTAGTACGAGCTACTAGCCCGCGGCGCCTGAGGGTGTGACATGGCGTTGGTCGCGGCGGTGGCCGGGAGTGTGGCGGCCGCCAGGACGAGGAAGCTCAGAAGGCTGATCACAGCCAGAGCGCACCGCTTCATCGTCTGTTGTCCCTTCCTGCGTCGATGAGACCTTGGGCGTGATGAATGGCGCCCACACAGCCGGCCAACCCTCGCGGGCTGCCGCACCGGCGGTCCCAGCGCAGCCGGGCATGCCCCTAGCGAACCCCTTCCCCCTGGATAAAAGCGTCACGGAGCCTGTTGACCACGACTGGCCGAGCCGACGGCGCATCTGACAATGAAGCCTGCGGGTGACAGACGTAACCGGCCGCTTTCGGGGTGCTACTAGCTGATACTCTCCCAGCAACTGGGAGATGGCAATGAATGAGGACAGAGATAATCCAGGCCACTGCGCCCGGCCCGTTAACCGAGATCGACACCAGCGTCGCGCACCCCGCCCGGGTCTATGACTACTGGCTCGGCGGCAAGGACAACTTCGCGGCCGACCGCGAGGCCGCCGAGCAGGTGCTGGCGGTCACGCCCGGGCTGCGCTTCCGGGTCCGCGCCAACCGGGCGTTCCTGGCCCGGGCGGTGCGGTTCCTGGCCGGCCAGGCCGGCCGTCGGGCAGTTCCTCGACATCGGCACCGGCATCCCGGCCGCGGACAACACGCACCAGGTCGCCCAGGCGGTGGCACCCGAAGCGCGGATCGTCTACGTGGACAACGACCCCATCGTGCTGGCGCATGCCCGGGCGCTGCTGGCCAGCGGCCCGCACGGGGCCACCCAGTACGTGCACGGCGACGTCCGCGAGCCAGCCGCCATCCTGAAGCAGGCGGCGCAGACCCTGGACTTCAGCCAGCCCATCGCGCTGATGCTGCTCGGCATCCTCCATCTGGTGCAGGACAGCGAGGACCCGTACCGGATCGTGGCCGAACTGATGGCCGCCCTGCCGCCCGGCAGCTACCTGGCCATCTCCCATCCGGCCAGCGACACGCACCCGGGCCAGGCCGAGGCGCAGAAGCGGTACAACGAGCGGGTGTCCACCCCACAGACGCTGCGCACCCGGGACGAGGTGGCCCGGTTCTTCACCGGGCTGGACCTGGTCCCACCCGGGCTGGTGTACGTGCACACCTGGCGGCCTGACCCCGGTGACGCCGAGCTGCCCGGCGTGACCTCGGCGTATGGCGGTGTCGCCCGCAAGAACTGACGGCCCTACCCGGCTAGCCCGCCGCGCCAGGTGGGCGCGGCGGCGTGGCCGGCCGCAACGTCGTAGGCGGCCCGGGCCAGCAGCCGGGTGGAATCCAGCGTGGGCAGCGGGCTCACCTCCGGGGTCACCAGCAGCGGGATCTCGGTGCACACCAGGGCGGCCGCGTCGCAGCCCCGCCCGGCCAGCTGGGCGATGATCCGCAGGTACTCCTGGCGGGATTCGCCGGTGAACACGCCGTTCACCAGCTCATCGAAGATGATCCGGTTGATGGTGTCCCGGTCGGCCGGGTCCGGGACCTCGGCCGCGATTCCCCGGGCGGCCAGCACCCGCGGGTACAGCGGGCTGTCCATCAGGTACTTCGTGCCCAGCATCCCGACCCGCCGGTAGCCCGCCCGGGCCGCCGCGTCCGCCACTACCCCGGCGATATGCAGGCCGGGCAGGTCCAGATCCGGGCCGGGGTGTTCCAGCGCGAGGTGCGCGGTGTTGTCCGGGCAGGCGAAGAAGTCCGCGCCGGCCCGGGCCAGCCGCTGCACGCTGGTCGCCAGCGTGGCCCGGATCGGGGCGTAGTCCCCCGCCGCCCAGGCGGGCATGCTGGAGCCGAACGCGATGTAGTCGAGCGTCACGTCCGGGTGCTCGTTGCGGCCGGTCCGCCGGAACCCCTCCTGGCAGTAGGCCAGGAAGCACAGCGCGGCCCCCTCGGTGCTGTGCGCGAGGATGCCGAGATGCACGGTTTCAGCCTCTCACGCCCACTCGTGCCGCTCCCCCTGGTGCAGCGCCTGGTAGATCCGGTTGCGCAGCGCGTTGGCGTCTTCGCTGGTCAGCGTCCGGTGCAGGTCGCGGAGGACCACCCGGAGCAGCACATTCTGCTGCCCGGGCCGGGCGCCGAGGCGGCAGATGGCCGGGTCCGGCAGCTGCTGGTAGCCGGTGGCGGACAGCACCCGGATCTCCTCCACCCGGTCCGCGTCCGGGCCGAGCGTGTCCCGCACCTGGTCACCGAGCGTCTCCTCGTCTTCGTGGCCGGCCACTGCGAGGGACAGGTCCCGGGTGATGGGCGGCATCGATGAGACCGGGTGATAGCGGGTCAGGTCGAGCAGCTGCCCGCTGACCCGCGGATCGGCCGAGCGGAGCAGCCGGATGTCGGGCACGTGCTTGACCAGCATGACCAGCCGGTCCAGGCCCATGCCCAGGGCCAGCCCGCTGTGCCCGCCCAGCCCAGCGCCGGCCAGCACGCCCGGATTGGCCACCCCGCACTCCCCCACCTCCAGCCAGCGCCCGTCCTCGGACACGTCGACCTGGCGGCCGCCGAGCGTGTACGGGTGGCTCCGCGGTTCCAGGCGGACCGGCCGCCCCGGGATGAGCGCGGCCACCAGCACCGCGATCATCTCGTCCAGATCGGTACCGCCCAGCCGCCTGGTGCTGATCCGCCACAGGTCGAGCTGATGCGGGGTGCCGGTGTGCTGCCAGTCGATGGCGTCACGCCGGTACGCGATGCCCGGGCAGACCAGCAGCACATCCGCCGCGGGCGCCCGGGCCAGCTCGCGGAGCGCGGGCGGGATGATGGCGGTGGAATGGCTGCGCAGCATCTGCCCGGCGGCCACGTACCGGGTATACCGGGCCTCCCGGGTGACCGCGCCGGCTGGGTAGCCGAGCCGGTCGTAGTTGTCGGCCACCGGGACTACCCGCGGGCCGCGGCACCAGCGGACCGCGCAGCCCCAGGCGCTGGCCAGCGCCTCGGTCGCCCGGCCGATGATGAGCTGGATGGCGTGCGGGCCGGCCGCGGGGTCGGTGAGGTCGCGGATGCTGAGGTCGCGCCGGAGTTGCTCCGGCGTGAGATAGACGGCAGGACTGGACATGGTGACTCCTCGCTGCGGTGAACGGATCCGGGCTGGCTGTCCTCCCGGCCCCGTGGTTCACCCGCGGGACGTCACTGGCTCAGCACGCAGCGCCTCCCGGCGGCCCACCGTGAGCCGGGAGGCAGCAAAATCGCCGTGCCTGCAGCCGTGCCATGCCTTGGACGGTAACACCCGGCCACTCCGCCGGGCCACTGATACACAGCCCGGCTGAACGGCAGCCCCAGTTCACGCGTTGCTGATCGTCGCGACCGTGCCGTCCAGCTTGGTCAGGGACACGGTGAAGTGCTCGTTGTACAGGTGCGCGTGATCACGCAGGTAACTCAGCGCGACCGCCTCGCCGAGCCTGATGGACTCGTCGGTGTCGCTGCGCCAGTGGATCCCGGCATGGATGCCATGGCCGAAGCTGACGTTGTGCGCCAGTTTGTGCAGCTCGCTGTTCACCGTCAGCGGCCGTTCCCCGGCCGGCGCGCGGTAGTTCTCCAGCGCGGTCCCGTCGGCCGACGGCACCTTCGGGCCGGTGATCGGGAAGTTGCCGTCGAAGAAGAACTTCAGCACGGTGATGCACGCGCCGGCCACGGTGCCGTGCCCGCTGGGATAGGCCGGATGGGCCGGCGAGCCCTCCGGGAAGGCCTGGGCCAGGAAATAGCTGTTGTTGGCCCGGAAGCTGGCCTGCACGGCCTGGGAGTTGAGCACGGTGTCGCTGACGTGCCCCTCGATCCTGCCGCCCTGGCCGGTCTGCTGCAGGTACACGATGGCCCCGCCGGACTCCGGCCGGTGCCGCAGGTGCGCCCACCACTTCTGGTACCACACCTCGCGGATCGCCTGGCCGGCCACCGCGGCCAGGGTGGCGGCGATGTCCGGCTGGCCGAACGTGCCGAAACCGTTCTGCGTCTTGGATGCGGCGTACGGGTTGCCCGAGTTCAGCGGCGGCGGCAGCGGATTGTTGATCGTGTTCAGCACCAGGTAGGCCATCAGGTACTCCTGGTACGGCACGTCGGCGTGGGTGAGCGCGGCCAGCGCCCGCCCGTCGTTCAGGTAGCGCGCCCCGGCAGGGGTCAGGGCCTTCCCGGTGGGCCTGCCGTTCTGCACGTTCAGGAACTCGCCGGGCTCGGTCATGAAGTCGAGGCCGGCCTGGTTGGTGACGTACTGCTGGGTGACCGGCAGCGTGCCCAGCCCGGCCGGCAGCAGCAGGAACTGGGACAGGTACGGCCCCAGCTTCTCGCCGGCGAAGTCACCGCGCAGCAGCAGCCGCGGCGTGACCTGGCCGGTGCGGGTGTCCCGGGGCCCGGCATACTCCGGCAGCGAGGACAGCTCGGCGGCCGCCCGCTGCGCCACGCTGCTCTGCTCATACGCCCCGAACGGCACGTCACGCAGCAGCGATGCCCAGTACAGCTCGACGAGTTCGGTGGCGTACGCCTCGCTGGCCAGCGCGGGCGCCGGTGGCACCAGGTACTGGCTGCCGTCCAGGCTGTCCAGGCAGAACGCCAGCCCGGCCTGTGGCCCGTTCAGGGTGCGCGGGCCACCCAGGATGATCTTCTCGAAGTCGGCCGGGGAACCGGTGCGCAGCGCGGTCTTGAACGTCGCATATGCGCCCAGGTCGACCAGGCCGATGCCGGCCTGCAGGACACCTTTGGTGTACGTGCCCGACTTGTCGCTGTACCGCGCCTCATCGCCGTTGTCGATCTGGGCCTGCGGCGGCGGCGAACGCGTCGCTGCCTGCGGTGCGGGTGCGCAGCGCCAGCGACCGTAACACCCGGTCGCTGGTCGCCGGCCTGAGTTCCTCGTTCAGCGTCATCCGGTGCGCATCCTCCCGCCCTGCGTCCCACTACGCTGGGGACACGTCTGGTGGGTACCAGCCTCCCGGCCGCCGTCTGCGTCCAGGTTGATTGCCAGTTGCCGCCGATTAATCCCGGGTTGAGGGCGCGGGTTGAGCGGGGCGGGCCGGGGGACAACGGGATACGGGGACATCGGGATACGGGGGTAGCCGATGGCTGGGCAGCGGGTGCTGTGCATCGTTCTCGCCGGTGGGGGTGGCCAGCGCCTGGCGCCACTGACCGCCGACCGGGCCAAACCAGCCGTCCCGTTCGGCGGCGTGTACCGGGTGGTCAACTTCGCGCTGTCCAACCTGGTCAACGCGGGCTGGCGGCGGATCTGCGTGCTGACCCAGTACAAGAGCCACAGCCTGGACCGGCACCTGAGCACCACCTGGCGGCTGAACAGCGTGCTGGGCGACTACGTGACGGCGGTCCCGGCGCAGCAGCGGGCCGGCCCGCACTGGCAGGCCGGCTCGGCCGACGCGATCTTCCAGTCGCTCAACCTGATCGACGACGAGCGGCCCGCCGTGGTGGCGGTGTTCGGCGCCGACCACGTCTACCGGATGGACCCGCGGCAGATGCTGGCCGCGCACCGGGCCTGGGGCGCCGGGGTCACCCTGGCCGGTGTGCCGGTCCCCCGGGCGCCGGCCGCGCGGGCCGGGGCGGCCGGGATGGCCGGCTTCGGCGTCGCGCGGACCGCGCCGGACGGCCACCACGTCGTGTCGTTCCGGGAGAAGGCCGCCGGCCCCGCTGGCCGCCCAGGCGCGACTCCGGGCGCGGCCTACGTGTCCATGGGCAACTACCTGTTCGACCGGGACGTCCTGGTCAACGCGCTGAGTAAGGACGCGGTCAACGACCGCAGCGGGCACAGCATGGGCGGCGACATCGTCCCGATGCTGGTCCGGGACGGCGCCGCGCACGTCTACGACTTCCTGCACAACCAGGTGCCCGGCGCGGCCGGGCGGGACGCGGGCTACTGGCAGGACCTGGGCACGCTGGACGCCTACTTCGGCGCGCACCTGGACCTGTGCGCGGACGACCCGACGTTCCGGCTGGACAACGCCCGGTGGCCGATCCTGACCCAGGTCGCCCCGCTGCCGCCGGCCAAGTTCGCCCGGGACGACGCTGGCCAGCCCGGGCAGGCGATCGGCAGCCTGGTCAGCAACGGCGTCATCATCGCGGGTGGCCTGGTCCGCGACTCAGTGCTGTCGCCGGGCGTCCGGGTGGCTGGCCCGGCCCGGGTCAACCAGGCGGTGCTGCTGCACAACACCCAGGTCGGCCGGGGCGCCGTGGTCCGGCGCGCCATCCTGGACAAGAACGTCGTCGTCCCCGACAACGCCGCGGTCGGGGTGGACAAAGAGCATGACCGGGCCCGCGGCTTCGCGGTGTCCGACGGCGGCATCACCGTCGTCGGCAAGGGCCAGCCGGTCACGCCTTTAGCCCAGGCATGCTGAATACTGGCCGGGAGGAGGGGGCTCAGCCACGCAGCCTGGAGGAACCGTGCCACCACGACCACCGCTGCCCCCGTTCACCGAGGAGACCGCCCGGCAGAAGGTGCAGGCCGCCGAGGACGCCTGGAACACCCGTGACCCGGAACGCGTCGCGGCCGCGTACACGGTGGACTCGGTGTGGCGCAACCGCGGCGAGTTCATCACCGGCCGGGCGGAGATCATCGAGTTCCTGCGCCGGAAATGGTCCCGCGAACTCGACTACGCGCTGCGCAAAGACCTGTGGGCGGTGCTTGGCGACCGGATCGCGGTGCGGTTCCAGTACGAATCGCACGACGCCAGTGGGCAATGGTTCCGCAGCTACGGCAACGAACTGTGGGAATTCGACGGCGACGGCCTGATGCGCCGCCGTGAGGCCAGCATCAACGACGTGCCCATCGACCCGGCCGACCGGCGCATCTTCGGCCCGCGCGGCGAGGCTGAGCGCGGCCAGTCCCCGCCACTGCAATGAGCGTTCATGATAATATGTCGTGCCACGAGCTAGTTTTCCGGCGGGGAGCACGCCGATGAGCCACTGGTATCGCCAGCTGCGCGTACTGCACCGGCTCGGGCACGAGACGAAGCGCACCGATCCGCAGCTCGCCGAGATGCTGACCCAGTTCAGCCAGCTGGCCGCGGGCCAGCCGATGCCCGCCCAGGAACGGCTGCGGACCCCGCTGCGCGCGGCTGCCCGCGGGCTGCGCGCCGCCGCGCGGGCCTGCGCCATCGCGGACGGCTGGCTGGCCGCCAAGTTGCCCGACGCGGCTCCGGGCTGGGCCGCCACCGGGGTCTGGGCGGGCGTCCAGCCGGCCCGCCCCCGTCTGCCCGGTCGCGGACCAGATCCTTCTTAACGCCAGTACCCCCCACCCGCCACCAACCGGTACCCGGCCGTCACCGGTCACGTTCCCGCGTCCCGGCGTGTCACTAGCAGTGACAAGTCCTACCCAGCCGATGTGACCAGGGAGCGAACGTGACGTCCTACCTTCCGCCCATCGAGAAGCCCCGCGACCTGCGGCTCAAACTGATCTATTTCTTCAGCCGGCGGCAGGCCGGCAAGGTGATCACGCCGATCACCACGTTCGCGGCGCGGATGCCGTTCCCGTTCATGTCCTTCTACGGCAAGCTGAACCGGCTGGACAAGAAGCTGCAGCTGCCCCAGCCGACCGCGGTGCTGCTCCGCGAGCAGGTGGCCAGCCTCAACACGTGCCTGTTCTGCATGGATGCGGCCCGGTGGTACGCCGCCCGGGCCTCGGCCGCCAACCGGGCGCGGTTCGACGCGCTGCCCGAGTACCGGACCAGCCCGCTATTCACCGAGGCCGAACGGGCCGCGCTGGACTACGCCACCGAACTCACCACGGGCAAGAAGGTCGAGCCGGCCACGTTCGCCCGGCTGGCCGGGCATTACACCGAACGCGAGATCTGCGACATCGTCTGGCTGGTGGCCAGCGAGCACCTGAACAACATGACCAACATCGGGCTGAACATCGGCTCCGACGGCCTGTGTCCGGTACCCGCCGCGCACAGCGCCGGAACCACCACCAGCTGAGGAGGAGGAGCAGCATGCGAGTCCTGGTCATCGGCGGCAGCGGGGCCATCGGCAGCCGGCTGCTGCCGCAGCTGGCCGGCCGGGGGCACGAGGTGATTGCCAGTTCCCGCTCGGCCGGCAAGGCCGGGCAGCTACGCGCGCACGGCGCCGAGCCCATCGCGCTCGATGTGCTGGACGCCGCCGCGGTCCACGCGGCGGTGCAAGCGGCCCGGCCCGAGGCCATCGTCTATCAGGCCACCGCGCTGGCCGGCGCGGGCTTCTCGCGCAGCCTGGACCGGACGTTCGCGCTGACCAACCGGCTCCGCACCGAGGGCACCGACAACGTGCTGGCCGCCGCGCGCCAGGCGGGTATCCACCGGATCGTCGCGCAGAGCTTCGCCCCGTACCGCTACCTGCGGGTGGGCGGGCCAGTCAAAAGCGAGGACGACCCGCTGGACGGCGACCCGCCGGCCAGCGCACGGCAGTCGTTCGCCGCGATGGCCCACCTCGACCAGGCGGTCATCGCGGCCGGCGGGATCGCGCTGCGCTACGGCGGCTTCTACGGGGACCCGGACCAGCTGGTCACGGCGGTACGCAAGCGGCAGTACCCGATCATCGGCGACGGCGCGGGAGTCATGTCGTTCATTCACCTGGACGACGCGGCCGCCGCCACCGTGCTCGCTCTCGACCAGGTCGGCCCGGCCGTCTACAACGTCACCGATGACGAGCCCGCGGCGACGCGCGACTGGCTGCCGGTGCTCGCTGACGTGCTCGGGGCCAAGCCGCCGCGGCACCTGCCCACCTGGCTGGCCCGGCTGATCATGGGCGGCGCGCTGGGCATGATGACCCAGTCCCGCGGCGCGGCCAACGCCAGGGCCAGGAAGGAGCTCGGCTGGACGCCCCACTACCCGAGCTGGCGCCAGGGCTTCCCGGCCGCCTACCGCGCGCCGACGGGCTGACCCGGGCGGGCTGGCCTGGCCGGCGACACGCGCCGGGTCCCGCTGGCCGGCCGGCCAGCTCTCTACCATGACGCTATGACACAACCTGCATCCGCCGGATTCCCGGTGACCACCGCTTTCAGCCTGCCCGGCATGACTGTCGAACAGGACCTGGGTGTCGCCTTCGGCCTGGTCGTCCGCAGCATGGGTGCGATCAAGTCGATCGGCGCCGGGTTCAAGGCGCTGCGCCAGGGCGAGGTATCCCAGTACACCGAACTGCTCGAGGACAGCCGCCGGCACGCGGTCGACCGGATGATCGAGAACGCCCGGCTGCTCGGCGCGAACGGGGTCGTCGCGATGCGGTTCGACTCCTCGGAGATCGGCCAGCAGCTCACCGAGATTGTCGCTTACGGCACGGCGGTCGTCGCTCGCCCGGCCAGCTAGCCATGCCCGGGACACCGCCGCCCGCGCCACCGCCGGGGCCGCGGTCCGCGCTCGATGAGGCGGCCCGGGAGCGGCTGCTGCGCCTGCTCCGGGAGCACTATGCGCTCGGGCACCTCGACCTGGACGAGATGAGCCGCCGGGTCGGCGTGGTGCTGGCCGCGGCCTATGCCGACCAGGCCGCGGCGGCGGTGACCGACCTTCCGCTGCTGGGCGCCGGGTCAGCCGGGCCGGCCGCTGCCCGGGCCGGCCGCCCCGGGCAGCGGCGGCGGCACGCGCAGCGGACCGAGCCGGACGCCAGCTGGGTGCCGACCCCGGAGCGGTTCCGCGACCCGTCCACCCAGGCGATCATGCGGGTCTGGATCGACCCGGCCGACCTGAGCCGCCACTACGTGCCGGAGCCCGGCGGCTGAGCCGGCTGCCCGGCGGGTTGCGCTCGCCGCCGGTCTGCTGAGCTCGTTGCCCGGCCGGCTGTGGTCGCCGCCCGGCCGGGTGCTGGCGGCCGGGCTGCCGGGTCAGCCGGCTGGCCGAGCCGCAGGCCGTCCAGCGCCGCCCGCAGGATCGGCCGGGAATAGCCGGGGCCGCCGTTGATCGCCGCGATGGCAATGACCATGTCGAGGATCTGTTCCAGAGTCAGGTCGTCGCGGACCTCATGGCTGCGCTGCGCCGCGGCGAGCAGCGGCCGCCCGGCCGCCAGCACCCGGGCCCGGCCCTGGCCGAAGATGGCGTTCCTGTTGCTGTTATCACTATCCGCCAGCAGTTCGCTGGCGATGTGGTGCTTGCTGGTGAAGAACGCGGCGAACCGGTACAGCCAGGCGGCGAGGATCTCGCCGGGCGTGCCGCCCGCCGCGTCCCCGGCGGCCGCGCAGATCGCGTCAACCTCGTCGGTGTAGAGGGCTTCGAGCAGTTCCCGCCGCCCCGGAAAGTTACGGTAGAGCGTCGCCATGCCGACACCGGCCCGCCGCGCCACCTCGGCCATCGACACCTGCACGCCGGGTTCCGCGAACGCGGCCCGGGCCGCCGCGAGGATCTTGTCCCGGTTGCGCTCGGCGTCGGCCCGTTTCGCGGGTGCTCGGTCCTGGTCCGCAGTCATGGCTTCCTAAGTGGATAGGCTATCCGATACAGTGAACGGACAGGCTATCCGTTTCTGTTCAGAGCAGATACTACCCACCTGCCGTGGCTGAGTCGCGGCGACGCGAGGAGTTCGCCATGGAATACCGACCACTGGGCCGCAGCGGCATGTCAGTCAGCCAACTGTGCCTCGGCGCGATGATGTTCGGCGCCGCCGGCAACCCCGACCACGACGACTCGATCAAGATCATCCACCGTGCCCTCGATGCCGGGATCAACTTCATCGACACCGCCGACGTCTACTCCACCGGGGAGTCGGAGCAGATCGTCGGGCAGGCGCTGGCCAGCGGCCGGCGCGACGGTGTGGTGCTCGCCACCAAGGCTGGCCTGCCGTTTGGCCGGGACCCCAACCAGCGGGGCACGTCGCGGCGGTGGATCACCCAGGCGGTCGAGGGCTCGCTGCGCCGGCTCGGCACCGACTGGATCGACCTCTACCAGATCCACCGCCTGGATCCGGCCACCGACGTCGACGAGACCCTGGGCGCACTGTCTGACCTGGTCCACGCCGGGAAGATCCGGGCCTTCGGCGCGTCGAATGTCCCGGCGTCCGAGATCGTCGAAGCGCAGTGGATCGCCGAGCGCCGGGCCCGCGAGCGTTTCCGCACCGAGCAGCCGCCCTACTCGCTGCTGACCCGCGCCATCGAGTACGACGTGCTGCCGGCCTGCCTGCGCTACGGCCTGGGCGTGCTGGTCTTCAGCCCGCTGGCCGGCGGCTGGCTGTCCGGCCGCTACCGCAAGGGCGCGCGGATCAGCGGGCCCACCTCGGCCGCCCGCGGGCAACTCTTCCCCGGGGTCTACGACAGCACCAACCCGGCCAACGCGGCCAAGCTCGACGCGGCCGACGCCCTCGGCGCGCTCGCCGACCAGGCCGGGCTGACCCTGGTTCAGCTGGCCATCGCGTTCGTCACCCGGCACCCTGCGGTCACCGCCGCGATCGTCGGCCCGCGCACGATGGATCACCTGGAGTCCTACCTGGCCGCCGACGGCGTCAAGTTGAGCAGCGACGTCCTCGACCGGATCGACGAGATCGTGCCGCCCGCGCACACCGTCAACATCGCCGACAACATGTGGCGGACCCCGTCGCTGGACCCCGCATCGCGCCGCCGCTAGCGCGTAACCACGACCCCGGCATCGACTGGATCATCGTCTTCCACCACCAGCCGATCATGTCCTCGTCGTCCGCCGGGCCGGCGGCGACCCGGGCATCCGCCAGACCTTCCTGCCCCCGTTCGACGCGTACGGCGTGGACCTGGTGCTCTGCGGCCATGATCACGACTACGAGCGGACCTACACCGTGCACGGCACCGACCCGGGCACGGCCATGCGGCCCACCGTGGTCAGCACCAGCCTGACCAACCTCGACGCCTCCCTCGGCCACGTGCACATGGTCATCGGCGGCGGCACGTCCAGCCACGACGACGTCTACGGGTCGGACACGGTCGGCTCCAACCCGGTCTACGGCGGCGATCCGGTGGCCCAGGTCTATCTGGACACGCCGGCCGACGAGGTCTACAAGGCGGTCGCTTCCGGCTCGGAGATCGGCACCTGGTCCGCGGTGCGCGACCCGGACACCGTGCACCCCTGGGGCATCGCCACGTTCGACCTCGACCCGGGCGACGACCCCGGCGGGCCGACCTCGATCAGCGTGAACTCATACCACACCCCGGCCGCCACCGCGGCCACGCCGTACCCCGCTCCCGTCCTGTTCGACAGCTTCACGATGAGCAAGCGCCGCCGGGACGGCGGGCTGCGCGGCACCGGCCAGCGCGAGCGGATCCTGGTGCCTGGCTGACCCCCCGGCAATAATTCCCGCTAATCTGTGGCGCGGCCTGGCGATTAACCGCCGGGCCGCGCCATTAATTGTTTACCGGGCCATGTTTAGCAAAACACGAAACTACTTAGTATGATATACTAATTCTGTCTTCCCCGGCAGAAAGCAATCATGTATATCCGGCACCAACGCATCCTTTTCCGGCTGGCCGACATACTGGTCTCGCTGGCCGCAGTTTTCCTTTTGCTCGATGCGATGTTCGGATTTACGAAACACCACATAACAGACTCCGCCCAGTTGCAGGCGCGCGCCGAGCACATTACCTCCACCAACCTCGCCACCACGTGCGTCGGCGGCTCCACCAACCAGCGCACGGTGCACGGCGTGACCCAGACCGCGCCGCACGGGACGCCGTACAGCGCTTACCAGGTGACGCTCACCAATATCGGAAATCGCGTCATCACGATTTATGATCTAACCGTGGAACTGCGCGATTACAGCAATACCGTCTACGCGCAGCAGCATGCCACCGATCTGGGCCATGGTGCTGGCATCACGCTCAACCTCGGCCAGTCCCGCACGGTTATCGAACCGACCGGAATGACGCAGCCGGTGGCTTACTGCGAGGTACTCAGCTGGTAATTGCACTATTGCGCGGCCCAGGCCTGCTCGAGGCGCTGCAGCGTACGCCGGCCGAGCAGGCTCATCACCGGGTTGCTCAGGGCGTAGTACCAGACCAGCCCCATCGCCTGTTCGAACGCCCAGGCCTGGCCGCGCGCCCAGCCCAGCTCACCGCTGCGGAGCTCGTCCCGGAACACCTGCCGCGGGCCGGTGCCGAGCAGGTGCCAGGCGGCTACCAGATCCAGCGCCGGATCGGCCGGCCCCAGTCCGCCGACGTCGAGGATCCCAGCCAGCCGCCCGCCGGATACCAGCACGTTGCCCGGGATCAGATCGCCGTGGTTCATCACGTCCGGGCCCGGGCCACGCGGCAGGTCCCGGAGCACCTGCCACATCTGGCGCAGCCGCGGCACGTCCAGCAGCGACTCACTCCGCGCGAAGCAGGTCTCCATCCATGCGTCATGAGCGCGCAGGTCGCCGCCGCGGCCTGACCCGCTGAACATCCGGCCCCGGGTGTCTATCGCACGCACCCCAGCGATGAACTCGGCCAGATCACGGGCGAACCCAGCGGACTCCCCCGGGTCGTCATCGGTGGCGGACACCCCAGGCAGCCAGGTCTGCACCGACCACGGCAGCGGGTAGCCCGCGCCCGGCTCACCCAGGGCGACCGGCTCGGGCGTGCGGAACCCGGTGCGCCCGGCCAGTTCACGGGCGGCGGCCGCCTCGCGCTCCAGCCCGCTGCGCACCGCCGCGGCCGGCCCGGGCTGCAGCGGGAACCGGGCGGCCAGGTGGCCGCCGATCCGGAAGATGGCATTGACTGTCCCGGGCGCCCGCAGTGCCGTGATGCGCAGGCCGCGCCACGCCGGGAACTGCTCGTCCACCAGCAAGCGGACCGTTGGCACCGAGATGGCCAGCTGGCCGGCGTGCATGTCCACCCGCCCAGTCTGTCGGTTGGCCGGTGTCTACTTAGCCGGAGACGCAGTGAAGGAGATGCCAGATGGCGCAGCACAAGACGGCTACCCGCGAGGAGTGGCTGGCCGCGCGCAATCAGCTGCTCGCGGCGGAGAAGGAGCTGACTAGGCGTGGCGATCAGCTCGCCGAGCAGCGGCGCCACCTGCCCTGGGTGCAGGTGGACAAGGAGTACCGCTTCGACACCGAACACGGGTCCCGGACGCTGGCCGAGCTGTTCGACGGCCGCTCGCAGCTGCTCGTCTATCACTTCATGTTCGGGCCGGCCTTCGCCGCGGGCTGCCCGGTCTGCTCCTCGGCGGCGGACACGTTCAACGGCGTGGTCGCGCACCTGAACGCGCGCGGCGTGACGTTCACCGCTATCTCCCGGGCGCCGCTGGACAAGCTGCTGGGCTACCGGCAGCGGATGGGCTGGACATTCCCGTGGGCCTCCTCCTACGGCACCGACTACAACTTCGACCTGGAGATCTCCCGCCCGGAGGAGGTGACCAGGGCCGCCCTAGCCGGTGGTGTCCCACCGGTCGTCACCCGGCTGGCCGATGACTGCGGCACCGAGCCCGCGGCCTACCTGTCGGAGATGCCGGTCATGAGCAGCTATGCGCTGGACGCCGGGACGGTCTACCTGACCTACTCGACCACTGCGCGCGGGCTGGAGTTCATGATGGGCTACTACGGCTTCCTGGACCGCAGCCCGCTCGGCCGCAACGAGGGCGACCCGCCGGAGATGTGGCTGCACCGCCACGACGAGTACCCGTAACCCGCGTCCCGGGCCGGGCTGAGCCCGGACAGCCCTGGGTGACGATGCCACCGATCTTCCGGTTTTGTAACTCTCCAGCCGTGGCGCGGCTGCGCAGGTACTGTCTTGGATCTAGAAATTAAGCGCCGGCACCGGGCAGCGCGTGCCGAGCACGGCCGATGGGGGGACGGCTAGCTCTCCAGGACGGGGAAATCACGGTTCGCCGGGCGTATCGGCGACTTCGCGGAATCAAACGATTGCGGCAGGACTTGGGGGGACGTCCGTGGCATTGCCGACGGATTGTGTGCGTGAGCTGGGTCAGCCATGACACGGCCGAACCGAGATGCGCCCGCGGCCGAGGACGGCGCCCCGCGCCGCATGATCATCCTCGTCATCTGCTGCCTCAGCCTGTTCATCGTCGGCCTGGACAACACGATCGTGAACGTGGCGCTGCCCACGATCTCCCGCGGCCTCGGCGCGTCCGTGTCCGGGCTGCAGTGGATCGTCAACGGTTACACGATGGTGCTGGCCAGCCTGGTCATGTCGGCCGGCGCCTTCGCCGACCGGTTCGGCCGCCGCCAGGTGTTTCGGTCCGGGCTGATGGTGTTCACGGCCAGCTCGGCGCTGTGCTCCATCGCACCTAGCCTGGGCTGGCTGATCGCGTTCCGGGTGCTGCAGGCGATCGGCGGGTCGATGCTCAACCCGGTCGCGGTGTCCATCATCTCCAGCGTCTTCAAGGGCCGCGCAGAGCGGGCCTGGGCGCTCGGTGTCTGGGTCACCATGTTCGGCGTGAGCATGGCGCTCGGGCCGGTCTTCGGCGGGGTGCTGACCGCCACGGTCGGCTGGCGGAGCATTTTCTGGGTCAACATCCCGGTCGGGCTGATCGCCATCGTTCTGGTGTCTAAGTTCATCCCGGAGTCCCGCGCGGAGGTCAAGCGCCGGCTCGACCTGGTCGCCCAGCTGCTGGTGATCGTCATGCTCGGCTCGCTGATCTACGCGATCATCGAGGGCGCCCATAGCGACTGGAGCAAACCGGGCATCCGCGCACTGTTCGGGCTGGCCGGTGCCGCGGCGCTGGTGCTGGTCTGGTGGGAGCTGCGCCGCGACGACCCGATGATCGATCCGCGCAGCTTCCGCAACCTGCCGTTCACCGGGGCCGTGCTGACCGCCATCTGCTCGTTCGGCAGCCTGGGCGGTTTCCTGTTCCTGAGCGGCATAACGACCATCCGCGCCCGGTTGCCGGAGCGTGACCAGGAACCGGCCGCCGACCGGCCGCCGGCGGCGGCGCTGCGGCGCCCGCGCTCCAGCGGGAAAGCGCGGCCCGCACCGGGTCTGGCCTCGCCACTGGAGCCGGCCCAGCGCCGGTACGAGCCGTGTCGCCGGTACGAGCTGTGTTGCCGGAGCCAGCCACGTTGCCACTGCCGACCGTGTCGCGGGATTCAGCCACGTTGCCCATGCCAGCCCTGTCGCCGGCGCCGACCGCAGCATGGGAGCCAGCCGCAGCGCATCGAGCCGGCTGCGGCCTGGGCACTGGCCGCATCGCGGGAACTCGCCGCCGCGCGGCAGCGCGCCGTCGCGCGGGAACTGGCTTCCGCGCGGGAACTAGCCGCATCGCCGGAGTCGGCCGCATCGCGCAAGCCCGGCCGCAGCCCGGGAATTGGCTCTAACGCCAGAACCGGCCCAAACGCCGGAACTGGCCGCTGTGGGCGAACTGGCCACAGCGCGAGAACTGGCGCCAACGCCGGACGTAACAGCGTCACTGAAACCGACCCCGGCTCCGGCACCGGAGCCGCCCCGACAGCCGGTAGCGTCTCTGGAGTCGGCAGCATCCCCGAAGCCGGAGCCGGAGCCGGTCCAAGAGCCGGCCCTTCCCCGCGAGCCGGAACCATCCTGGGGACCGCCATCGAGCCGGGAACCCGAGCCCTCCTGGAAGCGGGAGCCGGAGCCGGCCCGGGAGCCGAGGCCGACCTGGGAAGCGGAGCCGGAACCGGAACTCTCACCGGAGCCGGAGTGGATTCCGGCCGAGCCGCGGCGCCCGCCGCCGCCTCGCTACCCGGCGCCGGGCCTCCGGGAACCCGACCGTCATCACCCGGCGCGAGCAGGTGTACTACCGGCGGCAGTGGCGCGCGGACAGCGAACAGGGCCAGTCCTTATCGGCGCCCCGGTTACCCGTAGCGGAAGCCGTCGAGGAAACGGCGGAACACGCCGCCTTCGCGGGCCAGTGCCGGGGCGGGTGGCGGCGTGACGGCGCGCTGCCGAGCGATCGGCTGGTCGTAATCGGTACGGGCGATGGCGTCTACGATCTGGGGCTCTCCGAAACCCTCGGACCCTTCGATCTGCGGCACGTAACCAACCAGCATGCCGTCCCGCATGACCTGGGCTTCCAGGCCAGCCGTGCCGTCGGTGTCCCACTCCGCCTCGCGCCCGCCAGGCAGCGTTACGCGAACGCCGAACTGGCCGCCGCCGCGCAGCAAGTGCGCATTGACTCCGCGGTCACGTAGCGCGTCCACCACCCGGCGGGCCCGGAACTCGTCCATGTCAGGACGTTAATGATGGTCCCTGAACGCGCACTGAAGGTTAGCTGAGCGCCGACTTATCACCCCAATCCACTTATCACCCCTGCGGCTCGCACTAATCGTATAAAAGAGACAATTTTCCGTACACCGGGGTGACATGTGGGACGACCCGACCAGGCTCTCCCGTCCCACTGGCACAAGCGCGGTAATCGGCCAGCCTTGTCGGCCACCCACGGGGGGCGCCTGAGCACGGCCCGGTTGAGGTAGCGCTTTCCCAGGCTCGTCCGGGCCATCGCCTAGTGGTTCTTTCTTGATATACCTCCTGGTCAACCGGTCTCGATCGGCCAGCTCTTGACGCCGCACCGGCGCCGTGCTGTCGTTCGTTTAGGAAAACCTTTTCCACCTCCGCGATCGTCCCCCAACCGGGGCCCGGGAAGGAGCAGTTGTGAGCGCTCACTTATCTGCCGCCAGGACACGCTGGCTGGCTGTCCTCGCCGGGGCCGCGCTGCCCACTGCCGCGCTGCTGCCCACTCAGGAGGTGCGCAGCCTGGACAGCGTCACCCCGATCCAGGGACCGAGCATCAGCGCCTGGAACGAGAGCTGGATGCAGAACTTCCTCAGCTACGCGAAGGCGAACAACGCACTGCCGGACATCATCTCCTGGCACGAGCTCGGCGGGCCGGGCAGCATCGCCGCCGACGTGGCCGCGTGCGTGGCGCTGGAAAAGAGCCTCGGCATCACGCCCCGCCCGATCTCCATCGAGGAGTACGGCACCACGGCCGAGATCGATGACCCCGGCGCCCTGGTGCCCTACCTGGCGGCCTTCGAGCAGAGCGGCGTGAGCAACGCCGAGCGGGCGTTCTGGCATGAATACGGCACGGTCGACGGGCTGGTCACGGTGAGCGGGGTTAACGGGACCACGACCAACGAGCCGACCGGCACGTGGTGGCTGTACAAGTGGTACGGCGACATGACCGGTTCGATGGTGACCGTCACACCACCGTCCGGGTCCGCCCTGGACGGGGTGGCCTCCTACGACCCGCTGAGCAAGACGGCCGACATCATCGTGGACGGCTCCGGGACCACGAACGTAACCGTCACCGGGATCAGCGGCCTCGGCTCCTCGGTCGCCGCGCGGGTGGAGTCCACCAGCACCCCGAACCGGTTCACCGCGGTCACCGCGCCCACGCTCGTCGAGCAGCAAACGCTGCCGGTCTCCGGCGGGCAGGTGACCGTGCAGATCCCCAGCATGAGCGCCAGCCGCGCCTACCAGGTGCTGCTCCGGCCCGCGGACGGCAGCGGCGCCCAGCAGCTTTACTACGCCGCGAACGGCAGCATTCATAACGCCATCATCGGGGCCAGTGCCGCCGCGCCGGATGGCTACTACGTCGGTGGCCTGACCCATGCCGGCGACGCGCGCGACGACAGCTTCGTGGACTTCGTGGTCAACGTGCCCACCGCCCGCAGCTACACGATGACCGTGGACTACGCCAACCCGGGGACCAGCACCGGAACGCTCGGCCTGGCCTATGACGGCGGGGCCTGGCAGACACTGGCCTTTCCCGCCACCGGCGGTGGCTGGAGCACCATCAGCACCACGGTCAGCCTGACCGCGGGCTACAACGTCATCCGGCTGGCCATGGGCTCGCCGTTCTTCACCGGCGGGAGCGGCACCATCAACCTGGGATACCTGCAACTCAGCTGAACTGCGTCAGCGGCAGCTCAGCTAAAGTCCCTCCGCACCCGGGCGCCCTAATCCCCGTGACCCGGGCGGCCTAAGCTCGTGAATTAGGCGGCCGCCCGGGTAGGGCCGGGTAGAGCTTCAGGAGGGAATTCCCATGGCATCCACCACTGCCACCGTGACCGGCGCGGACCTGGCCACGGTCGCCGAACTGGCCCAGCAACTGCGGGTCGATTCGATCCGGTGCAGCACTTCGGCCGGGTCTGGCCACCCCACGTCGAGCATGTCCGCCGCGGATCTGCTCGCGGTGCTGCTCGCCCGGCACCTGCGCTACGACTGGGATGAGCCACGGAACCCGGCCAACGACCACCTGATCTTCTCCAAGGGGCACGCCTCACCGCTGCTGTACTCGGTCTACAAGGCAGCCGGCGTGGTATCCGACGAGGAGCTGATGACCGGCTATCGCCGGTTCGGGTCCCGGCTGGAAGGCCATCCCACCCCCGTGCTGCCCTGGGTGGACGTCGCCACCGGCTCGCTCGGCCAGGGGCTGCCCGACGGGGTTGGCGTTGCGCTGGCGGGCAAGTACCTGGACCGGGCCGACTACCGGGTGTGGGTGCTGTGCGGCGACAGTGAGCTGGCCGAGGGCTCGATCTGGGAAGCCCTGGACAAGGCGTCGTACTACAAGCTCGGCAACCTGATCGCGATGATGGACATCAACCGGCTCGGCCAGCGCGGCCCGACGGAGCTGTCCTGGGACCTGGACACCTACACCCGCCGGATGGAAGCGTTCGGCGCCCGGGTGGTCGTCATCGACGGCCATGACCTGGCCGCGATCGACGAGGCGCTGGGCCAGGCCGGAAACCTGGAGGCCGAGCAGCCCCTCGTCATCCTGGCCCGGACCAAGAAGGGCAAGGGCTTCACCGAAGTCGAGGACCGGGAGGACTGGCACGGCAAGCCGCTGCCGCCGGCCATGGCCGAGCGGGCCATCGAGGAACTCGGCGGCGAACGCGGGCTGACCGTGCGCGGGCCGCTGCCCCCGGCGGACAGTGCGGACCGGGCCACGGCCCGCGAGGCCGGCACGGTGACGCTGCCCACCTACCGTGTCGGCGACAAGGTGGCCACCCGCAAGGCCTACGGCCAGGCGCTGGCCGCGCTGGGCGCGCGGCCGGATGTGGTGGCCATGGACGGCGAGGTCAGCAACTCGACGTTCGCCGACGAGTTCGCCGCCGCCTACCCCGAGCGGTACTTCGAGATGTTCATCGCCGAGCAGCAGCTCGTCGCGGCCGCGGTCGGCTTCAGCGTCCGCGGCTACCGGCCGTTCGCGTCCACGTTCGCGGCGTTCTTCACCCGCGCCTACGACTTCATCCGGATGGCCGCCATCTCCCAGGCCAACATCAGCCTGTCCGGCTCGCACGCCGGCGTCGAGATCGGCGCGGACGGCCCGTCCCAGATGGCCCTCGAGGACCTGGCCATGATGCGTGCGGTGCACGGCTCCACCGTGCTGTATCCCAGCGACGCGACCTGCGCCGCCGCGCTCGTCGCGGCCATGGCCGACCGGGAGGGCGTCAGCTACCTGCGCACCACCCGCGGCGCTTACCCGGTGCTCTACGACTCAGCCGAGACGTTCCCCATTGGCGGGTCCAAGGTGCTCCGCTCCTCCCCCGACGACCAGGTCACCCTCATCGGCGCCGGGGTCACCCTGTACGCCTGCCTGACCGCGGCCGACGAGCTGGCCGCGGACGGCATCAGCGTCCGGGTCATCGACGCGTACTCGGTCAAGCCGATCGACACCGCGACGCTGACCGCAGCGGCCGCCGCCACCGGTGGCCGCCTGGTCATCGCCGAAGACCATCACCCGGAAGGCGGGCTCGGTTCCGCGGTGCTGGACGCGCTGACTGGCGCGGGCCGGGCCGACCTGTCTGTCACCCACCTCGCGGTCCGGGACATGCCCGGGTCCGGTACCAGCGAGGAACTGCTCGACGCGGCCGGCCTGAGCGCCCGGCACATCGCCGACGCCGCCCGGCGGCTGGCCGGGTAACCACCCCCTGCTGGTGCAGGGTCAGCGCGGGCCATGTAAAGAAGTACTCATGCAAGCGATCGTGGTGAACGAGTTCGGCGGCCCCGACGTGCTGCAGCCCGGCCAGGCCGAACGGCCGGCCCCGGGCCGGGCGAGCTCCTGGTCCGGGTCCAGGCCGCCGGCGTCGGGCCATGGGACGCCGCGATGCGCCGCGGCGAGTTTGGCGGCTCGCTGCCCTACATCCCCGGCGGCGAGTTCGCCGGCATCGTGACCGGCGACGAAGGGGTCGACGCGGGCTTCGATGACGGCACCCCGGTGTACGGGTACCCCGCGCTGATCGGCTGCTACGCCGAGTACGTAACGTGCCCGATCGAGCAGCTGGCCCCGATCCCGTCCGCGCTGGACGTCGTCGAGGCAGCGGCCGTGCCGATCGACGGGCTGACCGCCGAGCAGGGGCTGACCGACATCCTGGGCGTCGGCCCTGGGGACCAGGTCCTGATCACCGCCGGGGCGGGCGGGCTCGGCCACTTCGCGGTGCAGATCGCCCGGGCACTGGGCGCCGAGGTGGTGGCCACGGCCAGCCCGCATAACCATGAGTTCCTGCACCGGCTCGGGGCGGCGGTGGCCGTCAACCACACCATCCCCAGCTGGCCGGACGAGGTCCGTAAAGTGACCGACGGCGGCGCCGGGAAGGTGCTGGCCTGCAACGCGGCCACGCTGGACGGCGCGGCCCGGGCGGCCCGCGCCGGGGCGGTCATCGCCACCCCGGTGCAAGCCCCGCTGCCTGAGGGGGCCAAGGTGCGCTGGCAGCAGTACAACGGGGCGCCCAGCGGCACCCGGCTGATCCGGCTGGCGCCCTGGCTGGACAGCGGCGACCTGTCCGTCCACCTGTCCGGCCGGTACTACTGGCAGGACGCCGCCGCCGCACACCGCGAGGTGGAGCAGGGGCACACCCGGGGCAAGATCGTCCTGATCGTCGACGACGACCTGGCCGCCACGTCCGGGATCTGACCGGCGGACTCGGCGAGCACCGGGCCGCGGCACGGCCCGGCGCCGGGCCCCCTTATGCTTCGGCGCATGACCGCAGCACGTGACCTGGCCGACCGGGTGCACCGGCGCTGGCTGGAAGAGAACCCGTTCGCCGCCACCATGTACGGCATCACCGGTTACGACGACCGGGTCCCGGACGAGAGCGACGCGGGCCAGCAGGCCTGGCAGGCCGAGCTCGAGCAGTACCTGACCGACGCGGGCGCGGTTGAGGCCGGGCCGCTGACACCCGCCGACGTGATCACCGCCGACTGCACCCGGGAGGCGGTCACCCAGGAACTGGCGGGCATCGCGCTCGCCCCGGCGGAGCACACGGTCACCCCGATGCAGTACGCCGGGCCAGCCACGTTCCTGGCCGTGGCGGCCCGCACCGTCCTGGTCGACGAGGACGCGGCCGAGGCCTACCTGACCCGGCTGCGGCGCAGCGGCCGCTGGCTGGACCAGCTCAGCGAGCGGCTGCGGGCCGGGGCGGCCAAGGAACGGCTGCCGGTTGCCCCGCTGGCCGAGGAGGCCATCAGCTGGGCCGAGGGTGTGCTGGCCGCGCCGGACAGCAGCCCGGTGCTGGCCCCGCGGCCACCTGAGGGCTGGCCACGCGCGGCGGCGTGGCAGGCGGAGCGCCGGGCCGCGGCCGACGAGATCGTGCACCCGGCGCTGGCCAGCTGGGTGGCGACGGTCAGGGAACTGCTGCCCCGGGCCCGGCCGAGCGGCCAGGCCGGGCTGGTCTACCTGCCCGGCGGCGACGAGGACTACAGCCGGGCGATCCGGATCTACACCACGCTGCCACTGACCGCGGAGGCGCTGCACCAGACCGGCCTGGACCATGTCGCGGCGCTGGAGGACCGGGCCGTGCGGCTGGGCGCCAGCCTGGGGCTGACCGGGCTGGACCAGGTCCGCGCCGCGCTGCGCGACTCGGCCGGGCAGCTGCCCGCCGACGAGGCGGTGCGCCAGGCCGTGGCGGCGGTGCGCCGGGCCGAAGCCCAGGCGCCGGAGTTCTTCCCGGCGCCGCTGCCACCGCCGTGTGCGGTGACGCCGATGCCGGACGTGGTGGCGGTGAGCGGCACCGCACCGCACTACACCCCGCCCCGGCAGGACGGCGGGCGGCCGGGGACATTCTGGTTCAACACCGAGCGGCCCACGGCCGGCACCGGCTGGGACATCGAAGTGGTGGCCTTCCACGAGGCAGTGCCGGGGCATCACCTCCAGCTCTCCCGCCTCCAGCTGCTGACCGCCCTGCCCGACCTGCAGCGGCAGCGCAGCCTGCCGGTGTTCTCCGAGGGCTGGGGCCTGTACGCGGAGCAGCTAGCCGAGGAGACCGGGCTGTACGGCGACGAACGCGGCCTGCTCGGCTCGATCAGCACGTCGCTGATGCGCGCCGCCCGGCTGGTGGTGGACACCGGCATCCACGCGTTCGGCTGGAGCCGCGAGCGGGCCCTCGGCTACATGACCGAGCATGTGCCGATGCCACCGGAGTTCCTGGCCGCCGAGATCGACCGGTACGTGGTGATGCCCGGGCAGGCCCTGGCCTACCTCACCGGCAAGCTGGAGATCCTGCGGATCCGGGACGAGGCCCGGCAGCGGCTCGGCCCGGCCTTCACGCTGCCCGCGTTCCACGGCGCCATCCTGGACCACGGCTCGCTGCCGATGCCCACCCTGGCCCGCAGCATCGCCAGCTGGCTGGATCAGGTATCGGCCTGAAGCTGGCCGCCCGGGTAGCCGAGGGCGTGCAGCCGGGCCACGTCCAGCACGGTGATCCGGCGGTAGCCGGTGGCGATGATCCCCTGCGCGCGCAGGTCGCGCAGCACCCGGTGCACGCTGGGTTCCGCCGCTCTGGCCAGCGACGCGAGTTCCGGCTGGGTCAGCGGCCACCGGATCACCGACCGGTTCCCGGTCGCCGTGCCGTACGTCACCGCGATCTCATAGAGCACCCGGTACAGCCGGATCTGCAGAGTTCAGGGCGAAGGATTCGGTGGCGCCGCACCATTGCGGGTACGCGCGCTGCTCCGAGACCCGGCCATTCACCATGCCGTGACCGGCTGCCAGCGGCTGGCTGTCATCATGTCCGACGGACTCTATGACGATCTGCACACCGAGGGCCTGGCCGTCCAGGAGTGGCGGCGCGTCCCGGCGGCAGGCGCCTGGGTACGAGGCTGACCCTTACCCGGCTGGCGACCGGCTGCTGGCTTCCGGCACCGGATCGGCGGCGGGTAGCCGGAGGGTGGCGCCCAGGCCGATCAGCGCGATGAACGCCAGCACGATCATGGCCACGCCATAGGCGCGTTTCGGGTCGCCCAGGCCGGCCACCAGGATCGTGCCCGCGATCGCGGTGCCGATCGATGAGCCCAGGTTGGACACGCTGCGGGAGAGCCCGGAGATTTCGCCTTGCAGGTTCTCCGGGAAGGCCGACTGCACCACGTTGACCGACGGGGTGAGCATGACGCCGACGCCCAGCCCGATGAGGAACAGGCCAGGGGCGAAGTACCAGGCGCCCGGATGCCCCTTAACCAGGAACACCAGCACGACGATGCCGACAATGGTGATCACGAACCCGGTCAGGATGAGCGTGCGCTGCCGGTAGCGCTTGGCCAGCCGCCCAGCGGCCAGCGAGGACAGCAGGATGCCCACCGTGGCCGCGGTGAAGATCACGCCGGTCTGGATCGCGTCGTACTTCCGGACCACCTGCAGGTAGGCGGACACCACGAACGACGTGCCCAGCAGCACGGACCACTGCACGTTCTGGGTAATCAGCGCCAGGTTGGAGACCCGGTTGCGGAACAGCGCGGTGGACAGCAGGGCTTCCTCCCCGGCCCGTTCCCGGCGGCGGATCCAGACGAAGAAACCGGCCAGGATGAGCGCCCCGGCGACGAGCAGGATGAACATCAGCCCCAGGTTCTGGTCGGCGGCCATGATCCCGCCGACCAGGACGACCAGGCCCACGGCGGACAGGATCGCGCCCACGATGTCGAACGGGTGGTCCGGGTCGGCCGGTAGCGGGTCCCTGACGTTGCGGGCCAGCAGCACGATGACCGCGATGATCAGGGCCTGGAAGACGAACGCGGCCCGCCAGGTGATCGTGGTGGTGATGGTGCCGCCGATCAGCGGCCCGGTGGCGGCGCCGATGCCGCCCATGCCGCTGATCACCCCGAACGCCCACGCCCGCGACTTCAAGTCGGTGAACACCAAGGTGGTCAGGATGTACACCGGCGGGATGAGCAGCGCGGTACCGACTCCCTCGAAGATGGAGTTGCCCAGGATGAGCACGCCGATCCCGGGCGCGGCCGCGCTGAGCAGCGCGCCGATCCCGTAGATAATGAGCCCGAGGATGAACAGCCGTTTCCGGCCGTACCGGTCGGTCAGCTTCCCGCACGGGATCATCAGGGCGGCCATGATCAGCAGGAACAACGTGATGCAGACCTGCACGCCCTGCACCGAGGTGTGCAGGTCGTCCTTGATGTCAGTGATCATGACGTTCATGTTCGAGCCGGCGAAGCTGCAGATGAACTGGGCCAGCGCCAGCGGGACCAGCATCGGCCGCAGCGCCTTGCTCCGGACCGGCTGGCTAGCGGCGGCGGCGCTGGTCATGCCAGCCGCCGGGCCGTCTCGCCCCGCGCACGAACTCGCATACCGACCACTGTTACGCAGACCGTGCTCCGCCCGCGTCATCCGCCAGGAGTGAGGCCAGCCGGCGCCATGCGACGATGAGGGCCATGCGCGTGCAGCGGTTGCGTGCCCAGCTCGCGGCCGGCCCCGGGACAGCGGGGTGATCGAGGTCCCGTTCGACCCGGACGAGGTGTGGGGCGGCAGGGCTGAGCATCCGGTGCGTGGCACCGTCAACGGCCGGCGGGTGCGCGGCCGGATCACGCCGGCCGGCGACGGCTGGGTGTTCACCCTGACCCCGATGTGGCTGCGTGACGCCGGCCTCACGCCTGCGCTATATCGATGCCACCACCCGCCGGCCGGACCTGCGGGCGGCGCGCGTCGCGGAGGTGGTGGACCTGCTCGCGGCCGGAGTCAAGGAACGGCCCCGGCCATCGGGCCCGCGCTAGCCGGCGCGCTTCAGCCCAGCTCGCGGGCGATGGCCGGGATCCGGTCCAGCAGGCTGGCCAGGCTGGCCGCCGAGCGGCCGGGCTCGCCGGCCGTCATCAGGTGCGCCATGCCCGCGTCACCCGCCGCGGCCGCGGCCGGGATCCAGTCCAGCATGGTCCGGATGCGCTGCGGCACGGCGTGCAGGATCTGGCCCGCGTCCGGCCCGCCATAGCTGGCGGCAATGATCCGTAGCCGTTCCGCGGCGCTCTCCGCTCCGGTATCGCGCCACAACGGCACCCCATTCCAGGCAATGAACGCCAGTTCCAGCAACCGGGTCGTCGGTCCTGCCATGTCCCAGTCGAAGACGCCCGTGACGTCGTCGCCCGCGAAGCACACGTTGTAGGGAGCGATGTCGTTGTGCCCGATCAAGGTCGGCCCAGGGAACGGGCAGTACCGCCACGGCCCAGGGTGGGCGAAGCCGGTCACCACGTCGTGGAAGGCCCGGGTCCAGTGGACCATGGCCTGGAGTTGACCCGTGCTGAGCAGTTCGCGGTCCTCGTCGAGGACGTGCCCGGGCAGGTAGGACAGCACCTCGCGGCCCCGGTCGTCGTAACCGAGGACACGGGGAATGTGCGGGACACGATCTGCCAGGTAAGCGAGCAGCGCGTGCACGGCCGGCGTCCATGGCCCGGTGGCCCGGTGCACCGTGCCGCCAACCCGGACCGCTCCCCCGACGTTGCCCGCCAGGTGCACTTCGTCGTCTGCCACCACGCCACCCTAGGTCAGTGGCCAGTGGCTACGTTTTCGCGCGGCGGGTCCGGCGCAGTCTGCGGTAGCCCATGTCGAGGATCACGACTGCGGCGATCACGGCCGCCTCGAGGAAGGCAGTGTGCCGCAGCACGACCAGGTTCACCGGCTCGAGCAGGCCGCCGAGCATCGGGCCCGGTATCCCGGATCGGCCATTCCCCCGGATGTCAGCCACGACGCCGGGCGGCAGCTTGCCACCCGGGAGCACCCGTACGCCAGGCCGCAGCTTTCCGCTGGACAGCACGCCCTTGACAATGTGACCCCGCACGACCAGCGCTGGGCCGCTGGCGGCCAGGCCTTCGCCCGGGAGACTGGGGTGGAGGCGGTTCCAGGCCAGCCCGCCGAGCACCACGACCGCGAACCAGAAGTCCAGCCGGGTTCGCGCCGCGACCCGCGTCCGGCGTCCGCGGTCCGGCGCAGTGCCAGCGGGTGAGGGCGTCGAAGATACGCTCACGCAGGCACCCTACGGCCAGCCCCTCCGCACCCCGTGCGAACGCCGTGTGAGTTCTATGTGAGCCTGGCTGGCTCGCCTGCAGATCTAGCGGGCGGGGGTCAGTTCGAACCCGTGATTAATGGCGTTGCTGTCGGTGTAGAAGCCGACGATCACACCGAGGTTGCTGATTCCGGTAATGTCCGTGCCTTCTGCGCCGGCCGGGTCCTCGACCGGGGTGAACACCCCGCGCCGCTCAATGAACCCGTGGAACACGCAGCCGCCGCCGACGCGGCGGCTGGGACGAGGGCCAGTACCGCCGCGGCCCCCGCGATAAGCAACAGTCGATGCGCCATGCCCCGTGTGCGTGCCATAGGCGCAGAGTCTTCCGTGTGGTAATAGCAGTCTTGTAGCGAACTCGTAGCGCTAGGTCGGCAGCGGAGCCGGGCGGAGGTCACATGACGCCGAAGCTGGAATTCTGCCTGCTCGGACCGGTAGTGGTCCGCTGCGGCGGGGTGGCCTTGCCGGTGCCGCGGGGCAGGCAGCGGGCGCTGCTCGCGGTGCTGTTGCTGAACGCCGGCCGGGTGGTGTCAGTTAGCGAGATCGCCGACACGCTGTGGGGGCCCGCGCCGCTGCCGTCAGCCGAGGCGACCGTGCGGAACTACGTGAAGCGCCTGCGGCGTGTGCTGGGCGACGTCAACCAGGCCCGGATCGTCACCCGGTCCCCTGGGTATCTGATCCGGGTTGATCCCGGGGAACTGGATGTGGCCCGGTTCGAGGTCCTGCTCGACGGCGCCCGCAACGCCGCGCGCGGTGGTTCCTGGGCAGCCGCGGCCGATCAGGCGCGCGGAGCGCTGGCGCTGTGGCGCGGCGAGCCACTGGACGATGTCGAGTCGCAGGCACTGGCGTTAACTGAAATTCCGCGGTTGATGGAACTGCAGCTTCAGGCGGCGGAGCTACAGATCGATGCGGAGCTGCGCCTGGGCCGTCACGGCGCGGGTCATCGCCGAGCTGCAGCGCTTGGCCGCAGCCCACCCGTTGCGCGAGCGCCTGCACGCGCTGCTGATGCTCGGCCTGCACCGCGACGGCCGGCAGGCCGAAGCGCTGGCCGCCTATCAGCACGTGCGGGGGGTGCTGGTAGCTGAGCTGGGCACCGAGCCAGGAACCGAACTGCGTGAGCTGCACCGGCAGATCCTCACCACGAGCCCGGCGCTGGCCGGCGCTGAGCCCGCGCAGTTGCCCGCTGGTGCCGCCTGGCGAGCGGGCGCGCAGCCGGCACCGGTAGTGCCACGGGAGCTGCCGGGCCCGGTGCCGCAGTTCACCGGCCGGGCCGCCGAGCTGGCCGGCCTGACCGGGATGCTGGACCGGGCCAGCGCGCAGCGGCCGCCGACGCTGGTGATTTCGGCGATCGCCGGGATGGCCGGGGTGGGCAAGACGGCGCTGGCCATGCAGTGGGCGCACCAGGTGGCGGACCGGTTCCCGGACGGGCAGCTGCATGTCAACCTGCGTGGCTATGACCCTGGCCAGCCGGTGCCGGCCGGTGACGCCCTGGCCGGGTTCCTGCGCAGCCTGGGTGTGACCGAGCAGGATATCCCGGCCGAGACCGGGGAGCGTGCGGCGCGGTACCGGAGCCTGCTGGCTGGCCGTCGGATGCTCATCATGATCGATAACGCGGCGGATGCGGAGCAGGTCCGGCCGCTGCTGCCCGGCAGCCCAGGGTGTGTGGCCGTGGTGACCAGCCGCGACGCGCTGGCCGGGCTGGTGGCCAGGGACGGGGCCCGCCGACTGGACCTGGGCCTGCTGCCGCCCGCCGAGGCGGTGGGGTTGCTGCGGGCGCTCATCGGCGCACGAGTGGATGCTGAGCCGGAAGCGACTGCGACGCTGGCCGGGTACTGTGCCTGGCTCCCGCTGGCCCTGCGGGTGGCCGCCGAGCGCGCCGCCGTCGCACCCGACCTCACGCTGGCGGACGTGACGTCGGAGCTGGCTGACCAGCAGGAGCGGCTGGACCGGCTGGACGCGGCCGGGGACCGGCTGACGGCGGTCCGGACCGTGTTCTCGTGGTCGGTCCGGCACCTGGATGAGGCGACTGCGCGCGCGTTCCGGCTGCTTGGACTGCACCCCGGCGCGGATTTTGATGCCTATGCCGCTGCCGCGCTCACTGACACCACGCTGCGGCAGGCTCGCTGGCTGCTGGACCGGCTGGCCCGCGCGCACCTGATCCAGCCCGCCCGGGTGGGCCGATACGGCATGCACGACCTGCTCCGCGCCTACGCCGCCGGCCAGGCTGCTGCCCAGGACAGCGAGCAGGAGCGGGGCGCGGCGCTGACCCGCCTGTTCGACCACTACTTGGCCACCGCCACCCACGCCGCCGGTACCTTGTTCCGCGCCGACCCTGACCAGCCCGCGATGTCCCAGCCCGCCGGCCCGGTGCCGCCGGTCACCAGCCCGGCCGCCGCGCTGGCCTGGCTCGACGTGCACCGGTCCACGCTGGTCGCGGTGGCCGCGCACGCCGCCGACCATGGCTGGCCCGGCCACGCCATCGGCCTGGCCGGCACCATCTTCCGCTACCCGGATGTTGGCCACTTCGGCGATGCCGCCGCGATGCACCGTCATGCCCGCCGCGCCGCCGCGCAGGCCGGCGACCGGACCGCCGAAGCGGCGGCGCTGACGATGCTCGGTACTGCCGACGCTGCCCGGGGCCGTCTCCGCCAGGCCACCAGGCATCTCGGGCAGGCCCTGGCCCTATGTCGTGCGGACGGTGACCGGATCGGGGAGGCCCGCGCACTCGGCCGCCTCGGCCATGCCGTTTACTGCCAGGGCCGCTACCAGCAATCGGCTGGGTACCACCAACGGGCCCTCGCCATCTACCTGGAGGTCGGTGACCACGCCGGTGAAGCCGTTGAGCTGCACCAGCTCGGCGTGGTTGACCTGCGGCAGGGTCGTTACGAGCAGGCCGCCGGTCAGCTGCGCCGATCGCTGACGTTCTTCCACGGCGCCGGGTTCCGCTCGGGCGAGGCCGCGGTGCTGGGCAACCTCGGCGAACTCGAGTTGCGGCAAGGCCATTATGTGCAGGCCGCCGGCCATCTCCGCCAGTCCCTGGGGCTAGGCCGCGAGACCGGTAGCCGGTTGTGCCAGGCCCGGGCCCTGGCCTACCTGGGCATGTGCGAGCTGCGGCAGGGCCGCGGGCGGCAGGCCATCGGCCTTCTCCGGCGGTCGCTGGCCCTGCACCGGCAGGCCGGCAACCCCTCTGGTCAGGCCGAGGCGCTCAACGAACTTGGCGAGGCGTTCCTCGCCACCAGCCAGGCCGGCCAGGCCGGCGCCCGACACGCCGCTGCGCTGGCCCTGGCGATCCAGAGCGGTGACCGGCACGAACAGGCACGGGCCCGTAGTGGCCTGGCCAGCGCCTGCCAGGCCTGATCAGCTCAGAGCCGGCCGGTCAGGCGCTGCATGGCGGCGGGTTTGGGCGCCTAGCTGATGGCTCCGGTATCGCCGGCTCCCGGCGGGCCGGCTGGGCGGGTGGGTTCAGGTGACGCTTCCGCTAGCGCGTACTCAACGGCGCGGCTGCCTCCAAGGGACTGTCCCCGTGTCCAGGCCTGCTCGAATGCCGCATCTCCCATGCGGGAGCGCAGCGCGGCCAGGAAACCCTCGTCGTGGGCGGCGCGGGGCACGACCGCGTGCAGCCAGCCGCTGCCCTTGGCTTGCAGGAGCGCGCCTGCGGCGGCGAGCAGATGCACGGCGCGCTCCAGGTTGTCCTGCCGGATGGCGACCGCGGCCAGTGCCTCGAGATAGTAGGCGACGCTTGGTTCGTCCCCAGCCTCGGCAGACTGCGACATCCCTTCCTGCAGGCGTTCCGCCGCGCCGGTCAGATCGCCCTGTGCCTGGCTGCTGAGCGCCAGGTCGTAGAGCGAGATGAGGATGGTGAACCGGTCCTGCGCGCTGCGGGCCGCGTTCAGGCCCTCGGTGAACAGCTGCGCTGCGCGGTCGTGATCTGCCTGGCTGAGCCGGATCTGGCCGAGGAAATTGCACACGAGCGCCACGTCCAGTAGGTGCTGGGCACGCTCGGGTCCGGCGAGCCGATCGTTGCCTGCCTCCTGTAGCGGGGCGAGCGTCTGTTCGAGCAACTCGCTGGCCCGCGCGTCCTGGTGCTGCAATGCCAGGAGGTGACCCAGCATGGCTGCCGCCGTGGCTGCGCCCAGCATGTCCCCGGCCTGGCGGTACAGCGGCAGGCTTTGCTCCAGCAGCGGCTGCGCTGTGGCCTGGTCCCCGGACGCGAAGAGGCCGAAGCCGGTGCCGCTCAGCGCCAGGGCACGCTGCCGCGGCGGCAGGTGTTCGCTTTTGGCCAGGACGTCCACGTAGGAAGCCAGTTCCTCGGCGTGGCCGCGCAGCCACCAGAACCTCCATGTCGCCCAGGACAGCTGTATCGCCGACTCGATCTGGTCCTGTTCCACCAGCCAGGACATCGCGGCGCCGAGGTTGCCGTGCTCGGTCTCGAGCCGCTCCAGCCACACCAGCTGTCCGGGACCTTGCAGCTCGGCTGGAGCCGGCTCGGCGAGCGCCAGGAAGTAGGCCGCGTGCCGGTCGTGCGCCTCCCGCCAGTCAGCGCCGTCGCGCAGGCGCTCCAGCGCGTACTCCCGGATGGTCTCCAGCAGACCGAAGCGCGGCTCGCCGTCACGCACCTGCGGCTGCACCAGGCTGCTGTCCACCAGCGAGCCCAGCGTGTCCATGACGTGCCCGGCCCGGCCCGGGTCGGCCGGCCCGGCGGCGCCGACGGCCTCTGCGGCGGGCAGGTCGAAGGTTCCTGCAAACACCCCTAGGCGGGCGAATAGCGCCTGCTCGCCGCCAGACAGCAGATCGAAGCTCCAGTCCAGGGTGTTTCGCAGTGTCTGCTGCCGCTCAGGCTGGTCGCGCGCTCCGCCCGTCAGCAGCCCCATCCTGTCGTTGAGCCGGGCCAGCAGGGCCTGCGGTGGCAGCAGCCTGACCCTGGCGGCCGCCAGCTCGATGGCCAGCGGCAGCCCATCCAGCCGCCGGCAGATCTCGGCGACCGCCCCGGCGTTCCCGCTGGTCAGCTCGAAACCCGCGGACGCGGCTTGGGCCCGCTCCACAAACAGGCGCACCGACGCGCATCGCTGCACGTCCGCGGCGGCCCCGCCGGCCCCGATCGGTGGCACCGGGAGCGTCGGTACCGGGAACTCGTGCTCACCGCTGAGCCGCAACACCGTCCGGCTGGTCACCAGCGCCACCACGCCGGGAGCGGCGCCCAGCAGCTCAGCCACCAGCGGAGCCGCCCCTATCACCTGCTCGAAGTTGTCCAGCACCAGCACCAGCCGCCGGGCGCGCAGGTATGACTTCAGGTCGGTGATCAGCGCGCCGCCCGAGGTGTTCAGCCCCAGCGCGGCGGCGATCGCCGCCGTCACCAGCTCGGCCGCCCGGACCGAACCGAGCTCAACGAACCGCACCCCGTCCCGGAAACCCGGACCCACCCGCTGCGCGACCTCCACCGCGAGCCTGCTTTTCCCGACTCCGCCCGGCCCGGTGAGGGTCACCAGGCGCACGCCCTCGGCACGCACCAGGTCGCTCACCGTCGCGGCGTCATCGTCGCGGCCCACAAGCGGCGTCGCCGGCACCGGCACCGCTTCTGGAAGCGACGCCTCGTCCACGGCGCCGTCCCCCGATGGCGTCCTCTCGAACCGCTCGCTCAGCAGCACGGCCAGGTCGTTCTCGACCAGGCGCTGCAGCTCGGCGGCAGCAGAGAAGTGCTGGTAGGACACGCCACCGTCATCCCTGATCCGGGTCAGCATCTCCGTCAGCCGCGACTCACGCTCCGGCGCCGGCGACTTCACATAGATGAGCCTGGGCAGCCCCGCCGACAGTAGGTACTCATCCTCCAGCCCGGATACCTGTTCCCCCGGCGCGACCCAGCCGTAGCTCTGCCAGTACACCCCCACGAACACCTGGCTCTGCGCCAGGTAGGAGCGGTAGACCTGCCGCGGCGGATGCGGCCGGGCGCCCAGCTCGAACATCACCGGCACCAGCCGCAGACGGGTCACCGCGTGCCGCACGGCCTGCCGCTCCGCGGCCAGTTCCTGCAGCGTGGAACTCACAAAGACCCGCAACCGCTGGTCGGGCGTGCGGATCAGATCCGTCTCGGCCATCACTCCACAGCCTAGGCAGGCGCACGCGGTCCCGCAGGACACGCCCAGAACAGCTTCATCTGCGCGGCCGCCACTGCTTGCCAGCCACGGCGCCTAAGCATGCATAACAGCGGATAGTTGTTCGTCACGCCTTCTTGATCGGGTAATCACATGGAGTGGCTTCTGGCCGTCGGCTGGCACAGATGGCTGCTGTCCGGGCGGCAGTAGGATCATGGCACCGGCCCGCACGGGCGGGGCCCGCGGTGCCGGGTGCTACCGGGGAGGTCGCCGTGCTGGAGGCGTTCGCGGATCTGTCCACACCGCTGGTGGCCGATGCCTGCTTGCGCTGTAGTGTTCCGCTGCAGGCCGCCCCTTCGGGAATCCGGCCGGTCGTGGCCGGCCAGAGGATCGCTGGGCGGGTTCTGCCAGTGCGGCACTACGGCAGCGTGGACGTGTTCCTGGAGGCATTTGGCCGGGCACAAGCCGGCGACGTGCTGGTCATCGACAACGGCGGCCGCTCGGACGAGGCATGCGTCGGCGACCTCGCGGTGCTGGAGGCCGAGGCAGCCGGTATAGCGGCCCTGGTGGTGTGGGGCCTGCACCGCGACACGCCGGAACTGGCCGCGATCGGCCTTCCGGTCTTCAGTTACGGGAGCTACCCGGCCGGGCCGGTGCGGCTGGACGAGCGGGAGCCCGAGGCGCTGGTCACCGCGCAGTTCGGGCCGCACCTGGTCAGCGCCGGGGACATCGCTTCGCCGATGACGACGGCGTGTTGTTCGTCCCGGCGCAGCGTGCCGTGCAGGTGCTGGTCACAGCGCACCAGATCTGGCAGAGCGAGCGGGACCAGGCTCGCCGGATCCGGGAGGGCCAGACACTGCGCCAGCAGACCGCTTTCGATGACTACCTGGCCCGACGCGCCGCTGACCCGTCATACACCTTCCGGCGGCATCTGCGCCGCATCGGCGGGGCCATCGAAGAATAGGATCATCCCCTTGGCGCCGGGCCTCTACCCGCCCGGACGGTCAGCAACCGGCCAGCCCACAAGGCGGATACGCGGCCAAGATCCGGGAGGCCTTGAGCTCTATCGTGACGGCTTCTCGTCAGCCTCCGTCTTCGGCTGGCAGAGTTCGTGCCTGCGACCACATGGCATGGCCCGGGCGGATGCTGCGTGACATGTGTCAGCGTCGCCATACCGCCCGCCATCCCTCATTCCAAGACCAGTCGCGTCCCCGGGACGGGGAGAAGCGGACCCGGGGACATTTGTGCCGGAGGCGTTAAGGGTCGCGTCGGCTGCAAGGCGTTTGACCAGATGGCCGGAGAGCTGAAAGCGTGACATCGATGAATGACCTGTCGCGTGCCGCCGCCGCGCCCTGGGCCGCGCGTGGCCCTATGTTCAGTCGGCCCGGCCCGGCCTGGCCAGGCCGGTGGCCTGGGCCGCACCGCGTGAACTGGATCGGCTGCGCGGCAGCCAGGCACGCGGAGCGCTGGGCAAACCGCTGGTGCCGGCCAGTGTTGCATCGCCGCGGCTGGCCGATGAGCTGTTCGCGCGGCTCCTGACCTACGGCACGCCGCACGAGACTCACCGGGGCGATGTACTGTTCCGGCCGGGTGACGAAGACGTCAACCTGATCGTGGTCGACCGGGGTTCGGTGGAGGTTGTCCGGACGGAAACGGTCGACGTGCCCGCCGCGACCGTCGCGGCGGTGGATGCGGGCGGCTTTGTCGGCGAGCTGAACCTGCTGACCGGGCAGAATGTCTACCTGCTCTGCCGGGTGCGGGAGGGCGGCACGGTCTACCGGGTGTCGCCGGAGCGGCTGCGGCAGCTCATGGCCAACGACGTCGAACTGTCCGACATCGTCTTCAAGGCGCTAATTGCCCGCCGGGAGTTGCTGCAGCGCAGCACCGCCGCCCTAGCGGTGGAGATCGTCGGCACCGACAGGTCGGCGGCGGCGCTGGCGCTGCGGACTTACGCCGCCCGCCAGCGCCTGATCCACCTGTGGTTCGACGCCGATACCCCGGCGGGCCGGGCGATGATGGAGTCCTCCGGCCTGACCGAGGGCGACCTTCCCGCCGTCGTCATGCCTGGCGCCGCGCTGACACAGGCCACGCCGGGCGCGCTGGCCGACAAGCTCGGCCTCAGCTACCGTCGTTCGTCCACCAAGCCGGTAGACGTCACAATCGTTGGCGCGGGCCCGGCCGGCCTGGCGGCCGCAGTCTACGGCTCGTCCGAGGGCCTGGACACCGTGCTGCTGGACGCCGTCGGCACCGGCGGGCAGGCCGCGGCAAGCTCCCGGATCGAGAACTACTTCGGCTTCCCGTTCGGCCTGTCCGGCGCCGATCTGACCGGCCTGGCCGTGCTCCAGGCGCTGAAGTTCGGAGCCCAGCTGGCCAGCCCGTGCCAGGCGGTCAGGCTCGACACCGACCGCAACGGCGACCTGCTCCGCCTGCACCTGCAAGGCGGGGAGGTCATCGACAGCAAAGCCGTCGTCATCGCGACCGGCGCCCGCTACCGGGCACTGCCGCTGGAGCGCTGGCCTGACTTGGAAGGCGCCGGCATCTACTACGCGGCCACCGAACTAGAAGCCCGGGGATGCACGGGCAGCCCGGTCACGGTGATCGGCGGCGCGAACTCCGCGGGTCAGGCGGCGCTGTACCTGGCCGGGCGAGGCAGTGAGGTCTCACTAGTCGTCCGCGGCCCGGACATCGCGACCGAGATGTCGGCCTATCTCGTCAACCGGCTGCTGGCCCACCCGCGGGTGACGGTACGGTGCCGCAGCGAGGTCACCCGGCTGGACGGCGGTGACTTCCTCGAGGAAGTCACCATCACCGACCGGACGGCGGACACCGCGCAAGCCCAGCCTGTGCGGGCTTGTTCTGTTATGGCGGAGCGCAGACTGGCTGAGGGATCGCAGGGGACGAGGTTTCATGGAGACGTAGCTGAGGCGGTGATGGAGGCTGGACAGGCTGGACGGCGGCGCTCGTTGAGACCAGCATCCCCGCCGTGTTCGCGGTCGGCGACGTCCACTCCGGCTCGATGAAGCGGGTCGCCGCAGCCACCGGCGAAGGCGCCAGCGCCATCGCGTCGGTACACAAGGCCATCGCCACGCTGGCCTAGCGACCAAGGGATGCAGGTCGATCCGCATCGGTTCCGGGCCTTAAGGACCAAGCGAGTAAAGGCCGCTTCCGCCCCGCCCCGGCGAGAACCTGAGTTAGGTCATTTGCTTTAGTGCCTTGGGTTTGGGTCTTTCAGGGCGTTGATGATGGCGGTCTCGGCGGGGCCGAGCGCGGGCGGGAATGTGTGGATGGTGCCGTTGATCTCGATGGTTGCTGAGCGCAGCGGCCGCAGGGTCCGCAGGACGCGGCGGATGGATAGGCCGGTGCGGTTCTGCACGGTGCGGGAGACCGCCAGGGCGGTGAACACGATGGTCAGGTGGGCTTCGATCGCGTCGCGGGTGCGGGCGAACATGGGCCTGGCGGCGAGGTCTGTTTTGGACATCCGGAACGACTGCTCAACGTGCCACAGGTCGTGGTAGCTGGAGATCACCTCGGTGGCGGGCATCACGGTTGCCGGGATGTTGGTGACGTAGCCCTTCAGGCCCACCAGCCGCTGGGCGCGGGCGAGTGCGGCCTCATCGAGCACGAACCGGCCCCGGGCGGTCTTGACGAACCGGGGCGTGCGGGCGGGCTTGCCACCGGTGATGACCTCGCGGGCCCGGTTGGCCTGGGCGGTGAGGGTCTTGGTGTCGCGGACGGCGCGGCTGCGCGAGTATGCCCACACCGCCCGCCACGAGGTGGGGTGCACCCCGGGGTCCCACACCGGCTCGGCGAGAAGGGCCGGGTCGTTGCCGTGGTTGGGCCCGGTCTTGGGGGTGAGGGTGTCGATGACCTGCCCGTCGGTGAAGTAGTCGCCGTGCCAGCGGAAGTGTGACTCCAGGTCGATCGGCGCCTTGGTGAGCCGGGACCCGACGATGAAGCTGCAGCCCGCGGCATCCAGCGCGGCCAGGTTCGCGGCCGAGAGCATCCCGGCGTCGGCGACGACGGCGAAGTTCTCGGTGCCGTGCCGGGCGCGGAACTGGCTGATGACCGGCAGGATGGTGTGCTTTTCGGCCTTGTTTCCCTCGAAGCAGCCGATCTCCAGCGGGAAGCCCTGCCGGTCAACCAGCAGCCCGACCAGGATCTGCGGGTCAACCCGGCGTTCCTTGGAGTAGCCGACCTTGCGCAGCCCGTCCTCGTGCTCGGCCTCGAAATATAGCGTCGTCACGTCATACAGCACGAGCGAGACGTCGCCGCAGGCCAGCACGCGGGTGAAGCACAGCTCGGCGAGACGGCCCCGGTAGTTCCCGTCGAAGCAGCGGCGCAGCGTCCGTTTGCGCGTGGACAGGCTCGCCGACACCCGGCCCATCTCTGCCAGCACCCGGTCGGCGTCCAGCAAGCTGGTCGGCTCCACCACCCTGGCGATCACCAGGTCCCGGAACACCTCATCACCCAGCGCGTCGAACCCGAGGTCGGCATACACCCCGGCCAGCACGTCATACAGCAACCTTGAGGCGGTCTTCAGCGTCCGCGCCCGCGGCACCACCCGCCGCGCAGCGGGCGCCGGCCCGCCGCCGAACAGTGCCGGCTGCCTGGGGCCCGGGATCATCGCGGCCTGCCTGGCCTGCGGGGTGATGCCGAGGTCGAGAACGCCCTGCCGGTCGTCCTCCAGCAGGCGGTGGGCTTCCTCCATCAGCAGCCCGAGCTCGGCCTCGTCGCGGGCCGAGCCCACATGCCGCACGATCCTGCGCCGGCCCGCCACCGACTCCGCGATCTGCACGGCCGTCAACCCCGATGCCGTGCGAACCCGCCGGACCCAGGCCATCACCCGAGTCTATGAGCCAGATTAGTGCCTTAACAGCACACTAAGCCCGCACATCACCGCAGGTCAGCCTGCTCCACCCCTCCGGAACTGGCCCAAGTGACCCAACTCAGGACGGTGCCGCAGCGAGGTCACCCGGCTGGACGGCGGTGACTTCCTCGAGGAAGTCACCATCACCGACCGGACGGCGGACACCGCGCAAGCCCAGCCCTGTGCGGGCTTGTTCCAGCATTCCCGCCGTGTTCGCGGTCGGCGACGTCCACTCCGGCTCGATGAAGCGGGTCGCCGCAGCCACCGGCGAAGGCGCCAGCGCCATCGCGTCGGTACACAAGGCCATCGCCACGCTGGCCTAGCGACCAAGGGACGCAGGTCGATCCGCATCGGTTCCGGGCCTTAAAGGACCAAGCCGAGTCAAAGGCCGCTTCCGCTCCCGCCCCGGCGAGAAGGCTAGTTTCAACGAAGCCGGGTCACAGACTGCGATGGAAATAGACGGGCGGGACTGCACGCGTCCGCCCAGCCACCGCCGCTCACGGGGACCAGCGGCGTCGGCTAATGCCGCTGGTGTGCAGCGAGGCGGCGGCGCATGATCGTGGCCTGTTCGGCTACGGCGAGCCGTAGGACGTTGTCCGGCGGCTCTGCGGCATTTGCGGCCTCGATGGCTGCCTCGGAAACGAGAGTTGCCGGGAACAGCAGGCGGCTCAGCTGTGCCTTTGGCCGCTGCCTCCTGGTGACGAGTGCGGGGAGGGCCTCGGTGAAGTACCGGTCGAGGTAGCCGGTCATCAGCTCCTCCTGCCCCGGCACCCAGATGCCGGCCGCGCAGGCCTGCGCGATCCTGGCCAGCTCGCCGGCCGAGAGGGCCACGGCCCAGGCGGCTTCCTTCGCCGCCAGGTCCGGCTGCAGGGCCAGGCAGGTCGCGCGGTTCACCTCGCCGGTGACGGGGTCGAGCCGCGGCAGCGCGTCGATGTCCTCCCCGCGCGCCAGCCCGCGTGCGGCGAGGGTGAACAGGATCCGCGCTCGCAGCTCGGCGTCGAGGGTGAGCCCGCCTGGCAGGTCCTTGCCGGCCAGCCAGGCGCCGAGCACGGCGAGCTGATCGTCGGCCTGCCCGCTGGCGGCGAAGCCGATCAACAGCTTGCGTGCGTCTCCGGCCGCGGTCCGGGTCGCGGCGGCGATCTGTTCCCTCAGGCCCGCTCGCTGGCGCGGCGGGGCCCACGCGTCGGCGGCCTCGGCAGCGCGGGCGAGCAGCGTCTCGATGCCGACCTCGGGCAGGCCGCCGGCCTGCGCCGGCGGCAGACCATGTCGGTGAACTGCGCGGCCGGCAGCTCGCCGCTGGTGACCAGCAGCCAGAACCCGTTCCAGCACACCGCCTCGCTGAGCGGATCGCCCACCTGGCAGGCGGCCGCGGCCAGCGCTCGCGCGGACCGGACGTCGAACCCGGTCCGCGTGTAGGAGAGGTCCTGGTCGTTGAGCACCACCGCGTCCGCGGAGGTAAGCCCGGCCACCACGGTCCGCTCCCCGTCGAGCTCCGCATGCACCAGACTGCGACGGTGCAGCTGGCCGTCCCTGTCCAGGTCGTAGAGCCCGATGCCGATCCGCTGCCGGCGCGGTACGTCCTGGATGACGGCGCCGTCTGCGTCCAGCCGGATCGAGGTCGTGCCCTCGGCGCGCAGCCACTGGTCCGCCCAGCCGGCCAGGTCCTGCCCGCTGGACCGGGACCAGCATCCGACCAGGTCGTCCAGCGTCGCGCTGCTGAAGGCGAACGTGGTCAGGTAGTCGCTCAGCCCGCGTCGCAGCGTGTCGTCGCCGATCAGCGCGGCGAGGGAGCGGATGACGCTGGCGCCCTTCACGTAAAGGATGCCGAACGGCTTGTCCCGGCCCTGCGTGGCCGTGCTGACCGAGACGACACCGGCTCCCGGCTCGGCAGCTCGTCCGCCTGATAAGCCACCGGCTTGTCCGTGTAAGCGAACCCGGCCCACGACAGCGATTCGCTGACCCCGGCGACCGCGGCCAGCGCGGCGTACGACAAGTAGGTGGCGATCGCTTCGTCGAGCCACACGTCGTCCCACCACCGCGGCCCCACCAGGGCGCCGAACCACAGGTGTGCCACCTCATGCGCGCAGATCATCGCGCTCTGCTGGTCGCCAGCTGCCTCCGGCCGCCCCAGTAGCTTCTCGTTCACCACCATCAGGCCGGGGACCGACAGCGCCATGGGGGCCAGGTCGGGCATGAACACGATGTCGTACGCGGGGTAGGGGCACGGCACGCCGAGGCTGTCGGCGTACCAGGCGATGGCATCGCGGGCATAGCCGGCGAACCGGGGCAGGGAAGCCACCGCCGCCTGGCCAAGTAGCGACTGCCGGTGCCGGACGGTCACTGCCGTCCGGCCCGCCTCGGTACGCGCTGCCGTCGAGAACGGCCCGGCGCAGAACGTCAGGTCGTACGGCCGCATCCCGCTGACCGGCGTGAACGTGCACACATCGCCCTCGCGCCGGGCGAGCCGGCCGTTCGCCACGCACTCCCACCCGTCGGGGACGCGCACCGCGAACCGGAACGTCGCGGTCAGATCCGGCTGGTCAAAGCAGCAGAACAGCTCCGGCCCGCAGTCCGGGTAGCAGAACGCCATCACGTAGCTCGCGCCGTCCGCCGGATCGGTGAACCGGCTCAGCCCCCGCCCCTCTTGGGAGTACCCGGCCTCGGCCTCCACCACCAGGACCGCCTGATCACCCCCGCCGGCCCGGCTCAGCCGCAACCGGCCGTCCTCGGGTGGCGGCAGGGTCACCCCATCGAGAGTCACGCCGCGCACGCCCTGGGTGCGCAGCTCAGCGACCGTGCTCACGCCCGGCCGCAGCCACCTGAACCGGACCTCGGTTCTGGAAAGCACCGGCTCGGCCGCCAGGTCGAGAAACACATCATACGAATCGACTTCGATAGCCCGCGCGCGCTCAGTCGCCTCACCCTGGGTCAGATCCGCCACCGGGCGAGCCTAACCCGGTCATTGGCCGTGGCCAGCATCAGATCATGGACAGGCTGCCAGCACCGACGCATAACATCCATTCTGGCGCGCCCCGGAAGGCGCCAGCCCCAGCCCCGCGGCGCCGCTCAGATCGGCGGGAGTGTGCGCGTATTCAGCGCTGTACAGGCCAGTGGCTGAGCGTGATCCGAGGGAACACGCAGAACCCGCGGGGTCTGGCACTGGAGGTGAGACTGGTAGGGCTCGGCCGGTGCCACCGCGACGAGTGCCACAGCGCTGTGGGTAGGCTCGACCCGATGACGGACTGGGCGGGCTGGGGGACGTCAATCGGGACGCTTGTCCTGGCTGGCGCTACCTTCGCGGCGCTGCGCTCGTCCAACCGGTCAGCGCGGATCGCCGAGCGGGCACTGCTGGCCGGGTTGCGGCCGCTGCTTATGCCGTCCCGGCCAGAAGACCCTGGTGAGCACGTGCAGTTCGCCGATGGCCGGGTGCTGGAGGCCCGCGCGGGCCGGGCATTGGTCGACGCCCAGGACAGCGTGATCTACCTGGCCATTCCGCTGCGCAACGTGGGGACGGGAATCGCGGTGCTGCGCGGCTACCACACCGAGGCGGAGACCGCCGGGCAGGCGGCGCAGGATCCGCAGGGGGCCGCACGGCACCGGCGCGGTGACCCCGTGCCCGATCCAGCGGTGTTCGCCGAGCAGCAGCGGGACCTGTATGTCCCTCCCGGGAACCTGGGGTTCTGGCAAGCGGCGCTGCGGGACCCTGGCTCGGAGCGCTACCAGCGAACCGAAGAAGCGATCCGCACAGCGGGCCGCATCACCGTCAACCTGCTCTACACCGACCACGAGGGCGGCCAGCCGGCCATCACCAGGTTCGTACTGCTCCCCGGCGACGCCCAGCACTGGCGCTGCGACGTGACACGCCACTGGAACCTCGACCACCTGGCCAGCCCGCGGCCGAGGTGAGCGGCTAACCGTTCCACCGGGAGAGGTCGCGCAGCAGCGCCAATCAGCACGCCCACATCTTCCTATTCTGGCGCAGCCCGGGCCGCTGGTACGGCCACTGGGATCGCCGCGCAGATCGGCGGCGATGTGTGCGATGGGCCGGCTTCGGGACGCTGACGGGCTATCGGGCCGGTGCGGCCGTTTCGAGTTGGCCGATCATCGGGACGAGCAGGTCGTTGAGTTCCCGGACCACTGCGGCCACCGCGCGGCGTGCTGTCCCTGGTGCATCCTGGGCCGGCCCGGCTGGGGCGGATGACAGGCGATCAAGGGGGATGGGGGCCTGGACCATGAGCGAGGCCCGCAAGTGCGGGGCCCGGGTCAGGTTCTGCTCCGACGGCGCGACGTACTGGCCGAACAACTGGGGCCAGTCCCGCCAGCCCCGGTCCTGGCACCACAGCCTGGTCCGGGTCAGCCCCTCCGGCCACGGGCGAGGGCACCGCGACCTCGCCCGATCCGGACGGCCCTTGGGCCAGCGTCCCTATCTGCAGCGCGATCTGGGCGATGGCCTAGGGGCCAGCCGAACCGGGCGCGTCCTCGTTGCGGGATCAGCGGCATGTATTGATGAGCCGTTCCGGTCAGCCGCCGGCGCCGCGATCGTCGAGTTCGAGCTTGGCCCGGGGGCCGATCGCGTAGCGGATGTGGGTCACCTCGGGCGTTTCGACCACACGGGTCGGGGTGAGCTCGATGCCCTCGCGGACGTCCAGCCCAAGGCCGGCGTCGAACAGCCGCATGCCGTCGCCGAGCAGCACTGGGGTGATGTGCAACTCGAGCTCATCCAGCAGCCCGGCCGCCAGGACCTGACGCAACAGCGTGCCCCCTCCGGCGACGGCGACGTTTTTGCCGCCGGCGGCGTCCTTGGCCAGTCCGACGGCCCGCTCGATCCCGTCGGTCACGAACGTGAAGGACGTCCCGCCCGCGCGCTCGAGGATCTCCCGGTCGCGGTGGGTCACCACGAACACCGGGGCCCGGAATGGCGGCTCCTCACCCCACGGGATCTCGCCGCCGTCGAACATGCGCCGGCCCATGAGGTAGGCGCCGGCGGCGGCGAACGTCTCCTCGACGATCTGCGAGTTGACCGACCGCTCGCCGCCGGCGTAGCCCTGCCGCTCCCGCCAGGCCGTGGCGTCGATGACCCATCGGGTGACCCGGAAGAACCCGGGCCCTTCCGGGCCTTCTAGCCAGGCCGCCATGTCGTGCGGGTCGGTCGAGCTTCGTGGCCCGGCGTAGTAGCCGTCGAGCGAAACAGACATCTGGGCGGTGACTTTGGTCATCCCTGCTCCTCCTCGCGGGGGGCGGCCCTAGTGGCCGCCCGGTACCAGTTAGTCGCAGCCGGGCGGCCGGCCTCGACACGGCCGCGAAATATCTCTTGTGGATCAGGGCAGGCACACGAGGTGCAGGATCGCTACCCGGACTGGTTCTCATGGTGGCTGCAGCAGAAGACCACACACGCCCGGGACCAGCCGGGCCGTAGCGCCTGGCGAAGAAACGCCGAAACGGTTTACTCCAACCACCAGCAATCATGCTGACCGTGGGCCCGGCACATGCCAGGCTGGTCTTGGCCATGCAGGGCATGGGATGATCTTCGGCTTGTGTGCTTGAAGCTGATCTTCCTAATTGTCACCCGTGCTGTGTCGCTGCTGGGCTTGTCGCGGCGGGAGTGGTGATGGACGGATGCCGAGATCCTTATGCTGCGCCTGCAGACGCCGTCACCCTCTTCGCTGCGGTCATCCTCGGGGCCCTCATCTACGGCGAGGCCCTGAGCCGTGGCGGCGGTCGCCCAGCGGCCGAGTCGGCACCAGGAGACGGTGTCGCCGCCCCGGAGCCGGGCCATAACGTCTAGGTCATGAGGGTCACTTCCATCGGCCCCGGCAGCGGCCGGATGCCGGTAGCGCGGCGCCGGGCCGGGAACGGGGATGCCCCGTGAGCGTGGTGATCACCATAGCGCTGCTCGGCCTGCTGGCCAGCGTGTCCCCCAGCACGATCATCGTGTTCATCCTGCTGCTAGACACGACACGGGCGCGCGTCAACGCGGCCGCCTTCTTGATCGGGTGGAGCATCTCACTGGTCATCGTGTTCACCGCGAGCTATGCGGTCGGAGGAGCCGACACCCTTCAGTACGGTAGCGGTGATATGGCCGTGAAGGCCGTCGAGATCCTGCTCGGTGCCGCCCTCGCCGTTGCCGCCGCGCGGCAATGGAGACACCGGGACCAGCCCAGGACCGGTTCAGGACTCACCAAGAAGTTCACCGCCCGCCTGAAGCAGCTCCATCCGTGGGAAGCAGCCACCGTCGGGGTCTTCGAGCAGCCGTGGACGCTCACCGTCGCCGCTGCCGTGCTCCTAGTGCGCCACCATGCTGCGCTCCGTATCGTCGTGTTTGCCTTCCTGGTCTTCTCCCTGCTGTCGACGGCCACGATCGGCCTGATCTTCTTGTACTTCGCCCGGCGTCCCGGGCAGGCTGAAGTGCACTTGTCCGACCTGAAGGATCGTCTGGTAAAGGCCGGCCCTGCGGTCTTCGCGATCGTGTCCCTCGTGGTCGGCGTCTACCTCATTGTCGACGGCGTTATCGGCATCGTGGGCAGCTAAGACACTGAGCACCCTGACGAACCACGACGGGACAGCGGCCTGCTGAGTTAGCGCGATCGTTGCCAGCTGCAGCCGGGTGGCGGCGAGCACATGTGCCTCCCTTCCCGGCAGGCCGTTGCTGCTCTGCCTAAAAGCCGGACAACCCGCAGATCGCCCAATCGGGTCACCGGGCTCAGCTCACTTGAACGACATCGAAGCCGATGATGACACCGTGATGAACCGTATACGTGCCCTGATAGGTGCTGACCGTGCCGTCGGTCTGCTGGGCGTTAAGACGGGCGGTGACAACGTCACCTGAGACCGACACGATGGTCAGCGTGTCTTTCGCGGTTCCGCTGAATCCGCTGACGAACTCAGCGTAGGACCCTCCGGTGTTCCGGCCGCCGAGGCGCCAGGCCCGGGCGTAGTGGTGGCCGTTGATAGCAGCCACGTACGCGCGCACTGTCGCTGTTGGGCGTCTCGGCGTCCGCACCTGGACGGTGGGATAGAGGGCAGCTGCGACCCGGCTGGGGTTCAGCTCCTGGGATGCTCTGCTCAGCCCGGCGTCGGTTACAGCATGGTTAGCGGCCGCAGGCGGGGCGCTCACGGTATGCGGCGAATCCGCGAGGAACTTGTACCCCACGAAACCGAGTGCCGCGACGAGCGCCAGCCCTAGCACCGCGGTCCGGTTCGGCCGGTGCCGCTTAGGCGTTTGGCCCGGCGTTAGCAGTTCGTCCAGGCTCACCGCCGACAGCACGCCCGGCGCACGGTGGACCGCGTCATACTCGCAGATCAGCGGCTCGGGATCAGCCCGGACGGCCTGGGCAATGCTACGGATATTCCCCCGGGCATAAAAGTCGCCACCACACGCCGAGTAATCGTCGTCCTCGATCCCTGCGATAATCGCTTCCCGGATGCGGGTCCGCCGGCTGACCTCAGCGACGGTGAGGCCGGCCCGCCCGCGCGCTTCCGCCAGCGCTTCTCCGACCCGCACGTCGCGCCTCCACTACTCCATCGAACTGCGCGCCGGACCCAATCGCGAGGTGCCGGCGATCATGACCGCATCAATACCGATATGCCCGTGCCGGAACTAACCCAAAGCGCCACCACCGTTAGGCGCCGTACGTGTGTTCGGGCATGGCATCTTTTCCTTGCCTAGCGCTGCTGGCCGGGCCCCGCGTTCTGGCCGCCAGGCCATCGAGGTCAGGCCGCTGAGCTGGGAGGATTCCTCTCACGCGTCCCGGATCCACCGTCGCCAGAGTCGCGCCTCGCGTTGGAGCGTATTCGCAGCCACCCATAGCCGGTCCGCGGCCGGGATCCGGCGGGTCCGCGGCCAGGTGGGCTAAGGCCGGGCTGGCCCGGCAGCTTAGCGGCGGTCTGGCGGCTGCCGCACCGCGGAGTTGACGTTGGCGTAGCTGACGTTGTACGCGATGTTGATAGCCGTGATCGCGATCCAGACCACCAGCAGGCCCACGATTCCTGCCGGGTGGGTACCGACTGCGAGGGCAATCGCGCTGAGCGGGATGCCCAGGGTCATGGAGATGATCGCGAGCGCCATCGGGGACCCCGGATGGCCGCGCCGGTCCCGTGCCATCGGCTGCGCCGCTTGCTGTTGCGCGAGCCGAGCGTCCACCCGGGCGTCAATCTCGCGGCCGACCTTGTCCAGGAACGACTCGATCACTGCGTCCCGGTAGGCATATCCGAGCTCGTTGTGTGTTTCTGCAGCGGCGCGGATCTCCTCGGGGGACAGCGAGGAACTCATGCGGACACGATATGTCCTTGCCGGGCTTCTGTCATCGCAGGAAGCGGGGCGATGGGAAGTATGAAGCCCGATCAAGCCCGGTCATTTGCTTGGCACCCACGGCGTCGGCTCGCTCATTGGCCAGACGATCGTCGGGCCGCCCACTCGTGGTCGAGGATGGACATCAGCACCTCGTCGTACCAGCGCCCGTCATGCAGCACCGACTCGCGATGACGGCCCTCCTCAACGAACCCTGCCTTTTCATAGGCGCGGATCCCGGCGGGATTGAACGGAGCCACGCTGAGCTGGATGCGGTGCAGGCCCATCTCGCGGAATCCGTAGTCAACGATGACGCGCATCGCGTCCGTGCCATAGCCGCGACCGACGTACTCACGGCCGAGGGCGATCCCGAGCGTCGCACACCGGTCCTTGGGGCGGGCCCCCCACAACCCCATGTTGCCGACCAGCACCGGCGGGTCCCCGAGCGTCTCGATGGCGAAGCCGAGGTCGTCCTTCTCGTTCGCGGTCCAGTTCGCGATGCGCTCCCTCGCCGCAGCCTCCGACGGCGGGGCTACCCAGCTCGACAGCGTGGCCATGCGTCCCGGATCCATTTCCCACTTCGCGAGCGTGGGCAGATCCTCATCACGCACGCCGCGCAGACGCACCCGCTCGCCGACGAGGATCGAGTCGCCGTAGCCAAACGCGCTGGAAACATCGGTCAGTTCGGTCATGTAGCCGATACTGCCGCATGCCACACCCGCGACGTGATCCGGTCCTGGCCACGAAACCGCGGCACGGCACTCTGCTGATTCGGACGTCCACCCACGTCAGAGCGCTTTCGCCCGCCCGGGAGCGCTTGGCTGCGAGGCTGCTGGCTTGACAGCCCGTATGTATCAGGTGGCCCTGGGCGGGCTCCGTCAAGGTAGCAGGCCGTATCTATGAGCGGTGAGGAGGTGTCGTCATGACGTGTGCAGCAAGCCGGTTCCAGCCGGCCACTTTGCGTGGTCCGCAGTGGCGGCACGCACCGCGCACGGGCCTCGGTGTGGCCATCGGCGCTATGCCAGCAGGCAGGTAATCAGCCCGTTGCGGCTGGGCCGCAGCCGCGGTGATCCGCGCGTGACTTGTGCCTGACCCCTTACGTCCACGACGGGCATCGGGCCCACCGGGCCAGGCGCGGGTCTTCCGTCCACTGGCGTGCCCGCCGGGCACACGCCATCCGGTTAATTCTTCACGCCCCGTGAAAGGAGGTGAGTCACGTGTACCACCACCCATACCTGGCCAGCCAGCTGGCCAAGCAGCGGCAGCGCGAGCTGCTGGCGCAGGCCGAACGGTACCGTCAGTCGCGGCACCTCGCCGCGCTAGCCAAGGCGTCACGGCGGGCCGAGCGAGCCGAACGGCGGCTGCGCCAGGCCGTCCGCAAGGCCCGGCGGCTGCGCGCGGGACTGCAGCGATGACACTGCCACCGCCCCGGCGGGCAGGCGGCCCGAGCCAGTCCGGCCCGATCAGCCAGCCGCCACGTCCACACGCAAGCGCCCCGCCCCCGTCACGGGCAGCGGGGCGCTTGCCGGGCCCCGCTCCTGCACGGCCTCACCTCTGCAGCCCCGCCGCAACAGCGACCGAACACTCACCCGGCAGGCCGGAAAGGGCCAGGGACCACTGCGGCCACACTGGCAAGTGCGGTCGGCGTGGCGGGCATGGTGGTATCAGTGATACCGCACCGGTATTGAGGCACTCTCCCTCAGACGCCTATCACAGGCTGAGTGCGCAACCTCGCGGCCCCGTCCTGGACCGTAAGCGTGAGTGGTACGTCACCGTTACAGAACCGCTCCAGAAGCAGGCGAGTTAGGCGGTCCGTCTCGGCAATGTTTTTCAGCTAGGAAGGACCAACCATTGTTCTTTGCCTGCCTTTAAATCGACCATTGCACTCAGAGTCCACTCTCCCATTGGCGCGAAGCAGCGCACCTCAAGTTCTCTGACCTCTCTTGTACCGGGCTGCACTTTATAAGCAAGCCCGGGTCGCGGTAGAGGGCCACCAGCGGGCCGATGGTCCGTGCTGCGATGACCTACTGCGATGCGCCCGGGTCCTCGGCAGGAACTTGGCATCCTTGTCTCATGAGCACCTTCGTATTCAGGCTCAAGGCTCCCCGTCCGACATTCGCGCTGGACATGAGCGATGAGGAGCGGGAGATCATGACTCGCCATGCCGATCATTGGCGGCCCTGGGTCGAGTCCGGCCAGATGGTGATCTTCGGTCCCGTGCTCGACAGCAGCGGCTCGTGGGGCCTGGGCGTTGTGGAGGCCGACGACGAACAGGAGTTGCGCGCCTTCGCCGCGCGCGATCCGGTGGTTACAAGCGGGACGGGCACGATTGAGGTCGGGAAGATGCTGGCTGGCTTTGTCCGGCCGCGGCCGGCCCCGCTAGCAGACCCAGCCTCAGATTCCTGCCATATGCGCGGTCGCTGCCCGGTCCGCGGTTGAACAGCCGCCCAGATCGGCTCGGCGCGCGCTTCTCGCACTGAGCTCCTTCGGCCGCACCTGGTGCATCGCAACCGTGGGCCAAAGGCCAAGGCCCTTAACTTGCTAGACGTCAGCGGTTGCGGCACTTCGCGGCGGCCTCGGGAGTGCGGTGTGCCACCGGGCAGGTGCCGTGCCGGTACACCGGCGCACGTCCTTTGCGCCGTTGCTTTCGCTTCCGGCCAGACCGCAGCGAAGTCGCGACCGACCGCTCCACCCCATACATCGCGTTGTCGAGTGGGTGCATCGCCCGCGTAGCCTTCTTCACGGCCTTCGGCGTAGCAGCCCGCTTCACCGTGCGTACCGGGTGAACAGCCCTGCGAACGCTACGAGGCACAAACAGCCTGGACAGAAATCCCACCCTCCGGCCCTCCCTAGAAAACGGACGCCAAGCGCCGCAGCGCCCTGTTACGCAGACGCCTCAATCGGCCAGGAGGTTGACGTGGCCTGGCGGAAGCGGAAAGCCAGAGTCAGCCGTACTCATGCCGCGGGTGGTGTGCCGTTGCTGCCCGGTGGATGACGATGTCGTCCGGCATGAGGGCCGCGGCGGTCCCGCAAGACGATAGATCTGGCTGGGTACTGAGCCAAAGACCCTGGTTTGGAGGAGAATCCGGCCATGAGTGAATCAGAACAGGCGCCGGGCAACTCCGGCGAGAAGCCACGACCGGATCCTGACGTAGCGGAGGAGGCACGCGAGGCCGCCTTGATGCGGGAGGTTCTGCGAACGCAAGAACAGCACCGCGAAGGCGGGGTTGAGCCCGAACTTGACGAGACGAACGAAGATCCCCCACCCGAGGCATAACCCGGCCGTGGAAATCGGAACAGTTCTATCCGTCAGTCGGCCTCGCCACCACCACGACCATCCTGCATGTCGGGCAAGAGCCGACCAGGTTGCCCAGGTCCGCGCAGGGCTCCCCCATCGGCGCGATTACCTGGTGGGCCGGAGGGCCGCTACGTAGATGGCGGCGGGGTTGCCCGGCTCCCATCCGGGGAGCGGCTCGATGGTGTCGACGTAGACGAATCCCCGGCGCTCCCAGAACGCCCGGGTGCCCTCGTAAGGCTGGTAATCAGCCGACCGGTCCAGGGTCTTGACTTCGACCACACTGACACCGTCGGCCGCCAGTTCGCCCAGCATGCCCTGCAAGAGCAGGGTGCCCAGCCCGTGGCCGCGCCGGGCTGGATCAACGGCCATCCACAAGATCTCCGCGCCGCCCGGTGACCGGCGCGCTACCACGGCAAAGCCAGCCACGGCAGCAGGGTCAGCTACCCCAGCGGAGTCGGCCAGCACCCAGCCGTCATGATCCGCGGCGTCCCGCTCGACCCGGTCGGGAACATAGGTAACAGCTACTCTGCGCTACCGGTGGACTGGGGATCACGCTCGGCGGCATGGCACGGGCCGCGACCGCCTAAAGGCACCCTCTGCAGGGCAGGCCACCAGGCGGGAACCCGCGGCGGGTCAGGTGTGAGCGGAGCTGGGTTGCCGCCAGCGCCCCAACTCGCGTCCGGGGGGTCTGGACGCGAGCCGCACAGACACGAGCCCCCCGCTGGTTCATCAACCGCACCCCAAGGTCAATCAGACAGTCCAGCCGTAACCCGGGCGACCATGGATCTAGACAACGCCGGTTACGCTCCGTGCTCTATGCTGGCCGGATCGGGGGTGCGGCGTGGCCACGTTCGTTTTGGTGCATGGCGCCATGCACGGCGGCTGGTGCTGGCGCGAGGTGCGGCAGCGGCTGTCCGGGACTGGGCACGAGGTCTACGCGCCTACCTTGACCGGCCAGGGTGACCGCCGGCAGCAACTGACCCGGGAGGTCGGCATCGCGACTCATGTCACCGACCTCACCGAGCTGCTGTGGTTTGCCGATCTCCGCGATGTGCACCTGGTGCTGCACAGCTACGCCGGGGTCCTGGCTGGCCCGGTCGCCGAGCGGGCGGCCAGCGGCTGGCCTCGGTAACCTACCTGGCGGCGTTCCTGGTGCGGCCAGGCCAGTGCCTGCTGGACGTCGAGCCCGACGAGGTGGCGCGGCGCTACCGCGACCTGGCCGCCGCGGACGGGGACGGCTGGTTCGTGCCGGCGTCGCCGCAGTTCCTGGACCAGTGGGGCCTCACCGACCCGGACCTGCGGGCCAGGGTGGCGTCCCGGCTGACCGACTTCCCGCTGCGCTGCCAGACAGATCCGGTCGCGTTCGACCCGGCGGCCCTGGATCAGATCCGCCAGGTGTACGTCAACCACACCCGGCCGCCGCTGGCCAGCCTGCAGGCCTCGTTCGACCGCGCGGTGGCGGCCGGCTGGGAGACGCACCAGCTCGGCTACGGGCACGATCTGATGCTGGCCGCACCGGCGCAGACCGCCGCGCTGCTGGACAGCATCGCCCGGAGTCAGCCGGCTGCCCGGACACCGGGCTAGCGGGGCCGGCGCTTGAGCTCGCCGAGGTAGCCCGAAATAGCTTGCCGGGTGGCGGCCGATGACCAGGTAGCCAGCACGTCCGCGTCCTCGCCGCGGCGGGCGGCGATCCGGTCCCGGGCCGGCTGCTGCAACTGGCGCTTGCTGACCGCGAATACACCGGCCGGTATCCCCGCCATCCGCTGCGCCTGGCCGAGCCCCGACTCCAGCAGGACGCCGGGCTCCTCAATGCCGTGGATCAGCCCGATCGCCTGCGCCTGGGCCGGGCCTAGCAGCTCCGCGGCCAGCACCAGCCGGCTGACAGCGGGCCCGGCCGCGTGCCGCATGATCTCCAGGGCGGCCACCGGGAACGGCACGCCCACGCTCAGTTCGGCCAGGCCTATCGTGCCCTGCGACATCACCCGCACGTCACACGCGGCCGCGAGCACGCAGCCACCAGCGATCGCGTGACCGTTGATCGCGGCCAGCACCGGCCCGGGATGGTCGAAGACCGCCAGGAACGCCGCCGTCAGCGCGGGCAGGACCTCCTGCAGGTACGGCGCCCCGCCCGCCACGACGCGGCGCAGGTCGACACCGGCGCAGAAAGCGGTCCCGGTTCCCGTGATCACCACCGCCGCCCGCTCGTCCACCTCATCCAGCGCCGCGGTGATCGCGTGCAGCAGTTCCAGGTCGAGCGCATTGACCTTGCCGTGCCGCAGCCGGAGCACGCTCACCCCGGAGTGCTGTTCGATATCTAGCATTCGTTCCCCTGCAGCTGGAGTAGCCGTGTCCGTACCGGGTGTGTGCCCGGAGGTCTGGTTCGCCCGCCGTTACCCGTTACAGCGTGGGGAAGGACAGCCCGGGGTTTTGCTCGGAGAGCACTGAGGGTGGCCCGATGAGGGATTTATCCGGTTCCCCGATCGCTGCCTCATCCTTGCCGTCGTAGTCGAACTTCCGCAGCACGTGCTTGATCGCCTCGAGCCGGGCCCGCTTCTTGTCGTTGCTCTTGACCACCGTCCACGGCGCGTGCTCGGTGTCGGTGTAGTGGAACATCGCCTCCTTGGCGTCGGTGTAGGCGTCCCACTTGTCCAGCGATTCCAGGTCCATCGGGCTCAGCTTCCACTGCCGGACCGGGTCAACCCGCCGGATGACAAACCGGGTGCGCTGCTCGGCGGGCGTCACCGAGAACCAGAACTTCGTCAGGCACAGCTGCGAGTTGACCAGCATCCGCTCGAAGTTCGGTACCTCGCGCATGAACTCCCAGTACTCGGCGTCGTTGCTGAAGCCCATCACGCGCTCCACGCCGGCCCGGTTGTACCAGGAGCGATCGAACATGACGATCTCACCGGCCGCGGGCAGGTGCGGCACGTAACGCTGGAAGTACCACTGGGTTCGTTCCCGCTTACTCGGCTTGTCCAGCGCGACCACGGTGGCGCCCCGCGGGTTCAGGTGCTCGGTGAACCGCTTGATCGTGCCGCCCTTACCGGCCGCGTCGCGGCCCTCGAACACGATCACCACGCGCTGGCCGGTGGACTTGACCCAGTTCTGCAGCTTGACCAGCTCGATCTGCAGCGGCCGCTTGCGGTACTCGTACTCCTGCCGCGGCATCTTCGTGTCGTACGGGTAATCCTCGCGCCACGTGTCAACGACCCGGCCGTCCGGCCAGCGCAGCACGGGGTCGTCGTGTTCGTCGTCGTCGTCAACCGTCAGCCCGGCCACCAGCACCGGATCGGAGGCCCAGTCTTCTGGCAGCGCATTGAATTCAGCAGGGGATTGACCAGTCACAGCACTAGCAGAGCACACTCCTGGTGCCGTTCACGAGGGCTGGGCGGAATCCCAGTGCAGCGGCCCGTGGTCGGGGTGCGGCAGGACGTGCCGGGCGGACAGGTCGCCTCCGGCCGCGTGCGGGTAGCTGCTCCCAGAGTTGGCCCAGACAGTGCGCTCCCGGAGCTGGTTACCGGCTCAGCAGGTCCGCTGCCTGGGCCTGAATCGCGTCCCGGTCGGGGTGGCCGGGCACCCACTGCTCGGCTTCACCCACGGTCAGCTCGGCCCGCCCGCCGGGTAGCCCGACCGAACCTGGCGGCGCACCGCCAAGCTGGGTCAGCCGCGCTGGGGACAGGATCTGGTACCACACGGGCTCCGGCGGCTCGTCCGGGTCGTACCACTCGGCGAACAGGATGCCCTCCCCCTCGCCCTCCGACGTGACGCCCGCCCACTCGGCCCCGCCGCGTAGCTGCGCAGCACGGCACGCTGGCTGCGCATCCGGGCCGCGACCTCGGCGGGCGGCCAGGACGGGCCGGCCGCGCCGAGCGTCAGTACGGTGCCGAACAGGCCGCCCAGGATAGCCGCCGCCGCGGCCGTGGTGAAGTCGCTGAGCAGCACGGAGACCGAATCCTCGACCGTGAGCATGTCGCCGACCACCGAGGGCAGCGTGGTCCAGGTAACGGCAATTTCCGACGAGATGACCTGGGCGCTGAGCTCCATTCCGGGCTGTTCCTGGCCGCGCAGCCATTCGGCCGCCGGTTCGATGAACCCGGCCGCGAGCCGGCGGTGCTCGTCGAGCGACTCGGGTTCGGGCAGGCGCAGCCAGGCCCGGGCGGTCGGCCGGAACGACTCGATGATCCCGGAGCGCCTGCCCAGTTGCGGCGCGAGACCGATCTCCGCGTCGTCGATCCCCACCCGCCCCAGGTGACGGGTGAGGATGACCGGGATGGTCTCGCCGATCTCCGGCGGGGTATTGGCCAGGTCAGCCATAAACACGTAGCCGCCAGGGACCGGAATCGGGTCGCTGACCTCTATCCAGTCCCGGTCACTTCCGCCGATTGGCCAGCTGATCTGGCGGATTTCCGCCACTGCCGTCTGCACCGCGGAACCCAGGCGCGCGGAGCTGCCCGGGGAACGCACCGCAATCTCGACCGTCATCTGATCACGGAGCAGGTGGAGCAGGTCCTGCTGCACGCTGATAGCCAATAACGTCGCCTCCGCGGGCCAGTATCACATGTCCGGTACTGGTATCGGCGCAGGTCCGGGCACCGGCCCGGGATTCGGCTCCGGCCCTGGCTCGGGGCCCGGCGCCGGGGCCGGACCCGGATTCGGCGCGGGATTCGGGATCAGGTACCGCAGCGGGAATGGCAGCTCGTTCTCCTGGTATACCTTTTCCTCGACCTCCCTGGGCACGCTGCTTTCGCTGGCGAAGTAGATGTGGCCGGCCGGGTTCAGGAAGCCCCACACATACACATAGGTCGAGCTGCCGCCGATGAAGTCGCTGGCCGTCGCCGAGATCACCTGGCCCGCGGCGTTGTGCGAGAACGTCAGTTGCGGCCCTAACGAATGCGCCGCCCCGGTCAGCAGCCCGTTCGCGTCGTAGTTGAACGTGACCGTCTGGCCTTCTAGAGACCGGCTGGTCAGCCGCCCGGTCGAGTCGAACGACCAGACCAGCCCGGACAGGTAGGTCAGCGTGAAGCTGCCGTCGGCGTTCCGGGTGAGTTCGGCGTCCAGGTCCTGCGGCGTGGTGAACCCGCCGCCGGACGCGGGCACGAACGGTAAGACCCGGCCGTCGTCGCCGAAAAACGTCACCTGGTCGCCGGTGGCCAGATGCGAGCTGAAGGCCTTTGTCCAGCCCGGCCCGGTTAGCCCGGCCGTTCCACTGAGCGGGTTGTAGGTCCGGGTCCAGTCCAGCAATCCTAGTAAAGAACTAGTAAATGTAAGGTCAGCGGATGCCTGGGTGAAGTTGCCAATCGCTGTGTTCACGCCCACCCCGGCGAACCCGTACCCGGGGTGGCGGCCAAATATTTCGGCAGGTGGCCGGGTGATGAACTGCTGTTGTGGTGGCACGTTTTCCCCTTATGTTGATCAAGCAGCGCTGCCCATTGGCCCCCTCGGCCCCCGTATGCGCACCAGCCATTGTTGCCACCTGACCCATGCGCACACAAGCCCAATACGCACGAGAATGGACTATTGACGCGGAGCACCAGGTCAAGCGTTAATTGCGGGCTACCCCGCTGAGGATTAGCGCCCTGACGTCGGCCGGCGCAGCGGGCCGTGGTCGAGGTGCGGCAGGACGTGCCGGGCGAACAGGTCGCCTTCGGCCGCGTGCGGGTAGCCGGACAGGATGAACGACTCCATGCCGAGGTCGGCGTAGGCCCGCAGCTTGGCCAGCACCTGGTCAGGGTCGCCGACAATGGCGGCCCCGGCGCCGGAGCGGGCCCGGCCGATACCGGTCCACAGACCAGGCTCGGCATAGCCATCGTCGTCGGCGGACTCGCGCAGCTCGTTCTGCCGCATGGTGCCCGCCGACGTGGTGTCCAGCGAGCGGCGGCGGATCTGCTCCCCCGTCGCATCGTCCAGCCGGGACACCAGCCGCCGCGCCGCGGCGCGCGCCTCGGGCTCGGTCTCCCGGACGATGACGTGCGCGCGGTACCCGAACCTCAGCTCCCGGCCATACCGGGCCGCGCGGGCCCGCATGTCGGCCAGCACCGCGGCCACGGCCGGCAGCGTGTCAGGCCACATCAGGAACACATCCGCCGCCTGCGCCGCCACGTCCCGCGCCGCCTCCGACAGGCCGCCGAAGTAAAACGGCGGGCAGCCGCCGGCTGGGCGCAGCCGCGGCGGGTCGACCGACAGGCCGGCGAACTCGCCCTGGGTGTGCACGCTCCTGCCGTCGAGCAGGTCACGCAGCACGCGCATGATCTCCAGGGTGCGCCGGTACCGGGCCGCCGACTCCATCGGCTGGCCGGGCAGCGCGGAGGAGATGATGTTGACCGTGAGCCGGCCGCCGAGCATCTGGTCCACCGTGGCGAGCTGGCGGGCCAGCTGCGGCGGCCACATCTCCCCCATCCGGACCGCGACCAGCAGCCGCATCCGCCGCAGCAGCGGCGCGATGCCCGCCGCGAACGCGACCGAGTCGATGCCCATCGCATACCCGGACGGCAGCAGCAGATTGTCGTAGCCCGCCTCCTCCGCGGCCAGCGCGATCCCGCGGCAGTGCTCCCAGCTCGATGCCAGCCTGGGATCCGGCACCCCCAGGAACTCATAGTCGTCATCGCACAGCGCTGCGAACCATGCCACCTCGATGCCCACAAGCCAAACCTATCCAGCCGAACGCCAATGCCCGGTGCGTGACCAGCGCCGGCGCGCGGTGGCCGCCTGGTCAGCCCTGCGTGCGGGCTGGATTGAGCCGGACCAGCCGCACCGGGTCGGTCTCGTCGAGTTCGGCCACGTCGGCGCGTGACTTCACGAAGTCGGAGAACGAGCGGAAGCCGAGTGCCCGCTCGCTGAATGACGGGTCCATCCGCCTCATCTGGCTCTTCACCGCCGAGCTGTGCAGCCAGTCCGCGTCATCCTTCTCCTGGCCGAGCCGCAGCGCCCGTTCCAGCAGCCGGGTCGCCGCCGCTTGCGGGTCCTCCGGCTCAGCGTCCGTCTCGTCGACCACCGCGGCCGCCGACTGCCTGCCCCGCCGGGATCCCCGCCCGCGCGAGGATGCGCCGGCCTCCGCAGGCTCCGCCGGTGTCCCGGGCTCATCGGCCGATTCAATGCCCGGCAGCGCGTCGTAGGTCACCAGCTCGTCACACGCCGCGGCCAGCGCCCGGCTGGTCGATCCGGCGACGCCGACCCCGACCACGTACCGGCCCAGCCGCTTGCACCGCTGGGCCAGCGCGATGTAATCGGAGTCCCCGGCCACGATCACCACGTGGGTCAGATCAGGCAGCCGGAACATGTCTTCCACCGCATCCACGGCCAGCCTGATGTCGGCGCCGTTCTTGGCGTAGGCGGCGGCGGGAAACAGCTGCACCAGGTCCACGGCCCGGCTGACCAGCTGACCGCGGTAGTCGGCGTTCATCGGGGTTGACCAGTCGGCGTAGGCCCGGGTGAGGACCAGGGTGCCGAACGATGACGCGAAGTCGATCACCGCGCCGATGTCCACGGTGGCGCGGCGAACCTTCTCCGCCAGGTCGGCATCGACCGGCCTGTCCTCCCGGCTGAACGCGCGCACCTTGTCCCGCTGAAACTGCCCCCGGCCATTAACCTGGTCGTACCGCGAGATCACGATGTTGTCGAAGTCGATGTAGACGGCGACACGGGCGACACCATCGTCGTTCATGATCACTCTTCTCGTTACGCGGCCTGCCCCCGCGCTCAACGCCAGCCGCGGGGCCTGTGGTATGGAATGTAACTGAGGTCTCGGTGAGCAAGGGTGGTGAGCTGCGGATGCAGCAGGTACTGCGCGGCACCGTCGTGCTGGTGACCGGGGCTTCGAGCGGCATCGGCGCGGCCACGGCCACCGCGCTGGCCGCCCAGGGCGCTGCGGTGGCGCTGGCCGCGCGGCGGCGGGACCGGCTGGACACGCTGGCCGCCGGGATCAAGGACCAGGGCGGCACCGCGCTCGTGCTGGAGTGCGACGTCACCGACCAGCAGCAGGCGGCGGCCGCGGTGGATCGCACGGTCACCGAGCTGGGCCGCCTGGACACATTGATCAACAACGCCGGGGTCATGCTGCTTGGCCCGGCGGCCGGGGCGCCGCTGGACGAGTGGCAGCAGATGGTGGAGCTGAACGTGCTCGGGCTGCTGTACTGCGCTCACGCGGCGGTGCCCCATCTGCTCCGGGCCGCCGGCGACGAGCCGCGCCAGGTGGCGGACATGGTGAACATCAGCTCGGTGGCCGGCCGCGCGGCCCGCAACGGCAACGGGGTCTATGCACTGACCAAGTTCGGCGTCGGCGCGTTCAGCGAATCGCTGCGCCAGGAACTGGCCCGGCAGTACGTGCGCGTTTCCCTGGTCGAGCCGGGCGCCACCGCGACCGAACTGGCCAGCCACAACCGGCCCGAAGTCCTGGCCGCCATCCGGAACCAGTTCGGGCAGCGGATGGAGGCGGGGGATATCGCCGACGCGATCACCTACATCGTCACCCGGCCCCGGCACGTCGCGGTCAACGAGATGCTTATCCGCCCGACCGAGCAGGAACGTTAGGGGTGCCCCGTGCCTGGCGCAGCGTCCCCCATTGTGATCCTCGGCGGTGGTATGGCCGGCGGCAACGCCGCCGCGACGCTCCGCGATGAGGGTTTCCGCGGGCCGGTGGTGCTCCTCTACCGGGAACCGGGCGTCCCATTCGGCCGGCCGCCGCTGTCCAAGACCTACCTGCGCTCCGAGGAAGATCTCACCGGCTGGTACGTCCGGCCAGCCGACTGGTACGCCGACCATGACGTCGAGCTGCGCACCGGGACCGGCGTGCGGTCCGTCGATCCCGCCGCGCACACCGTCACGCTGGATTCGGGCGACGAGCTCGGTTATCACCAGATCCTGGTCGCCACCGGGGGTAGCAACCGGCGGCTCAGCCTGCCAGGTGCCGACCTGCCGGGCCTTCATTACCTGCGCACGGTGGCCGAGTGCGACGCGATCAAGCAGGAGGCGGTGCCGGGCCGACGCGCGGTCGTCATCGGCATGGGATTCATCGGCTGCGAGGTAGCGGCTTCGCTGACCCAGCTCGGCGTGCACGTGACCGCGGTCTTGCCGGGACAGTATCCGCTGGGCTCGGTCCTGGGCGATCAGCTCGGCGACGTGATGGGCGCCATCCACCGCGAGAAGGGCGTGGAACTGCTCCCCGGAGAGCATGTCACCGCGCTCGAAGGGGCCGGGCGGGTGGACACGGTCGTCACCGCGTCTGGCCGCCGCATCCCGTGTGATTTCGTGGTGGCGGGCGTCGGCATCCGGCCGGAGATCCCCGAGATCGCGGTTGAGCAGCAGAACGGGATCCTGACCGACGAACGCTGCCGGGCCAGTGCCCCCGACGTCTACGCCGCCGGTGACGTGGCGAACCACCTCCATCCGCTGTTCGGCCGGGTCCGGGTGGAGCACTACAACAACGGGGAGAAGATGGGCGCCGCCGCGGCCCGGTCCATGCTCGGCTCCACCGCCCCCTACGACTACCTGTACACGTTCTGGTCCGACCAGTACGAGCACAAGATCGAGTACGCCGGCCACGTCACCAAGTGGGACGAGTTCGTGGTCCGCGGCAGCCTGGCGGACCGCAAGCTGATCGGTTTCTATCTGGTGGACGGGGTGGTGCGGGCCGTGGTCGGCCTGGACCGCGGCGGTGATCCCGAGCTGGACCTCGATGGCGAGATGGCCGCCGCCGCCCGGCTGGTGGCCGCGCAGGCCCGGCCGGCCCCGGCCGTGCTCGCGGACGAGCACACCGACCTGCGGTCGCTGAGCTAGGAGCAGGTTCGAGAGCTAGGCGTTCGAAAACAATGGGATGTTCGCCCCGCTGACCGCGGCCATCGGGCTGTCCAGCAGCGCGACGACCAGCTCGGCGACGTCGTCCGGGGTCAGCCCCGGGCGCAGCGCCGGGTTGGCCCGGCGCAGCATCTCGGTGTCGACGGCGCCGGGGCTGAGGCAGACGGCGCTGATGCCATGCTCCTTCCCCTCGACCGCGATCGCCTCGGTGAGCCCGATGACCCCGAACTTGGACACGTTGTACGCGGCCAGCCCGGGAAACTTCTCGGTGGCGTACACGCCGGACAGCGACCCGATGGTGACGATCCGGCCGCCCCCCGCGGGCGCCATGGCGGTGAACGCCGCGCGGCAGCACAGGAACGTGCCCCTCAGGTTGACGCCGAGCGTCTCGTCCCACAGCGCAGGCGTGGTGTCGGCGAACAGCGCGGGGGTCAGCACCCCGGCCATGCAGATCAGCGCGTCCAGCTGACCGGCCTCGCTCACCGCGGCGAACAGCCGCCCGACCGCGGCCTCGTCACTCACGTCCGCCGGCACCGCGGTGGCCTGGCCGCCCGCGTCCCTGATCCGGCCGGCCACGGCATCGAGCGCCGGCGCGTCCCGGGCGGCCAGCACCACGTGCGCGCCCGCCGCCGCGACGGCCACCGCGGTGGCTGCCCCTATCCCGCGGCTGGCCCCGGTGACCACGGCCAGCCGCCCGGCCAGCCACCTGTTCTCACCCATCCGCCACCCGCCGGTAGAGACGCTCGTGTGCGTCCAGGGTCAGGTCCAGGTCCAGATGGCCCACGGCGTGCTCGCGGCAGGCCGGCCGGGACAGCCCGGCCACCTTCGCCACTGCGGCGGCCGCCGCGTCCAGGTCGCCCGGCGGCACCAGGAACCCCGTTACCCCATCCATGATCACCTCACTGAGCCCGCCGCGCTGGAACGCGATCACCGGGGTCCCGCACGCCTGCGCCTCGGCGGCGGCCATCCCGAAGGGCTCGTCCCAGCGGGCCGGGAACAACACCACGGCCGCCCGGGCCATGGCCTGCCACAGCAGGGTCCGGGGCACTCCCGGGCGCACGGTCACCCCGGGCCAGCTTCGCCGCGGGCCGATCTGGTCCCGGCTGTACCCAGGATCGTAGACGTCCCCGAAGACGTCGATCGGCACTCCGGCCGCGCGGGCGATGTCGATCGCCTCGGCGGTGCCCTTCTCCGGCGAGAGCCGGCCCGCGAACAGCGCGCCCTGCCCTGGTCTGGCCGACCATGGGATGACGCCGGTAGGCGGGTACGGCGGCAGGATCGCGTCCACGGGCACGACCCGGCGCCAGGCGGTCGCCTGGAATTCCGACACCACGGCCACGGCCGGCGGGTGGCCACCCCTTACCGCGCTGCGCAGCGCCGCCGACACGTGTGTGTCCGGGGGCAGGTGCAGGGTGTGCACCACCGGTGCGTGCAGCTCCGCCGCGTGCCGGACGGCAGGCGCGTCGAACGCGTGGTTGTGCACCACGTCGTAACGGGTCGCCTGGACGGCTGTATACACGGTGCGGAACGCGGACTCGGCCGCGGCGGCCGCATCCGGTTCGCCCTCCCCCAGTGCTCCCCCGGCTGGCTGTGCGCCCGTGGCTGGCAGTGCGCCCGCGGCTGGCCCGGACGCCCGGTACAGCGTGCCCGCCAGCGCGCCGGGATCTATCCCGGTGTCGATCACCGCGACCCCCGGGATCTCTGATCCAGCGGCCGCGTAGACGTGCACGTCGTGCCCGCGCCCGGCCAGGCCGCGGGCGAGATCGGAGACGAACGCCTGCGAACCGCCGCGCTGCGGCTCCCTGATCGCCGTCACCAGCGGCGCCATGATCGCGATCTTCATCCGGGCAGCACCCGGAAGGCCAGGTCGCGCGGCGGGTTGATGCCCAGCATCTCGAACGGGACCTCTGCCGAGCCGCGGCGCCGGATCTCGGCGGCCGCGTGCGGGTAGAAGATCTCGGCCAGCTCCACTGCCTCGTGCTGGCTGGCGAAATGCACCGACATCGGCCCGGGGAAGCTGACATACCGGTAGCCACGCGCGGCCAGCCAGTCCAGGTGATTCGGCCAGATGATGGCGACCAGCCCGGCCGGCAGCCGACCCGCTCCATCTCGGCCAGGCCGGCCTCCCCGCCGTGCTCCGGTGCCGGGGTGAACGCGGAGCAGGTGACGACCAGGTCGGCCGACCCGTCTGGCAGCGGCAGCTCGTCGAAGAAGCCGGGGATCACCTCAACCCGGTCCGCGTGCCCGGCGGCGGCGAGCTTCTGGCGCAGCACCCGGCGCAGGGGCAGCGCGGGCTCCACCGCCACGATGCGGCGACCGCGCCCGGTGAGCTCCATCGTCAGCCGGCCCGACCCGGCGCCGACCTCGGCGATCCGGCCCACGTCCCGGGGCAGCCAGCCGATGACCCCAGGGTGCAGCCGCTCGGCGGTGGCCAGCCGGTCATACAGCCCCGGTTCCAGCCGGTACAGCAGTTCCCAGGCCAGGTCCATGTCGTCGTGCGGGTCGCCGCCGCCGTGCGGGACGAACCGGCGGGCCTCGCCGGGGGTGAACACGCCCACGTCCGCCGCCGTGTACCGGCGGCGCAGCTCCGGGCCCGGCTGGGCCGGAGCCTCAGGCCTGGGCACCGAATTCGGCCCAGTTTTTGTCGGTTTCCCAGACCCGGACCGAGCGCAGCAGGCCGTCGGGCAGCTCCGGCCGGAGCCGTTCCCAGAACGCCTGGGCCAGGTTTTCCGCCGTGGGCACGCGGCCCTTGAGCCACGGGACGTCGGTGTTCAGGTTGCGGTGATCCACGTCGCGGAGGACCTGCCGGCCGATGACGTCCGCGAGCGATTTCAAGTCGAAAACGTAGCCGCTGGCCTGGTCAACCTCGCCGGCCACGACGACCTCCAGGACGTAGTTGTGCCCGTGCAGGTTGGCACATTTGCCGAACAGGCGCCGGTTCTCCTCGTCGGACAGGTCCGGGTCACACAGCTGGTGCGCGGCGTTGAATGATTCGCGTCGGCCGACCTGAACGACCATCAGCCCCCGTCCTCTTTCGCGGCTTCGTCTTAACGCCAGGCTACTCGGCCGACTCCTCGGCGGCCCGCTTGGTCACGGCCTGCAGCGTGCGGACAGTCGTCTCGATGTCGTGGATGTCGAACTGGCCGAGCAGCCGGGCGGTCGGGGCGCCGATGTACTCACGCAGGCTGCGATGCAGGGCCTGGCCTTCGGCGGTCAGGTCAACACGGGCCCCGCCGCGGATCAGCCCCTCGGCTTCCAGCCAGGCCAGGAGCGCGCGAGTGGACTCGGCGGTCAGGTTCGGTGAGCCCGCCAGGACATCGCTGAGCGCCGTACGGGAGAGCCCAGGTCCGCGCGTGGCGATCAGTTGCAGGGCGTACCAGGTCTCCGGCTCGGTGCCTCGCTGGGCCAGGTGCTCGCGCAGGGTGGCGGAGAGCGTCCGCTCAGCGAACGCCAGGGCCTGGCCGAACTCGCCGAAGATGGCCGGTGGTGTGGTCATGGCTGGGTTCCTTCCCCTAAGATCGACAGGTACCTGTCCACTCTAGCTAATAGACAGGTGGCTGTCTATCTATGGAAGCCGACTTTCCGGACCGCCCGTTGATCGGGCTCCTGCTCCGGCTGGTGTACCAGCACTACGCGCAGGACATCGATGCCGCGCTGCGCGAGGCCGGGTTCGGTGACATCCGCCCGGCGGCCGCCAACGTGTTCCCGTTCGTGCCACCGGAAGGGACCACGGTCTCCCGGCTCGCCGAGCTGGCCCGGGTACGCAAGCAGTCGATGGCCCAGGCCGTCAGCCAGCTCGAGGAGACTGGCTACGTCGAGCGCCGGCCGAACCCGCGCGACCACCGCTCACAGCTGGTGTTCCTGACCGAGCGTGGCGCGTCGGTTCCCGCCGGTCACGCATGCGGCCGCCGAGCGCGTCGAACAACGCTGGGCGGCGCTGACCAGCCCAGCGGAGTTCGAGGCGCTGCGCGCCTCGCTGCTGCGCCTGCTGAGCGAGCTCAGAGACCACTAGCCGAAGGGGGACCCAATGACTGAGGATGCCGGCCGGGCCAGCTGGCTCCGCCAAGCGCGCTCCTACCTCCGGCACGCCGACCCGGTGCTGGCCCGGCTCGTCGATGAGCGGCCGGACTTCGATCCCCGGGCCTGGCTGGCTCAGCTGCCGTCGATGGATCTGTTCGGCGCCCTGCTGTTCCAGGTGGCCGGGCAGCAGCTGTCCGTCGCCGCGACCCGCCGGATCCTGGGCCGGATCGAGGCCCGGTTCGATGGCCGGCTCCCCGCCCCAGCCGAGCTGCCGGCCGTGCCGCCCGCCGAGCTGCGGGCGGCCGTTCAGGCCGCCTACCGGCTCGACCACCGGCCCAGCCCGCAAGAGGTCCTGGACATCGCCGAGAAGTGGCGGCCCTACCGGAGCCTGGCCACCAGCTACCTGTTCTCGGCCACCTTCGAACCAGCCGGGCTGGTGATGCGAGAATTGCGAGGTGGTACCTGAGAGCATCCATGACTTCTTCATCGCCAGTGCGAGCGTGGCCGGCGCACTAATTGGGCTGCTGTTCGTGGCTATCTCGGTATCCGCGAATCGCCTGGCCGAGGCCGAGGAAGGGACGCAAGTTCACCGCATCCGGGCGTCCGCGGCGCTCACCGCGTTCCTCAACGCGCTGCTGGTGTCGCTTCTCGCGCTGGTTCCCGGGCATAAGATCGGGCCAACCGCGGTGGCCGTGGCGATCGTCGGATTGCTGTTCGTCGTGGCCACGCTGCTCTCGCTGATCCGCCTGCATCAGGCCCGGTGGCGCACCTTGCGTGACGCGGTCTTCCTGGTCGGGCTCGTCGTCATGTTTGTGGTCCAGTTCATCCAGGGCATAGACGTCAGCCTCCATCCTGCCGATTCCGGCGCGGTGAATACCATTGCGATCCTGGTGGCGCTGTGCTTCCTGGCCGGGATCGACCGGGCATGGGAGCTGATCGGCGGCCCACAGTTCGGGATCAGCCGGGAAGTCGTGGCGCTGCTGCGAGGGCACCCCCGCGGCACCACTCCGGGCGGCGAAGACTCACCGTGATGACAGCCGATCTGGCCGGGCCGGTACGGGCCATCTGCCTGGCGCTGCCCGAGGTGACCGAGCGGCTCAGCCATGGCGCGCCAACCTGGTTCGTCAGCAAGAAGTCGTTCGTGACGCTATGGGCCGGGGGCCATCACGCGGACGAGTTCCCGCACCTGTGGTGCGCCGGCCTGCCCGGAGCGCAGGCAGAACTCACCGCCGCCGAGTCTGGCCGGTTCTTCCGGCCACCCTACGTAGGCGGCCGGGGCTGGATCGGCGTCCGGCTGGACGGTGACCCGGACTGGGCCGAGATCGCTGAGCTGTGCCAGGACGCCTACCGCGCCATCGCCCCGGCCCGCCTGATATCGCTCCTCGATGGCTGAGGCGGATAATGGAGCCATGACCAGCGGGCAGGTCCGGTGCGGGCACTGTGGCCAGGTGAACCGGGTACCGGGGGCGGCGGCCGGGACGCCCCGCTGCGGCAAGTGCCATCAGCCGCTGCCCTGGATCGCCGACGCCGACGACACGACGTTCGCCGAGGTCGCCGACGCGGCCAAGGTTCCCGTCATCGTCGACTTGTGGGCACCGTGGTGCGGGCCGTGCCGGATGGTCAGCCCGGCGCTTGAGCAACTGGCCCGCGACCTGGCCGGCCAGGTCAAGCTGGTCAAGGTGAACGTCAACGAATCGCCACGGATCTCGCAGCGGTTCGAGGCTCAGGCCATCCCGACCTTGCTGGTACTGCGCGGCGGGCGGGTGACCGCCCGGCAGACCGGCGCCGCTCCGCTGCCCGCCCTGCGGGCCTGGGTAGACAAGGCACTTGCCACCGCCACTCCCTGAATTAGAGTTCTGCTATGCATATCGTTGACATTGTTATCTTCCTTGGCTGGGCCGCCTTCTGGATCTATTGGCTCGCCATGTCAACCGGCGTCAAGGCGGGCAGCACACACTGGGGCCGGTTCGCAGGCATCCGGGTCGCCGTCATTCTGCTAGTTCTTCTGCTGCTGCGGATTAAGGTTTTCAAAGAGCATTCGGTCACCGACAACCTGCTGCTGCAGGGCATCGGCCTGGCCATCTGGGTGCTGGGACTGGCGCTGGCTGTCTGGGCCCGGGTGTACCTGGGCCGGAACTGGGGCATGCCGATGTCCCACAAGGCTGATCCTGAGCTGGTTACGTCCGGCCCGTACCACAAGATCCGCCACCCCATCTACACCGGCATCATCCTGGCCATGGTCGGCACGACCATAGCGGTCAGCCTGTATTGGCTGGTGGCGGTCTTCGTGATCGGCGCGTATTTCATCTACAGCGCCGTCGTGGAAGAGCGCAATATGACCCAGCTTTTCCCAGACACCTATCCGGCGTACAAGCGGTCAACCAAGATGCTGATCCCGTTCATCCTGTGAGATCCGCCCGGTGATTGGCCGCCATACGGCGAGCTGGGCCAGGGCCAGCACTATCGCGAACGGCAGCAGCACCCACATCCCGGCGTTCTGGGCAACGGCGCCGGCCAGCCAGGGCAGTGCGGCGTCGCCGAGCACCGACGCCGCGTTCATGACGCCGATGGCGGTGGGTACCAGGCGGGCCTGGGTCAGCCGCGGCGTGATCGCCATGGTGGTCGGGAAGATGGGGCCGAGGAAGAAGCCGAGCAGCCCCAGCGCCACGCAGGCCACCGCGGCCGGTGCCAGCCAGGCCAGCGTGGCCGCCGCGATGACGCCGGCCAGGCACGCGTAAATCAGGCTGGCCGTACCCAGGCCGGCCCGCGCGGCGAACGGACTGATCAGAAACCGGCCGAGGGTCAGCCCGAGCCAGTACCCGCTGACCGTGTAGCCGGCCAGCGAGTGTGGCAATGCCCGCGTCTGCACCAGGTAACTGAAGCCCCAGTTGCCCACGCTGAGTTCCAGGCCGACGTAGAGAGCCAGCATGGCCGCGCCGAGCTGGACGCCCCGGTCCCGCAGCGCGGCGCTCTCGCACGACGTCGTGCCCGGCGGCTGGCTACGGCAGGGTGCCGCCGCCGCTCCCCCGGCCGGCACCAGCGAGCGGGCCAACGGCCGGACCCCGGCCTGGGATGTGCCGTTCTCCGCTCTCCGGATCACCGCGAAGCCCGAGCCGCCCGTCGCGCCAGAACCCGGCGTGCGCGAGGCCGTCTCGCTGACGCTGAGCGCGCCGGTGCCATCCCCCGAGCCCGAGCCCGAGCCCGCCGCCGCGGACCGGGAGAACGGTCAGGCCCCGGGCCAGCGTGTTCGTGGCACGGAGCAGCCGGGCTAACCGGAAGATCACTGCGGCTGGGTGTTCCCGACGATCTCATGCAGGGCGGCCACGTGGCCCCGGTAGGCGGACCGCCCGGTGCCGGTGAGGCCGAGCCAGACCCGCTGCCGGGTGTCGCGCACGGCGCGGCGCTGGGCGACATAGCCGGCGTCGGCGAGCGCCGCAATGTGCTTGCTCAGGGCGGACTTACTGATATCGAGCAGGGTCAGCAGGGTGCCGAACTCGATCTCGCGCACCGGGTCCAGCGCGGCGCAGATGCGCAGCCGTACCGGTGCGTGAATCAGGTCATCGAACCCGGCCGCGGCCGGGAAGGAGGACGGCGCCTGCCCGGTGCCGGCGGGCGCAGTCACGGGCGGGTGGCCCGGGCGCTCATCGTGAGCCCGGTGCCAGCGAACACCATGAACACCAGCACCGCGGCCACGGCCGGCAGCCAGGGGGCAACCTTCGACGCGGCCACGCCCGCGATGATCAGCAGGGCGGCAGGCCCGCCCAGGACCAGCTGCTCCCGCATCGTCATGGCGCCGCGCTGGCAGCCCTCGCGGATGCCGCGGGCCCGGCGCGCCGCGCGGGCCCCAATGACCAGCGTCACCGCCGCCACTACCGCAACCGGCGCAACCCACCAGCCGGGCTGCAGCACCGCGTAACACACCGCGCCCAGGGCGGCTCCGGTCGTGAGCCAGTACCACGCCGGATACCCGCCCCACGCGACGCGGGCCCGGGTGCGCTCCGCCGCGGCCAGCGCCGCCGCGGCCTCTTCCGCACTGACTGGATCATGAGTTTCCATAGCGGAAACTCTAGAGTTTCCGGGTTAGAAACACAAGGCCGCGATAAGCGGGTGCTGGGGCGGACGGCACGGTATACCGGTGCTGACGGCGGACGGCAGGAGGACGAGCTGATGGAACGGCCGGTATCGGCGGAGACCCTGGCCGCGCAGGGACTCGGTGAGGTAGACCCCGCGTCAGCACGGAGGGCCCGTCGTCTCCGGTACCTGACGACCTGCTCCGCGTCTCGGTCGGCATCGAGGCCCCCGGCGACCTGATCGCCGATCTCGAAGCGGCCCTCGACGCGGCCAGCCGCCACCCCGATTAGGTCCAGCCGCGGGGGGTAGCCGCGCCTTCACGCCTACCCACCAGCGAGGAGGAACCCTATGAAGGCTGTGGTGTTCAAGGGCCCATACGAGGTGGCCGTGGAGAACGTGGCCGACCCGGGCATCGAGCAGCCGCAAGACGCGGTGATCCGGATTACATCGGCCAACATCTGCGGGTCCGATCTGCATCCCTACGAAGGCCGGGCCCCGCTCGATGCGGGCATGGTGCTCGGGCACGAGAACATGGGCGTCGTCGAGGAAACCGGTGCCGCCGTGGACCGGATCAGCGCCGGGGACCGGGTGTCAGTCCCGTTCAACATCGCGTGCGGCACCTGCCGCAACTGCACCGCGGGCTGGACGTGCGCGTGCCTGCGGGCTAACCCGTCCGGGCGGCCAACCGCGGGCTACGGGTACCCGATGATGGGCCCGTACTGGGGCGGCCAGGCCGAGTACCTGCGGGTGCCGTGGGCCGACTTCAACCTGCTCAAGCTGCCCGCCGGGACCGAGCACGAGAACGACTTCGCCATGCTGTCCGACATCTTCCCGACCGGCTACCACGGCACCGAACTCGCCCAGGTACAGCCGGGCGACACCGTAGCGATCTTCGGGGCCGGCCCGGTCGGCCTGATGGCGGCGCATTCGGCGGCGCTGCGCGGCGCGGCCCAGGTGTTCGTCGTGGACAAGGAGCCCGACCGGCTGCGGCTGGCGGAGAAGTACGGCGCGACACCGGTGAACTTTGCCGACGCCGACCCCACCGAGGTGATCAGCGAAGCCACCGACGGCGCGGGCGTCGACTGCGGTATCGAGGCGGTTGGCTATCAGGCTCACGACGCGGCCGGGAACGAGCATCCCGAGATGGTGCTGGACCGGCTGATCGAGGTCGTCCGTGCCACCGGCCGCATCGGCGTGGTCGGCGTCTACAACCCGCAAGACCCCGGCGCCGCCAGCGAAGGCGCCAAGCGGGGCCGGTTCGGGTTCAACTACGGCCTGGTGTTCGACAAGGCCCTGAGCATGGGCCACGGCCAGTGCCCGGTCAAGCGATACAACCAGCGACTGCGCGATCTGATCATCCGCGGCAAGGCCCACCCGTCGCTGATCGTCTCCCACGAACTGCCGCTCGACCAGGCCCCGGATGCCTACGCCCGGTTCGACCGCCGCGAAGACGGCTGGACCAAGGTCCTACTGCACCCTGCCGCCTAACCCGGCCACCTAGCCCGCGGCCGCCCGGTCCGAGTCAGGGCCGGCCGGGCGGCCGTGGCAGGGCAGTATCCCTCGACGATCGCAATGGCGAGCGAGGCCGGACATCCGTGCTGCACTAGCCTGGCCACCTCGTGCCAGTCAACACGATCGGCCACCAACTCCGCCATTCGCCTAGGCAGGCCAAGCCCGGTCAGCCGGTTAACGCGCCAGTCATGCACAGCAACAGATTCGGGATCGATGTCCTCGTGCGACACTGGCGCGGCCGAGTCCTTCATGGCTATCTCCTTGCGGCTGGAGCGGCCCCGGGCTGCTGCCGCGGCAAGCCCGTCGTCCCTCAGCCCGGAGCACACCGCTGCGCTACCCCCGCATTACGATCGCAACCGTTCCGCGTGGCGTCCCCGGCTGCGTTATGACTGACTCATATTGGGTAGCCGCCGAATATGACTGAGTCATATTCGCGAGCGGCGAATCTGCTGGGCGCCCTGGCACTGGCGGTAGCTGACCGGCTCAGCGAGGCGACGGAGCAGGGCGATGACGGCCTAATGGCACCGCAACCTGCAGCGCTGGTGACGCTGGTCCATTATCCGGGCCAGCCGATCGCGGCCCTCGGCAAGACGCTGGGCCTGACTCATTCTGGCGCCGTCCGGGTGGCCGACCGGATGGAGGCCGCGGGACTGCTGTACCGAGCCGCGTCGGGGCAGGGCCGGGCGCTGGCCCTGCGACTTACCGAGCAGGGCCAGCGGGCCGCCATCGAGTTGCTGGCCCGGCGGCAGGCGGCAGTCGAAGAACTGATCGGCCTGCTGGGCCCGGGCCAGGCGGCGGAATTGGAGCGGCTGGCGGCCCGGATGCTAGCCGGGATAACCACCGACCGCCGAAGCGCGCGCCGCCTATGCCGGCTGTGCGATGAGCCGTTGTGCGCCCGCGAGGCGGACTGCCCGGTCGATCACGCGGTGGAGGGCTGATGCGGTGCCGGACTTTCGGTTTATAGCGATCCTGCGGCCGAAAGGCACGACCCGGCTGCTGATGTCCGCCCTGGCCGCGAGGATCCCGGACAGCATCGCCGCCACTGGCATCGTCGTCCTGGTGCACTCAACGACCGGGTCGTATCGCGCTGCGGGCGTGGCAGCGGCGGCGTTCGGCCTGGGCACCGCCGTGTCGGCCCCGCTGGCGGGCCGGGCCCTCGACCGTCTCGGCCAGCGCCGGGTCCTGCCGGTGCTCGCGGTGGCGTTCGGTGCCGCTCTCCTGGCTCTAGCCTTCGGGGCCGGGCACCTGGGAACCGGTGGCATGGTTGTCCTGGCCGCCCTGACTGGCCTAACCAGGCCGCCGATCGAAGCCGCACTGCGCGCCCTATGGCCCCGGCTCGTCCCGGCCGGCCAGCTCGACGCGGCCTACGCGCTCGACTCCACCCTGCAGGAACTCATCTGGATCGGCGGCCCGCTGCTTTTGGCCGGCCTGCTCGCCGTAGGCATTCCGCGGCTTCCACTGCTCGCCTGCTTTGTGGCCAGCATCGCCGGCACGGCCGTCTATGCCAGCAGCCCCCGTTTGCCAGCCCACAGGTCTGCCAGTGCGACAGCAGTGCGCAGCCCGCTGCGGTCATCCCGGCTGGGCGCGCTGCTGGCCGGAGCAGCCGGCTACGGGGTTTCGGCTGGCATCCTCAACCTCGCCCTGGTCGCCTATGCCGCCGCGCACGGCGGCGTGGCCTGGGCGGGCGTGCTGGTGGCCATCTGGGGCGCAGGCAGCCTGGCAGGCGGCATCGCGTATGGGAACCGGGACTGGCAGATACCGGTGGAATGGCGGGCTATCAGCTGCCTGGCGCTCTTCGGCGCTGCCCTGATGCTTCTCGCACTCGCCCCCAGTCTCATCGCCCTGGCATTGCTCATGATCCCCGCAGGCCTACCACTGTCGCCCTGGCTGGGCTCGCTCAGCGCCTCGGTCCAGCGTGCAGTCCCGGCCGCTGCATCCACCGAGGCCTTCACCTGGACCTTCGCCGTCATCACCGTTGGCATGGCCGCCGGGAGTGCGGTCGGCGGCACGATCATCCAGGCCGCCAGTCCTGAGGTTGCCTTCCTGGCCGCCGGCGCCCTGAGCCTGGCTGCTGCCACCTTCGGCACGCTCATGTGCCGCGCACTCCACGGCGATCCGACCGTAGGGTGAGCCTCATGACGCCCCTGCCACCCTGGGCAGCGGATCCGGGGTCGCTGACGCTCACCGAAGCGCAGTACGACGGGCTGCCCGATCACGTGCGCAAGCTGATCGAGGTCATTGACGGGAACGTCCTCTTCTGCCCGAGCGGCACTTCCGAACACCGTAACGTGACCCGTACGCTGGCCATTCGGCTGGATGCAGCCCGGCCAGCCCAGCCGTGCACGCAGGTTTCTACCGGCGTCAACGTGCATTTCATCAAACGCAGGCGCAGCGACGGCACGCTTTCCTTCCGGCGCCCGGATATCTCGGTGTACCGGTGCATGGAGAAGGATGCCACGCTCTTCGCACGGGATGCCCTTTCGGCGAGCTTGGCGGCTGGTGCGCCGATGAGTTACCTCTGATCGGGAACGCAGATCTTGACCGAGCCGGGGTGAACTTTGACCCGCATCTTCGTGACCTCGGCGCGTGCACCGCCGTCCAGCTCGCAGGGCAGCGGCCGGTCCAGCTGGATCTGGAACCGCTTGCCCCGGGTGACCTCAATGAACGGCGAGTGCGCGGCCTGGCCCTGCGCCACCCGTGCCAGGGCCCGGGCCCACTCCAGTGGGTTCCGGGCGGTGACCAGCCCAAGCTCAAGGAGGCCGTCATCCGGCCGCGCTCCGTCGAAGACCTCGATACCACCCAGGACCTTGGCCACGTTGCCCACCAGGACGCACGAGATGCGGCCCTTGAAGAAGCGGCTGCCGTCCACGTCGACAACCGCCTTAGCCCGGCGCGCGGTGAGGTTCCGCGCCCCGGCGTACAGATACGCCGCCCGGCCAAAGCGCCCCTTCTGCCCGCGGCCGGCATCCTCGATCATGCGAGCATCGAACCCCGCACCAGCCATGACCGCGAAGTGCTCACCGTTCAGCGAGCCGGTATCGAACCGGCGGGGCTCGCCTTTCAGCCCGACCCGCACCGCCTCCGCGAGGTCAGCCGGGATTTTCAGGTTCGCCGCCAGAAGATTGGCCGTGCCAGCCGGCAGGATCGCCAGGACAGCGTCGGCCCCGGCCACCGCATCGATGCAGCGCTGGACGGTTCCGTCGCCACCCCAGACGAATATCACCTGCGCACCCTGCGCCAGCGCACGGCGCGCGCGTTTCGGTGCCTTGCGGCTTTTCGTCACCTCATACCAGAGCGGATCAGTAACGCCTTCCTGCGCCAGTACCTCCCGGAGCTCACCCAGCCCGCCACCGAAACTCTTGCCAGCGTGAGCTACCACCGCGATCGCCGACACGCCATAGCCTCCGTGTTGTCCGGTTCCCAGCACAACTAGCTAGCCCGAACTGCCCGCAGCCCTCAGCGGCAATCAGCATTCAGCTTCGGCGTTTGCCCGGCCCGGGGGCGGAAAGCCCAGTGGGTCGCAGGATGCGGAGCACGGCGGCTTCCGGGCGGCCCTGAGTGGCCAGCTCGCCAAACGTGCTCGCGGCACCAAGACCGTCCAGCTGACGGGCAATCGTCACGCCGTGCTGATAGCGATCGATGACGCGCGGGTCGATGTAGGAGCTGCGCGCGACGGCGGGCGTGTTGCCCAGGTAGCCGGCCACCTCCCGCACAACCCGGGCCACGGCGCGCTTGCGGGCGGCGTCGGTCCGGGCATGTTCGGACACCGCCAGGCCCACGGCGGCGAGTACCGTCGCGTTCCAGGTGCGGAAGTCCTTGGCGGTGAAGTCGGCGCCGGAGATCTCGCGCAGGTAATCGTTGATGTCGGCGGCCGTCACATCGTGACTGCCGGAGCGGTCCCGCCAGGCCAGCAGCTCGTCACCGCCCCAGCGCCTGCGTTTGAGGCTGCGCACGACCGCGCAGAGCTGCTCGTCGGCGACGGCCTGCTCACGCTGGATACCACCCTTGGCGGGGTACTCGAAGGTGAGCTCCCACTGCCCGCACACCACGTGGTCCCGCCGGATGGTGGCCAGGCCGAAGGTGCCATTCTCGGCGGCGTACTCCTCACCTCCGGCCCGGAAGAAGCCCAGGTCGATCAGCCGTATCGCGGCGGCCAGGACCCGGTCCCGGTGCAGGCCGCGGGCATCTAGGCGGGTCAGCACGGTCTCGCGGATCCGCGGCAGCGCGCGCCCGAATTCCAGCATCCGGTCGAACTTGCGCAGGTCCTGCTCCTGCCGCCACTGCTCGTGGTACAGGTACTGACGCCGCCCGGCGGCGTCTGTCCCGACCGCCTGGATGTGCCCGTCAGCATCAGGGCAGATCCAAACCTGTTCCCAGGCGGGCGGTATGACCAGCGCCTTGATCCGGGCCAGTGCGGCCGGGTCGCGGACCGGCGCGGCGGACGGCGAGAAATACCTGAATCCCCGGCCGCACCGGCGGCGGCTGATTCCGGGCCTGGCAGGATCGCTGCGCGTCAGCTCACCCGCCTGGTCTGCGGCAGTACTCACCCGTGACGCCTTTGCCCGGTTACTTCTCCCCTAGCTTCCTGGCCAGTTCATCGCGCCCCATCTTGGACCGTCCGGGAAGGTCACGTTTCCGGGCCATCTCGTACAGTTCCGCGCGGGTCTTGGGGGTGGCACCGCCGGTGCGCTTACGCTGGGCAACGGCCGCGCCTTGCTTGCCCAGCGCGGTCCGGGTCTTCGCGGGCAGATGGGCAATGCTCTTCTTGCTGGCCGCGGACCGCTGCGCCTTCTTCACGTTCGCCTTGGCTGCCTGGGCCTGTTTCCTGGTTGCCATGTCAGTGGTTCCGGAGTGCGTTGATCAGCTGGCTCTTGCTCATCGAGGAGCGTCCCTTGATGCCGATCTGGCGAGCCCGCTTCATCAGGTCCGCCTTGGACATGTCCTGGTACGCGCCGCTCTTGCCGCCCTTGGCCGCGACTTTGCGGCGTGAGCTTCCGGCGGCGGCGTTCGCGATGCGGGCGGACTTTTCCTTGCTCTCGCCGCGCTCGCGCAGTTTCTGGTAGGTCTTCTCGTCCTTGATCTGCGCTCTGGGCACCGGCTTTCCCCTTCTTCTGCTCCGGCGGCCAGGCTGAGCCGCCAGTGAATCGCCTGCTACCCGTCCGTGTGCTGGCTATGCGGGCTGGACGGCCCGCCCGGGGCAAATTGCCCCTCAGTCCTCGTCGTGTGCGGCGGCCGCGTCACGAAGCCTGCGGAGCACATCGGCTACGTCGCCGGAGGGATCATCCGGTGCGGCCGGGTCATGATCTCCCGGTTGGTCTAGGCGGGTCGCTACGCGCTCAGCCACGGTGCCGCTCCTAGTGCTCCCCCGCACCGGGCTGGTGCGGGACGGTCAGCCCGTGCAGCGAGTTGACCCGCTCGGCCGGGACATATTCCCCGGTGCTCGTCCCGGCTTCCTTGGCCTGGTAGTGCGCGTGGGCGTCACGGTAGTCGGGCCGCACGTGCTTGCGGCGGAACGTCAGCCACAGCGGCACCCCCACGATCGCCACGATGATGAGCAGGGCGATCGGCCAGATGGCGATGACAGCTCCAGACATGTTTCCTCCTCAGAAACGCAGGCGCCGACCCGGGGGGCCCGGGCCGGCGCCATAGAGTCTTCGAGCTAGCCGCTTCCCGCCGTGGCCGCCTGCAAACAACCTCGGCCAGACTGTGCTCGCCGCCCGCGGGCCAGCCGCTAGGTGGCCAGCCAGTCCAGCCAGGCGCCGTGCGCGTGGCACCAGGCCAGGGCGTGGCCAGTGGGTGAGCCAGCTTCGAAGGTGACCAGCCCCATGACGCTGGTGGCCGGGCCGGTACCAGCTGGTGCGGGCGGGACCGGGCCGAGGTCGAACGACCCCGGCGGTGTCCACGCTCAGCCAGGCAAGCGGCTGACGGTGGGCCCGCCGGGCCAGGACGGCCACAAACGCCTGCCGCTGCGGCACGCTCAGATACCAGCATGCCGACGTGGTCACCACGACGACCGGCAGGCCCGGATCGAACGTGCCGAGCGCCGCGTCCAGGTCGGTGACCATGTCGCCGGACCGCACCGGCGGCGGGTGCCGGCGGGCCAGATCGATGGCCGCGGCCGTCCTGGCCAGCCGCCCGGTGTCCGGCCACACGCAGGCGAGCAGCCAGCGCGCGTGATCGGCCTGGGTGACATCGACCGGTGCCCGGTCCAGGCCGAGCCGGGCGGCGATGACCGGCAGCCGCGCCGGAGCCGGCACCCCGCGCAGGGCACAGCTGATCTCCACGGGTGACCCGGCCGGGCCCAGGCGGCCGCCCGACCCATAGTCGAACCGGTAGCGGTCGAGCAGCAGGTTAAGTCCCGCGCTGCAGCCGGCGTCGAGCAGGCCGACCGGCTCCCCCAGCCGGTCCGCGGCGGCGGCGAGGCCGACCGCCAGCAGCGCCGCGCGGCCCGGTTCGTTCGTCTGGGTGTGCCGGGTGGCGAGAATCCGGCTGACCGTGCGCCGGTGCGCCAGGCACATGTCACGGAACAGGGCCGGCGCCGGACCGGGATCGGCCCGGCCGGCGTAGATCTCAGCCAGCGGGTGCGCCAGCCCGCCGAGCACGAGATAGTGCACGGCCGCGAGCAGGACATTGGGCTGCTGCCCGCTTGGCGGAGCGGCGGCGGCGAGAGCCAGCAGATCAGGGTCGTCCGCCACCGAGCGGCAGATCGCCGCGTACAGCGGTGAGTAGGCACCGCACTCGTTCGCGCCGAAGTCCCGCCAGACCTGGCTGAGGCGCTCTTCCGGCTCCCCAGCAGCGGCCCGCGGCACGGCACCGAGCATGGACCAGGCACTGGCGTTCGTCAAAAAAGGTGGTGCGCGGCCACAATCAAGGGGTGAGCACGCTACCTACGCTGACCCGCCGCCGCCTTGACCTGGCCGGGCTGGACGTCCCGGCGCTGGAGATCACCGGGACCGGCGACGGCCCGCGGCTGACCGTGCTGGCGGGCGTGCACGGCTGCGAATACGCCCCGATGGCGGCGCAGCGGATCTGGGCCCGCGGCCTGGCCGACCGGGAACTGCGCGGCCGCGTCCTGGCCATCCCGGTGCTGAACCTGCCCGCGTTCTGGGCCCGGAGCCCGTTCGTGGTGCCCGAGGACGGCAAGAACCTGAACCGCTGCTTCCCGGGTGACCCGGCGGGCAGCCTGGCCGAGCGGCTGGCCTACGACACGTTCACGACAGTCATCGAGGGATCCGACGCCCTGATCGACATGCACGCCGGGGACATGGTCGAGGCGCTGGAGCCGTTCACGCTGTACGACGCGGGCGCGGCCGAGGCGCGGGCCCGGGAGCTGGCCGAGGCCTATGGACTCGGGTACGTCATCCGCCAGGAGCCCAGCCCGGACGGCGCCCTGGCCGGCATGACCAGCACGGCGGCCGCCCAGATCGGGATCCCGGCGATCACCGCCGAGGTGGGCGGGTGCGGCCTGGTGGAGCAGGCGGCGGTGGACGCGCACGTGCGCGGGCTGAACCGGGTGCTGGCCCGGCTCGGCATGTCCGGTGACCCCGTCAGCGGCGGGGAACCGCCCCGCACGCTGCGGCGGTTCCTGTGGCTGTACTGCCAGCAGGCGGGATTCTGGGCACCCGCGGAACCGGTGGGCAGCGAGGTGGCCGAGGGACAGGTCCTCGGCACGGTCAGCAGCATTGACGGGACCGAGATCCTGGAGACCATCACGGCGCCGTCCGATGGGGTGCTGATGTTCGTGACCAGTTCGCCGGCGGTGGCCGCGGACGGGCTGCTACTGGGCCTGGGCGCACAGTAATGATCACGCGCACATCACGGTAACGTCCCAGCTAGGACTACCCAGGACCACGGCTCTAGACGTCTTGGATCATCACATGCTGCGCTGAGCGCTAACGATTGCGTTCCGAGGGGCATTTGGAAGGAAACGCAGCCATGAGGTCAGCCGCGCAGCGAACCACGTCACGATCCAAGATCCACCGCAGGCTCCTGGCCGCGGCCGCAGCCGCCGCCGCGCTGGCCGTGGTCGCGGCGGGCTGCAGCAGCAGCGGCAACTCAGCCTCGACGGGAAACACCCCGGTCAAGGGCGGCACCGCGGTCTGGGCGGAACCGCCGTCCAGCCCGCCGACGTACATCTTCCCGTACATGAACAGCGCCAACATCAGCAACCTGAACCTGTTCGACTTCCAGTACCTGATGTACCGGCCGCTGTACTGGTTCGGGCAGAACGGCCAGCCGGTGGTGAACCCCTCGCTGAGCCTGGCCAGCCTGCCGAAGGTGAGCGGGCGGACGCTGACCATCACGCTGAAGCACTACATGTGGTCGAACGGCACCCAGGTGACCGCGCAGGACGTGATGTTCTGGCTGAACATGGAGCTGGCCGAGCCGGACAACTACGGCGCCTACACCGGCTTCCCGAAGAACGTGTCGAACATCAAGGTGGTCAGCCCGACCACGATCACGATGACGATGAACCAGTCGTACTCGCCGACCTGGTTCCTCTACAACGAGCTGAGCCAGGTCACGCCGATGCCCGCGGCCTGGGACCGGACCGCCAGCGGCCCGAGCAGCTGCGCGACCAAGGTCAGCGACTGCGCCGCCGTGTACAACTACCTGAACGCGCAGGCCAAGGACGAGACCACGTACGCGTCCTCGCCGATCTGGAGCATCGTGGACGGGCCGTGGAAGCTGAGCTCGTTCAGCTCGGACGGGCACGTGAGCTACGTGCCGAACAAGTCCTATTCCGGGCCGGTCAAGCCGAAGCTCGACGAGTTCAAGGAAGTGCCGTTCACCACCGACTCCGCCGAGTACGACGTGCTCCAGTCGCCGAGCTCCAGCACCAAGATCGACTTCGGCTACCTGCCGAACCAGGATGCGCCGGCCAAGCCGGCCAACGCGGCGGTCGGCGCCAACCCGCTGCACGGCTACACGCTGGCCCCGCTGTACCCGTGGGGCATCGACTATTACGCGATGAACTTCCAGTCCACCGTGTCCGACCACGCCGCCATCTTCAAGCAGCTGTACTTCCGGCAGGCCATGGCCTACCTGATGCACCAGTCCGCGATCGTCGAGGGCCCGCTGCGCGGTTATGGGGCGGTCACCGTGGGCCCGGTCGCCGCCACCCCGGTCACCAAGTGGCTGTCGGCCACCGGCCGGAAGGGTGACCCGTTCCCATACAACCCAGCCAAGGCCAAGAGCCTGCTGAGCAGCCATGGCTGGACCGTGACGCCGAACGGCACCGACAGCTGCACGGACCCGGCCAAGTGCGGCCCCGGGATCACCAAGAGCAGCACGCTGGACTTCAACTTTATCTATGAATCCGGGGTCTCCTGGGTCGGTTCGGAGATGACCCAGCTGCAGTCCAACGCGGCATCGGTCGGCATCAAGCTGAACCTGATCCCCAAGCCATTCGCCGACGTGATCTCGGTGTCCGGCGGCAACTGCGTGGTCATCAAGTCCTCCTGCGCCTGGGACCTGGCCAACTGGGGATTCGGCTGGTCGTTCTCCCCCGACTACCTGCCCACCGGCGACGAGCTGTTCCAGTGCGGGGCGGTGGCCAACTCCGGCGGGTACTGCGACAAGACCAACGACGCGATGATCAACAAGACGCTGACCAGCGCCAACCTGCAGTACATGTACAGCTGGCAGGACTACCTGGCGCCGCAGCTGCCGGTCGAGTACCAGCCGAACGCCGCGTACACGCTGACCGAGGTGGCCAACAACCTCAAGGGCGTCCTGCCGCAGAGCCCAACCCTGAGCATCAACCCGGAGAACTGGTACTTCGTCAAGTGAGGGTGTTCGACGCCAACTGGATGCAGATCGAGGAGTACCTGACCCGGGACGACCGGATCGTCCTGCCCACCGGCTCCACCGAACAGCACGGCTACCTGTCCCTGGGGACGGACGCCATCCTGGCCGAGCGGGTCGCGGTTGAGGCGGCCGAGCCGCTCGGCATCCCGGTGCTCCCGGTGCTGCCGTTCGGGATGGCCCCGTACTTCGCGGCGTTCCCGGGCAGCATGAGCTTGCGGATCACCACCTACCTCGAGGTGATCAGGGACCTGCTGGACGGCCTGGCGGCGCAGGGCTTCCGCCGCATCGCCATCGTCAACGGGCATGGCGGCAACTCCCCGGTCACCGGGCTCATCCGCGAATGGATCTGCCAGCCGCGCCCGGAGCACGTCCAGGTACTGTTCCACAGCTGGTACAACGCGCCGCAGACGGCGGCCGCCGCCGACCAGTTCGATCCCGATCAGCTGCACGGAGGCTGGGTGGAGAACTTCCCGTGGACCCGGGTGGCCGGGGTAGACCTGCCCGCTGGCCGGACCGAGGGCATCCCCCGGGAACTCGTCGGGCTGCTTGATCCCGAGCAGATCCGGGCGGCCGCGCCGGACGGCGTGCTGGGCGGCGCCTACGCGCGACCGGACGACGACATGCAGGCCGTCTGGGCGGCCGGGGTGGCCGAGGTGCGGGCTCTGCTCGAGGACGGCTGGGTCAGGTGACGGCCGCGCTGGCCGGGAAGACCGCGGTGGTGACGGGCACGGCGCACGGCATCGGCGCGGGCATCGCCGAGGCGCTGCGCGGCGACGGCGCCACGGTGCACGGGGTGGACAAGGACCAGGCGGACCTCAGCAATGCCGCTGAGGTCCGCCGCTTCTTCGCCGGGCTCAGCGGCGTGGACATCCTGGTCAACTGCGCGGGCGGTGTCGTCGGGCAGGTTGGCCAGCCGATCGAGGAGGTCACCGACGAGGACTGGCGGGCGGTGGTCGAACGCCAACCTGACCAGCACGTTCCTGTGCACCCGCGCGGTGGTGCCGGGCATGAAGGAGCGCCGCTGGGGCCGGATCATCAACATCTCCTCGGGGGCTGGGCGCACCGTCAGCCTGACCGGGATCCAGGCCTATGCCAGCGCCAAGGCGGGCCAGATCGGGTTCACCCGGCAGATGGCCCACGAGCTCGGGCCGTTCGGCATCACGGTCAACTGCATCGCCCCCGGCTTCATCCTGTCCAACCCGACCACCGAGCGGCAGTGGGACAGCTACGGCGAAGCGGGCCAGGCGGAGCTGGTGCAGGGCATCGCGATGCGGCGGCTGGGCGAGCCCGCGGACATCGCCAACGGCGTGCAGTTCTTCGCCTCGCCGCGGTCCTCCTGGGTGACCGGGCAGACGATCTCGATCGACGGCGGCCATGCTTTCCTTTGACCCCGACGACACGGGCTACCTGCGGGAGCTCGCCGAGTTCGTGGCCGTGCCCAGCGTCAGCCGGGATGCGAGCCCGGACACGATGCACGCGGCCGCGCACTGGCTGGCCGGGCAGCTCGCGTTCGCGGGCGGCCGGGTCGTTGAACCGGACGGCCATCCCGTCGTCCGGGGCGAGTGGCTGCGCGCCGCCTGGGCGCCCACCGTCCTGGTCTACGGGCACTACGACGTGCAGCCGACCGGCGCGGCGGCGGAGTGGCGCACTCCCCCGTTCGAGCTCACCGTGGACGGCGACGTGGCCCGCGGCCGGGGCGTCACCGACGACAAGGGACCGGTGTACATCGTCCTGAAGACGGCCCAGGCGTTCCTGGCCCAGGAGGGCGGCCTGCCGCTCAACGTCAAGTTCCTGTTCGAGGGCGAGGAGGAGATCGGCAGCCCGCACCTGCCCGCCTTCCTCCGCGAGCACGCCGCGGAGCTGGCGGCGGACCTGGTCATCTCCGCGGACGGCGCGATGTGGCGGCCGACCGAGCCGTCGCTCGCGCTGGCCTCCAAAGGCCTCGCCTTGCTGGACATCATGGTCGAAGGCGCGAGCGCGGATCTGCACTCTGGGCGGTACGGCGGGACCGTGGCCAACCCGCTGCACGCGCTCAGCGAGATCCTGGCCAGCCTGCACCGCCCGGATGGCACCGTCGCCGTGCCGGGTTTCTACGACGGCATCCCCGAGCTCAGCGCGGAGCGGCGGCGGGAGATCGCCAGGGTTCCTTTTGACGAACGCCAGTACCTGGCCGAGCTCGGCCTGGCCGAGGCTCATGGCGAGCCTGGTTTCAGCACCCTGGAGCGGCTCTGGGAGCGGCCGACGCTGGAGGTCAACGGCGTCCAGGGCGGCGGGAAGTACACGGTCATCCCGCATGTCGGGGTGGCCAACGTATCCTGCCGCCTGGTGCCCGGGCAGGACCCGGACGCGGTGATCGAGGCGATCGTGGCGCACGTCGGCGCGCAGCCGGTCACCGGCGTGCGCGTCACGGTGCGCCCGGACGAGGCCCGGGTGCCGGCCTACACCATCGCCGCCGGTCATCCGGCCATCCGGGCAGCCACTGCCGCGCTCGAGGAGGTCTATCCCGGCCAGCAGGTGCTGCTGGCCGCGATCGGCGGCACCCTGCCCGCTACCGCGTTGTTCGAGGACGTACTCGGGGCCAAGACGCTGTTCTTCTCGTTCTCGACCGCGGACGAGAAACTGCACGCACCCAACGAGTTCCTGCGCATCCGCCGGCTGCGCGAGGGAATGCGGGCGTGGGAGCAGCTCTGGCGGCTGCTGGCCGACGGCCCGCACCGGCTGGCCACGGCCGACGATGGGAGGCAGCATGGCTGACCGCGGCTACACCGCCTACTCCTACCTCACCCCGGGCGAGGACTTCCGCAGCTTCGAGCTGGTGCCCGAGTTCGGCCGGGTGCCGCCGTACCCGGCCGGGCTGACCGCGGAGCAGCAGGAGCGGGCCGGCCGCTGCTGCGGGACAGCCTGGTGATCAGCCTGCACGACCATCCGTCCCGGTTCCCGGTGCGGATGGAGGAGACCCCCGACTACTACCGCACCGGCCGGCAGCACGCCGCCTACGCCGGCCTGGCCGCGTCGGGCATGACCGTCGTGTTCGACAACATGATGGACGGCACCGCCTGCGTCACCGGGAAGGCGCCGTGGCGATGGGAGGACATCATCACCGACCTCGGCATGCGCCAGGCCGACCTGGCCCACGCCAGCGGGGTGCTGACGATCCGCACCGTGGCGGACATCGACGAGGCCTACCGCTCCGGGCAGGTCGGCCTGGTCTTCGGGCTGGAGGCGGCCACGCCGATCGAGAACGAGATCGACCGCCTCGACGTGCTGTACGGTCTCGGGCTGCGGCAGATCGGGATCGCCTACTCCGACGCCAACTCGCTCGGCAGCGGGCTGGCCGAGGAGACCGACGGCGGGCTCACCGCGTTCGGCCACCGGGCGGTGACCCGGATGAACCAGCTCGGCCTGGCCATCGACGTCTCCCACTCCTCCGACCGCACCGCCCTCGACGTGTGCCGGCAGAGCGACCAGCCGGTGTTCATCACGCACGCCGGCGCACGGGCGGTCTGGGGCACCTCCCGGATGAAGCCCGACGATGTGCTGCGCGCGGTGGCCGGGACCGGCGGTGTGATCGGGATGTCGGCCGCCCCGCACACGACGCTGTCGGCCGCGCATCCCCGGCACACCATCGAGTCGGTAATGGACCACTTCAGCTACTGCGCCGACCTGGTCGGCATCGAGCATGTGGCGTTCGGGCCGGACACGCTGTACGGCGATCACGTGCAGTTGCACCGGGTCTTTGCCGATCTCCTCGGGCTGGGACGCGCCACCAGCGGGCCGGATTTCGAGCGCGTCGCCTACGTCGACGGGCTGGAGAACCCGACCGAGAACTTCGCCAACATCTGCGGCTGGCTGGTCCAGCACGGGTTCGACGACGACGCCATCCGGGCCGTCCTCGGCGGGAACATCTACCGGGCGCTGCAATCGGTCTGGATCGGCTAGCCAGCCCCGGACTGGGCTGCTGGGCGGCGGGGGTCGAAGGCAATGGCGTTCTCGATAAGGGTTGCCGCGGCGAGGAGCGCGAGATCGGCGTGCAGCGGCGCGGAGAGCTGCAGCCCGACCGGGAGCCCGGCCTCATCCGAGCCGCACGGGAGCACCAGCGCCGGCGCCCCGGTGAGGTTGAAGACGGTGGTGAACAGTCCCTCGCGCGCTCCCGCGGGTGTGTCCGCCGGCGGGGTGGTGGCCGGCGCGGTGACCGGGGCGGCCGGGGTGAGCAGCACGTCCGCGCCGCGGTACACCTCCGCCGCGGCGGGCAGCCGCTCATCGCGGCGGCGGCAGGCGGCCTGGTAGCTGGCGCGGTCGATGGTGGCGGCCGTGCGGAGCAGCCGGAGCGTCTCCGGCCCATACCGCTCCGGGTGGCGCTCGACCTGGCTGCGGTGCACCTGCCAGGCCTCCCACAGGAAGATGTCGTCGAACGCCTCGGCTATCTCGGTCAGCGCGGATCCGTCCACCTCGGTTACGGCGTGCACCTGGGCCAGCCGGTCGATCGCCTGGTGGACGGCGGCGGCGACGGCGGCCTGGAGGTCTGGGTGCTGCAACTGCGACTGCACGACGGCTATCCGCAGCGTGGCCGGCAGGGCCGGCCGGGGTCTGGCCGGTGATGGCAGTGAAGACCCGCTCGGTGATCGCGACGTCGGCGCCGAGGATGCCGACATGATCGAGCGATGGCGCGAGCGGCTGGACGCCGACCACGTCGATGGCCCCGAAGGACGGCTTGAAGCCGACGATCCCGCAGTAGTGCGCGGGGATGCGGATCGAGCCCCCAGTGTCGGTGCCGAGGGCCGCTGGGCATGCACCCGCGCCGACCAGGGCGGCCGAGCCGCCGCTGGACCCGCCGGCGGTCCGTTGCGGGTCAACGGGGTTGCGGGCTTCGGGGACATCCGGGTGGGTCGCCCCGGCGGCATACTCCAGCAGGGACGTCGTCGCGAACACGTCCGCCGCCGTCTCGCGCAGGGCGGTGATCACCGGGGCGTCGCTGGCCGCGGCGGGGCCGCTCATGTCGTGCGGGTTGCCGTTACCGCGTGGGTTCCCGGCGATGTCGATCAGGTCCTTCACCGCGACGGGTACGCCGTGCAGGTCGCCGTCCGGCCGGCGGGCCGGGGCGGGCAGCAGGCTGACCACCGCGTTCAGTGGCTCCCCCAGGCGGATCGCCGCCTCGTAGCTGGCCAGCAGTTCGAGGTTGGCGACTTCACAGGTCCGCTCGCCGCGCTCGATCGCCCGGATCAGCTCCGCGGTCAGGAAGCTCAGCGGCCCGGTCAGGTCGCCAAGCTGGCCATCGACCTCGGTCTTGCGCTTGCGGACCATCAGATCTCGGTAGATGCCGCTGTGCGACTTCGCGCTCTCCCGGTTGAACGTGACCAGCCGGGCCAGCGAGCCCTCAAGATCGTCGGGCTCGAAGCCGTCGAAGCCCTCGGGCCGGACCGGCGCCTGGGCCAGCACCTCCCGGGCGATCGCGAGCATCAGCG
>CAVWWE010000008.1:0-14566 GCA_963758575.1 uncultured Actinomycetes bacterium
ACCTGCCGCCGCCCGGTCGGCGTGAACCCCATCCGCCGGTAGAACGCCCGGGCCCGCTCATTGCCGATCGTCACCCACAGCGTCACCTGGGCCGCGCCAGCCCGGCCAGCGTGCCCGGTCACGGCGCCGACCAGCTGGTCCGCCAGCCCGCTGCCACGGGCGTCCGGGCCGACCCACATCGACACCAGGTGCCAGGCCTGGTCCTGCCCGGGCCGCGGCGGCAGGGCGGCGATCAGCCCGGCGGGCTGGCCATCCCGGAAGCCGAGGAACCAGGGCAGGGCGCCGATCCGCGCCCGCCACTCGGCTTCCGGCTGGCCGGCCTCGGTGGCCAGCGTCGCGGCGAAGGCGTCCGGGGCGTCGGCCAGTGCGGCCAGCCGCAGGTCGCGTACCGTGGCCCAGTCGTCCGGCCGCGCCCGGCGTACCCGGTTTATTCGTCGCCGCCGAAGTTGCGGCGCAGCGTCTCGCCGTTCGGTGATCCGCCCAGCGCGGCCGAGATCCGGTCCCAGGACCAGTCCGCGGCCCGGGCCTCGCGGACCGCCACCCGGAGCGCGTTCTGCGCCACCCGCCGCGCGTCGGTCGCGCTCTTCATCAGCTCTTCCACGGTGGTCGTCATGCCATAAAACGTGCCACACAAATTGCCACATGTCGAGCACCAGAAATTGTCGGTGGGGTCGCATAGAGTCGAACCTAGTTTCGAGTTAGGTGGGAGGTGAGGCCAGGTGTGTACCGGGCAGCCGCCAGCCACGGTGGCTGAGGCGCTGACCGGGTTGCGCGCCAGCCTGGCCTTCCTCAACCAGGTGCCGGCCGGTGGCCTGCCCGGGATGGTGCAGGCGGACTGTTTACGGGAGCTGGCGAGGGCTGAGTCGGCGTATACGGCGGCGCATGCCCGGATGCTGAGCGCGTTCGCGGCCAGCGGAGCGCATGAGGATGATGGGCAGCAGTCGGAGCGGGCCTGGCTGAGGTGGCAGACCCAGGTCACCAAGGGCGCGGCGGCCGGGGCGGTGGGCTGGATGAAGCGCCTGGCCGCCCATCCCGCGGTGTCCGCCGCGTTAGCCGACGGGGCCATCTCCCCGTCGTGGGCGCGGCACATCTGCCTCTGGACCGACCAGTTGCCCGAGGACGGCCGGGATGACGCCGATGCGATCCGCCCTGGCCGCCGAACTGCTGGCCGGCCTCGCCGAGGGCTGCGCCTGCGACCGCGGCGCCGGCGGTGGCCAGGACGGCAGCAACCCCAGCCGTCACGACGAACACCACTGCCGCTGCGGCGACACCCGCCCGCCCGGCCGCACCGGGGCCGCCGGCCATCCGGGCCCGCGTGCTGCGCTGCACCCAACGACACTGGCCCGGCTGCACCAGAGCCTGCTCCGGCACGCCGCCGACCTACTATCCGGCCCAGGCGGGCTGGCCGCGTTCCTGCGCACCCGCCTCACCAGCGACCAAGCCCCCTCCGTCAGCCTGCCGCTGGACACCGGCACCCCCACCAGCCTCATCACCAGCGCGCTGCGCCGCGCCGTCATCACCCGCGACCGGCACTGCGCCTTCCCCGGCTGCGACACCCCACCTGCCCTCTGCCAGGTCCACCACCTCACACCGAAATCCAGCGGCGGCCACACCAAGCTCACCAACCTGGTCCTGCTGTGCGCGTTCCACCACCTCATCGCGGTGCACCAATGGGGCTGGACCCTCACCCTGCACGCCGACGGGACGATCACCGCCATCAGCCCCGACCACACCCGCACCCTGCACAGCCACGGCCCACCCGGCCGCACCGCCTGAAACGCAGCCGGCGCGGGACACTATGCAGCATGACCGTGCTTGTCTGGATCACCGAGGACAGCTGGCAAGCGTGCGTGGACGCGGTGCAGTCACTGGCACCGGCCGGCCAGGATGTGACGCTGCTGCACGTGACCGATACCGCGGCGCTGGAGGCGGCACATGGCGCGTTCACCGCGCTGCTCGGCCGGTCCCGGGTTGACCCCGGCGCCCAACTGGAGGCGATGGCCGAGGACGCGGCCGGGCAGGTGCTGGCGGCCGCGGCCGAGCGGCTGGGCCGCCCCGCGCAGCAACTGCGGCTGCGCGGCCGGCCCGAGCACCAGGTGGTCGGTGCGGCGCGTGGCGCGGACCTGCTCCTGCTGGCCCGCGAGGGCGCCGCGGCCGGGCCAAAGAGCCTGGGCAAGGCGGCCCGCTTCGTGGTGGACCATGCCGCCTGCCCGGTGCTACTGATCTGGCCCGGCCCGGTCCCTGAGGGGCCGCCCCCGCCACCACCGCCGCCGCACCGGCCGCCTCACCCGTTGGAGTAGACCCGGACTGGCTGGATCAGCACCGCGGCCCGGCGTTCCTCGGCCATCACCCGGTCGTAGGTATCCCAGTCGTCGTGCGTACCGCCCGCCGCGACGAACACGGCGCGGAGCAGCAGACGGATCGCTTCCGCGTCGAAGCCTTCCGCCGGGTCGTCCGGGCCAATCAGCTCGGCGTCCCCCTCAACGGTGGCCCACTCCCAGCCCGCCCGGATGCTTGCCGTCACCCGGGGCCGGGCACGCAGGTTGGCCAGCTTGCGGGAATCGCCCCGGGTGGTGAAACCCACCACCTGGTGGCCGCGGTGGTCGAGCACCCCGGTGTTGACCAGCGAGGCCTGGATGGTGTGGTCGGCGCGCAGCGTGGACACCACGCTGAGCCCGCGGTCCGCGGCGACCAGCCGGGCGTAGTCCGTGAGGTCAGTCATGCCCGGAGCTTAAGCCACCGCAGTTCCCCGGCCGCGACCACCACGCACTCGGCCGCGCAGGACACGCTGGGTGGCCCGACGATGCGGTTGGGCGCTAACCCACCGACGAGTAGGCGACCACGCCGCGGCGCAGCGCATCCGCGGCGGCGTGCGCGGTGGACGCCAGCGGGCTGCCTGGGCCGGCCGCCACCGCGATCTGCCCGAGCAGGTCGATGAGCTGCTTGACGGCGCGGACGAAGTCGCCCGGGGTCAGCGTGTCCAGCACCTGCTCCAGCGGCTTGCCACGCGCCCAGGCGTGCGCGGCCCAGGCGAAGCCCGGCTCGGGCAGGCGCATGAACGACAGGCGGTGTTCCTTTTCCAGCTCGTCCAGCTCGCCCCAGACGGACACCATGGACGCGACCACGTCCCGCACCGGGCCGCCTGGCATCCGGGCCGGCGCGTCCTCGTCGTTCTGCCGGGACTCGAACGTCAGCACGGACACGCAGGCGGCCAGCTCGGCTGGGTCCAGTCCGTCCCACAGCCCGCGGCGCAGGCACTCCGCGGCCAGCAGGTCCAGCTCGGTGTACAGGTCGCCGAGCCGCCTGCCGTCTGGGGTGACCTGGCCACCGGCCAGGTAGCCGAGCCGCTCCAGGACGGCGCAGACCCGCTGGAAGGTGCGCGCGATTACGTGTGACCGGGCTGCCACGTTGGCTTCCAGGCCGGTCACCTCGTGCTCCAGCCGGGTCCGCTGCTCCGCCTCCCGGGCGTGCGCGTCCCGGTCCGGGCAGCTGTGACACGGATGCTGGCGGAGCTGCCGGCGCAGCCGGGCAATGTCCTCCTGGGCCCGCGGCGGCGGCTCCGGGGTGCGCCGTGGGATGTCCTGCCCGGCCAGCTTGTTGCGCATGCTGGCGGCCAGGTCGCGGCGGTGCTGCGGGGACCGGGCGCTGAAGCTGTTCGGTATCCGCAGCCGGTCGATCGGGTGGACCGGGGTCGGGAAGTCGGCCAGGGACAGCCGCTTGACCTGGCGGCCGATGGTGAGCACCAGTGGCAGCGGGGCGTTGCCGTCATGCCCGGCGCGCCGGTTGCCATCCCGTGAGTTCCCGCCCGCCAACCCCGGGTCGAGGACCACGGCCAGGCCGGACCGGCGGCCGGCCGGCACCAGGATGATGTCGCCGCGGCACAGCTGCTCCAGGGACCGCCGGGCCTGGGCCCACCGGTCCGCCGACCGGCCCCGGGCCGCCTCCGCCTCCAGCCCGGTCAGCTCCTGGCGCAGCGCGTGGTACTCCGCGTAGTCGCCGTGGTCGCAGGCCACCCCGAGCTCGTCCAGCGCGGCCCGGCTGCGGCGCGCCTGCCGGGCGATGCCGACCACCGCGCGATCTGCCTGGAACTGGGCAAACGACGATTCGAGCAGCGCGGCCGCCTTGTCCAGGCCGGCCTGCCCGACCAGGTTGACGGCCATGTTGTAGGACGGCCGGAAGCTGGAGTTGAGCGGGTAGGTCCGGGTGCCGGCCAGGCCGGCCACGGCCAGCGGGTCCACGCCCGGCTGCCAGAGCACCACCGCGTGCCCTTCCACGTCGATGCCGCGGCGCCCGGCCCGCCCGGTGAGCTGGGTGTACTCCCCCGGTGTCAGGTCGGCGTGGTTCTCCCCATTCCACTTGTCCAGCCGCTCGATGACCACCGTCCGGGCCGGCATGTTGATGCCCAGGGCCAGCGTCTCGGTGGCGAACACCGCGCGGACCAGCCCGGCCTCGAACAGTTCTTCGACCACTTCCTTGAACGTGGGGAGCATCCCGGCGTGGTGCGCGGCGATGCCGCGCTGCAGGCCGGTCAGCCACTCCAGGTAGCCGAGCACCGGCAGGTCGGACTCGGGGATGTCCCGGGTGCGCCGCTCGGCGATCTCGGTGATGGCCGCCGCCTCGTCCGCGGTGGTCAGCCGGACGCCCGCGTCCAGGCACTGCCGGACCGCAGCCTCACAGCCGGCCCGGCTGAAGATGAACGTGATGGCGGGCAGCAGCCCGGCCGGGTCCAGCCGGGCGATGACCTCGGGCCGGCGCGGCGCGCGGAACCGGGCCGGCCGCCGCCCGCCGCGGGCGGGCCGCCCGGGCGCCTTGCGCGCGGCCCAGTCGTCCCGCCGGGCCAGCCGGACCAGTTCCGGGTTGACCCGGGCGCGCCGTTCCCGGTCGCCGCGGCCCGGGCCGGATTCCATGAACAGGTCGTAGAGCCGGCCGCCGACCAGCATGTGCTGCCACAGCGGCACCGGCCGGTGCTCGTCCACGATGACGGTGGTGCCGCCGCGCACCTGGGCCAGCCAGTCGCCGAACTCCTCGGCGTTGCTCACCGTGGCGGACAGCGCGACCACCCGGACCGACTCCGGCAGGTGAATGATCACCTCTTCCCAGACCGCGCCGCGGAACCGGTCGGCCAGGTAGTGCACCTCGTCCAGCACCACGTAGCCGAGCCCGGACAGCGTCGGCGAGCCGCCGTACAGCATGTTGCGCAGCACCTCGGTGGTCATCACCACCACCGGCGCCTCGCCGTTGATGCTGTTGTCCCCGGTCAGCAGGCCGACCTGGTCCGGCCCGTAGCGGCGGACCAGGTCGCCGTACTTCTGGTTGGACAGCGCCTTGATCGGCGTGGTGTAGAAGCACTTACGCCCCTCGGCCAGGGCCAGGTGCACCGCGAACTCGCCGATCACCGTCTTGCCCGAGCCGGTGGGCGCGGCCACCAGCACGCCGTGCCCGCCGTTCAGTGCCTTGCATGCCCGGCGCTGGAAGTCGTCGAAGGTGAAGTCGTACAGCACCTGGAAGGCAGCTAGCTCCGCGCCATCCTCGCTCTGCCGGCGGAACGCGGCGTAACGCTGCGCCGGGCTGGCAGGCGTTGACATGCCCCCAGCCTAAGTGAGCGGGCGGACGGTACGGATCAGTGGTGCTGGTTGACCGGCTCGTCGTCGTCCAGCGGGGCCGCCTCGTCGTCGGCCAGGCCCTCGTACATCGACGGCCGGGCGGCCCGCCGCCGGTCGTTCATCCAGATGATGACCTCGGCGATCTCGACCAGGACCAGGCACGGCACGGCCAGCAGCAGCATGGTCACCGGGTCCGGGCTGGGCGACGCGATGCCGGCGAACACGAACACCGCGAAGATCATCAGCCGCCGCCAGCGCTTGAAGAACGCGTGGCTCAGGATGCCGACCATGTTCAGCATGAGCAGCAGCAGCGGCAGTTCGAAGGCCAGCCCGAAGCCGAGCAGCATGGCCGTGAAGTAGCTGAGGTAGGTGGACACGCTGGGCAGCACCAGGACGTGCACGGGGGCCAGGCCCAGCAGATAGCGCAGGCCCCGGCTCATCGCGTAGTAGGCCAGCGCGCCGCCGCCGAGGAACAGCGGGACGGCGGTGCCGACGAACAGGTAGGTCCACCTCTTCTCCCGGCGGTACAGCCCAGGCGCGACGAACGCCCACAGCTGGTACAGCCAGATCGGGCTGGTGACGATCAGCCCGAAGAAGAACGCGACCTCCACCCGCAGCATGAACGGGTCGAACACGCCCTGCAGGATGAGCTGGTCGCCGATAACGTGGCAGCCGCTGTGGCCGTTGATGACGGCCGAGCAGAACGGGTGGCGGACGAAGTTCCAGACCCGGTGGAAGACCACGGGGATCAGCCCGATGCCGGTGCCGACGATCAGCGCGAGGCAGATCTTGACCAGCCGGTTGCGCAGCTCACGGATGTGATCCATGAGCGGCATCCGGCCGTCCGGATTACTGTCCCGGATCCGCGCGCTGAGCACGCGCGCGCCCTTGACCGTGTCGCCCAGCTTCGTCATCGCGGGTTACCCCCGGCGGGGTCAGCTGGCCTGAGTGCGCGGCGTCTCCACCGGAGCACCCTGCGCGGTGTCCGACTTCGACTGGAGGTCGCGGATCTGCTGCTGCAGCGCCTCCACCTGAGCCTGGGTCGGCTCGGCCGGCTGCAGCCGGCTGGGCCGTGAGGGCCTGGGCCGGCTTCGGCTCGTCGTCGTCGTGCTCGCGCATGTCCTGTACTTCCGTCTTGAGGATGCGCATCGACTTGCCGAGGGACCGGGCCGCGTCGGGCAGCTTCTTGGAGCCGAACAGCACGATCAGCACGACGGCGACGATCAGGATCTTCCACGGGCTGTCGAACAGGTCGCCAATCATTTCCGCCCTCTTCACCGGGGGTGTCTGTACCCCCGCGCTGGGTCACTATCAGAACGAGCCTACACGTGAGACCTTCATATCCGGTCTGACGCGTCGGCCGGGTCACCTAACGGTGACGGTTTAGCCAACTGGGGCAAGTAGCCCCGGTCCCGTCATTGTGAACGCGATCAATCGTACTGGGCAAGTGCGGCGGCTGCATCTTCCCTGACCTGCGCGGCGAGGTCGGCGGGCGCGATGACCCGCCCGTTTTCGCCCAGCCGCAGCGCCAGCCGCCGGACCCAGCGGCTGTCCGGAGTGCGCAATTTCACCCGCAGCCGCCCGTCGGCCAGCTCCGCGGCGGCCTCGCACGGGTAGTACTCGGCCACCCACCGGCCGAGCGGGGCCAATTCGATCTCCACCTGGAGATCTTCCGGGGCCGGCCGGTACAGGCCCTGGTCCACGTCCTTCGGCTCGGCCTCGGCGGGCACGCTGGCGGGCTCGTCGCGGACCTGCAGGCCGAGCACCCGGTCCAGCCGGAACAGCCGGACCGCCTCGGCCAGCCGGCACCAGCCCTCCAGGTAGGTGCGGCCCTCCACGACCAGCAGCCGCATGGGGTCCACGTCGCGTTCGGTGGTCTCGTCCCGGCCCGGGACGTAGTACGACAAATGCACCAGCCGGCCGCGGGCCAGCGCATCCTGCAACTGGGTCAGCACCGCCTGCTGGGCGACCTTGTCTACCTGGACCGCCACCTGGGCGCTCGGCACCCCGGCCTCGCCCGCGGCGGCTTCCAGCTTGGCGATGGTCCGGCTCAGCGCATCCCCACCCGCGCCGACCTCGGCCAGCATGCGCAGCGCCACCAGCAGCGCGCTCGCCTCGTCCACGGCCAGCCGGAGCGGGCGGTCCATCTGCTCGGCCTGGCTGACCACGATCTCGCCGCCCTCGTAGGACAGGTCGATCGGGCAGTACGGGTCCGGCGCGCGCAGCTCCACGCACCACAGCAGGTTGAGGTCGTTCACCAGTTCGCGCTCGCTGACCCCGAACGCGGCGGCCGTCTCGGCCAGCCCGACCGCCTTGCGGCTGACCACGTAGGGCACCAGGGCCAGCAGCCGCTGCAGCCGGGCCGACCCGGTGGCGGGCGAGGTACTCACGCCAGCGCCCCTTTCAGCTGGGTGATGACGGCCTCGCGCAGGTCGGTGGGCTCCATCGCGATGACCGCCCGGCCGAAGGACGCCAGATACTCGGCGTACCAGCCCGCGTCGGAGTACCGCGTCTCGACCAGATCCCAGCCGTCACCGTCTGGCCGCACCGACGCCGCGTGCCGGCGGAGGCCGTGCCCCGCCCCGGCCCGGACTCGGAGCAGCGCGGTCCGCTGGGCCAGCGGCTGGGTGTCCATCTCCCGGACCGTCTCCCGTACGTCGGTATCGTCCGGCACGGTCACCGACCCGGCCGGCCGGTGAACCGCACCGGGCCCTCGATCCGGCTGAGCCGGAACACCCGCACCGCGTCCCGGTCGCGGTCGTGCCCGGCCACGTACCACCGGCCATGCCGGTTGACCACGCCCCAGGGGTCAAGCCGCCGCTGCTGCGGCTCGCTGCGCCCGGCCGCCCGGTAGGCGAACGTGACCGGCCGCCGGTCCCGCACCGCCTCCCACAGCGGGCCGAACGCGGCCTCGGCGGTCAGCCGGGGCTCGATGCCGGGCTGCGGCGACTCCTCGGCGTCCACCCCGGCGGCGCGCAGCTTGAGCAGCGCGCCCGCCGCCGCCCCGGCCAGTTCCGCCTGCCGCCACACCCGGGCGGCCAGCGACAGCACGGCGGCTTCGTCCGGCTCCAGCCGGATCTCCGGCAGCACGTAGGCCTGCCGCGGGATGCGGTACCCCGGTTCCTCATCGAACGCCGAATTCGACCCGGTTTCCAGCGGGATACCCAGCTCGCGGAGCTCTTCCTTGTCCCGCTCGAACATCCGCTTGAACGCCTCGAAGGACTCCGGGTACCCGGGCACGGCCGCCCGGATCTGCACCGCCGTCAGGTACCGCTCGCTGGACAGCAGGCAGACCACCAAGCCGAGCAGACGCTCGGTCTTCCTTCGTGACATCGCAGTTCCTCGCCCAAATCCCGCCCGTCGACAATGACGCTACCCTGCGGGAGTGATCAGGTGGCGCAGTGGCACAGTTTTGGCGATCCGCCGCGAGTGGCCCGGTGCGGTAGAACTCGATGTGGACACCGGCGACGGCCCGGTACGGGCGCTGGCCTACCCGGAACTGACCGGCCGTCCCGGGCCGGGCGACCGGGTGCTGCTGAACACCACCGCGCTGGCCATGGGCCTGGGCACCGGCGGATATGCCCTGGTGGTGGCGCTGCCGGACCGGCTGCCCGCCGACCCGTCCGGCCCCGGCCACCTGGTCAAGGCGCGCTACACGCCGTTGCAGGCCACCGTGCTCGGCGCGGACGAGCCGGATTCCCCGCACCACGAGGTGCTGCGCGCCGCGGACGACCTCGGCGGGGTGCCGGTGGTGATCGCGGACCTGCATTCCGCGCTGCCCGCGGTGCTGGCCGGGCTGCGGGCCAGCCGCCCCGTCCCGGCGGCGTACGTGATGCTGGACGGCGGCGCGCTGCCGGCCTGGTTCTCCCGCACCGCCGCCGGGCTGCGGGCGGCTGGGTGGCTGCGCGGCACGATCAGCACCGGACAGGCGTTCGGCGGCGATCTGGAGACGGTCACCGTGCACACGGGATTGCTGGCCGCCCGGCATGTGCTGGGCGCGGACGTGATCGTGGTCACCCAGGGGCCAGGCAACCTGGGCACCGGAACCCGGTGGGGGTTCTCTGGCGTGGCCTGCGGTGAGGCAGTCAACGCGGCCGCCGTGCTCGGCGGCCGGCCGGTGGCCGCGCTGCGGATCAGCGACGCCGACCCGCGGGAGCGGCATCGCGGGGTGTCCCATCACAGCCTGACCAGCTACGGCCGGGTCGCGCTGGCCGCTGCTGACGTGGTCCTGCCCGACCTGCCCGGGACGTTCGGCGCGCGGGTGGCCGAGCAGGCCGCGGTGCTGGCCGGCCGGCACAAGCTGGTCACGGTCGGCGTCGAGGGCCTGGCCGGCGCGCTGCGCGGCTGCCCGGTGCCGCTGTCCTCGATGGGCCGGGGCCTGGACGAGGACCAGGCCTATTTCCTGGCCGCGGCGGCCGCCGGGCGGCATGCCGCCGCCCTGCTCGCCGCACCCGGGACTGGGACTGGAGAATAGGGAGTCCCATCCCCCCGGCAAAGGAAGCGCTGACCATGAGCTTCGCATCACTCGCCCGGACGCTGCCGCCCCGGCTCGCCACTGGCGCGTTCATCCTGAATTCCGGTGTGGGCAAGCTGTCAGCTGACCAGGAGACCGCGGCCCGGCTGCACGGCATGGCCAGTAACACGTACCCGTTCCTCGGCAAGCTGAAGCCGGAGGATTTCACCCGCGCGCTGGCCATCGGGGAGATCGCCGTCGGCACCACGCTGCTGCTGCCGGTGGTGCCCGCCGCGGTGGCCGGGGCGGCACTGACCGCGTTCTCCGGCGGCCTGATCGGCCTCTACCTGAAGACGCCAGGGATGCGCAAGGAGGGCAGCCTCCGGCCGACCCAGCCAGGCGTCCCGCTGGCTAAGGACGCCTGGCTGGTCGGCATCGGGCTCGGGCTGATGGCGGACGGGCTGACCGACCGGGTCAGCTCGACGTCGGGTTGACCGCGCCCAGGATGTCCACCACGAACACCAACACGTCGGTGCCCTTGATGCCCGCCTGCGAGCTGCCGGTCTTGCCGTAGCCCTCCGCGGGCGGCACGATCAGCATCACCCGGCTGCCCACGGTCTGCCCGACCAGGCCCTTGTCCCAGCCGGTGATGACCTGGCTGGGCGTGGCACCGATGGTGAAGCCGAACGGCTCACCGCGGGACCAGGACGAGTCAAACACCTTGCCGGTCCGCCAGATCGAGCCGACGTACTGGGTGACCACGGTCTGGCCCTTGGCCACCACCGGCCCCGAGCCCTTGATCAGCGTCTTGGTGACCAGGCCGGACGGTGCCTGGTGTGACGGGATCTTGATGACCGGGGCGGAACCGGACTTCGCGGTGACCGTGGGCAGCGAGCCGCCACCGTTGGACACCTGCGAGCCAGTCGCGGCCGCGTTGTTGGCGAACTCCTTGATCATGTCGATCACGAAGACCAGGGTGTCGCTGGCGCTGACCCCGGCCGAGGAGTTCCCGGACTTGCCGTAGCCGTCCTTGGGCGGGATGACGGCCAGCACCCGGCTGCCCATCGTCTTGCCCTGCAGGGCGGTCTCCAGCCCGGGCAGCAGAGTGCCGCTGAACAGCTGGGGGGTCTTGGTCTGGAACGTGCTCTGCGCGAGCTTGTGCGTCTTGCCGCTCCAGATGTACACGGCATAGTTGCCGACGAACGCGTCTGACTTGCTCAGCGCGGGTCCGCTGCCCTTGATGAGGGTCTTTACGGTGAGGTTGCTGCTCGCCGTCTGGTTCGGGATGGTGATCGTCGGGCTCTTGCCGAACGAGCCACTTACCGTGACCGACGGGGTCGAGGAGCCGGACGACCCGCAGGCGGCCACGGCCAGCGGGGCCACGGCGAGCAGCGGGGCAGAAAGCAGCACGGCAATGCGTCGCATGGGAAACCTTGTCATCTCCGATTATGAGCGTCGTCAGCCTACCGGCATCACCTGAGCGCGGCGCGCAGGTTACGTTGCCATACCATTACGTTGCTACGTTTCCCGGGCCGACCCGGTCACATACCGGCGATGAGCTTCTCCACCCGCTCATCCACGCTGCGGAACGGGTCCTTGCACAGCACGGTCCGCTGCGCCTGGTCGTTCAGCTTGAGATGCACCCAGTCCACGGTGAAGTCGCGGCGCCGCTCCTGGGCCCGCCGGATGAACTCCCCGCGCAGCCGGGCCCGGGTGGTCTGCGGCGGGATCGACTTCGCCTCGAAGATGTCGATGTCCCGGGCCGTCCGGGCCACCGCGCCGCGCCGCTGCAGCAGGTAGTACAGGCCGCGGCCGCGGTGCACGTCGTGGTAGGCGAGATCCAGCTGGGCCACCCGCGGCGAGGCCAGCGGCAGGTCGTGCTTGGCCCGGTACCGCTCGATCAGCTGGTACTTGGTGATCCAGTCGATCTCCCGGTCCACCAGGCTGAAGTCGCCGGTGTCCACCGCGAGCAGGGTGCGCTCCCACAGGTCGAGTACCCGCTTGGTGATCGCGTCGGCGCCGCGCCGGTCGGTGAAGTCCTTGGCCTTGGCCAGGTACTCACGCTGGATGTCGAGCGCGCTGGCCTCCCGGCCGTTGGCCAGCCGGACCCGGCGGCGGCCGGTCATGTCGTGGCTGACGTCCCGGATGGCCCGGATCGGGTTCTCCAGGGTCAGGTCGCGCATCACCGTGCCCGCCTCGACCATGCGCAGCACCAGGTCGGTCGCGCCCACCTTGAGCAGCATGGTCGTCTCGCTCATGTTCGAGTCGCCGACGATCACGTGCAGCCGGCGGAACCGCTCCGCATCGGCGTGCGGCTCATCCCGGGTGTTGATGATCGGCCGGGACCGGGTGGTGGCCGAGGACACCCCTTCCCAGATGTGCTCGGCCCGCTGGCTGACGCAGTACACCGCGCCGCGCGGGGTCTGCAGCACCTTGCCCGCGCCGCAGATCACCTGCCGGGTGACCAGGAACGGGATCAGGATGTCGGCCAGCCGGCCGAACTCGCCGTGCCGGCCGACCAGGTAGTTCTCGTGGCAGCCGTAGGAGTTGCCCGCCGAGTCGGTGTTGTTCTTGAACAGGTAGATGTCCCCGGCGATGCCCTCCTCGCGGAGCCTGCGGTCCGCGTCCACCAGCAGGCCTTCCAGGATCCGCTCGCCCGCCTTGTCGTGCACCACCAGGTCGAGGATGTTGTCGCACTCCGGGGTGGCGTACTCAGGATGGCTGCCGACGTCGAGGTAGAGCCGGGCGCCGTTGCGCAGGAAGACATTGCTGCTCCTGCCCCAGGACACCACGCGGCGGAAGAGGTACCTGGCTACCTCGTCCGGCGACAGCCGCCTGCTGCCGCGGAAGGTGCAGGTGACCCCGTATTCGTTTTCCAGGCCGAAGATTCGTCTGTCCATGGTCGCTCACCAGACCCTATGTCACGCGGCGACTAGGGAGCGCCAGCAGGGGGGGTCGGGGGGGCCGTGTCGGCCTACCAATCGACGGCGATGTACTTGGACTCGGTGAACTCCAGCATCCCGTCATGGCCCCCCTCACGGCCGATCCCAGACTGCTTGACCCCGCCGAACGGCGCCGCCGGGTCGGACACCACGCCGCGGTTGATGCCAACCATGCCGGCCTCCAGCGCTTCGGACACCCGCAGCGCACGGCGCAGGTCGCCGGTGTAGACGTAAGAGACCAGGCCGTACTCGGTGTGGTTGGCCCAGCGGATGGCCTCCTCGTCCGAGCTGAACCGGACGATCGGCGCCACCGGCCCGAAGATCTCCTCGTTCAGGATGCCGGCCCCGGGCGGGACGTTGTCCAGCACGGTCGGCGCGTAGAAGTAGCCGCGCCGGTCCGGGACCGCGCCGCCGGTGAGCACCCGGCCGCCCGCCGACGCCGCCTCGTCCACCAGGCTGGCCACCTTGGACCGGGTGTCCTCGTTGACCAGCGGGCCCAGTTCGGTGCCCGGCTCCAGCCCGGGGCCCACCTTGAGCGCGCCGAGCCGGGCCGCGAACGCCGCGGTGAACTCGTCGGCCACCGCCTCGTGCACGTAGAACCGGTTGGCCGCGGTGCACGCCTCGCCGCCGTTGCGCATCTTGGCCAGGAACGCGCCGTCCAGCGCGGCCTTGATGTCCGCGTCCTCGAAGATCAGGAACGGCGCGTTGCCGCCCAGCTCCATGGAGCAGTTGATCACCTGGTCGGCGGCCGCCTTCAGCAGTACCCGGCCGACCTCGGTGGACCCGGTGAAGGACAGCTTGCGCACCCGCGGGTCGGCCAGCACGGCCTGGCTGAACCGGCTGGCTGAGGACGTGGTCACCACGTTGACTACGCCGTCCGGCACGCCCGCCTCGCGCAGGATGTCGGCCACCGCCAGCGCGGTGAGCGGTGTCTCCTTGGCCGGCTTGAGCACCACGGTGCAGCCCGCGGCCAGCGCCGGGCCGATCTTGCGGGTGGCCATCGCGGCCGGGAAGTTCCATGGCGTGATCAGCACGCTGACCCCGACCGGCTGGTGCTGCACCATGATCCGGTAGCCGCCAGCGGGCGCGGTGACCAGCGAGCCCTCCAGCCGGACCGCTTCCTCGGCGTACCAGCGGAAGAACTCGGCCGAGTAGACTGCCTCGGCCCGCGCGTCCGGCAGCGCCTTGCCGTTCTCCAGCACCATCAGCCGGGCTATCGCCTCGGACCGCTCGGTCATCAGGGCCCAGGCCCGGCGCAGGCATTCGGCCCGCTGCCGGGGCGGGGTGGCCGCCCAGCCGGGCAGCGCGGCGTGCGCCGCGGCCACCGCTTCCAGCGAGTCCTCCGCCGTGGCGTCGGCGACTTCCGCGATGATCTCTTCGGTGGCCGGGTCGGTGACGCCGATCACACCGGCGCCGCCCTTGGTCCATTCCCCACCGATCAGCAGCCCGGTGGGCACCTCGATGCCCGTGGTAGCTGCCAGGTCCGCCGCTGTCACTCGTCCTCCAGGGGTCTTGCGTAACATCCCCGACATTACAGCGGGAGGTGCCTAGCTCTGCCCTCTGGCCCC